>JAHAFI010000002.1 GCA_018374355.1 Clostridiales bacterium
ATGCAAGGCAATCCCGAGACATACGAGCGCCGCACTGCATGAAATGCAGTGTGTGTGCATGCATTTGTGACTATGAAGGACAGGGTCCTGAATAGTTACAAAAGTTTTACGTAATGGTATAAAAAAGGTTCGGAGTCAAGTCGATGACTCCGAACCTTTTTGAATGTGTGCCCGGCGGACTGCCGGGGCTTTCTGAACCTGCGGATAAAAATGATTATCCAAGAGGGGCAATTTTATCCCGGTAGATTCTGCGGTAGAACCATACGCTCATAGCCAGTGAGACGATTTCTGAAATGGGGAATGCCCACCAGACCATATGCAGTCCACCGACAGAAGCCAAAAGGGCCGCAGCCGGAAGAATCACTACAAGCTGCCGGGCGATGGAAATGATCAGGCTGTAAATCCCATTTCCCAGAGCCTGAAAAACGGAACCCACTACGATGGAAAAACCGGCAAAGACAAAGCCGAGGGCAATAATCCGGAGAGCAGGTATTCCGATGGACAGCATATCCGGGGAAGCATTAAACATTTGCAAAAGGTTTGCCGGGAAGAGCAAAAAGGCGGCGGTTCCCACAAGCATAATGGTCACAGCGGAAAAAATACTCAGACGGATGGTGCGTGTTACCCGGCGTTTATCCCATGCTCCGTAGTTGTAGGCAACGATAGGAACCATACCGTTGTTCAGCCCGAACACCGGCATGAAAACAAAGCTGTTCAGCTTGAAGTAAACACCGAAGACTGCCGTTGCAGTGGAAGTAAACTGAATCAGGATCTTGTTCATACCGAAGGTCATCACGGAACCGATGGCCTGCATCACGATGGAGGGAAGGCCTACGGAGTAAATGGTGCGGATGATCTGTTTGTTGGGGCGGAACTTTCTCATGTTGATATGAATTTCCTTGTTAAAGCGGAGATTAAAATACAGTCCGCTGACCATTCCGAAAAACTGTCCCAGAACTGTAGCGAGAGCGGCGCCTGCCACGCCCATTTTCGGCATTCCCAAAAGCCCGAAGATCAGAATCGGGTCAAGAATGATGTTGACGATTGCTCCCAGTCCCTGCGAAAGCATGGTGTACACGGTAAGTCCTGTGGACATCAAAAGACGCTCCAGCATGATCTGCAGGAACAGAGATCCGCAGAAGAGACAGATGATGGAAATATACTGTGTGCCGTATTCCAAAATCTGGGGATCTGAGGTCTGGAAAGTCAGAAACGGTTTGGTAACCGCAAATCCCACCAGAGCGAAGAAAACAGCGCTGACCAGTGACAGGAAGATTCCGTTTTTGGCAGATTCATCTACAGCATGAAAATCTTTTTTACCCAGACTTCGGGAGAGAAGGGCATTGACACCCACGCCGGTTCCCACTGCAATGGCAATCATCAGGTTTTGAATGGGGAAAGCCAGAGATACGGCAGTCAGCGCATTCTCATTGATCTGTGCCACAAAAATACTGTCAACGATGTTGTACAGGGCCTGTACAAGCATGGACAGCATCATGGGAAGCGACATTTGAAATAAAAGTTTTGGTATGGGCAGAACTCCCATTTTATTTTCTGCCTGTTTGTTTTCAGTCATTTGTAGAAATCCTTTCTTTGTATATTTACGGGTATTTCTATTTTACGGGAATATATTTTACATGTCAACGAAATGTTAAGACGGACGGAGTGAGGAAAGGCCGGCAATCATTTTGTGTGCATCACGAAGCGTGTTGCTGTGAACGGAGTGAACAGGAAAGGCCGGCAATCATTTCGTGTGCTTGCAAGCAAATCTTTTTCGTGATAGTATTAGGAAGAATTAAAAAACAGGAGAAAACAGAGAAAAAGAAAGGGAAAAGAACATGGAAGAATCCTATAAAAGCTTTGCCCGGGTCTATGATCTTTTCATGGACAATATTGATTATCCGGTCTGGTGTGAATATTTAACCGGGCTTTTGAAAGAATATGAGGTGGAAGACGGTCTGGTTCTGGAACTGGGCTGCGGCACCGGAAGCATGACTGAGCTTTTGGCGGAAAAAGGCTATGATATGATCGGTGTGGACAATTCCGAAGAGATGCTTGAGATCGCCATGGAAAAAAAGGTGGATTCCGGTCAGGATATCCTGTACCTTTTGCAGGATATGCGTGAATTTGAACTGTACGGAACAGTCCGGGCCGTGGTCAGCGTCTGTGATTCCATGAATTATATATTGGAGGAAGAGGAACTTTTGGAGGTATTCCGGCTGGTAAATAATTATCTGGACCCGGGCGGGATTTTCATCTTCGATATGAATACTCCTTACAAATATGAGACACTGATCGGGGATACCACCATAGCGGAGAACCGGGAGGAAGGAAGCTTTATCTGGGAGAATTATTTTGATGAGGAGACCCGGATCAATGAATATGCGCTGACGCTTTTTTTACAGGAGGAAGACGAACTCTACCGCAGATACGAGGAATTTCATTATCAGAAAGCCTATGAGGTTTGCCGGGTAATCGAGCTTTTGAAAGAAGCCGGGCTGGAATTTATTGCGGTCTATGATGCGTTTACCCGGAATACGCCGGGGCCGGAGAGTGAGAGGGTGTATCTGATCGCCAGAGAATGTCAGAAGGAAGGACTGGAAAAATAGATGGAACAGAAACCTGTGGAATGGACGCTGGAAGAATTGCTGCTGATGGAAGAAAACGGCGGGAAAAATGTTCAGTATGCCATTGGATTTTATTATGAAAACGGGATTCAGACTCAGGTGAGTCTGCCTGCGGCTGCCCAGTGGTATGAAAAGGCCGCAAAACAGGGCCATGGGGATGCACAGCTTCATCTGGGACTGATGTATGCTCAGGGAAGAGGTGTGGAACAGAATTATAAGACGGCTCTTTCATGGCTGAAAAAGTCCGCTGATCAGGGAAATGCAAACGCCCGGTATCAGGTGGGACGCTGCTATGAAGAAGGCTTAGGTGCGGCAAAGGATTTGTCAAAGGCAGTTTCTTGGTATGCCAAAGCCGCAAAGCAGGACGATTACCGCGCAGTGTGCACCATGGGGAGCTATTATCTGTCAGGCGTCTGTGTGGAAAAAAATGAAAAGAAGGCATTTGAATGCTTTGAGAAAGCGGCCAATGCGGGAGTGCCCGTGGGGCAGTATAATCTGGCCATACTGTATCAGTATGGAATCGGGACGGAAAGAAATCTGGAACAGGCTTATTATTGGATGGCAAAAGCCGCACAGCAGGGATTTTCCATGGCTGTGGAAGAATTGAATCAGGGAAAAGAGGATAAATGATGAGTGATTATATCGTAAGAGCAACGGCAGCGGACAATCAGATCCGCGCATTTGCAGCAACAACAAAAGACATGGCAGAGATGGCCAGAAAAGCCCACAACACAAGCCCGGTAGCTACAGCGGCGCTGGGACGTCTCCTTACGGGAGGAGCTATGATGGGGATCATGATGAAGGGGGAGAAAGACGTACTGACCCTTCAGATCAAATGCAGCGGTCCTATCGGCGGTCTGACCGTGACTGCGGACTCCCATGGAAATGTAAAAGGATATGTGAACAATCCTAATGTAATTCTTCCGGCAAATGCCAAAGGAAAACTGGATGTGGGAGCTGCTCTGGATCTGGGGGTTCTCAGCGTGATCAAAGATCTGGGACTGAAAGAGCCTTATGTGGGACAGACAGAACTGAAAACGGGAGAAATCGGGGACGATCTGACCTATTATTTCGCCAGCAGTGAGCAGGTGCCTTCCGCTGTAGGGTTGGGGGTACTGATGGAAAAAAATAATACCGTCCGTCAGGCAGGAGGATTTATTATTCAGTTGATGCCTTTTGCAGAGGAAGAAATGATTCAGAAGCTGGAAAAAAATCTGGCAGAGGTGACTTCGGTGACGGATCTTCTGGATCAGGGTTATACCCCGGAGATGCTTTTGGAAAAGCTTCTGGGAAATCTGGGACTGGAATTTACGGATAAGGTGGAGACCGGATTCCACTGCAACTGCGATAAAGTCCGGGTAGGAAAAGTGCTGATCAGTTTAGGAAAGAAAGAATTACAGAGCATGATTGATGAGGGAAAAGAAATCGAACTGAACTGTCATTTCTGCAATACCAATTATACGTTTTCTGTAGAAGAACTGAAAGAATTGCTGGAGCTTGCACAGAGATAATAGAAAAGCCTGTGATATAGAGGAACCGTAACCGTTCAGGTGCGGCCCGGCACAAAGGAATAACGGGCAGTACGGAAAGAGAGGAAAAAGGATGAAAAATGGTTTTATAAAGGCAGCAGCAGGAACACCTAAGATTCAGGTAGCAGACTGCATTCACAATACAGAAGAAATCCTTCGGATCGTGAAAGAGATGGAAGCCGAAGGGGCGAAAATCATGGCATTTCCGGAGCTTTGCATCACCGGTTATACCTGTCAGGATCTGTTTCTGCAAAATGTGCTGATCGACAGCGCAAAGGAGAGGCTTCTGTGGCTTGCCCGGGAAACGAAAGAGGTAGACGGGCTGATCGTTGTGGGGCTTCCATTTGAAAAAGACGGAAAGCTGTACAATGTGGCGGCGATGCTGAACCGGGGAAAAATCCTTGCTCTGGTTCCAAAGACCAACCTTCCCAATTACGGGGAATTTTATGAAGCGCGGATGTTTACAGCCACAGACGGAAAAACCTCTGTTGTGGAGCTGGACGGACAGGAGGTTTTGTTTGGAACGAAACTTCTATTTGTCAGTCCCCAGATGCCGGGGATGCAGGTGGCAGCGGAAATCTGTGAGGATCTGTGGGTTCCCTGCCCTCCCAGCGTGAGCCATGCCATGGCCGGGGCAAACGTGATTGTGAATTTGTCCGCAGGGGACGAGGTTGTGGGAAAAGGGGATTACCGGAGAAATCTGGTAAGAGGCCAGTCTGCCCGCCTGTTATGTGCCTACCTGTATGCAACAGCGGGAGAAGGGGAATCCACCACCGACCTTGTGTTTGGAGGCCATAATATCATAGCGGAAAACGGATTTGTGGTATCGGAAGCAAAGATTTTCAAAAATGAAACGATTTACGCAGATATCGACATCCGCCATCTGGTATCAGAAAGAAGAAGGCTGACTACCTATCCGGCTGCGGCACGGGAGGGATATCAGGTGATTCCTTTTGAAATCCGGGAAGAGGAGACGAAGCTTACCAGAGAATTTCCGGCGAAACCTTTTGTTCCTTCCGATCAGGCAGAGATGAACAGACGATGTGAAGATATTTTGAACATTCAGGCAATGGGACTGAAAAAACGTCTGGAGCATACCCGCTGCCAAAGCGCGGTTCTGGGAATCTCAGGGGGACTGGACTCCACGCTGGCCCTTCTGGTGACGGCAAGAGCCTTCGATTATCTGGGGATAGAGCGGAAAAAAATCACGGCGGTTACCATGCCCTGTTTCGGAACGACGGACCGCACCTACAGAAATGCCTGTGAACTCACAGAAATTCTGGGGGCAGCGCTCAGGGAAGTGGATATCAAAGAAGCAGTGACGATTCATTTCCGGGATATCGGGCATGAGATGGACCGGCATGATGTAACCTATGAAAACAGTCAGGCCAGAGAGAGAACTCAGGTAATCATGGATATTGCAAATCAGACAGGGGGCATGGTAATCGGAACCGGTGATCTGTCGGAGCTGGCGCTGGGATGGGCCACCTACAACGGCGATCATATGTCCATGTATGGGGTAAATGCTTCCATTCCGAAAACACTGGTGCGCCATCTGGTACAGTATTATGCGGATACCTGCGGGGATGAGAAGCTGGCGCATATTCTGCGAGATGTGCTGGATACTCCGGTGAGCCCGGAGCTGCTTCCGCCAAAGGACGGAGAGATTGCCCAGAAAACGGAGGATCTGGTAGGACCTTACGAGCTCCATGACTTTTTCCTGTACTATATGCTCCGGACGGGATACGAACCGGATAAGATTTACCGGATTGCCCGGAAAACCTTTGCGGGCGTCTATGAAAATGAAGTGATTTTGAAATGGCTGAAAAATTTCTACAGAAGATTCTTTATGCAGCAGTTCAAGCGTTCCTGTCTGCCGGATGGCCCGAAGGTGGGTTCCGTATCCGTATCGCCTAGAGGGGATCTGCGGATGCCAAGCGATGCCTGTGCGAGAATCTGGCTGGATGAAGTGGAGAAGCTGGAAGCAGAAAAATAATGGAAGAGGTATTGGGTGATGGTAGAACTGATGAAAAAGGCAAATTTTCCTGCAGATGTGGTGGAGGATTTGGCTGAAAAAACAGAAGTATTGAAGAAAAACGGACACTGGGAACGGATCGAGGGGCTGGCAAAAGAGATTATGGAAGAGCTTCCTATGGGCGATGCTCTGGGGGAGAAACTGAAGCTGGCGGAAAACTGGGAGGAGGAGCTGGGAATCCACAAATATACATTGGATCTTTTGCTGCTTCTGCGATGCTGGGAAATCCTTGAAGGACGGTATGAGGAAAAACAGCTTTCCATGGAAATTTTCTATGACACGCTGGATGATATGCGCTGCAAGCTTTTGGAGTGCAGGGAAATTTATGGAGTAAACGGAATTTTTGTGGGATGGTGGTATGACCGCTTTTTCAATATTTCCCGTTTTGCACTGGGAAGGCTTCAGTTTGAGTTGGAGGCTTATCCGTACAAAAAGGAATATACGGAAAAAGGAAGAATTGTGAGGAAGGGGGACACCGTCATCAATATGCATATTCCTTCCAGCGGCCCGCTTCTGCCGGAGATGGTGGAGGATGCCTTTGACCGGGCAGCAGAATTCTACAAAGACCAGATTCCGGAAGGTCCGGTAGTGTTTGTGGTACATTCATGGATGATTGACCCGGATTTGGTTAAGATTTTGCCGGAAGGAAATATGAAAGATTTCGCCCGGAGGTTTACCGTTTTAGAGACTTCAAAAAACGAGAAATTTATGGACGGGTGGAGAGTATTCGGAAATGAATGGGAGAAAGCTCCCGAAGAGCTGCCCCGCCGTACAAAACTGCAGAAGGCCATTGCGGACTATCTGCAGCAGGGCGGCAAACTGGGAGAAGGATACGGAGTTATCATTCGATGAAAAAGATACAGAAATAGTTACCCTGAGACACAGATTTATGGCGTCACCGGATTCTGCCTGTTAAGAGGCAGGTTCCGGTGACGCTTTTGCCAGTGCGGATTTGATGGCTTCCAAAAGCAGCATGGAAGTGTACTTATTATCATCCTCATAGGTGATATTTTCCGTGGACTGGTTGGCGTAAATCTGTGTGGCCAGACTTTCCAGCGAAGGCTCCATCAGTGGGTACATGGCAGTGGTGGTTTCACTGAGATTGACCAGCTCAATGGAATTGATATGATTGGTGTCTACCGTAACCTGCACATCGAAGCTGTTGTCATTGAGTTCAATGGCAGTAGTGTAGACGCCGGCCACATACCGGTCCGGCTCGGCAGGCTGTGCTGATGCTGCGGCAGTTTCCTTACTCTTGCCCGGACCGAACATGATGACCAGCAGAGCAATCATAAGAACAGCCAGAGCGAGAAAGATTGCGGTGTAGATGACTTCTTTCATATGTAGTACGACGATTTTGGTTTTTGAACTCATACGCACACACTCCTTTACGGTTTTCTTTATATTTTATGTGGAGGTTGGGGGAATATGCATGGGTTGAGTATTTAACTTATAATATTGACAATGATAAAACTAAAAGTTAAAATAAAATAAAAAAAGTTAAAAGGTGGAATGGATGTGAACATTTTAACAGATACTCTGGGAATGCATGTGAAATATACACAATGGAATAAAAAGAAAAAGCTGCCGTTTTATATAGCTGCCGGATATGATTTTGAGAAGGCGGAAATAGATGGTTGTCTGTGCTTACTGATTTATCCGAAAGATGAGCTTCCAACGCTGCCGGCTTTGAAAAAACAAATAATGCGAATCCGGCAGGTGGAAAATATTCCGGTGATTCTTCAGGTGAAGAGCATGAGCGCTTTCAGGCGGAAGGGCATGATTGAAAATAAAATTCCATTTATTGTGGAAGGAAAACAAGTTTATTTGCCATTTATGGCCGCATATTTGCAGGAAAAAGCAGATACGGAGAGGAAAACAAAAGAAAAATTCATGGTTTCTGCACAGGTGTTGTTTTTGTTGTACATGTATCAGAAAAGGGGAGAAGTGTATTTGGCGGATGCTGTGAGACAACTTCCCTATTCTGCAATGACGATGACAAGAGCAGCCAAACAATTGGAAGAGAGCGGGTTGATTTGTATCAGAAAAGAAGGAGTAAATAAAATCTTATTTTCCAGAATCTCTAAAAAGGAGATGTATGAACGTGGAAAGGATTTTTTGAGTTCGCCAATTGTAAAGAAAGGATTTCTGAATAAAGAAAATCTGACAGGTCAAATGACGCTTACGGGAACATCTGCGCTTGCAGATAAAACGATGTTGAACAGTGAGGCATTACTGGTTTATGCAGTTGATAAGAAGGAATGTAATCTAAAAGAATTGCAAAAAGAATTGTTGGATCCGTACAAGCAGATTGGTATTGAAGTTTGGAAATATTCACCTCAACTATTTGGTAAAGATGGTACTGTAGACACGATATCATTGGCATTATCCTTGTTGGAGGAAAAGGATGAAAGAATAGAAGAGGCAGTAGAGGAAATGTTGAATAAACTGTGGAGGGAGATAGATGGTAACAGGATTTGAAAGTTTCAGGAGGCATTTTAAAAGATATGAAAACGAATATGTAATTATAGGTGGGACAGCGTGCGACCTGATTATGTCAGAAGAGAATCTGCCTTTTCGTGCAACAAAAGATATTGATATGGTACTTCTTGTGGAAGCCTTGACAGCGGAGTTCGTAAAAAGACTATGGGATTACATTAAAGAAGCTGAATATGAGCACCAAAATAAAAGTACCGGAGAACCACAGTTCTATAGATTTTCTCATCCAAAAAGTAAAGAGTATCCTTTCATGATTGAATTATTTTCAAGAAGAATGGATGCGCTGGCGCTTGATTCAGAAGCACAGCTTACTCCGCTTCCGATGGAAGACGAGATATCCAGCCTTTCAGCGATACTTTTAAACGAAGCATATTATGAGTTTCTTAAACAGGGGAAAATGATAATAGAGGGAGTTCCCGTACTTAAAACAGAATACATCATCCCATTTAAGGCAAAAGCATGGCTGGATCTTAAAGAGAGAAAAGAGAACGGTGAGCATGTAGACAGTAAAAATATAAGGAAACATAAGAATGATGTGTTTAGGATGGCTGTATTGATTTCTGAAGAGCGCAGAATGGATATACGGGGCGAAATTAAGAAGGATATGGAACAATTTTTGGAGAAGATGAAACGGGATAAAACAGATATAAAGAGTTTGGGGATAGCGGGGAAAAGGCAGGAAGAACTGATTCAGGTATTGGAAAGATGTTATATATTAAGAGAATAGTAAATCCATACAGGAGAACAAGAGCATGAATTTAGAAAATTGTACCCTATGCCCCAGAATGTGCCGGGTAAACCGTCTTGCCGGGGAAAAGGGTTTCTGTGGGATGGATGGAAGAATCCGCGGGGCAAGGGCAGCGCTTCATATGTGGGAGGAGCCCTGTATTTCAGGAAAAAAAGGATCAGGTGCAGTATTTTTTTCCGGGTGTACGCTGCGGTGTGTTTTCTGTCAGAATTATGAGATTTCAGATGGCTTGCGGGGAAAAGAAATCACAGAGGAACGGCTGAGTGAGATTTTTCTGGAGCTTCAGGGAAAGGGCGCGGCCAATATTAATCTGGTGACGGCGGGGCATTTTGCCCTTCAGGTTATTTCTGCATTGAGAAAGGCAAAGGAGAACGGTCTGTATATTCCGGTAGTTTATAATTCCAGCGGCTATGAGAGGGTGGAGACTCTAAGGCTTCTGGGGGAAGTGGTAGATGTATGGCTGCCGGATTTCAAATATATGGACAGCGGGCTGGGCAGAGAGTATTCTAAAGCGAAGGACTATCCGACTGTGGCGAAATCAGCCATTGCCGAGATGGTACGGATGGCCGGCCCCTGCAAGTTTGATGAAGAGGGCTATATGAAAAGAGGCGTAATCGTGCGCCATCTGCTTTTGCCGGGGCACACGAAGGATTCCATGGCGGTTTTGAAATACCTTCACGAGACTTACGCGGAGGAGATTTATGTCAGCGTGATGAACCAGTATACCCCTCTGGAACGGGTGAAAGAAATTCCGCCGCTGAACCGGAAGGTCACAAAAAGGGAGTATGAGCGTGTGCTGGATTTCGCCTTGGAGCTGGGGATTGAAAACGGGTATTTTCAGGAGGGAGATACTGTAGGGGAAAGCTTTATTCCCGGGTTTGATTATGAAGGGATTGATTTTCTCCTTGATTTCCCCTAAAATAGATACAAATCAATTTGTAAAACGAATTTAAAAATGAGAATAAAAAAGGAGGAACAAAGGAATGACAAGCAGAGAACGTCTTTTAGCAGCGTTGGACAGAAAATGTCCCGACCGGCTGCCGGCGACATCTCATCACGTGATGGAATACTTTTTGAAAAGATATATGGGAGGATGCGACACGCAGCAGTTTTTTGCTGAGATGGGACTGGATCCTATTTGCTGGGTGGATGATTATCAGTATACGGAAGAACAGAAGGAAAACTGGAGGATTGAGAGTGAGGTTCTCAGCAATTCCCAGTATCATACCGTTCGTTACCACATCCATACCCCGGCAAAAACACTGAGCACGGTGCTTCAGTCCAATCAGTATACCACTTGGGTAGCGGAGCATCTTTTGAAGGAGAAAAATGATATTGACATATTGGAACGGTATATGCCCAGCCCTAAGGCAGGAATCGAATCAGTGAAACGGGCTGCAAAAGAGCATCCGAACTGCCTGATCAGAGGAAGTGTTCCCAGCTTTGACATCTTCGGACAGCCGGGCTGCTGGCAGGATTTAGCCTGCATCTACGGAATTCAGGATTTGATTATGGAAACCTTTGATGACCCGGAATGGGTAAAAGAGGCTCTGAAAATTATCCAGAGAAGAAAACTGGAATACATTCAGACACTGGACAAAGCGCCTTACGACATTCTGGAGGACGGTGGAGGAGATGCTTCCACAACCGTAATTTCTCCGGCTATCTTTGATGAATTTGTAGCGCCGTTTGATACTCCGGTAATCAAAGCGGTACAGGAAAAAGGGATTCGCGTGGTTTACCATACCTGCGGAGGCATGATGCCGATTCTGGAAAATATTGCCGATATGGGACCGAATGCAATGGAAACCTTTACACCGGTTGATATGGGAGGCGATGTGGATCTGGCAGAAGCAAAGCAGAGAATCGGTGAGCGGGTATGCATGATCGGCGGGTTTGATCAGTTCCACTATTATACCGGATGTACGGAAGAAGCTACCAGAAGAAAGGTAAGAGAGTGCTTCGAGGAAGCCGGAGCAGGTGGGGGATTTATTCTTTCCGCATCGGATCATTTCTTTGATGCTGATCCGAAACTGATTAAAGCTTTTGCTGATGAAGCGGCAAAATGTATCTACTAAAGAAATGTGAATGCTTTTGCTGCTTGTGAAGGGGCATAAAATTCGGTATAAACCGATAGCCCCTTTCTTACAGCAATTCAGACGGTGTAAGTGTGGGGTCGAAGGCTTCTTCGATTGTGTAAATCGGCTGGAGTTCCAGCACATAGTCCGGAGGGAGTTCCCTTGGGGACATTCCTGTGATGTTTTTAAATACCCGGTTAAAATGACGGATCGTATCAAATCCGCATCTGGAAGCAATCTCGGTTATGGATAAATGATTGGTATTATTTTTCAATAACAGAACTGCCTTTTCAAGTTTAACGGTATTGAGATACTGTGAGAAGGTCATTCCAGATATTTTGCGAAAAAATTTTGAAAAGTAGGGTTCAGAAAGCCCCATAAATGCAGCGGCATCCGAAAAAGTGATGTGGCTGTATTTTTTATCGATTTCTTTTAGCAGCTGTTTGTAATTTGCAATAGATGAGTGTTCTCTCAAAAGCCGGGGTTCAGCCAGTTCTTCTCCTCGGAAAATCTGAATCATCAGGTCGGTGACAAGCTGACAGATCTTCAGTTCGTAAAAGGGCAGCAGGTTTTTCCGTTCAAGATGGATCTGCCGGTGATATTCTTTGATCGGATAGGCATGTTGAAGCTGTGCCGTACTCAGCGAGCAGGAGACAGATACATCCTGAATAAGAGCAGGATCAAACATCAGGATTGATACGATGCTGTCTTCGTCACCCTTGATATAATGAACTTCACCGCTGTTCAGAAAGATGGAGTCATCTGCTTTGAGCAGATAATTGTGGTTATTGTGCGAGACGGTGATTTCTCCCTGTTCCACATAAATGAGTTCACATTCCAGATGCCAGTGAGGGAGGTTCCTAAGATAACGGTAGCGTCCCGCCCACACCCGTTCTTTTCCGTTGTATTTTCGTTTTTCAAAATTAGCCAGCATTGACGTATCCTCCTAAAAATCTGTATATATGCATTTTACTATTCAGGATAATAAATGTCCAGAATGGGATAAGATTTATCTTTCTTAATTTGTCGGTTTGAGCTATACTTTTTAAAACGTGAAACGAAAGAGTGACTGGGAAAACAGATGGTTTCCTGCACATACAAAAAGGAAAAGGGAGGATGTGTTTTGGATAATACAAAAATCGCAGAGTTAATTAAAAATGCACAGACGACGCTGGGTGTTGAGTTTGGATCCACCAGAATTAAAGCGGTTTTGATCGATGAGGAATACCGTACGGTTGCTTCGGGAAGTCATGACTGGGAGAACCGTTATGTGGATCATGTATGGACCTACACAATGGATGACATCACAACAGGACTTCAGGAATGTTACGCAGACCTGAAAAGAGATGTGAAGGAAAAATATGGTGTTACGCTAACAACATTTAAGGCCATCGGATTCAGCGGTATGATGCACGGCTACCTGCCCTTCAACAAGGATGGAAAACAGCTTGCAGAATTCCGTACATGGAGAAATACAATTACAGAAGAAGCATCGAAAAATTTGTCCGAAGTATTTCAGTTCCATATTCCTCAGCGATGGAGTGTGGCACACCTGTATCAGTCTATTTTGAACGGGGAAGAGCATGTAAAAGATGTAAGCTTTTTCACTACACTGGCAGGTTACATTCACTGGAAGCTGACCGGAAGGAAGGTGATGGGAGTCGGAGAAGCAGCGGGAATGTTTCCGATCGATTCTGACAACTGCTCATGGGATGAAAAAATGCTGGATCAGTTCGACGAACTTGTGGCTGACAAAGGATTTTCATGGAAATTGAAAGACATTCTTCCAAAGGTCATGGCAGCAGGGCAGGAAGCAGGTACCCTTACAGAAGAGGGTGCAAAACTTCTGGACAGAGACGGTGAACTTCAGGCCGGAATTCCGATGTGCCCTCCGGAAGGTGATGCAGGAACAGGTATGGTGGCGACGAACAGCGTGGCTGTCCGTACAGGTAACGTATCAGCCGGAACGAGTGTGTTTGCAATGGCGGTACTGGAACATCCGCTGTCCAAGCCTTACGAGGAAATTGATATGGTGACGACTCCGGCTGGCGATCCGGTTGCGATGGTACACTGCAATAACTGTACATCAGATCTGAATGCATGGGTCGGATTGTTTAAAGAATGTCTGGAGGCATTTGGAACAAAAGTAGATATGAGCACTCTGTTTGGAACTTTATACAATAAGGCGCTGGAAGGGGATGCCGACTGCGGTGGACTTCTCGCTTACAATTATTTTTCAGGAGAGCATATCACCGGATTTGAAGAAGGAAGACCTTTGTTTGTCCGTAAGGCTGACAGTAAGTTCAATCTGGCAAACTTCATGCGTGTACACCTTTGTACATCCCTCGGTGCGTTGAAAACAGGAATGGATATTCTTACAAAACAGGAAAAAGTGGCGTTGGACAAGATGCTGGGACACGGAGGCCTGTTCAAGACAAAAGGTGTGGGACAGAGAATCCTTGCGGGGGCTATTGATACACCTGTGTATGTGATGGAGACTGCGGGAGAAGGCGGTGCATGGGGAATTGCATTGCTTGCGTCCTATATGAAAGAGCGGGCTGCAGAGGAAAGTCTGACAGATTATCTGGCTCAGAAAGTATTTGGCGGAGAAGAAGGTGAGAGAATGGAGCCGGTAACGGAAGACGTAGCAGGCTTTGAGAAGTTTATGGAACTGTATGCAGCCGGACTTGCGATTGAAAGAGCGTCTATTGAGGCAATGTAATAGGAGAGTGGAAAATGTTAGAAGAATTGAAAAAACAGGTGTATGAGGCAAATATGCTTTTGCCGAAGCATGGACTGGTAACCTTTACATGGGGAAATGTCAGTGGAATTGACAGAGAGAAAGGGCTGTTTGTTATTAAGCCCAGCGGTGTGGATTATGATAAGCTGACACCGGAAAGCATGGTTGTTGTAGATCTGGAAGGAAATAAGGTAGAAGGTGACTACAATCCTTCATCAGATACGGCAACACATGTTGTTTTGTACAATCGGTTCCCGGAGATCGGCGGAATCGTACATACACACTCTGCATGGGCGACAAGCTGGGCACAGGCGGGAAGAAACATTCCATGCTATGGAACAACTCATGCAGATTACATTTACGGAGACGTGCCCTGTGTGCGTAATCTGACAAAGGAGGAAATTGATGAGGCATATGAGTGGAATACGGGGGTTTTGATTGCCGATGAGTTTGAACGTATGAAAAAGGACTACATTGCGGTTCCGGCTGTGCTGTGTAGGAACCACGGACCATTTACATGGGGAAAAGATGCAAACGAAGCGGTTCATAACGCAGTTGTGCTGGAAGAGGTGGCTAAAATGGCAGCCCGCTGTGAGATGATCAATCCACAGAATCAGCCTGCCCCGCAGGAACTTCAGGATAAACATTATTATAGAAAACATGGTGCAAATGCATATTACGGTCAGGGAGGCAAATAATCATGCAGCAGAAAGAATACAAATTTTGGTTTTGTACAGGCTCACAGGATTTATATGGAGACGAGTGTCTTGCACATGTGGCAGAGCATTCACAGATTATCGTTGAGGCATTGAATAAGTCAGGAAATCTTCCGTATGAGGTTGTCTGGAAACCGACATTGATTACAAATGAATTAATCCGCAAAACATTTAATGAGGCTAATACAGATGAAAGCTGTGCAGGCGTAATTACATGGATGCATACATTTTCACCTGCAAAATCATGGATTCTGGGACTGCAGGAGTTCCGCAAACCGCTGCTTCACTTACATACACAGTTTAATCAGGAAATTCCATATGACAGCATTGATATGGACTTTATGAATGAGAACCAGTCTGCTCACGGTGACAGAGAGTTCGGACATATTTTCAGCAGACTGAACATGGAGCGCAAAGTGATTGCAGGATACTGGGCAGATGAAAATGTTCAGAAACGCATCGGTTCATGGATGAGAACAGCAGTAGGCGTGATTGAGAGCAGCCATATCCGTGTCATGAGAATTGCTGACAATATGAGAAATGTAGCCGTTACAGAAGGCGACAAGGTGGAAGCACAGTTAAAGTTCGGCTGGGAGGTTGATGCGTATCCGGTAAATGAAATCACAGAGGCGGTAAATGCTGTTTCTGCTGCAGATATCAATACACTTGTGGAAGAATATTACAGCAAATACAATATTCTTCTGGAAGGAAGAGACGAAAAGGAATTTCGCGAGCATGTGGCAGTTCAGGCAGGTATTGAGATCGGCTTTGAACGTTTCCTCAGGGAGAAAAATTATCAGGCAATCGTGACCCATTTCGGAGATCTGGGTGGACTGAAACAGCTTCCGGGACTGGCAATTCAGCGTCTGATGGAAAAAGGCTATGGCTTTGGCGGTGAAGGTGACTGGAAGACGGCAGCCATGGTTCGTGTAATGAAAATCATGACACAGGGAATGAAGGATGCGAAGGGAACATCCTTTATGGAAGACTATACATATAATCTGGTTCCGGGAAAAGAAGGAATCCTTCAGGCACACATGCTTGAAGTATGCCCGAGTATCGCAGACGGCCCGATCAGCATTAAGGAACAGCCATTGTCCATGGGTGACAGAGAAGATCCGGCAAGACTTGTATTTACTGCAAAAGAGGGTTCGGCAATTGCCACTTCCCTGATCGATCTGGGGGACCGTTTCCGTCTGATCATCAACGATGTAAACTGCAAGAAGACAGAAAAACCGATGCCGAAGCTTCCGGTAGCAACTGCATTCTGGACACCGGAGCCGAGTCTGCAGACAGGTGCAGAAGCATGGATTCTGGCAGGCGGTGCACATCATACAGCATTCACTTACGATCTGACGGCAGAGCAGATGGGAGACTGGGCAGCAGCTATGGGAATCGAAGCTGTTTATATCGATAAGGATACAACAATCCGTAATTTCAAAAATGAGTTGATGTGGAACTCAGTTGTATATCGCAGGTAATTGTTCAGGAGATTACTGTTTTGCGTGACTATGAAGGACAGGGTCAGGTGCGAAATCAGACAGGGTGGAAATTCAGTTGAAGAATTTCCACCCTGTTTATTTTTATACCAGTTGATTTTAGGATGCTTATAACTGTCAAGGTCTGGCAGTGCACCTAAAAATATGATATGATATTAGTTATTGACATTAAAAAATTCAAAAGATTGCAGAAGTCAAATTTCGAAGGAGCAAAAACGATGTCATTACAATTCATTCTGGGAAATTCCGGCGCAGGAAAATCCCATCGGTTATTTCAGTATTTAATCGGTCAGGCAGAGGCGCATCCTGAGAAAAATTATCTGGTAGTGGTACCGGAGCAGTTTACCATGCAGACCCAGAAGAAACTGGTGGCGATGAGCCCGGGGCATGGAATCATGAATATTGATATTCTCAGCTTTCAGCGGCTGGCTCACCGGGTACTGGCGGAGGTGGGCGGGGAAAACCGTCCCATTTTGGAAGAAATAGGAAAAACACTGGTACTGCAGAGAGTGGTTCAGGAGCAGGAAAAAAATCTGGGGGTGCTGGCAGGAAGCCTGAAAAAGCCGGGAACCATCAGTGAGATGAAGTCTCTGGTATCCGAACTGATGCAGTACGATATCCACCCTGAGCAGGTGGGGGAGATACTGGAAAAGGTCAGCGATAAACCTCTTTTAAGCTGCAAGCTTCAGGATATCCGCGTGATTTATCAGGGCTTTTCGGATTATCTGAGAGAACGCTATATCACGGGAGAGGAAGTTCTTGACGTACTGTGCGACCGGATCGGGGAGTCCCGGCTGGTGAAAAACTGCGAGGTGGTACTGGATGGATTTACCGGGTTTACACCAATCCAGAACAAGCTGATGAGAAAACTTCTGACCCTTTCGGAAAAAGTGTGGGTTACGGTGACGCTGGATGAAAAGGCGTCCAGAGAGAAAATCAAAAGCCCTCAGCATTTATTTCGGATGAGCGGAACCATGCTGGAGCATCTCACAAAGCTGGCCCGGGAAGAAAAAGTGGAGATTGGGGAGGAGCTGTGGATCCATCCGGGAAAAGAGAGCCGCTTTGCAAAGGCTCCCGCTCTGGAATTTGTGGAACGCCACCTGTTTCGCTACGGCAATCCCCGCTACGAATCAGAACAGGAGGAAATCCGTATCTTCGCGGCGCCAAACCCAAGGGAAGAGATGGAGGAGATTGCCAGAAGAATCCGCTGTCTGGTACGCACCAAGGGCTACCGCTACGGAGACTTCGCCGTGATTACCGGGGATCTTCCGGCCTATGGAAGCTATGCCCGTCAGGTTATGGAAAACAGCAGTATCCCCTGCTTCATTGATGAAAAGCATTCTATATTGATGAACCCCTTTGTGGAATATCTGCGGGCGGCAGTGAATATGCTGACGGAGCGTTTCAGCTATGAGAGTGTATTCCGTTATCTCCGCTGCGGTCTGTCCCGGCTGTCTGTATTTGAAACAGATCAGTTGGAAAACTACTGTATTGGTGTGGGAATCCGGAGCTGGAAGCAGTGGAAGGATCATTGGGTGCGCCGATACCGGGGAATGGATGAAGGGAGCATAGAAGAAATCAACAAAATTCGGGAAAAGTTTCTGGAAGAAACGGAAGAACTGGCGGAGCAGATGAGCCGGAGGGAACTGACCGTGAGAGAGCGGACTGCCATACTGTACGAATTTATCTGCCGGGGACAGATTCAGGAAAAATTGAAAGAAAAAGAGCTTCTGTTTGAAAGTCAGGGAGAACAGGCGCTGGTGAAAGAATATTCCCAGATTTATGGGATCATCATGAGCCTTCTGGACAAAATGGTGCAGGTGCTGGGGGAGGAGAAACTTTCTCTGGAAGAATACAGGCAGCTTTTGGAAGCAGGATTTCAGGAGGCGAGAGTGGGGATCATTCCGCCCACAGCGGATCAGGTGCTGGTGGGAGACATGGAGCGTACCCGTCTGAAGGATATCAAGGTTCTGTTTTTTGCCGGGGTCAATGACACGGTGATTCCCAAACGGAAGGGAAGCGGAGGTCTTTTGTCGGAAACGGACAGGGAATATCTGGAAAACCAGAAGGTAGAGCTTGCACCCACATCCAGACAGGCTATGTATATCCAGAAGTTTTATCTTTATCTGAACATGACAAAGCCTTCCCGTCAGTTGATTCTTTCCTACGCAAAATCCAGCGGGCAGGGACAGGCTCAGGGGCCGGCCTATCTGATTCCCATGATGTGCCGTTTCTTTCCTGCACTTGTGATTGAGGAGAGCGATCGGCAGGGAATCGGTCAGGCGGAACAGGCAGGACAGGCTGTGGAGCTTCTTCTTGCGGGGCTGCAAAAATCCCGGGAGGAGGAGCCGGATGACCAGTGGAAAGAATTATTTAGCTGGTTTCTGAAATCACCCCAGTGGCAGGAGAAATGCCGCCGTTGGTTAAAAGGAGCATTCTGCCGGAAGCCGGAGGATCGAATCGCAAAGAGTGTTGCCAGAGCCCTTTACGGAACGACTCTGGAAAACAGCGCAACGGAGCTGGAAAAATTTGCTGCCTGCGCCTTTGCCCATTTTCTTCAGTATGGTCTGGAAATATCGGAGCGGCAGGAATACGAATTTAAACCAGTGGATATGGGAAATGTAATCCATCAGGCGCTGGAACAGTTTTCAAAAAATCTGAAAAAGCACCGCCTGATGTGGAGAAACCTTACCAAAGAGCAGCGGGAAGCGCTGATTGACGAGAGTGTGGAGGAAATGATCCACGATTACGGCAACACCATTCTGGAAAGCAGCGCCCGCAACCGTTATATGATTACCCGGGTAAAACGGATTCTCAGGAGAACGGTATGGGCTTTGCAGGAGCAGCTAAAGGCGGGAAAATACGAGCCGGGACAGTTTGAGATTTCATTTGCCGTGGAAAGTGAGCTGGAGGCGGTTCAGTTTGAGCTTTCGGAGGATGAAAAACTCCGCCTCAGAGGCCGGATCGACCGCACGGACCGCTACGAGGAGGGAGATACCATCTATGTGAAGGTCATTGATTACAAATCGGGAAATACTTCCATGGATCTGATCGCCCTGTACCATGGCCTGCAGCTTCAGTTGGTAGTTTATATGAACGCTGCGATGGAGATTGAGCAGAGGGAGCATCCGGGAAAAAATGTGGAGCCTGCGGGCATTTTCTATTATCAGGTGAAAGACCCGCTGACGGAAGGAGAGCCGGATGAGGACGAAGAAACCATTTCCCAGCGGATTTTGCAGGAGCTGAAAGTAAACGGACTGATCCGCTCGGAGAAAAAAATCATTTCCGATATGGACGAGACACTGGAGCCGGGGAAAAAATCGCTGGTGATTCCTGTGGCGTACAATAAAGACGGAAGCCTGTCCCGGTATTCCCGGACAGCAGGGCTGGAACAATTTCAGTCTCTTTCAAATTATGTAAACTCAAAAATTCAGGAAATCGGAAAAGGAATTCTGGACGGTGAGGCAGAGGTGAATCCGTATAAGCTGAGGAAAAGAACAGCCTGTGATTATTGCAGCTATCGTGGGGTCTGCGGGTTTGATGAGAAGATTCCCGGATACCAGTACCGCCGGCTTCCGGTTTTTGCGGATGAAGAGCTGTGGAAAAAGCTCAGCGGAGAGGAGGAGTAGGAGATGGGAATGAACTGGACAAAGGAACAGGAGCAGGTCATCCGGCTTCAGAACCGGAATATTCTGGTAAGCGCAGCCGCCGGATCCGGCAAGACAGCGGTGCTGGTGGAACGTATTTTGAACATGATGACACGAAAAGAAAATCCGGTGGATATTGACCGTCTTTTGATTGTAACCTTCACAAGGGCGGCGGCCGGGGAGATGAAAGAGCGTCTCACTGCGGCGGTGGAAAAAAGGCTGGAAACGGAGCCGGAAAATGAGCATCTCCAAAGACAGCAGACTCTCATTCACAATGCTCAGATCAATACTATTGACGGATTCTGCTCTTATGTGATCCGTAATTATTTTCATACCATTGATCTGGATCCGGGATTTCGCACGGCAAATGAGGGGGAACTGAAACTTCTCAAACATGATGTGATAAAGGAGCTGCTGGAAGAAAATTACGAGGCGAAGAATCCTGCATTTGAAAATTTTGTGGAAACCTTTGCGTCGGGGAAGAGTGATGAGGGGATTATTGACCTGATCCTGCGTCTGTATGAATTTTCCATGAGTAACCCATGGCCAAAGGAGTGGCTGGAAGAGTGCAAGAAGCCTTATCTGGCAGAAAGCTTTGATGAACTTCAGGAAAGTCTCTGGATGGAAAAATTATGGGAAGATGCCCTTCGAAGCGTGGAGCAGGCAAAGGAACTTTGTGAGAAAAATGCCCTTCTGATTCAGGAGGAGGACGGCCCCTATATGTACGGGGACGCTGTGGCAGCAGACAGGCAGATTGTGGAAAGACTGGAAAAAGCATGTACAGACCGGGCATTTGATCAATGTGAGCAGGTTCTTTCCTGTCTGAAATTTACCGCCCTGTCCCGAAAAAAGGACGAGTCTGTATACGATCGCAAGCGTGAGCAGGTAAAGCGTGAGAGGGATCAGCTGAAGGATGTGCTGAAAGGTCTGAAGGAGCGGTATTTTTATGGGGACAGCGGAAGGATTCTGCAGGAAATGCAGCTTTGCCGGGATCCGGTGGAGGAATTGATCCGGCTGACTATAGATTTTATTGACGCCTTTGCAGCAAAAAAGAGACAAAAAAATCTGGTGGATTTTTCGGATATGGAGCATTTCGCTCTGGATATTCTGGTGAAGAAACAGGACGGGGAGCTGATCTATACTCCGGCAGCAGATGAGTTCTCCCAGAGATTTGAAGAAATTTTGATTGATGAATATCAGGACAGCAATCTGGTGCAGGAGACCCTGCTTCAAAGCGTGTCCAAACTGCGGCAGGGCAGATACAACATCTTTATGGTGGGGGATGTGAAACAGAGCATTTACCGCTTCCGTCTTGCAAGGCCGGAATTATTTATGGAAAAATATGAAAATTACACTCATGAAGAAAGTGAATGCCAGCGTATCGACCTGCATAAAAACTTCCGCAGCCGTGCAGAGGTTCTGGCGGGAGTGAACTATATCTTTGAGCAGATTATGGGAAAAGAGCTGGGAGATGTGGAGTATGATGAGGCGGCGGCCCTGTATCCGGGAGCCGTATTCCCGGAGCCGGAGGAGCAGAGGGGCGTTTTCGAAAGTACAGAGATTCTGATTGCCGGAACGGACGGGACAGAAACGGAGGACACTTCAGAGGAGCAGGCGGAAACCAGCGCACAGGAAATGGAAGCCCGGATGATCGGAAAGAGGATCCGGGAAATCGTGGGGAAACAGCAGGTGGTGGACAAGGCCACAGGCGCTTACCGTCCTGCCCGCTGTCAGGACTGCGTGATCCTGCTTCGAACCGTGTCGGGATGGGCGGAAACCTTTGTGCGGGTATTGTCGGACATGGGAATCCCGGCTTATGCTTCATCCAGAACCGGGTACTTCAGCGCGCTGGAGGTGGTGACAGTACTGAATTATCTTCATATCTGCGACAATCCCATGCAGGAGATTCCCTTTACCGGAGTGCTGCTGTCCCCCATGGCGGGCTGTACCCCGGAGGAACTGGCAGTGATGAAAGCAGCATTTCCAGATAAAAAAATCTATGAATGTGCATGGAAATATCACGAAGAGGGAGAAAATACAGGGCTCAGGGAAAAACTGGATAAATTTTTCAGCGTATACCAGCAGATTCGTGAGCGGGTGCCTTACACGCCGATCCACGAACTGATTCAGAAAATTCTCAGCTTCACCGGATACCATACCTATGCGGCGGCTATGCCGGGAGGAGACCAGCGGAAGGCCAATTTGGAGATGTTAGTGGAAAAAGCTATGGAATACGAGAGCACCAGCTATCGGGGACTGTTCAATTTCATCCGTTATATGGAGCAGCTTCAGAAATATCAGGTGGACTTTGGCGAGGTGAGCACCATGGGTGAAAATGAAGATACAGTGCGTATCATGAGCATCCACAAGAGCAAGGGACTGGAATTTCCCATTGTCTTTGTGGCGGGAATGGGGAAACGGTTTAACATGATGGATGCCAATGCAGGTCTGGTGATTCATGCGGATCTGGGCATAGGCATGAATGCTATTGATCAGAACCTGCGTGTGAAGATTCCCACCCTGATGCGTCAGGTGATGCAGAAACAGATTCGTCTGGAAAGTCTGGGAGAAGAGCTTCGTGTCCTGTATGTGGCGCTGACCAGAGCGAAAGAAAAGCTGATCCTTACAGGAACGCTGGATAAGCTGGAAAAACGGGTGGAAACGCTTCACGCTCTGACAGACAGAAAGAAACGGCGGCTGCCCTACGGAATGCTGGAAGGTGCGCAGGACTTCTGGGGCTGGATTCTTCCGGCGCTGGCCCGTCATCCGGCCTTTGACCATCTGTATGAACAGGCAGGTGAGCATGGATACTGCCTGAACCCCTGCTATCAGGAAGAGATTCCTTTTGTGATTCAGGCATCCGGCGGCATGGAACTGGTTGGAGAAGAAATGGAGCGGCAGATTTCCGGTGAACTTCAGTACCGCAGACTGCTTCACTGGGATGTTGAGCAGGTATATGAAGAAGGGTTAAGAGCACAGTTGGAAGAGAGGTTTTCTTATCAATATCCCTATGAGCATCTCAGGGAAATCCCGGCAAAAATCAGTGTTTCCCAATTAAAGGAGCAGGAGCTTTTCGGGGAAGAGGCAGAGGAGCTTTTCAGGGAAGAGCCTGTGGTGCCCCTGATTCCGGAGTTTATAAAAACGGAAAAAGAAGAACTGAAGGGGGCAGCCCGGGGAACGGCATACCACCGTGTGCTGGAACTTCTGGATTACGGACGGGTGGACTCTCAGGAGACGATCAGTGAGCAGGTTGAGCAGATGAAGGCCAGCGGAAAAATAGATTGGGAGATGGCACGGGCCGTCCGGGCAAGCCAGATTTTGTGGTTTGTCAATTCCCATCTGGGAAAGCGGATGCAGCGGGCATGGAAGGAAAACCGCCTGTGGCGTGAGCAGCAGTTCGTAATGAGTATCCCGGCAGGAGAAAAGAATCCTGACTGGGGGGAGGAAGAACAGATTCTGATTCAGGGTATCATCGACGGATTCTTCGAGGAGGAGGATGGACTGGTTCTGGTAGATTATAAGACAGACTATGTGGAAAAAGGACGGGAACAGGAACTGGTTGAGAAATACCGGACGCAGCTTTGGTACTATGCCGAGGCGCTTGGCCGGGTGAGAAGAAAGCGGGTGAAGGAAGCGTATATCTATTCCTTTGCTGTGGGGAAGGCGCTGGAGGTTTCCCTGAAACAGCCGGGAAGGAAAAAAGAATAGAAGATAGTAACAGTTCAGCTCTCTACTGTCCCGCGAGGTGTTAACTTGCAAAGGCAAGTCAATCCCGAGACATACGGACGCCAAAGCGCATATCATGGGATTTGTGTGCATGCATTTGTAGCTATGAAGCCTGAAAGGCTGAATAGTTACAGAAGATATGATAAGTATTGCACGTTTTTCTTGTCCTTTGCAGTTCTTTATGTTATGATTGGCTTGAATTTCTATAATTTCTATATTACATATCTGAATTTGCGGTTAGTTGAGGTGATCGCTTCCTTCCGGATTATCAGAAGTTTTGTAGTCTATGAATCTAAAACGCATGATGAGGCACAGCTTGGAAATTGCAAAATTCTCTCCGGCAAAAATAACAAAAAGATAAGAACGGAATGGTTTTCATAGGGGGTACGTATCTCTATATAGAGAGGAAAGAATCATCAGGATTGACGAAAGAAGGTTTTATGAACCGTAAGGAGAAAAAGGAATGAACAAAAGAATATTGATTGTTGAGGATCAGGAAATTAACCGTATGATGCTGGCTCAGATTGTTTCATCCAAGTATGAGGTGATTGAGGCGGCAAATGGTAAAGAAGCCATGGAGATTCTGGAACAGCAGTCAGCACGAATCGCATTGATCCTGTTAGATTTGGTAATGCCGGTAATGACAGGATATGAAGTATTGGAAGAGATGAAGAAAAATCCGGAGTATGATGTGATTCCGATTATTATAACTACAAACAGTGCTTCCACGGAGGATGAGCTGAGAACACTGTCCTGTGGTGCAACCGAATTTATTGCGAAGCCTTACCAGCCTGAGATCCTTCTGCGGCGTATTGAGAGCATTTTGAAGCTTCAGGAGGCTACCACGATGGTGCATCGGCTGCAGAACGACCAATTGACGGGACTTTTGAACCGGGATTATTTTCTTGATTGCGCCCAAAAACTTAAAGACAAATATCCGGAGAAAAGATTTGACTTATTTTGCTCAAATGTAGAAAAGTTCCGGATAGTGAATGAAAAATATGGTGTTGATGCAGGAGACCGCTTCCTAAAAGAAGTAGCGTCTGTTATTAAAGAGGAGCTTGCGGATAAAGAGTTTCTCCTTGCGCGTTTTTATGCAGATTACTTTATCGGTATTGCCAAGCAGACATCGGATGCTTCAGGGGAGTGGCTTACAGCGCTCAGCGAAAAGGTCAATCAGCGGTTCAGCATTCCCAATGTATCTGTTAAGTGGGGGCTTGTCATTGATGACGGAAGTCATATGTCCATCGAAGAGATGTGCAACAATGCTATTGAAGCAGTTCATGCGATCCGCGGGCAGTATGAAATCAACGTGCATGTGTATAACACAGAATTAAAGGAAAAGCTGCTGCAGGAGCAGGCGGTTCTTGATGAATTGGACGAGGCGCTGGAAAAACATTATTACGAGATTTATCTTCAGCCGAAAGTAAAAAATGGAGCACTCTGCTGGATGGATGCGGAGGCGCTGGTGCGCTGCAACCATCCTGAGAAGGGAATGATCATGCCGGATGCATTTATTCCTATTTTGGAGAAAACAAGACTTATTACCAAACTGGACTGGTATGTGTGGGAGGAAACCTGCAAAATACTGCGCCTGCTGGAAGATAAAGGCTATGGGAAATTATCCGTTTCTGTCAATGTATCCCGTGTGGATGTTTATGAGGAAAGCTTTGTTGATAAAATCAGTGAGCTGGCTCTGCGGTATCGGATCCAGCCTTCCCAGCTTCATCTGGAAATCACGGAAAGCGCTGTTGTGGAAAATCTGGAATGGGTCAGTGTGGTAGGGGGAATGCTCAGAGAAAGGGGCTTCCAATTGGAAATCGATGATTTTGGAAACGGCTATTCTTCACTCAATATGATCACACAGTTGGCAGCAGATGTGTTAAAACTGGATCGGATGTTAGTTGAAAATGAAAGCAAAAAGCCGGGCAGTCTCCAGTTTATTATCGGGCTGGCCCACTGGCTGGAAATGAAAGTGGTTGCCGAGGGAGTGGAAACAAAAGAACAGTATGAGCATATGTTTGATATCGGCTGTGACTATATACAGGGGTACTATGCTGCAAAGCCGATGCCCTGGAAAGAATTTGAAAAAAATCTCCAACAGCAGAAAAAACTAGGGGGGGGGTAGAAGACTTTTGGAATTAAAAACTTTTTATAATAATTTAGGACAGAGCTATGAAATTGTTCTGAAGCGGATGATGGGAAAAGAAGAATTTCTGTATTCTCTTCTCAGCAGATTTGCAGCAGACACGACGATGAATGATCTTGAGGCAGTGATGAAGAGCTGTGATGCAGCCAAAATTTTTAATCAGGCACATACCTTAAAAGGAGTAGCGGAAAATCTGGGATTGAAACCGCTTTACGAGAAAACATCAGCCCTTGTGGAAATTACCCGTAAGGGAAGTATGGAGGGTGCAGATGAAGCTTTTAAAGAAGTGAAACAGGCGTACAGGGAAGTAGTCGAAATGCTGCAAAGTATCACATTTAATCAGTAGCCGGATATGGAAAATGATCTGAGAGGAGGAGATTAGTGGATACGCAGGACAAGAATAAGCGCAGAATACGGCGGCTCCGCTATTTATTTATCTTATGTACGGTTGTGCTTGCCGGTGTTATGGTGCTTTCGACCCAGACAGTAGTCAATCAGGGGATGCGGAATCATCAGCTTCAGATGGTAGAGATGGTCTCCGGTCGTATTACCGAAAATATGAATCACTATTTTCAGGGGCAGTGGGATAATATACAGTATGTGAGAAACACTCTGAAGCAGGGCACTTTCAGAAATGAAACGGAAATCCTTGAATGCCTGGGTCAGGAGGAAGCATCAATTAGCGGAAGCTATAATGAATTGCTGCTGCTTTTGGTTGATGAGGAAGGATTTTACTATTCCGCCGATGCAGGAAAAGTTGCTTTCTGGCGCAGTCCGAACACGGCTTTTGCATCTACGGAGCTGGACCGGGAAAAGTCGGTGAGCATCAGCAGTCTTGCGGAATTATCTTCTGAATCCAAAGAATATCTCTGCTTTACAAAAAAATTAGAAGATCCCATCACGGCGGAAGATGGAAGTAAATTCACCCATATGGTTCTGGCAACGGATAAGAGTATTTTTGATATTGATCTTTCCTTAGCCAGCTTTGGAACGATAACAGATGTTTTTGTTATGAACAGTCAGGGAAAAACCATCAATGCCCAGGAACTGCAAACGGATCTTGCCAAAACCTACAATCTGGTAAAGACACTGGAGAGGGCAAATTTTTCCATTGGAAACAGTTACGAAGAATTAAAAGAGGCTCTGACCATCCATTCAAGTGCAACCAGTATGATTGGTTTTGAAGATAATAAGTATTATATTTCTTTTCAGTATATGGGGATTGAGGACTGGTATGCGGTTTTTCTGATTGACCAGCATGATATGCACAGCAGTGTGACTCAGATTATGTATCAGATGGGCGTAAGACTTACATTGGGCTTTGTTCTAATGGGAATTGCCCTTGTTGCTTTTCTTCTTGGCAGCACCCGGATTCATCTGATGGAGGAACGGAGAAACAAGGAGCAGCTTCGTATTGCTATGGAAGCAGCTAATCAGGCCAATCGGGCCAAGAGCGAGTTTCTATCCAGAATGTCCCATGACATTCGGACACCCCTTGGCGGCATCATGGGAATGACTGATATGGCAGAAGCTAAAGCAGACGATAAAGAGGCGCTCAGGGAATGCCTCAGGAAGATCCGCAGCGCATCCAAGCATTTGGAGACTCTTGTCAATGAGGTATTGGACATTTCACGGATTGAAAGTGGAAATGTCATGGTGAAAGAGTCCAGAATTAATCTGTACGAGTCAATGACGGTAGTCCATGATATTATTGAAAGCCGGGCATTGAGCCGGAACCAGATTTACGAGACGGATTTCACCGGGATTATTCATCCGTATGTGTTTACCGATGACAATCTGTTGATCCAGATTATGCTGAACCTTTTGGGCAACTCGGTAAAATATACGCCGGAGAGCGGCCGAATCAAATTCACAGTGTTTGAGCAGGCGGTGAATGAGCAGTCATCAGAGTATCATTTCATCGTAGAGGACAACGGAATTGGTATGAAACCGGAATTTCTGGAGCATATTTTTGAACGTTTTTCACAGGAAGCGATCAGCGCCCGGTCGAGCTACGAGGGAACAGGTTTAGGCATGGCTATTGTGAAGGAATTTGTGGATCTTCTGGACGGTGCCATTACCATCGAGAGTGAAGTAAATGTTGGTACAAAGTTTGAAGTCATTTTTTCTTTTGCCCTTGCGGGAGAAGGAAGGACAGAGGAAACGGACGTAAAGGAATCAATCGGGAAAAAGAAAGAGTATCATATACTTTTGGCGGAGGACAATGATATCAACCGTGAGATTGTACAGTTTATACTGACGGAGAATGGCATGACCTGCGCAGCGGTGGAGAACGGACAGAAGCTGGTGGACGTTTTCAGCAGTTCTGCGCTCTATGAATTTGATGCTATTTTGACGGATATCCGTATGCCTGTTCTGGATGGTCTGGATGCGGTAAAGGCTATCCGGGCTCTTGAGCGGGAGGATGCAGGAAGCATTCCGATTATTGCCATAACGGCAAATGCCTATGATGACGATAAAGCACTTTCCCGGAATGCCGGATTTAATGCTCATCTGGCGAAACCGCTGGATCAGGAGCAGATGATGAAAACGCTGAACCAATTATGTGAATGTAAGGGAAAATGAAAATGACAAAAAATGGAAAAAGATTTTTGGCGATTGTGATGGTACTGCTGATAATGGCAGGAGCACTTGCCGGATGTAAATCTACAGAAAATGAAGAAAAGAGCTCTGCAAGCTTGTTTACCGGTGATCCGGATGCGCTTAAAATTTTTATTTGGGGAACTTCAAGGCATAAGGAGGCTTTGACGGAACAGTTTCCGGACATCAAGTTTGACTTTTATGAGTACAACGGGATAAATATCACCACTTCCATGGCAGCCCTTTTGAAGAGGGATGAGTTGGGCGATATCCATATCAACAGTCTGCGGGTGACAGATGATGATGCCGCAAAGCATCTGTTGGATCTTTCCGGAATGACAGTCTGCGATAAATACGAGCCCTCCATGCTGACCCAGTATGATGTAGATGGTGGAATTTATCAGCTTCCCGGCAGTGTTTCTGTCAGATGTATTCTGTACAACAAGGGCATGTTTGAGAAGTATGGATGGGAAGAGCCTCAAAACTTTAATGAACTGGTGGCTTTGTGCAGACAGATTCGGGAAGAGACGGAAGATATCACTCCGATGGTGATGGGCGGTGCTGCCGGAGGATATTATTTTACTATTATGACAACATATTCTCAGGCGGAATATCTGTATACGCCGGAAGGTATGGAATGGGCCAGAAAGTATGCAGAAGGAGAGGCGAGCGCCGCAGAGGGATTTGACACAGGTTTTGAGATGACACAGGAACTGATCGATGCGGGGGCATTTGACTACGAGAAAAATGACGGCCTGTGGGATATAGGTATCTTTGAGGAGCGAATGGAGACAAATGAAGCTGCAATGATGTTCTTATGGGGAGCTCAAGATGCCGTTTCCCATAAGATACAGGAATCATCAAACGAGTATGCGATTATGCCGTTTCGGACAAGGGACGGCGAAGCATTCATAAGCAATACAGTTTCCTATAACCTCAGCCTTGCTAAGGAACTGGGAGAAAAGGGAAATGAGAAAAAACTGGAGGATGCCAAGAGGGTTATCGAATGGCTTTCTTCCGGTGAGGGAATCTATGCTATAACAAATGATGCAGCAACATCCATTTTTCCGCTGAAAAATGAAGAAAATCCATATACATTCAAGATGTATCGGGATATGTGGGAGGAAAATCTGGACTATATCAAGGCTCCCATGCTGTATGCAGGCTATGAGGATGTTTTAGTTCCTACCGCGGAGGCTATTATGAAGGCCGTGAAAGAGGAAGGCTCTTTGGATGGAATCACAGATATGATGGATGAGACGCATCGGAAATTTCTCAGGGACGGAGCGGAGGCTATTGAAATCGGCAGTTTTACAGAGGACTGCACCCATGAAGAAACTCTGCAGATACTGGCGGAAAGTATCAAGGAGAGCGGGGACTGTGATATCAGTATGGTCAGCGATGGTATTGTAAAGAACGATGTTTCCAACAAGACTGGCGGTCATCTGATATTTTTTGAGGGTCCTATGGTAGAGGAACAGCTTACCTGCGTGATTCCGGGCGATACTCAGGTGGTACCCTGTGTGCAGTTGACACTGAGTGGAGCGACAATCAAAGAAATGGCGGAAAAGGGAAAGTATTTAGTTGCTCAGGAAGACAGCATACGGGGAAGTGAGCCGGAGTCTGAAGAAGATGTTGGAAAATCGGAGTACTTTGATTACTACTGGGCAGGAATGGATGTGGAAATGAAAGACGGAAAAGTTGTTTCCATGACGCTGGAAGACGGAACAAAGATGGAGGAGGATAAGACATACACCGTTGCCTTTGCGTCAGGTGATTATTCAGAGGATGTCGGTAAAGAGGGCAATCCTGTTGAAATGGAGTATACTTCAAAAGATGCTTTGCATGCCTATATCCAAAAATATTCTCCGGTTGAACCGATAGAACCCTGCAGATAGCAGAAAGCTGCTGTCACCCGAAAGAGCGGGCTGGCAGCAGCTTTTTCCATGAAAATCAATGGGAAGTAGTCTTTAAAGTTCCTCCGGTTTGAAAAAACTGAACCTGTTTTTTCCCTGACGTTTGGCAGCATACAGGGCTTTATCGGATTTCTCATATAAATCTTCAAAGGATATGCCATCCTTGGGAACCATGACGATCCCCACAGAAGCGCTGATATCAATGTTCCCGCTTTTGCCACGGTATGTAAACTGCAGCTTGTGGAGCAGTTTTTCCACAGCATAGATAACGGTTTGCTTATTCTTGATATCCTTCATGTAAATAATAAATTCATCTCCGCCAAGGCGGGCAATCACATCTGTTTTGCGGAAGTTATTTTTTAATATGCTTCCTACAGCTTCTAATAATTTGTCTCCCTGTATATGTCCCAGAGAATCGTTGACGGTTTTGAAATTGTCAAGATCGATAATAAGAAGCGCATCTGTATCATCCGCAATTTCGGCGAGACGTTTTTCGATTTTAACAAATGCGCCATACCGGTTACAGAGACTGGTAAGTGCATCTGTATTCGCCAGCTTGTTGGCGATTGCAAGAGATTCCTTTTGATTGATCTGTTTGAAATATTCTTTTGTGATATCTTTTCTGCTGATAAATAAAATCTGTTTTTCTTTATCATAGCTCTGGATCGTAATTTCTTTTCTTTTATAATCACCGTTATTATCAATAATTCCGGTTTCAAATTTATAGCTGTCCTCTTCTAACAGGCGGTTTGCCATATAATCCGCTTTCATCAATGCGAGAACCCGGTTCTGATCCTCCCATGCAACATACTTTTCTGTGTAGTCGATCATGACGCTCTCATAATCATCTCCGCTTTCCGGCGGCAGTACGAGGCTGTCATCATTTTTATAAAAGCTCAGGAAAAAATTATTTTTTGCATCAACGTAATATAAATAGTCGTTATTATCAAAGACAAAGTGCTTCAGAATGGAATCCATAATGTATGATTTGTCCACATCGCTGAATACGAGATACAGCTTGTCCTTATTGCTGGGTACGCAGAGACATTCGATCCTTTTCTGCTTAAACAGTGTTCCCCTTTCCTCCTGAAGCTGAAAATCGAAGTTGTAGTTTTCCTGTTTGTCCACAATCGATTTTAAGGTGTCCATATCGAAAAATTGTCTGACTGCATCGTACTCTGATTTAGCAGCAAGATTATCAGCAACAAAGTGATACAATTCAGTCACAGTCAGATAGGTCTGATCGACCAATTCGGTATCACTTTTCAGAATGTGCGCTTTTTCGGTGCACAAATTGATTTCCACAATCGAGGAATACAGATTATAAAAGGCATCAATGATTTCATGTTTCTCATTTTTTAGATGGGCTGCTCTTTTTTTGTCTGAGATATCACTTACGCAAAACAGCAGCTTGTTGTTTTGTACGATATTTACGGGAAAAAGCTTTATTTCTACCCAGCGGTATTCTCCGGAAATTGTTTGGATTTTACATTCTAGCTGCTGTACTTTCTTTTCATTTACGAGTTCCTGTAAGGATTCCGGGAGAAATACACTGCTCAGAAGCTCAATATAATCCGGGTGCACATGCTCTTTTATAATGGAAAAGACACTGGACCCCTCCGCAATCTGATGATAGGTATTCTGTTCGTAAAATATGGTATTGACATTTAAGGTTACACTGTCGATTTCATACAATTCTTCCATGTTTTGGATAATGTAAGAGGAATACAGCTTTAATTTCTTTGAATCTACGATTTTGTGTCTGTTGTCCAGCACTTGGGTTTCCAGTTCATTTGTAACATTATAATGACATCCTTTAAAGCGGATTCCCTCCTGATACGTTTCATCAAGATATCCTCTGCAACGAACCCAGTCCCAGCCCTTTTCGGGGTGCTGCCATAAATACTTGACTTCTGATGGTTTTCCGCATCTGATAGATTCTACAGTTTGTGTAACAAGATTCAGATATTGGGAATCAATATTTGTTATCCAGTGTGTATAAAGTTCTTCCGGCGTCAATTCATTGGTTTTTACACCTAAAAGCATGTGCATCGTGTCATTTCCGTACATTTTGGGAGAACCGTAGTTGGGAAGTTCAATGACCCAAAATCCCAATTGCATATCTGCCAGTACCTGTGTTATTTGTAAAATGTCCGTCATTTCATTTTTTACATCCATAATACTTGCTTGTGCTGCCCTCCATCCGATTGAAGATTATTTGAATTGTGTTACCATTTTTTTTCAATTCAGTATTTAGTATAATATAGAGAACTGGAAAAAACAAATAAAAATGTGTAAAAAATGCAATTAGCATATTATTAAAGGCGACAAGACTCGACAAAAAAGGGAAAATCCATATCTGCATTTTCGAAATATGCGGGATGGCACAGTACCTGAATATTTCTGTAGCCCATAGCTTTCAGGCCTTTCGATTACAAAATTGTTTAGTTCCGGAGGCTGCGATAAGAGATTTGGACGTATGCGCAGAATTTTTTTCGACAGATCCATAAATCCGGCAGAAATTACCCGAAATCCACCTGTTTGGACGTGTGGGAAGATTTCTTTGCAGATATGTCCAAGACTTTGGCGAAACTTTGGACGATAGAAGAGAAATTTTCCTTTTTTTGACCAAAAGTGAAGATTTTATAGAATATCTTCCCGGTTTTTCCTGGGTTAGTGGACGTATACGGACGTAATTCCGCCCCTATGTCCAAATAAGGAAATTCCGCAATTTGAGGGATCATGTCTTTGGGAGGATGTCTTTCGGATCGTGTCTTTGGAATCATGTCTTTCAGATCACATCGTTCAAATCTATGAAATTCTTAATATTTTTTTAATGTCGAAAGAGATTATTGACACATAATATTATACAGTGTATAGTATTAAATATAAAACAATATTACAAACGACAACCTAACAAATATGAAAGGTCAAAAAGGGTGAAAAGATGGTATTCAACACAGGAGCTGCCCTCTTAGATGCAATCGTTCTGGCGGTTGTTTCAAAGGAAAGGGAAGGGACATACGGATACAAGATAACCCAAGATGTACGTCATGTTATCGATATATCCGACTCCACATTGTATCCGGTGCTTCGCAGACTGCAAAAGGATGAGTGCCTGATGGTATACGATATGGAATTTGCCGGCAGAAACCGGAGATATTACAAGGTGACAGAGAAAGGTACAGCCCAACTGAGACTGTACGAGACAGAGTGGAAAAACTATTCATCCAGAATTTCCATGTTGTTTGAGGGGAGGACAAATGTATGAACCGCGATGAATTTATGGCACAGTTAGCCCGCTTGCTGGTGGAAATGCCGGAAAATGAGAGAATGGAGGCCATTCGCTATTACAATGATTATTTTGACGAAGCGGGAGAGGAAAATGAAGCAAAAGTGATCGGAGAACTGGGAAGTCCGGAAAGAGTAGCCGCAAGCATCAAGGCAAATCTACAGGACGGAACATTTTCAGAAAACATAGAGGAAAACAAAACGGCCCGGGAGGCTTCCGGGAAGGAAAGCAAAGAAATGAACGGTGCAGGATGGGGAAGCGGCGGACAGGAAAATTCCGGTCAGGGCTGGGGATATGAAAACCGTAATCAGGGAGAATACACGGAGAACGGATACCGGGAAAACAGGAGTTATTCGTCCGACTGGAGAGGAGCATCCGCGGCAAATATGACGGTACGGAAACCGAGAAGCGCAGGAGCATGGGCGCTGATTGTGATTGTACTGATTTTCGCATCCCCGGTGATTTTGGGAGTGGGCGGCGGCCTTTTGGGAGGAATTTTGGGGCTTTTGGGAGGCCTGATCGGGCTGATCTTTGGAGCACTGGCATCCGGTCTGGGATTTACGATCGGCGGAGCCGCTATTTTCATGAAAGGTGTGGTCAATGTATTTCGCACCCCGGCCATGGGGCTTACCGGAATGGGAGGCGGACTGCTGATGGCTTCCGTAGGGTTACTCTTTTTGGTACTGTTTCTGTGGTTCTGTTTTCAGATTCTTCCGCGGCTGTTCAGAGCTATTGTAAATTTTGTATCCAGAATCCTGCATAGAGGAAAGGGGGATGCGGTATCATGAAAAAACTCAATAAAGTTTTGCTGATAATCAGCGGAATCTGCGGCGGAACCGGAATCGTCCTGTTCCTTGCAGGAATCCTGATGGGCGTAAGCAGGCACGACATCCTTTCTTCTATGAGCATTACCGTGAAAGATTTCGGAAAACGTGTGGGGAACATAGTGACTGCAGAGATGGACGATACCTGGAAAGGCGACTGGGAGGAACTGGACTTAAACGAATGGCAGGTGGAGCAGTACAAGGATATCAAAGAACTGGATATCAATATTGATATCGGCCAACTGGATATTCAGGAATACAACGGAGAAATTCTGCAGGTATTTTTCCGAAAGGAAGATCATCTCACAGAAGTGAAACAGGATGGCCGGGAATTGAAAATCCGGCAGGCCAATGGAGCCGATTTATTTTCGATAGACGGCAACTGGCCTGTAAAAGTTATGGTGCCGAAGGGACATGAGTTTACGGAGGTAGATATCGAAATCGGAGCCGGCGAAGGAAGCATTACCTCTCTGAAAAGCGATGAGATGAATGGAAAGGTAGGCGCCGGTTCACTGGAAGTCACTGAAACAGTTCAGGCTGTGACAAGTGAGTGGTCTGTAGGAGCAGGAAGCCTGTATCTGAATCATCTGATTTCCAAAGAGACGGACCTGGAATGTGCGGTAGGCGAAATTATTGCAACGCTGGACGGGGAAGAAGCTGATTACTGTATGAAAGGAGATCTCGGTGTGGGAAGCCTGATGTTCGGTGAAGGCGAATGGATGGATTCCATTGGCCAGAAGGTGGAATATGGCGATGATTCGGCAAAGAGGATGGTGAATGTGGAGTGTGGAACAGGAGAAGTTCAGGTGGATTTCACAGAGTAGAATCGAGGTGAATAAAAATGAAGCCCAAACCCAAACCTGCCGGGAGGAAAATGACAGTCAGGACAATGATGATATTGGTTGTACTGGCTGCGGCTGTTACTTTTGCAGGATATAAGATTTATGCCGGGAATCAGCCGAAATCCGGAAAAATTTTCTTATATGGAGAAATCCATGGCGTCAAAAGCATTTTGGAGCAGGAACTGCAGCTATGGGAAAACTTTTATCATGAAGACGGTATGCGTGACTTGTTCATAGAAAGTCCGTACTATACCGCAGAATTTTTAAATCTATGGATGAAAGCGGAGAATGATGACATTCTGAATAAACTTATGGAGGACTGGAGCCGGACTTCTGCAGCTTCCGAAAATGTGAGAAATTTTTACCGGACGATTAAAACAAACTGCCCGGAAACAGTTTTCCACGGTACGGATGTGGGACACCAGTATGAAACGACAGGAAAACGGTATCTGGAATATCTTCGTGCCAACGGGCAGGAAGATTCTGAAAAATATATACGGGCAGAGGAAGCGATTGAACAGGGCAAATATTATTACGGATATGAGGACGAGGTTTACCGTGAAAATATGATGGCAGAGAACTTTATCAGGGAATGTGACGGGTTGAACGGCAGGAATCTTATGGGAATCTATGGTTCTGCTCATACAGAACCTGAGGGAACCGATTACAGTACCTATACGGTTCCCTGCATGGCGAATCAGCTCAGACAACATTATGGGGAAGCTGTTATTTTGGAAGACCTGAAAGACTTGTCTGAAAAGTTTTCCATTCCCCCAAGGGAGCCTCTGAGAACGGATACTCTCGAAATCAACGGAAAAACGTATGAAGCCTCTTACTTTGGAAAGGTGGATTTGTCCGAGAACTTTCCGGAATATCAATACAGAGAGTTCTGGAGACTGGAAGATGACGGGGCTTATGCAAATTTCAAAAAACATCTGACTACCGGGCAGATACTGCCTTACATGGAGTATCCGATGGAGATCGAAAAGGGTCAGGTTTTTGTCATCGATTATACGAAAACAGATGGCAGCGTTGAGCGGGAATATTACCGTCATGACGGGCTGATTTTAAAGGATAGTCATGATGATGACTGTCCGACTACAGAAGAATTTTACGTCGATCTGTGGATTGGTATGAGATAAAAGAGAAAAGATATCAATGATAGAAACGGAGGAAACAACATGAGTGACAAACGTCTATATCGTTCATCAACAAACTACATGCTCTGCGGCGTATGCGGAGGAATCGGGGAATATTTTAACATCGATCCGACCCTTGTGAGACTGGGCTGGGTACTGTTCTCCTGTATGGGAGGGGCCGGGATTCCGGCTTACATCGTGGCAGCGATCATTATTCCAAAATAAATTCTGCAGCGAGAAAAAAATGATGGAAAGATCCCTGTATAGGGCGCAAAAAAAAGGTCATACTCCAAATGAAAAGGAGTGTGACTTTTTTATGGATAAAAAGAAAGAAATTGATTTTCAGAATCTGTCCCGGGAAGAAAAGATGAAATACGAAATTGCTGAAGAACTGGGACTTTTAGACCGCGTGCTGGAGGATGGCTGGAAAACGCTGTCAGCCAAAGAAACCGGAAGAATCGGCGGTCTTGTAACGAAACGAAAGAGGGAAGAGCAGTCAAAAACCGAAAAATGATGACTGGGACGGCTGCATTTCATCAAGATAGGCGGAAAGCCAGATATCTGCCAGAATCCGGTTTCCCTCCGGGGTGAGATGGATACCGTCCAAAGTAATCTGATCCATGCCTTGTTTTTTTGCAGCAGAACGCAGAAGCTGGTCTGTCGGAAGAAAACGGGCATGGTATTTTTTTGCCAGCTTTTGGATGATCAGACTTTCCTGTCGGATCAAGGGACGCCAGCGGATATATTCCGCCGGGCTGTCAAAGAGAAAAGGTTCTGCCAGAAATAACCGGGCACGGGTGTGATCGGTAAGATATCGGAGTACCTGCTCATAATATGCAGTAAATTCCTGCGGAATCCGGGGACGGCTGGTGTAGACCTCCACAGTGACATCGTTGACGCCGGCCAGAAGAGTGATCACATCCCAAGTATCCTCCAGCCCGTCACGTTCCAGCATTTTCCAGATGCGTTCAATGGTAAATCCGTCATGCCCCCGGTTGCACAGGGTACAGCCGTGCATTTCCGGCCTGCGGGCCAGCAGGGAAACGTATCCGTTTCCGAGATTGGCAGGATCGAATAAATGACCGGCATCGGTGATGCTGTCGCCGAGAAAAAGACAGGTATTCATAAAGCGCCTCCTGAAAATATGGAAATTAAGAGAGCAGGGTCTTCAAGTTCAGTTTCAAAATCCGATCCAGCTTGATCAGGGAGCTTGCCCGATAGCTGTAAGCGGCAGATTCAAATAGTACATATAAATCGTCTCCGTCCACATAAATCTGTTCCATTTTCTCGGGAAAACGGATGGATTTCACGACGGCATTTTCCTCCAGCAGCTTTTGCAGGGAATTGTTGAATACCTGCAGGGTGGAGGGATAGATTCCGTAGGAATGGGAAAATAGAATTTTATTTTTGTAAAAAGCCACGCCCTGAGCCTGCTCTGTAATGACGCGCATATCGGAGGGGAGGGCAATGGGGGTGAGGGGATCCGTCAGGGAAGGGGCGGTGGAGACCGACTCTGTCACCAGCGTACCGTTATCCATGATATCGTATTTTTCCAATACACTGGCAGTATCCTGAGTAAAATATCCCACATATAACGCTTTGTCATGATAGGTGAGGAAGGAGGTTCTCGTAATCGCATACAGGTCATAGGACTGGGAGTACACGATGGGGAGATACTCTTTCTGGAAAGAATATTTTTCCAGCTCTTTCAGGCTGATGGCATTTACCTGAGGAATACCCTGAGACATACCGGAAACCCAGATGTTCTGGTGAAGGGGATCGTAAGCCAAACCGCCCACATGGGATTTATTTCTTAGAACCAGCTCCTTCACAAATTGATGGGTTTTCTTATCAATTACATAAATAACAGAATTATGGGTACCGGAACGGCAGTAGGAGCTGACCAGCAGATAGTCTTCTGTCACTGCCAGACCCTGAGGCGTCATGGAGGTACAGATATCTGAGGTTCCTTTTTGACCGAATACCTGTGTCTGGGTGGCAAGAAGGCCGGGAACCACATAAGTTCCGTAGTCAATCTCTGCGGCGCGACCGTTAAATGCCGCTGATTTTACCTCCGGCGTGAGGGAAAGCAGAGTTCTGCTGGTTCTCAGACTGTAAAGGGGCTCGGAAAGGGTCCTGTCTGATGGGGCGGCGGGCTCGTGGCTGACGCGGTAAACCAGAGCATAATAAAAATAAGCAGATCCGGCAAGGCATAAAAACAGAAAAACGATAAAAAGACGGATATGCTTAGGTTTTTTTCGTATATGTTGTTTTGAAGAATCTTTTTCAGTCATGTCATTTATTTGTTGCGCCAAAGCCTGCTCCGGCCCGGCGGAACTTCTCCCAAAGCAAGTATAATAGTATCATAGCCTATTTTGGAGAAAAATACAATTCTTTCCGGGAAGTCTTCCACAAAATGAGGAAGGGCCGGTATCCTGTGGATACCGGCCAATATGAAAAAGGAAATCTAAAAATAACTGTTTACCACTTTTTTATGAGGGGGACGGGAGATTGTTTAAATCTCCCGCAACAAAGTGTGGTTTGCTTTGTTGAGTATTATAATACATGGAAAGTGTGATGAAAATGTGTCCTTGTAATTAAGCATTTATAAATTTTCAAAAAAATTTCAAAAGAAATTCTTACACAAATTCTTACAATTTTAAACTGCGGAATCTGTTCAGGCAGGCATAGACCTCCTGAATGCGGGGCATGGCAAGATTGGGAGGAATGCGTCCCCCTTCTGCCAGAAAAGAAAGTCCCTTTTCCTCCAGCAGCCCTTCCAGTCTTTTTACAGCCTCCTGCATGGTGCTTCTGCCGTTAAAAATGTGAAGCTGGGCATAACGGAGCAGAGCAGCGAGGGTATTGACCTGCTCGGAATCTGCCAGTTGTTCCAGATAACGAAGATCGATGGTCTCCCGGTTTACGGAAATGCCATCTACTCCCAGAGGTTTCATTTTTAACCTGCGGTCCTCACGGAAGGAAGCATCCGGCTGGACGATCCTGTGAAAATCAGGATTTTCCTTTGCCGGAACTGAGGGACGGATAGAAGGAAAAGCTTCCGCCTCTTTTTGGGCAAAGGCTGTAATATCCACAGGCTTGTAGTGATCCATCTGGATAATGGTGTCCGCCACATGGAAATAGGAACCGGAGCTTCCGGCTACCAAAATGGTGGAAACCTGTTTCTTCCCGGCCAGCCACTGCACCCGCTCGATAAATGGGGTGATGGGTTCCTGATTTCGGTTGACCACACGCTGCATCAGTTCATCCCGGATCATAAAGTTTGTAGCGCTGGTATCTTCGTCAATCAGCAGAAGGTGGCTTCCCGTTTCCATAGCTTCCACTACGTTGGCCGCCTGAGAGGTACTTCCGCTGGCATCCTCGGAATAAAAAGAGGAGGTCTGCTTACCGTTTGGGAGGTCATTGATAAAGAGGGAAATATCCGTATGCTTGATACTTCGTCCATCCTCAGCCCGGATTTTGACAGCGTCGGATTCGGTAATGACGTACTCCCGTCCGTCACCGGCGATATGGTTATAAACGCCCAGCTCCAAAGCTTCCAGAAGCGTGGATTTTCCGTGGTAGCCTCCTCCTACGATCAGGGTGATTCCCTTTGGGATTCCCATTCCTTTCAAAGGGCCGTGATGAGGCAGGCGGAGCGTTACCTCCATGGAATCCGGTGAACGGAAGGGAATTCCGTCCTTCATGGGACGAGGAGAGACGCCGGATTCCCGGGGAAGAACAGAGCCGTTTGCTACAAATGCGCAGAGCCCAAGAAGGGGAAGCTGCTGACGGATATAGGTCTGGTCTTCCGCCAGATGGCAGACCTGTTCCAGCTTTTTGCCGTCCAGATTCCGGTAATACAGGGATTCCTTCACACAGATGGGAAGAAAATCAAAGAGAATCTTGATAAGCTCCGGGGAATTGATGGTTCTGCCGTTGGCAGGGAAACCAACCTCCATACGCACGGTTACTTCCCCGGTGGAGGCATCCAGCGTACAAGCGGTACGTTCAAGGATTTCCTGACGGCAGCGGGTGATGGAGAGGAGTCCGCTTTTTCCGGAACCCTTCGCCCGGAAATTGAACTTTTCTATTTTCTGACAGAACTGACGAATCAGATAATCCTGCAGTGCAATCCGTGTTTCTCTGGTGTGGTAGAGGGATTCGGGAAATCCGGCCTGCTTCTGACTGACCTTCACGCTGATTTTTGAGGGAGCTGCAAAGGGATCCCCCTGCACATGATCGATGGAAAGAAGAAAGCCCGGGAAGGTGTAGACTCCTCGGGTGTCCTTATATGCCGGATAGCTTTTCCGGTTGATTTGAAGAAGAAGCTGTCTCAGATCTTCTGCTGTTTTCATTTGATATCCTCCTGTTTCGGCATAAATGTTGATGAACTGCTCAGAAGACCGCAGAGAAACGGCCGGCCGGGCAGCGTTTTTTCTACTTCAGTATAGCAAGTTTTGGGAAATATGGAAAGGAGGAATTGAGGGGAGAGAAAAATCATGTTAAAATTGTGAAGAACAAAAAATTGTGATGATACAAGGGGCAAAAGGCCGGAGAGGAGCAGCATGGAAATTGAACGAAAATATCTGATAGAAAATCTGCCGGAAAATCTGGAAAGTTATCCACACAAGGAGCTGGAACAGGCATATCTGTGCACAGAACCGGTGGTACGGGTACGCCGGGAAGGGGAAGAGTACGTCCTTACCTATAAATCCAAAGGGCTGATGGTGCGGGAGGAGTATAACCTTCCGCTGACGAAGGAAGCCTATGAGCATCTTCTTTTGAAAGCAGACGGAATCGTGATCTCAAAAACCCGGTATGTGATTCCGGAAAAGAACGGACTGAATATCGAGTTGGACATTTTTCACGGTGTACACAAGGGTCTGATTCTGGCGGAAGTGGAGTTTCCAAACCGGGAAATGGCGGAAACGTATTGCCCTCCGGAATGGTTCGGTGAGGATGTGACACTCTCAACCAGATACCATAACAGTAATCTGAGCAGGCAGTTAAAATAAGAGGTTTCAGGCATCAAAATGGAACGTAGGATAAAATGTGCATTTATCAAATTTAACAGATGGAAAATAAAATAAGACAGAAGAATTGCAAAATGTCGCATTGTTCCAATTTTTGGATATCTGCGGTAAGCTATAAAGAAGAAAAAGTTGCTGTGAACGGAGTGAGCAGCAGCAAGGAAAGAAAGGAGTGAGGGTATGGATTACGATCGTATGAACAAATTTCGATTACTGGGTTTAACGATTGCATATTATCGCAAATTGCGTGGAATGACACAGGCTGATCTGGCGGAAGCCACTCAACTGAGTCGTACTCATATCAGCAACATAGAAGCGCCTAATGGAAAGACTTCTATTTCTTTGAACAAACTGTTTGACATTGCAGAGGTTTTAGATGTTCAGGTGAAGGATTTGTTTGACTTTCGAGATAGGTAAAAGGAAGTGCAAGGAGAAGAACGGCATTCTGTTTGATAAAAACGGGGTGCCGGTTCTTTTTGGGGAAATTCACCATTTAAGCAGTACCGTCATATGCTAATACCATGAATTGTATCAGGAGGTCATAATGAAAAAGAGACTGACAGCATTTGGTTTAGCAGCGCTTCTTGTATGTGCGGCATTTACAGCCTGCGGAAAAGAAGAAACGGATGAACTGGAAAAAGTCACATTAAATGAGGTGGCCCATTCCATATTTTATGCGCCCCAGTACGTGGCCATTGAAAACGGATATTTTGAGCAGGAAGGTCTGGATTTGGAGCTGGTGACAGGATACGGAGCGGATAAAACCATGGCAGCAGTGATTTCCGGGGAGGCACAGATCGGTTTTATGGGAGCGGAGGCTTCGGTGTACGCATTTTTGGAAGGAGCCAATGATCCGGTGGTAAACTTTGCACAGGGAACCCAGCGGGCAGGAAACTTTCTCGTGGCAAGGGAGGAGATGCCGGACTTTGCTTGGAGCGATTTGAAGGGAAAGGAGATTCTGGGGGGAAGGAAAGGCGGCATGCCCCAGATGGTATTTGAATATATTCTGAAAAAGAACGGTTTGGACCCGGTGAAGGATATGAAGATTGACCAGAGCATTGATTTCGGTTCCACTGCGGCGGCATTTTCCGGAGGAAATGCGGATTTCACGGTCGAATTTGAGCCTTCGGCCACAGCGTTGGAAAAAGAGGGAGCCGGATATGTTGTGGCCTCCTGCGGGGTGGAGTCCGGGTACGTTCCCTACACCTCCTACAGCGCAAAAACCAGCTATATGAAAAAGCATCCGGAAGTGATTCAGAAATTTACCGATGCTCTTCAGCGGGGCGTGGATTATGTAAACTCACATACCCCGGAGGAAATCGCGAAGATCATTCAGCCCCAGTTTAAGGAGAACGATCTGGATACCATTACAACGATTGTAAAACGGTATCAGGATCAGGATACATGGAAAGAAAATCTGGTATTTGAGGAGGAGAGCTTTGAGCTTTTGCAGGATATTCTGGATGAAGCAGGGGAACTGGAGAAGAGAGCGGATTATGAAGATCTGGTGACAACAGAATACGCCAAAAAAGCGATGAAGAAGTAAGAGGAAAGTTACCAGTATGCAAGCTACCGGCATTCAAGTTTCCGGCAGCACAAATAATAACAGGCGACCGGATTGGACGTGAAAAAAATTGCCGTTATTGTCCATGGATAGATGGAAAAACTGGACAATAACGGCATTTTTTCTCGTCTCATGTCAAATCCGGGATTTAAACTGTACCCTGAGGTCCATTGCGGATTGCGTGTATCTTATTTCATCTCATACTGCATCATTTCATAGTGCAGTGTACATCCCTCATAGATTTCTATAGGCAAAAGCGCCCGTGCCACCAGTTTCAAAGGCTCCTCCGGCATATCAGCTCTCTGCAGGTTCGCATAATCCCCGTCAATAGAAACCACAATATAATCACAGGTCAGCATACCATGTACCTCCATAAAAAATTTTTTAAAATTCTTCTGCTCAAAGTATACCAGAAGAACAGAAAAAAACCAATGGATTCTCTTGCAGTTTTCCCCACATTCGTTCATAATAAAAAACAGATGAAAAAAGGAGGCTGAAACATTATGAAAATCGGTTTTATTGGCTGTGGAAATATGGCCTCTGCCATGATTGGCGGAATTATAAAAAATCAGGTGATACTGCCTGAAGACATATTGGCATCAGCAAAATCAGAGGCGGGTCGTAAACGGGCAAAAGAAAATCTGGGGATTGCGATGACTGCTTCCAACTGCGAAGTGGCAGCATTTGCGGACGTACTGATTCTGGCTGTAAAGCCATTCTATTATGAAGAAGTAATTGCAGAAATTAGGGACGATGTAAAAGAAGATGCTGTGGTTGTATCCATCACTCCGGGAAAAACGCTGGTATGGCTGGAAGAACAGTTTGGAAGACCGATTAAGGTAGTCCGCACCATGCCGAATACCCCGGCGCTGGTCGGAGAAGGCATGAGCTGTATCTGCCCGAATGCGAGAGTTACCCCGGAAGAACTGGAGAGCGTATGCAGGATTTTTGCCGGATTTGGAAAGACGGAGCTTGTGAGTGAGGAAATGATCGATGTTGTGGTTGGAGTGAGCGGAAGCTCCCCGGCGTATGTGTTTATGTTTATCGAAGCGCTGGCAGACGCAGCAGTAGCAGACGGAATGCCCAGAGCACAGGCTTACCGCTTTGCGGCGCAGGCGGTTCTGGGAAGCGCGAAGATGGTTCTGGAAACCGGAAAACATCCCGGCGAGCTGAAGGATATGGTGTGCTCCCCGAAAGGGACCACCATCGAGGCCGTGCGCGTGCTGGAGGAAAAAGGACTGCGAAGCGCCGTGTTTGAAGCGGCGAAAGCCTGTGTGAGAAAAACGAGGGAAGGATAGGTAACGGGTTATGAGTAAAGTATGTGTATTTTTGGCAGATGGTTTTGAAGAAATTGAAGGGCTTACCGTAGTAGATCTTCTGCGGCGTGCAGGGGAAGAGGCCGTGATGGTTTCCATCATGGGCAGAAAGGAAATCACAGGCTCCCATGGAATACAGGTGAGGGCGGACGCCTTATTTGAAGAGATGGATTTTACAGAGACGAAGCTTCTGGTACTTCCGGGAGGAATGCCGGGAACGAAATATCTGGGAGCATTCACTCCTCTGACAGAGCTTTTGAAGTCTTGGAACGAGGACGGAAAAATGCTTGCTGCAATCTGCGCAGCTCCCAGTGTTTTCGGCGATTTGGGGCTGTTAAAGGGAAAAGAAGCCGTATGCTATCCGGGATTCGAGGAGAGACTGACGGGGGCTGTCATTGGGAAAGGTACGGTTTCCGTGGACGGGAATATTACCACCAGCCGTGGACTGGGAACAGCCATTGACTTTGCGGCGGCGCTGATTGAGCAGCTTCAAAACCGGGAAAAGGCAGAGGAAATCAAAAAATCCATTATTTATGGGGGCTTCTGAGAAAAAAATACTGGCGTTTTTTAAGGGCTTGTGTTATACTGCATAGATGTATGAGTATGGAAGAGTATAACCAGTAGTTGCTGCGAACGGAGTGAACAGTGACAATCAGTACACTTTACATGAATAAAAAATAATTTCCATAAGAATAAAGGAGGAATTACAGCAATGAGCGCAACAGTTGAAAAACTGGAAAAGAACATGGCGAAACTGACAATTGAAGTTTCTGCAGAAGAATTAGAAAAAGCAATTCAGGGAGCATACCTGAAACAGAAAAACAAAATCAATATTCCGGGATTCCGTAAAGGAAAAGCTCCGAGAGCTATGATTGAAAAAATGTACGGCGCTGGAATTTTTTATGAAGATGCTGCAAATGCCCTGATTCCTGAAGCGTACGCTAAAGCAGTAGACGAGTGCGAAGAAACAATCGTTTCCCAGCCGGTAATCGATGTGGTACAGTTGGAAAAAGGCAAAGCATTTATTTTCACAGCAGAAGTTGCTCTGAAACCAGAAGTAACTCTGGGTGAGTACAAAGGAGTAGAAGTTCCTAAGAGCGATCTGGAAGTAACAGAAGAAGAGATCGCCGGCGAACTGAGAAAAGAACAGGAAAACAACTCCAGAACCATCGATGTGGATGACAGAGCTGTTTTAGACGGTGACAAAGTAACTCTGGATTTTGAAGGATTTGTTGACGGAGAAGCTTTCGAAGGCGGAAAAGGAACAGACTATCCTCTGACCATCGGTTCCGGTGCATTCATTCCGGGATTCGAAGAGCAGTTGGTTGGCGCTGAAATCGGAAAAGAAACAGAAGTAAACGTTACTTTCCCGGAAGAATATCAGGCAAAAGAGCTGGCTGGAAAAGCAGCAGTATTCAAATGCACAGTAAAGAAAATCGAAGTGAAAGAACTGCCGGAGCTGGATGATGAATTCGCAAAAGACGTTTCCGAGTTTGACACTCTGGAAGAGTACAAAGCAGACATCAAAAAGAATCTGGAAGAGAAAAAAGCTGACGCAGCAAAACGTGCAAAAGAAGACGCAGCAGTAGAAGCAGCAGTAGCTAACGCATCCATGGAGATTCCGGAAGCTATGATTTCCACTCAGGTAAGCCAGATGATCGAAGACTTCGCAAGAAGAATCCAGTCTCAGGGCCTGACAATGGAACAGTACATGCAGTTCACAGGAACAACACCAGCTACCTTACAGGAGCAGATGAAACCACAGGCTCTGCAGAGAATCCAGAGCAGACTGGTTCTGGAAAAAGTTGCTGAAGCTGAAAACATCCAGATTTCCGACGAGAAAATCGACGAAGAAATCAACAAGATGGCTGAAATGTACAACATGGAAGCAGATAAGCTGAAAGAAATGCTGGGAGATGCTGAAAAAGCACAGATGAAAGCGGACATGGCTGTTCAGGAAGCAGTAACCGTAATCGCTGAAGCAGCAGTTGAAAAAACAGAAGAGTAAATTTAGGTAATAGTTTAAAGTAGAAGGAAGGCTTGAATATGAGTTTAGTACCTTATGTCGTTGAACAGACCAGCAGAGGAGAACGGAACTACGATATCTATTCCAGACTGCTGAAAGACCGTATCATCTTTCTGGGTGAGGAAGTAAATGATGTCAGCGCAAATCTGATTGTTGCCCAGCTTCTGTTTCTGGAGTCTGAAGATCCGGGAAAAGATATTCAGTTGTATATCAACAGTCCGGGCGGTTCTGTCACAGCAGGTATGGCGATTTATGACACCATGCAGTATGTAAAATGTGATGTATCTACCATTTGTATGGGACTGGCAGCCAGCATGGGAGCTTTCCTGCTGGCAGGAGGAACAAAAGGCAAGCGTCTGGCCCTTCCAAATGCTGAGATCATGATACATCAGCCATCCGGCGGAGCAAGAGGACAGGCTACCGAGATTCAGATTGTTGCGGATCAGATTCTGAAAACAAAACACAGACTGAATACCATTCTGGCAGCCAACACCGGACAGCCGCTGGATAAGGTGGCGCTGGATACAGAGCGTGATAACTATATGACCGCAGAAGAGGCAAAAGCGTATGGTTTGATCGACAGTGTCATCACCAGCAGATAACGAAAGAAAAAATAAGGGTAACTATTCAGGACCCTGTCCTTTATAGTCACGAATGAGAGGGGGCTGCCTGTGGCAGCGCCCTCTTCCTTATCAGGCAAGCATACTTGAAAGAGAGGAAATAATAGATTATGGCAATGAAAAATGTCGAACCCAGAGTTCACTGTTCCTTCTGCGGAAAAACAGAAGAGCAGGTGCGCAAGCTGATCGCAGGTCCGGATGGTTCCTATATCTGCGATGAATGTGTGGAAATCTGTTCCGAGATCATCAGCGAGGAATTTGCGAACGAGTATCTGCTGGGGGACAGCGATATCAATCTGATGAAACCAAAGGAAATGAAAGAATTTCTGGACGAGTACGTGGTTGGGCAGGAGGAAGCAAAAAAAGTCCTGTCTGTAGCGGTGTACAATCATTACAAAAGAATTCTCTCCGCACAGAATACCAGTGTGGAGTTACAAAAGAGCAACATCCTGATGCTGGGTCCTACAGGTTCCGGTAAGACCTTTCTTGCACAGAATCTGGCAAGAATGCTGAACGTGCCCTTTGCAATTGCAGACGCAACCACATTGACGGAAGCGGGTTATGTGGGCGAGGATGTGGAAAATATCCTGCTGAAACTGATTCAGGCTGCCGACTATGATATCGACCGGGCAGAACACGGAATTATCTACATCGATGAAATTGATAAGATCACAAGAAAATCAGAAAATGCCTCCATCACCAGAGATGTTTCCGGTGAAGGCGTACAGCAGGCGCTCTTAAAGATTCTCGAGGGCACGGTAGCTTCCGTTCCGCCGCAGGGAGGAAGAAAACATCCCCAGCAGGAATTTATCCAGCTTGATACCACCAATATCCTGTTTATCTGCGGAGGAGCCTTTGAAGGGCTGGAGAAGATCATTGAATCCCGCATGGATACAAAATCCATTGGATTTAACGGTTCTCTGGGCATGAAGCATGACCGGAACGTGGGGGAAATCCTGAAAGAGGTTCAGCCTCACGATTTCATCAAGTTCGGTCTGATTCCGGAGCTGATCGGCCGTGTTCCGGTGGTGGTATCTCTGGACGCGCTGGATGAGGAGGCTCTGGTACGCATTCTGCAGGAGCCGAAAAACTCTCTGGTAAAACAGTATCAGGCTCTGATGGAAATGGACGGAGTAGAACTGGAATTTAACGAGGAAGCCCTGAAGGAAGTGGCAAAGATTGCCATGGACCGCAAAACGGGAGCCAGAGGACTTCGTTCAGTTATTGAAAAAACCATGACGGAAGTGATGTATGAATCACCTTCCGATCAGACAATTCGAAAATGTGTAATTACAAAAGAGGCGGTAACGGGAGAAAAGAAACCGGAATTGACTCACGGTGAACCGAAGGTTTCAAAAAGAAGATCCTCTGCGAAAAGAGCAGGAAGACCTGAGACCGCCTAAGTTTGGAGGAAACAGATGAACAATTTGATAAAAGTGATGCCGGCCATTGCCCTCAGGGGAACTTCCATTTTGCCGGATATGATTGTCCATTTTGATATCAGCCGTTCCAAATCCATCAAAGCAGTGGAGGAGGCCATGACTCAGGATCAGAAAATCTTTCTGATTACCCAGAAAAATCCCGAGGTGGAGGACCCTTCCATGGATGATCTGTACCGGGTAGGAACGATTGCTGAGGTCAAGCAGGTGGTAAAGATGCCCAAAGACGTACTTCGCGTTCTTGTAGAGGGAAAAGAGCGGGCAGAACTGGTGGAACTGGAGGAAAACCTTCCCTATCTGGAAGCGGAAATTGCAGGTTTCGAGCTGGAGGAGGAGCCTCTCAGTGAAAATGTGAAAGAGGCCATGCTCCGCAGTATGAAAGAAATTTTCATAGCTTACTGCCATGAAAACCATAAAATCAGCAAGGAGCTCTCCGGACAGATTGTGGAGATCGACGATGTGGAACGGCTGGTGGATCAGATTGCCATCAACCTGCCCATCAGTTTTGAAACGAGACAGCAGCTTCTGGATGCAGTGACTTTAAGCGAGCGGTATGAGCTTCTGGGCGTTATCATGAGCAATGAAATCGAGATCATGCAGCTTCGCATTGAGATTCAGAACAAAGTAAAAGAACGGATTGACAAAAACCAGCGGGAATACATTATGCGGGAACAGTTGAAGCTGATTCGGGAGGAGCTGGGAGAAGACGATACCGTTTCCGATGCAGACCATTTCCGGCAGCAGGCGGAGGAACTGAAGGCGCCTAAGGAAATTAAAGAAAAGATATTTAAAGAGATCAAGCGTTTCAAGGGACTGGGTTATAATAACTCTGAAAGCAGCGTAGTGAGGGGCTATATCGAAACCCTTCTGAAGCTTCCGTGGGATAAGGCATCCAGAGACAGCAACAATCTGAACAAGGCGAAAGAGATTCTGGAAGCAGACCATTACGGACTGGAAAAGGTGAAGGAGCGTGTGCTGGAGTTTCTGGCAGTCCGCACCCTGACGAAAAAGGGAAGTAGCCCGATTCTCTGTCTGGTCGGTCCTCCGGGAACCGGAAAAACCTCCATCGCAAGATCGGTGGCAAGGGCGCTGAATAAAAAATACATAAGGATTTGTCTGGGAGGTGTCCGTGATGAAGCAGAAATCCGCGGCCACAGGAGAACCTATGTAGGAGCTATGCCCGGACGGATCGCTTCCGGTATCATTCAGGCGGGGGTAAAAAATCCTCTGATGCTTTTGGATGAGATCGACAAGGTGAGCAGCGATTATAAGGGCGATACCTCTTCTGCCCTTTTAGAGGTGCTGGATTCGGAGCAGAATAATAAATTTGCGGATCACTATGTGGAGCTTCCTATTGATTTGTCGGAAGTGCTGTTCATTGCCACCGCAAATGATCCCCAGAATATTCCCCGGCCTCTTCTGGACCGTATGGAAGTGATTGAGATTTCCAGCTATACGGAAAATGAAAAGGAACACATTGCCGGAGAGCATCTGATTCCGAAACAGATCAAAGCAAACGGATTAAAAGAGAGCCAGCTTACCATCACGGAGGAAGCGGTAAAAGAAATCATCCGCGGCTACACCAAAGAAGCGGGTGTGCGTAATCTGGAACGGAAATTCGGTGAAATCTGCCGGAAAGCCGCACGGAAAATTCTGCAGGATAAGCAGAAGACCGTGGAAGTGACAAAAGAAAATCTGGAAGAGTTTCTGGGAAAATCCAGATACAGCTATCAGAAGGTCAATGAAAAAGACGAGGTAGGTATTGTCCGGGGACTGGCTTGGACCAGCGTGGGCGGTGACACTCTTCAGATCGAAGTAAACCGGATGCCGGGCAAGGGCGAACTCCTTCTCACCGGACAACTGGGAGATGTGATGAAGGAATCGGCGCAGGCGGGCATCAGTTACATACGTTCCGTGGCAGAAACCTATGGAATCGATGAAGAGTTCTTTAAGAAAAATGATCTTCATATTCATATTCCGGAGGGAGCGGTACCTAAGGACGGGCCTTCCGCAGGTATCACCATGGCTACGGCTATGCTTTCGGCTATTACCGGACGGATGGTGAAGGCCAATCTGGCTATGACAGGGGAAATCACTCTGCGGGGCCGTGTTCTCCCCATCGGCGGTCTGAAAGAAAAACTGCTGGCGGCTAAGAATGCAGGAATCACCAATATTCTGGTGCCTTTGCGGAACCAGCCGGATGTGGAAGAAATCGATGAGGAGATCAAGGAGGGTCTTAGGATCGTCTTTGTGGAAAAGATGGAGGATGTGCTGAAGGAAGCGCTGGCTGACTGAGAAGGACAGGGCCCTGAATAGACAAAAGGAGAATGCTATGGTTATAAAAAATGTATCACTGGATATCGTGTGCGGAATCACCAGTACCCTTCCCCAGACCGGGAGGCCGGAGGTGGCTTTCGCAGGAAAATCCAATGTGGGAAAATCTTCCCTGATCAACGCTTTGATGAACCGGAAATCTCTGGCCCGTACCAGCTCGGCTCCCGGTAAGACCCAGACAATCAATTTTTATAATGTAAATGATCTGATCTATCTGGTAGACCTGCCCGGCTACGGCTACGCCAAAGCCTCCGAGGAAATCAAGGCAAAGTGGGGAAAAATGATTGAGGACTATCTGTTCCAGTCAAAGGAGATCCGCTGTGTGTTCCTTCTGATTGATATCCGCCATGATCCGGGAAATAACGATAAGATCATGTACCAGTGGATTCTTGACCATGGGTATGAACCGGTTATCATTGCCACAAAGCTGGATAAGATCAAACGGAGTCAGGTTCAGAAGCAGATGAAAATCATTCGTCAGGGACTGAACGTTGTCCCGGGAACAAAGATCATTCCATTTTCTGCCCAGAGCAAACAGGGCCGGGAGGAAATCTGGGAGCTGATCGATGAACTGACGGGAATGACAGAGGAAAAACCGGAGTCGGAAGGCTGACAGGAGAGAAACTGAGAAGGAAGAAGAAATGGAAAAAATAGAAAAGGATAATCAGTCATCAGTGTTTTCAAAAAATCTGGTGGTCTGCGGTTTGGCGCTGATCTGTACATTTTTGTGGGGAAGCGCATTTCCCAGCATCAAGACAGGTTATCGCCTGTTCTCGATAGCCAGCAGCGATACCGCCAGCCAGATGTTGTTTGCCGGATATCGCTTTACCATGGCAGGAGCGCTGACGCTGCTCATTGGCTGGATCGGAAGCCGGAAGCCCCCGGTTCCTAAGAAGCATATACGGAAAAATATTCTGGTTCTGGGAATGTTCCAGACGGTGCTGCAGTATTTGTTTTTCTACATCGGGCTTTCCCATACGGAGGGGTCCAAAGGATCGATCATTACTGCATCCAATTACTTTATTTCTATTGTGCTGGCTCATTTTGTGTTTTCAAAACGCAGGGGTTATTCGGGAGAAGAGCGGATGACCCTGAAAAAAACCGTGGGCTGTCTGATGGGACTGGCAGGCGTGGTATTGGTGAATTTTACCGACGGCGGCTTCGGCGGCGGCTTTGCACTGAATGGGGAAGGGTTCATGCTGATCAGTTGTTTTGTAGCGGCGATCGCAGCGGTATATCTGAAAAGCTTTACAGCGGAGGATAACCCCTTTACCATCACAGGATGGCAGTTTTTGTTTGGCGGCGTGATCCTGACGGCTGTGGGATTTTTCATGGGCGGTCAGGTACAGGGATTTACGGTAAAAAGCAGTCTCCTGCTGTTTTACATGGCGGTGATCTCCAGTGTGGCTTTTTCTGTGTGGGCGCTGCTTCTGAAACATAATCCCGTGGGCAAGGTATCCATTTACGGATTTACCAATCCGGTGTTCGGTGTTTTACTGTCGGGGCTGGTTCTGGGGGAGGATGCCTTCACCGTGAAAAATCTGATTGCGCTGCTTTGCGTGTGCGCAGGTATCCTGCTGGTAAATTATAAACCCCGCGGCAGGTAATCCCCTTAGAAATAGCGGGGAACACCTAAAAATGTGGAAAACCGATGGGAAATTCCTTGTAATGTGTGGAAAAATCGGCTACAATAAGGCTTGATATTTGGGAGAAATCCGGATATCAGGCCTTATTTTTTGATAGGAAGGTGAGCCAATGGGAATTATAAAAGCCGCAAAGCTGGCTTATGATTATTTAAGATATGGAGAAGAAGGGGAAGAACCGGAAGTAAACCGGGCGATCGACTATGTGGATCTGGATATTGAGGAAGGCCAGTTTATCGCAGTTTTGGGACATAACGGAAGCGGGAAGTCCACCCTTGCGAAGCATATCAATGGTCTTCTGGTGCCCTCGGAGGGAACGCTGTGGGTAGACCATATGGATACTTCTTCTCAGGAGGATATATGGAAAATCCGCCAGAGGGCGGGAATGGTTTTCCAAAACCCGGATAACCAGATTATCGGTACGGTTGTGGAAGAGGATGTGGGATTCGGCCCGGAAAATCTGGGAGTTCCCACAGCAGATATCTGGAAAAGAGTGGATGAGAGTCTGGAGGCTGTGGGTATGACTGCGTACCGCCACCACTCGCCCAATAAGCTGTCCGGGGGACAGAAGCAGAGGGTAGCCATCGCCGGAGTGATGGCGATGCATCCAAAATGTATCGTGTTGGATGAACCTACAGCAATGCTGGATCCCAATGGAAGAAAAGAGGTTTTAAAAGCTGTCCGGGAACTGAACAAACAGGAAAAGGTTACGGTTATCCTGATTACCCATTATATGGAGGAGGTTGTCTGGGCGGATGACGTCTATGTGATGGATCAGGGAAAAATCGTGATGCACGGGACGCCGAGGGAGATTTTCTCCAGAGTGGATCAACTGAAACAGTACCGGCTGGACGTTCCTCAGGTGACGCTTTTGGCCTATGAACTGAAAAAAGCAGGGCTGGAAATTTCAGAGGATATCCTGACGATTCGCGAACTGGTGGAGGCTCTGGGAAAAGAAGGACTCGAGGCTCCTGCCGGCTGGAGAAAGCTTCTGGCTCGGGAGACTGCCGGAGAGGGAGAGACAGCAGGTACAAAGGAAGGTCAGGAAGGAAGGGAAACAGAGCAGAACGCCCAGCAGACAGGGGAGAAATCCATCCGTCTGGAGCATGTGATGTATACTTACAATCCGGGAACGGCCTACGAAACCCACGCGCTGAATGACATCAATCTGGAAATCCCTCAGGGGCAGTTTGTAGGGATCATCGGACATACAGGAAGCGGAAAATCTACATTGATCCAGCATTTTAACGGGCTGGTTCGTCCTACAGGCGGCCGCATTTATTTTGAAAATCAGGATATCTGGGCAGAGCAGTTTCCCCTGCGGGGACTCAGGAGTCAGGTGGGCCTTGTTTTCCAGTATCCGGAGCATCAGTTATTTGAAACGGATGTGCTGACGGACGTATGCTTTGGACCTAAGAACCAGAATCTTACCCATGAAGAATGCGAGGCCAGAGCGAAAGAAGCGCTGGAGCATGTGGGACTGGATGAAAGCTATTATGCAAAATCGCCCTTTGAACTGTCCGGCGGGCAGAAGCGCCGGGTGGCCATTGCCGGTGTGCTGGCCATGAATCCCAAGGTTCTGATTTTGGATGAGCCGACGGCGGGACTTGACCCGAAAGGCAGGGATGAGATTCTGGATCAGATTGCGGAGCTTCATGCCACAAGAGGAATCACCATTATTCTGGTTTCACACAGCATGGAGGATATTGCAAAGTATGTGGACCGGATCATCGTGATGAACCACGGAGTAAAGAAATTTGATGACACTCCGAAAAAGGTATTTGCCCATTATAAGGAGCTGGAGGCCATCGGGCTTGCAGCGCCTCAGATTACGTACATTGTCCATGCTCTGGAGGAGAAAGGGCTGGAGGTGGATACCAGCGCAACTACCGTGGAGGAAGCGAAAGCCACGATTCTGGAAGCGCTGGAGAAGAGAGGTGGATTATGATTCGGGATATTACCATAGGACAGTATTATCCGGCAGATTCGGTTCTTCATCGTCTGGATCCGAGGGTAAAATTTGTGAGCACGCTGGTATATATTGTCTCCCTGTTTGTATTTTCTTCATGGATCGGATACGGGGTGGCGGCTCTCTTTTTGATCGCCATGATCGTTCTCTCAAAGGTACCGTTTAAATTTATGGTAAAAGGTTTGAAGCCGATTATGGTGCTTTTGTGTATTACCATGTTTTTTAACCTGATTTTTACGCCGGGAGAGGAATTATTTTCCTTCTGGATCATCACAGTCACCCGGGAGGGGGTACGGATGGCGGCAAAAATGGGAATCCGTCTGGTATTTCTGATTATCGGCGCATCGCTGATGACCCTGACTACCACGCCCAACCATCTGACAGACGGGCTGGAACGGCTTTTGCGTCCCCTGAATAAGATTCACGTTCCGGTGCATGACATTGCCATGATCATGTCCATTGCTCTCCGGTTTATTCCGATCCTTCTGGAAGAAACGGATAAGATCATGAAAGCCCAGACAGCAAGAGGCGCTGATTTTGAGACCGGCGGACTGATTCAGAAGGTGAAAAATATGGTGCCTCTTCTGGTGCCGCTGTTTATTTCTGCATTTCGCCGGGCCAACGATCTGGCTATGGCAATGGAGGCACGGTGCTATCACGGCGGCGACGGAAGAACTCAGATGAAGCCGTTGACCTACAAAGGCCGGGATTATCTGGCATATCTGGCGGTATTTGGTTATCTGGGAATCAGCATTGTTTTCCGTGTGGTTGGAATCTGATTTCAAATGCGAAAAAAAGCGGCAGGAAAGGGTCTGTCATACTTGAAGATTTCGGAGGTAGAACATGAAACGGGTAAAATTAACCGTTGCTTATGACGGCACAAATTATTGCGGCTGGCAGGTGCAGCCCAATGGTCTGGCTGTTCAGGAGGTTTTGAACCGCTGTCTGTCAGAGCTTTTGGGGGAGGAGATTTCCACCATGGGAGCCAGCAGGACTGACGCAGGGGTCCATGCGCTGGGAAATGTGGCGGTGTTCGATACAAATGCGCGGATGCCGGCAGATAAGATTTCCTTTGCCCTGAATACCCGTCTTCCGGCGGACATACGGATACAGGACTCCCGGGAAGTGGACCGGGATTTTCATCCCAGATTTCAGGAGACGGTCAAGACCTATGAATACAGGATTTATAACCGCAGGTTCCCCGACCCCACCAAACGGCTGTATACGTATTTTTACTACTATCCTCTGGATGTGGAGAAAATGCAGAAAGCGGCAGCGTATCTGGTAGGTGAGCATGATTTCAAAAGCTTTTCCACCTTCAAGCCGGAGGTGGAAAGTACGGTGCGGACGATCTACTCTCTCGAGGTGGAAAAATCCAGAGACGATGTGATTACGATTCGGATTCAGGGAAACGGATTTCTCTACAATATGGTCAGGATCATTGCCGGAACGCTGATTCGGGTGGGCGGCGGCTTCTACCCTCCGGAGCAGATGAAAGTGATTTTGGATGGAAAAGACCGGGAGCTGGCGGGAGAAACTGCCCGGCCGGAGGGACTGACGCTGGTAGAAATCCGGTATCCGGAGGAATCGGTGGAAGAGTAACGGGAAAATCCGTGAAAATACGGGAAAAATATGAAAAAAAAGATTGACACACACGGGTCAGTATAATATAATTAACCAGTATGACGTAGTGAGGAAATGTCTTACCAAAGCCCCGGAAAGACATTTTGCATTATAGATAATTATAGTATAAGATTGAATAACAGGAGGGAAATCCATGAACAGTTTTATGGCTAATCCAGATAAGATTGAAAGAAAATGGTATGTAGTAGATGCTGAAGGATGCACATTAGGACGTCTGTCCTCTCAAATTGCCAGTGTATTAAGAGGAAAAAACAAACCAGTTTTCACTCCTCATGTAGATACAGGTGATTATGTAATCGTAATCAACGCTGAAAAGATTAAAGTAACCGGTAAAAAAATGGATCAGAAGATTTACTACAATCACTCTGACTATGTTGGTGGAATGAGAGAAACCACATTAAAAGAGATGATGGACAAAAAACCGGAGAAAGTTATCGAACTCGCAGTAAAAGGTATGCTGCCAAAAGGACCTCTGGGAAGACAGATGATTAAAAAACTTCACGTATACGCTGGTGCAGAACATGCTCATGCAGCTCAGAAACCAGAAGTATTAACATTTTAATGAGGAGGTAAAGAACATTGGCTAATACAAAATTCTACGGAACAGGAAGAAGAAAAAAATCTATCGCTAGAGTATATCTGGTACCGGGTACCGGTAAAATCACAATCAATAAAAGAGATATCGACGAATATTTCGGTCTGGAAACTCTGAAGGTTGTTGTTCGTCAGCCGCTGGTTGCTACAGACAACACAGAGAAATTCGACGTTCTGGTAAATGTTTGCGGTGGTGGTTTCACAGGACAGGCTGGTGCAATCCGTCATGGTCTTTCCCGTGCCCTGCTTCAGGCTGACGCTGAATACAGACCGATTCTGAAAAAAGCAGGTTACCTGACTCGTGACCCGAGAATGAAAGAGCGTAAAAAATACGGTCTCAAAGCAGCTCGTAGAGCACCTCAGTTCTCCAAACGATAATTCAAGCGAATATCAGAAAAGAGCAACAGACCCCGAAAACACTGTGTTTTCGGGGTTTTCTTTATCTTCCGATAATTTATGCGACACCCTCAAAACACACGAAAATTTAACGGTAACTAACAAATAACTAACAGGTAACTAACACGAAAATAGCTGTCCTCCGTAGGACTTTGGCTGTCCTCCGTAAGACAGAAAAAAGCGGTATCAACCGCCTTTTTCGCTACAATAATCTATGATACATGACCGCACATCCTTTTTTGTTCGACAATGGCAGCAGTGACCGTCCTTGAATATGATGTCATATCCGTCATGCATATTTCCGGTTATTCCGGAAATCATTTCTCTGTTCTTTTCTGCAATCTGCATCGTGTCAAACATTCCACACTGGTCTTTTCTGATAAGGTCTTGAATGTACGCATTGACAGACATTCCCTTGTCAGATGCAAGGGATTTGATAATGTCTTTCATTCCTTTTGGAACTTTCAACTCAATTCTCTCATAGCGTTCTTTGTCAAAAGCAAGTTTATATTCTTTTCTGTTCATTAGCGCACCTCCCTATATCCTATTGATTGCCTCAAGTTTGGTTGGGAGTTCAATGTGTGTGTATACAGTTTCGGTGACACCCTGACCTTTATGACCGACAATTTTCTTGATGAACCGTTCGTCAACATTTTTTTCGGTGAGCAGCGAAACACAGGTGTGTCTCGTGTCATGAGGGCGGTGTCCGTCATAGACGGGTTCTTTTTTCGTTTCATCAACAATGAATTTTCCGAAACCGAACTCAAGCATCAATGGAATCCAGTAGGAATCATAATAATTTCTATACTGGAAAGGTTCGTCGTCCGGTGTGCAAATCAGATGGTCACAATTCCGGCTCAACCAGTATTCAAAGAACGGAACAATCTTCTCAGCGATAGGAACTTCTCTGATTCCTGCATCGGTTTTGGATTCTTTTACATAGAACCACCGTTCCTCAAGATGTATGTCTGTTTTTTCAAGGTCGAGGAGTTCACCGATTCTGACACCGGAATATATCAAAATGAGAATGACGGTGACATATATATTTGAATCCTTGTTTTTCCACAGAATGTCAATCTCTTTCGATGCAAAAGGTTTCCGGTTGTACGCATTTGGATTCCCCGGCTTGCTTATATCAACATATCTGACCATGTCTCTTTTGTCTTGAGATACAATCTCGTGAATGACAGCATAGTCATACATGAGACCCCACATGATTTTCAATGTTTTAAGGGTGGGAGTATTTTTGCCGGATTTATCGACTACACTTTGCAGGTGGTCGAGTTTGATTTCGACAAATTTCATTTTCCAAAGGCTTTTTGATGTATTAAAAGCAGCCTTGTACCCGTTTGAATCTTTGATTTTCACATAATAGATTTCCGACCACCTCTCATACACCTCCTCAAATGTAATGGTTGCATGATGGAGGTCGTAGGGGTCTTTGTTATATTCCGCTAAAGCAGTGAGAGCCTCTTTGCGGGTTGGATAATACCCGATAGTATCATAAAGTTGTTTTGATTTGCCTGTTTCCGGATTGATTTCCCACCCTTTTGTTTTCTTTGCAACATAGGGATTTCGTCGATTTCCAGACAATTTATAAACTGTACCAAAACCGTTTGGTAGTTTCATTCTATCACCATCCTAAAAAAGAGTATAAAAAATAAAACCAATGCAAAAAGCACGGTTTTATGATAGAATGAATATGTTCGATACATTCAATCAAATGCTTTTTGCAGGGCATGAGATAATGTTTCAACAAAGGCGATTCACGTTGCAGCGTGGGTCGTCTTTTTTATCTATTTTTTTTCACTTCATACGATGCGGACTTGTAAAGAGTAACAGCAGCATCGACGGAATCATTCTCATATTGAACGACTTCTACTGTATGCGTTCCGACAGACAAGGCATCTCCGGAAAGGTCGAGAGAACCTTGAGTGTCTCCGAGTTGCTCTTTTGTGGAGAGTATACCGTCAATATAGAGGTAAGACAATGAACCTCCGCCTACTCCGGTCGTTTCATAACCAATTTGCTCAATCACAGTATCAGAAGATGCATATACAACAATGGTATTTCCGCCCTCTGTATTTCCGCTTGCATTTACAAGTAAAAATGTTCCGTCTCCAGTATCGGAATAAGAACTCCCGTTAAAATCTTTTTCGGATGCAGTCTTTTCAGCAGGAGCATCCGGTTCATTTTCTTCATTCTGAACTGCGGGAGCGTCAGTTTGTTTTTGTGTATCAGCGTCTTTTCCTCCGCAAGCTACGAGAAAAGAACAACCAATGACACACATTGCAATCAATAGTTTCTTTTTCATGATTACACCTCCATTATTTATCTGAATTTTGCACACTGTACACTTTCCTTGAAAGGAGGTGGACGGGATGCAGATTCATTTGTGGGAAATGAGAACCGCAAAAGGGTTCACATTGATGCAGTTGGCGAAAAAATCCGGAATCGGAAAATCAACGCTCAACAACATCGAAAATGGCAAGGTGTCACCGACATTGTTTCAGCTTGAAATGATAGCGATTGCAATGAACGTGAAAATCACCGACTTGTTTGATTCCGAGTACAAATAAGAATAGTATAACATGATACAGTATGCAATTTTGCATCCGGCTGAATATTTCCATAATCGTGGAAATGAAAGCCGATTTTTCCACAATCATGGAAAAATGTGCTATTATGTACATCGGAAAGGGGTGGTGTTCCCTTGAGTTACAAAGAGGCTATCATTGAGTTAGTCGGAAAGATACGGAGCGAAAGAACACTAAAAAGAATTTATAAAATCGTTCTGTATCTATACACCCACGAGACTGGCAGTTGAAAAAGACTGTCAGTCTTTTTTTATTAAGTTTGCGACCTCCTCCATTTCCTCGAATGAAAGTTTTCCTTTGCCGAGCAAATATCCGCTGATTGTAGAAAGTATCATGCGGATGTCACTTTCATCGGAACGGGAGAGCAGTTTGAAAAGCATGTTATACAAGGAATCATTCATCGGAAACACCTCTTGTGAATTTGATTGCCTTGTCGAGAATCCGTCCGAGTGCAGCGATGTCATCGTCACTCAACTCAAGCATGAACTTAAACAGATTCTTTCGTGTTTCATCCTCACCGAGCATGATTCGGTCAATTCGTTCAATAAAGTCATCGTCACTCTCGACAAACATTTCTCCGTCTCCAGTAGTCAACCATATATAATCAACGGAAAACTCCCGACAGATTGATTTTGTCATTTGTTCGGTAAGATTATTGACACCGTTTTCGATTCTGCTGACAGTTTGTTTTGTGACACCAACCTTTTCACCGAATTTCTCTAAAGTAAGACCGAGAGATTTTCGCACCTCTTTCACACGCTCATTCTGCGTCATGAAATCACCTCCTTTTCCGTAAGCATAACACTACACCAGACAAAAATCAATAAAAAAGTTCCGTAAAGTGACGAAAAGAGTTGACAAGGTAAATTCAAGTGACTATAATGTCAATATACGGAACAAACAGGAGGTGAGACAAGTGAAAAGAATTTTTTATCTCTGCGATGGAGAGCAAGAAAATTGCAAGAAAAGAAACTGTTATAAAAACGGAGGAGATTGCAGACACACGACCGACATCAGCCATGCGATGAATTTCGAGAGGCGAGGGAAATACAAAAACGGGAGTTTCTATGAAAAAGAGGATGTCTCAAGAAATGAAACATCCTCCATAGATTAAATAAAGTTAGACAGAAAAGAAAGAACATCTTTCAGACCGTTTTTGAATCTGTTCTCCATGCAGACAATCGTTTTGTCAGATAGAGAAATATCATTCGCAAGGTCATCTCCGGAATAACACTGGATATATCCCTTTGAATGCAGTTTCCAACATAAGTCAGAGACGTAGTCGGATGACGCATTGAGAGAAAAGAGTTCAATGAGTTGGTCAGAATCGTCGAATTTGTTCGCATCTTCCATCGAAAGAGCGGGTTGACGGTTCAATACTTCTTTATACATGGAAACAAGAAGATGTTTTTGCTCTTTAGTCAAATCGTCCATATTGTTTCACCTCCTGTCATTTCGAAATGGTCGCACATTCATTATATGGCAGGAGATGCAGCAGGACAAGAAAGAATAGGAGGAACAGGAATGAAAGAAAGATATTTGAAATATGCAGAAAGCCGTGAGGATGCATTTGAAATTATAGTAAAAGGATTAACAGAGAATGAAAAAGAAAGTCTCAAGGAAGTGATTGACAAGGAAATTCGCAGAATCAAATACCGGAGACATAAGGCAGAAACCTCAAATCTCCGGTACGTGATAGACCTAAATTTATAAAAGAAAAGCCGAAACGGGGCAGCAGTCGCCCCGTCAGTGTCCGGATGGCAACCGACACTCTGACGATGGCAAGCCGAAAGACATCGTGTAGCGATACCGTGGGAAACATGGCAGCGGTCGCACCTGCTAGAAAGTGCGTGGATGGTCAACAGGTTTTCGATGATTTTTTAATGTGAAAAGTCACAACACGGTGTACATTGCCGGAAAAGAGGTGGACGGGATGAAAAGACCGAGAGAGCCACCAACAGGAGGAATCAAGATGGATATAGGACGAATATTGCCGACAGAGGCAGCAGCAATCCTCAATGTATCACCGCAATTCGTGAGGGTAGCAATGCAGCAGGGAAAACTCCCGATAGGAACGGCGGTGCAGATGTCCTCGATTTGGACGTATCACATTTCGGAAAAACTGCTTGCAGATTATTCCGGAAAAAACATAGAAAAAGAGATTGAGCGAATCAGAGGAGGTGTTGAGAATGACGAGAAGTGAGAAAAAGGCAGTGATTGAGAGCATGGCAGAAAAATTCATGAATATCGACGACCTTGAGGGGAAGTCAATGACCATTATGGTGATGTCTGCGTATGCCGAGGGTAAGGCAGCAGGAAAAGCAGAGGAGCGTCGCAGATGGGAACAGAAAGAGGCGGTTGCAGCCGTTTAATGAAAACGCCCCGTCGCAGTGGCGGGGCATACATAAAGCAGGAGCATGAGAGCAAAGAAAAAGGACAACCATTGCAGTGGTCGTCCTTGTATCGACTGATTGTGTCAGTCGCTAACTGATAGAAATATTATAGCAAATCTGACACAAAAAAGCAACTTGAAAAGCGACCGAAAAGGTCTATAAAATCAAGGGTTTTCGGAACTTTTAACGTCCTTGTAATAGATAATAACAAGTCTACGAAAACATAACAGGAGGATTGTGTCAGATGGCAAGAAAAAGAGGGATGCAATATATCCCGTATGATTATGAGGCAGCATATAACAAAGCGATGGAGGACATGCATGAGTGGTTCATTGAGAATCTGTTCCAACATCGAAAGAAAGTTATATATGCACTGAAAGAGATAACAGCAGGAGACCAGTTTGAAATTGAGATATATCCGCAGTTCCGGAGCATGGATGAAGTACCTCCGGAGGGGAGGACAATCAAAAAGGACAATGACAAGGCTCAAAGGAATCTGAATGACAAGAACGCAAGAAAGTATGTGGAGCGTTTAATCAACGAGAATTTCGGTGACGGTGATATTTGGATAACACTGACATACGATGACGAGAATCTCCCGCCGGATGGAGACATCGACGCAGCAATCAAGAACATGCAAAACTATATTCGCAGAATCAACTATCAGCGGAAAAAGAGAGGACTTGAGAACAGCAAATATGTGTATGTGACAGAGTATTCACCGGAGCAGGACATCAGATGGCATCATCACCTTGTTATGGACGGAGAACTTGACATGGACACGGTCGAGGCATGTTGGAAGAAAGGCAGCAGGAACGAAGTCCGGAGACTGGAGAAAGACGAAAACGGATTGTCCGGAATGGCAAACTATATCGTCAAGGAAAAGGAACGAATCAAGTCGGAAAAACGGTGGAACTCCTCACAAGGCTTGAAAGACCCGGACATCCGTGTTGTTCACTCAAAGCAGCCGGAAAAAGGCAAAGGGAGTTACAAGAAAATAGAAAAATATGTTGACGAAATGGTGAAAAAACAGAACGTCATCAGAAAACAAATGGAAAAGTGGTATCCGGACTTTGATTTCACGGATGCGAGCGTTTGCTATAACGATTTCAATTATATGTTCTACATACACGCAAGAATGAGGAAACGGAGAGTTCAAGAAGATGACACGAAAGCAGGTAAAGAGACATGACCGGATTTGCAAGAGAATCATCGTGATAACGGCTTTAATACTGGTGGCACATATGATTATCGCAACGGTTCGGGGCAATATTCAAAACTACAAGGAATTTGAGGAGATCGTAAATCAGAAAGAGACCGTTGAGCAGGAGGAAGAACAGCGGGAGACAACGGACAAGTACGTCGTGTTTGACGCTATGTCAAGGGACTGGGGCGGAGAAAATGAGGGGTTTGTCTTTTACGAGATTCCTCCGGAATACGCTGAAAAAGGAGGATATTTTCCGGAAATCATGCAGATTTATACATATTGTCTATGTAAGCAGGAGGAGGTGAGTTATCCGCTTATCGTGGCGATGATTGAACGGGAATCCAGGTATCAGTTTGACGCAGTAGGAGACAATGGGTGCAGTTTCGGCTATATGCAGATAAACGCTGCGGAAAATGCTGACCGCATAGAGGAAAACGGATGCGCGGATATGTTGAATCCATATCAAAATGTGAGAGTTGGTATCAGTCTGATAAAAGACCTCATAGACAAATACGGAACGGTTCAAGATGCGTTAGCTGCCTACAATTACGGGGAGACAGGGGCATACCGGCATTTATGGAGTAACGGGGTATATGTTTACGACTATAACGAGGGCATTATGAACCGGATGCGGGAAATAGAGGAGGAATTGAACAATGAATGCCAGAGCGATAATTGAACGATTGGCATGGATGTTTAAAGTCAAGGACTGCCGTCATAACTGCTTGTTCTGCAAGTATTTCGATATATGCAAGACAGAGACAGCGGGAAAGGAGGAAAAGAGCAAATGAACATGAAATACGCAATGAAAAGCGAGGACACGGAACAAATCAATGTCATCCAGTGGGCAGAATGGAATACCGGAAAATATCCGGAATTGAAATGGTTACATCATGTTCCGAATGGCGGTAGCAGAAACAAGATGGAGGCGGTCAAACTCAAACAGATGGGTGTAAAGGCGGGCGTGTCGGATTTATGCTTGCCATATCCGAAAGGACTTTATTGTGGACTATACATCGAAATGAAATTCGGAAACAATCGGCAGCAGGACACGCAAAAAGTGTTTCTCAAGGATATGGCAGTAGCAGGACACTTTGTTGCAACCTGCTATTCGGCGGAGGAGGCAATCGCTGTCATTACAGAGTATTTGAATTTAAACGGTTGTTTTGAGTATGCAATGGAAATGATTGAAGAGGAACATAAAAGATGCGAACTGGGAAACGTTGAAATGAGCATCCCGAACAATAGCATCATCAAGGACGGAAAGATCAAGGGAGGCGGGAAGAAATGACGGCGCAGGATTTTGTCAATGTGCTTGAAAATTCTGACATGATGCGGATAGTAGAAAATGGGAAAGACATTTTCATCAGTTATTGTGCATCGTTGAGGTATGAGGATTTCAGATTGTTTGAACGTATTAAGCAAAAGGAGGTTCAGAGATTCAGAGCTGTTCCGGAGATGCGTCATCGGAAATGGGAAGAATTAAACCTTATGCAACCGTTGAGATCAGATGAAACGCCGGATTTCTGTTTCAGCGATTTGCAGATGAAACTGTATTACACGATTTATATTTGAGGAGGCAGCAGGACAATGAAATTATTGGTTGCGTTAGGAGTTATAGTGGCGGTTATGGTTATGATTGCTTTTACAGCATTAATATTGTTTGTGATAGCGATTGCCGTTGATATAGCGTCGGAAATTGAGGATAAATAAAAAACAAAAGCAGGAGGAAACAACGTGAAAATTATTGCAGTAATGTCACCAAAGGGAGGAATCGGGAAAACAACGACCGCCGATTCCATAGCCTATATTTTGGGCGAAGAATATGAGAAACGGGTGCTTGTACTTGACGGAGACCCGCAGGGAGATACATCAAAGACGTTCGGGCGGTATGAACCGGAGGGAATCGGAATGAGTGAGTTGCTTGAGCACCACCAAAACGTCGGAGGGAAATACAGGACATCGGAACTCATACAGTCAACGGAGTACGACCATATTGACATCATTCCGGCAAACGGATATTTAATGCAGACAGATATGAACCTATTGCTCAAACAGGAGGACAATCAAGTCACGAGACTGCGGGATGCACTGGCAGCGGTAGCAGGAGCATATGATTATTGCGTGTGTGATTGTGGTCGTCTCCTCGACATGGTTGTTATCAACATTTTACTGGCAGCAGAACTCGTGATTGCACCCGTGAAAGTAGGAGGGTATGAGGTTGAGGCAATCGGGAACTTGAGGGAGCAGATTGAGGATTTGAAAGAACTGAATCCAAAATTGAGAATTAAAGCATTGATGACAATGAGGCAGAGAAACAAGACATCCCTTGATTTCGACTTGTGGTTACATGAGGAATACGGGTGGGATGTGTTTGCGACACCGATTCGTCGTTCTATTGTAGCAGAGAAATCCACAATGAGAATGATTCCTCTCCCGAAGTTCTCAAAAAATGGAATCGTATCACAGGACTACAGGAGTGTGGTTTGTGAGTTGGTGAGAGAACTGGAGGGAGCGTGATGGGAAAACGAAAAATAACATGCAATAACACCTCATGCAAGCATAATGGGAACGGAGGAATGTGCGACACCTCCATTGAAATCACACCATCCGGAAAATGTGGGTCATTCGAGAAAGGCTTTGTTTATTATTTTCATATCGTGTGGGATGCGTTGGAAAATAAGAATTTTATTGATGCGGTGGAACTGCAAAGGAATCCGGATTTGAGAATCGGCTTGTATTATGTGATGCGATGCTATGGTTTGGGATTCAGTGAAATGGAATGGGGAACATGCCGGATGATAATGCTGAAGGAGGGGGAAAAGGGCGAGGCATTGAAATATGAACAGATAGTGGCGAGAGGACTAAACAGTGAGGAGTTTGATAAATGTTTTAGGGATTTTCAAAACGGAATTATACCGAATCAAAAAGAGGAACAAGAGGAAACGGGGCAGCAGGATATAGAACCGAAAGAGTTCGGATGGTTATCGCCGACAGGGGAGTTCACAGAATCGCCGTTCGGAACACATGAGGAATCAGCGGAACGGATATGCGAAAAGAAAGGATTCACAGAGGAATACTGGCAATGGGTGGAAGAAACCGGAAACAATGAAATCGAACATTTGATGCGTGATTTTCTTTCATCGGAAAAAGGATATTGTCTCATACACAATCCGTCCGGATACGGTGGTTATATAGTGACAAACATGAAGAATCTGACCAGAAAACAGAAAGAATTTTTGTATGGATATTTCATGGACATAGGAGACAGATTCAAAGCAGAACAATTCATTGAGTAAAGGAGGAAACGCAATGGGAAAAATCATAGACACAGCACCGTGCAGATTTTGCGGACAGATGGTGCAACTTGATACAGAGGAAAAGTTGACACAGCCACAGGCAGAGGAAAAGGCGACAATGACCTGCACATGTCCGGAGGCGGTCGAATATCAGAAAGAAAAGCAGAGGAAAGAAAAGGCACTGAAAAACGTATCAGTGTTATTCGGATGGGATGCAGCACCGGAAAAGAGAATCGGTGAGGATATTGTGAATATCCTACGGGCAGCAGTAGAGGAGATTTACACCGGAGGGCTTGCAAAGGTCACTCTGAATCTCCGGGGAGGGGTCAAAGCCTCTGTCTCTCAAAATGCGAAAGGCGAGATAAACGTCGAGCGTACAGAGACAAGAAAACAGAAGTTGACGGAGTAGGGGCAAAAGAATGGATAAAAGACCGAGGAGGAAAGACGGGTCATTATATCCGTCGTGTACGGAGTGCAAAGTCGCACCGGAACAGTGCAAGGGATTCTGTATTTTTCAAAGGATAGCAAAAGAGGCAGAGCAGGAAATGAACAGGAGGAAAGAACATGGCAACAGGTTTCAGCGTCATGGACGCATTGAATAAAAACAGCAAGGCAGGGATTGACGAATCACCGAGAGCGAGATTCCGGACAAAGGATATTTCAATTTTTAAGATGTACCGGAACAAACTGAATTTCTATGATTTAGCAGATATTGAGGAACTGGCAGGAGACATACTCATGTATGGTCTCAAACAGAATCTTGAAGTGGTATATGAGCCGAATGAGCAGGGCGAATATAGAATTGTAGCAGGTGAGAGACGGTGGCTCGCCCTCAAGCATCTTGTAGGGCAGGGGTACAAGGATTTTGAGGTGGCAACCTGCAAACTGACGACACCACAGGACGAGGACGAGGAACAGGTCGAAATCATCATTGCAAACGCATATAGAACGAAGTCGATAAAGGACATCATTGAAGAGGAACAACGATTGAAAGCGTGCCTTGAGCGTATGAAAGCGGACGGAAAGAAAATAAAAGGGTATGACCTCAAGTCCGGTCGCCTCCGTGATGTGATTGCATCAATACTCAAGATGTCGAAAACGAAAATCGCACAGGTTGAAAGTATCAGCAACAATCTGATTCCGGAGTTTTGTGAGGAACTGAACAAAGAGCGTCTCACATTCTCCGCTGCTTATGAATTGAGCGGGATGTCTGCGGAAAAGCAGCAGGAGGCACTTGAGAAGTACAAAGAGAGCGGAGAGTTGTCCTATACAGAGATTAAGGACATGAAAGCGGAGGGGCAGCAGGAGAAAGGAACCGGAAAATACATGTCATATGAGGATGCGATGGTGGGATATGGCATGAATCCACCAGAAAGCGGTTTGCAGCAGGAGGGTGAAAACTGGGAACAGACTGCACAAGCGGGATATGAAGAGCATCCGGCAGCAGGTGACGACTATCAGACACCGCATCCGGAGGGAATCACATCAATCTGCTATTCGTGCACGGAATACGAGACTTGCAATGTCAAGACCGGAACATGTACGAAGTGCGACCAGTACAAGAACCGTGCGGAGGCATACAAGACCGACGAGCAGAGATATTCCGAGGAGCAGGACGCAATCGACAAAGAGACCGCAAGAAAACTCCGTGAAAAGGCTCAAGAGGAGAAAATGAACAATATTCCGAGTGATTCACAGACATCCGGAAAGAAGTATTTGCGGGCAGCGGTAAGTCTGTTTGATAGAATCGCGAACGGTGAACAGAGTTTCATGATTGTAAAAAATGACGGGTACAAGGTAGGAGAAGAAATCACAATCGGAGAATTTGAGAGTGGAAAAGCAACAGGAATGACGATTGAGGCGAAAATCTCTCACATAGAGGACGAAAACACATCATCCGCTATTGAGACGGGATATTGCATCATAAATGTTATTAAAATGCGTTTAACAAGTTTTTAAGAGGAGACGAAAAACAATGAAAAAGAAATATAAAATACTTGACCTTTTCTGCAAGGCAGGGGGGCAGCAGAGGGGTATCATCGAGCAGGATTCGAGGTCGTGGGAATTGATATTGTAGAACAACCGAACTATCCGTATGAGTTTGTGAGAATGGATGCCATTGAGTATTTGAGGACGCATGACTTGTCTGAATTTGACGCAATTCACGCATCACCTCCGTGTCAAGCACATACAAAGGCACAAGCACTCTCAAAGGGCAGAAATAACGGGAAATATGGCGAGCATCCGGATTTCATTCCACAGACGAGAGAAATGTTGTTGAAGATAGGGAAACCGTTCATCATTGAGAATGTGGACGGAGCACCGCTTGAGAATCCGATTGCGTTGTATGGGTCACAGTTCAAGAATCTGTACACGCAGAGAAAGAGACTTTTTGAAAGCAATATCATATTGAGATTGCCGGAAAAGCCGATGGAACAGAAAAAGACACCGACAGCAGGAAACGGATTCGGAGAGGACGGTTTCATCGCTATATGTGGCAGCGGGGGAGTTCGAGGGATGAACAGCAGACAGATTCCGTTGTACTGGGGATTTGCACTGGGAGGAATCGACTGGATGACGAGAGCGGAACTTGCAGAGGCTATCCCTCCGGCATATACGGAGTTTTTGGGAAAACAGTTGATTGAATACATAAAGGAACAGGAGGAAAAGGAACATGAATGATATTAAGCGAGGGGAGATCTTTTATATAAGCAGAGGGGGGGCGATAACTGGACACGAGCAGTTTTCAGACCGTCCGGCAGTAGTAGTCAGCAATGACATGAACAATGAGAACTCCGGAGTGATTGAGATTGTATATTTGACGACACAACCAAAAACAGACCTCCCGACACATGCGACAGTACGCAGCACCGGAAGAATATCAACAGCGTTGTGCGAACAGGTCACATCGGTGTCAACGGACAGGGTAAACAATTATATCGGGCAGTGTAGCGATAAAGAGATGGAGAATATTGACATCGCGCTCATGATTTCTCTGAATTTGGATGCAGGGTCAAAAACATCAAAGAAATACACAGAGACAATCAAGTCGCAGGAGGATGAAATCAACGGACTGCGGGAGCAGTTGAAAACTGCGAAAGAGGATGCTGCAAAATGGCAGCAGGTGCAGCGGGAGCAGGAAATGAAGAAAGAACCGGAGAGTGTGAACACATCGGAGGCTCTGATTCGGGCAGAGAGCGAAAGAGACACATACAAGGCTTTATATGAGCAATTATTCAACAGGTTAGTGAATGGAGGAGCAGCATGAAAAAGAGCAGTTTGAAAGCGATTTTTATTGACGCAAAGGCAGCAGGTGCAAAATACATCGGTGTGAAGATTGAAACAGAGGGCAGCAGTCGTCCGGAGGTCATAATCAATCCGAGAGAGAATTTCAGTGCAAAATATGACTACTACATGGAGGCATATGATGACGATTTGATTCTGATTTCCGCAAAAGGGAAAAAAGACATCAGAATCACCGGAGCAGCAAGGGGAAATTCATTTGAGGACATCGAATGGCAGATTGTAGGCGAAAAAGGGTGCGACTGGAAACAACCGATTTCAGAAATTATCGAAAGGGTGTATAAAAAGGCTATGGGAGAAACACCACCAAAGACAGAGGAGGAAAGATTGAGTTGCGAAACGATGAAAGAGGCGATAAAAGGAATGTTCATCAACGCAACAAGGACAGCAACAGAGGCAAGGTTCATTTTTGACAATCTTGAGAAATACGAGGAATTGATTGAGATTTGCATGAATGGCGATGACCTCCAGTTCAAAAAAGGACTGGTCGAATTGCAGAAAATGCAAAATGAGTATATTTTGAGAGAAGAAAAGGAGCAGGGCAATGAATAAGGTCATTTTGATGGGGCGATTGACAAGAGACTCCGAAACAAGGTACTCACAGGGAAGTGATTCACAGGAACAAATGGAAGTTTCACGATATACACTCGCAGTTGACAGGAGAACAAGAAAAGGGGAGCAGCAGACAGCGGATTTCATTCAATGCGTCGCATTTGGAAAGAATGGAGAATTTGCAGAGAAGTATTTGAGAAAAGGAACGAAAGTCGCTGTCACCGGACGGATTCAAACGGGTTCATACACGAACAGGGAGGGTCAAAAGGTATATACAACGGATGTGGTTGTTGAGGAACAGGAATTTGCAGAAAGCAAGAGGGCAGCAGGGCAGCAGGACAACAATGCGGGTTATTCGGATGCAGGAGACGGATTCATGAACATTCCGGACGGAATCGACGAAGAACTCCCTTTCTCATAAAGCAGAGAGAGGCAGGTGGTGCGTATAGGTCAAATAATTGGAGAAAAATGCACGGACTGTCCACGAGGAGAAGATGCAAAAGGAGGAAAGGACATGGAACAGGAAAAGGAGTTGACTGCGATGCAGAAAACACAGATATACCTCGACAACTACCGTGAAATGGTGCGGTATGCAGAGGAGGCGGTTTCAGAGGTCTCACAGGTGCAGGATATATCAAAATATAACATATCTGCGGAAAAGGCATTTTTGCAGTCAATCCGTGAGTGTCGTGCAGAAACAATCATATTGCTTGAGCATATCAACAAAGCACTGGAATCACTGAAAGAGGATGCAGAGGCAGCAGGTATCGGGTATAAATACGACGCACTTGAGGCGGTATATGTGAAAGGCAAGACATACGAGGACATTGTGCGTGACACCGGATGCGGAAAGAACACACCGAAAAAGTGGTGCAACTTAATGAAAGAGCGTTTGTCAATCAAACTTTTCGGGGCAAAAGCAATCGAAAAGAAAACAGAATTGAACAAAACAGGGTAAAAAGTGGGTGAAAACAGGGTGAAAACAGGGGTAAAAAGTGGGTGAACAAAAGCCGGAATAAAAGTGCTAATATGATAGCGTGAACAGTTGAGTGAGCGATTGCAGAGATGCAGTCGCTTTTTTCTTGCCTGTTTGCCCTCCTGTTATATAGCGGGCAGCAGGACACAGAGATGTGGAGAGTTGCCCGCCTCTTGCAAGGAATCAGAGGCAGCAGGACAAAGAAGAATGAAAGGAGTGAATGGCGGTGTTGTTGAAGTCATGCAGGTATTGCGGGAAACTGATACCACAATCAATGAAGATGTGCGAAGAATGTCAGCAAAAGCAGCAGTCAAGACATGTGGTGTATAACAACACACGCAGAGACCCACGAGCAGCAGAGTTCTATATATCAAAGGAGTGGCGGGAGTTGAGACCTGTCATCATGAGTGTGTATGAGTATGTGGATATATATGCACTGTATGTCACACATGAGTTGATAACTCTCAATGATTCAGACCCAGTCCATCACATCATAGAACTTGAGGAGGACTGGGAGCAGAGGTTGAATCCTTTGAATCTTATTCCTTTAAGTCAACGAACACACAACACTATAACAGCACTGTACAAGAGGAGTGCTGCAAGCATGAAAGCAACACAGACGCAGTTGAGGTCACTGATTGAATACCATTTCCGAGAGGCAGGGGGGTACAAAAAAGTTTTGTGCAATTCATTCTTAGTCGCACCCCCTCTTTTCTTTGGAGAAAACTCCCCACGAGAATTTTCATAACAAGGGGATGACGAAAAGGGGTGTCAGAATGTGACACGAAAAGGCTGAACACTAGACGGAAAGGGGGTTTGATGTTGCCGTGGCAGGACAGAGACAACCGACCGATTTAGTGGTCATGAAAGGGAAAAAACACCTAACAAAAGCAGAAATTGAGGAACGAAAAAACGCAGAGGTGACAGCACCGAACGACAAAGTCAAACCGCCGACCTATTTGACCGCCGAGCAAAAGAAGAAATTCCGGAAACTTGCGAAAGAGTTGCTCGAAATCAAATTGATTGCGAACGTGGACTGCGATGCGCTGGCGAGGCTGCTCATAGCACAAGACCAGTACATTGAAATCACGGAGCAGATAAGAGGAACGCCGTTGATGTTAGATGTTCCGGTCTACGAGGAAAGAGAGAATCCGGACACAGGAGAAAAAGAGCGTGTGCAGGTTGGAACAACACAGGTCGTGAACAATGAGCGTGAGAAACTCATGATAATTCAAGACCGCTGCATGAAACAGTGTCGACAGGGTGCATCTGATTTCGGAATGACGGTGTCCTCCCGTTGCCGTTTGGTCGTACCAAAACCACAACAGCAAAAGCCGGAGAACAAATTTGCAAAGTATGCAAATTAAAGCATGGCGAGAGCAAAGGAAATAAAAGACCGCTGCACACAATACGCTCTTGATGTTGTGGCGGGCGAGATTACAGCCGGAGAACTTGTCAGACTGGCATGTCAACGGCATCTCGACGACCTTGAAAAGTCCAAAGCAGCACCATATAAGTATTATTTTGACGTTGAAAAGTCCGAGGAAATCATCAATTTCGCAGAGGAGTTGACGATTGCGGAGGGCGAGGGCGATGAGAATGTCGTCGCATATCCGTTCCAGTGTTTCATTTTAGGATCAATAAACGGGTGGAGAACCAAAGAAAAGCAGTATAGACGGTTTAGAACATCCTATGTGCAGTTAGGCAGACAGAACGGAAAGTCATTCATCAACGGTATTTTGGCGTGTTATTACGGCAATTTTGACGGCTACAAGTACGGAAAAATCTTTTGTACGGCGACAAAGCAAGACCAAGCGAACATTGTGTTTGACGAGGTTGCGAAATTCATCAATTCAGACGAGGAGTTGTCGGAATGGTTCAAAGTACATGAGCATAACCACACGATTGACTGTCTGCTCACACATTCGGAAATCAAAGCGTTATCCGGCGACACGAAATCACTCGACGGACATCGTGCATATTTGGGAATTGTCGACGAGTACCACGCACACAAGACAAATCAGATGTACAAGCTGCTTGAGGGCGGTATCAAAAAACTCAAGTCGGCTCTGATTTCAGTCATTACGACAGCGGGATTCGATTTGAAATCGCCCTGCTATAAATTATATGAGTATTGCTGCAACCTGTTGAGGGGCGTGTTCGAGAACGACAGTCAATTCGTTTACATCGCACAGATGGACGCAGATGACGACCTCTACACGCCGGAGAACTGGCTGAAAGCGAATCCGATTCTTGAATTTGATGCGGATGCACTTGAGAATTTGATTCCGATTGCACACACTGCCCGTGACATGGGCGGTGAGGATTTACGGGATTTTCTCGTGAAACAGTTGAACATGTGGATGCAGTGGTCAAATTCAATGTATATCAAAGACATTGCAAGATGGAAAGCATGTGCAGCACTGAAATCACTCAAGGATTTCAAAGGTGCAAAATGTTATGTCGGTGTCGACCTGTCGTCCGGAGGAGACTTGACATCAATCGCAATCGTCATTCCGTACATGGTGGACGGCGTGAAAAAGTATTTTGTGCATACACATTCGTTCATTCCATCATCACGAGTTGACGAACACATCAAGACGGACAAAGTTCCTTATGACGTGTGGATTGAAAAAGGTCTCGTGACCGTCACCGAAACACTGGGAGGAATCAAGACAGATTACAAATACATCATCAAATATCTTGAGGATTTGGTGAAAGAACACAACCTCAAACCGCAGTTGATATGTTACGACACGCACAATGCGTCGGCGTTCCTGTCAGACCTTGAGGCGATGGGATTCGATTCAATCTCTGTCACACAGACAGCAAAAGAGTTGAACGATGCGACCGTTGATTTCAGACTTGAGATTCTTGCGGGCAATGTGGAAATTGAGGGAATGGAAGTCGGCAAGGAGGGCAACAAGATAGTTGTTCCGGTCGACAGCCTGCTTGTTTGGTCGATTGCGAACGCAAAGACCATTTCAAACAACTACGGCGAAATAAAGATTGACAAGGACATCACGACAGAACGAATCGACCCGATTGACGCTATCATCGACGCATGGAAACACGCAATGAAAGAGGAATACCGTCCGGATGTGAACGAAACTGTCAATGAATGGCTTGAGCAATTTGAAAAATACATGAAGAAAGGCGGTGAGAAATAAATGAATCCGTTTCAGAGATTAGGAGCAAAAATTTCAAATTGGTGGAGAGGTGAACCACAGAACGACGGAGGGAAAACGACATTGAACTCACCGTCGTTCCTTGAGCGGATAGGACTAAAAAGAAAAGGGAAACCGACATCAGAGGTCACATATTTTACATGTTTGAAAATGCTATCCGAGACACTGGCGAAAATGCCTATCAAATATTATCAAAAGACGGAGCAGGGGATTGTCGAGGCAGAGGCGACGGACACGTCAAAGCTGCTTACAAAGAGACCGAATCCGTTTATGACACCGACAACATTCTGGAACACAGTTGAAATCAACCGGAATCATTACGGGAACGCTTATGTATATTTGCGGAAAAAGTTCATCCGGCAGAAATACGGAGGCGAGTTCAGAATCATTGATTTGTGGGTGATGCAGTCAAATTGTGTTCAGATAGTTGTTGACGATGCGGGGATATTCGCAGGTGTCGGGCGGTTGTGGTATGTCTACACAGACCCGACATCCGGCAGACAATACGTTTTCAATACAGACGAGGTGATGCATTTCAAGACATCATTCAGTTTCGACGGAATCACAGGACTACCAGTGCAGCAGATATTGAGAGATACGGTTGCGGGTGCATCTGAATCACAGGCGTTCATGAATAACTTGTATGAGAGCGGTCTGACAGCAAAAGCGACACTCGAATACACAGGAGAATTGAACGAAAAGGCAAAAACAGCACTTGTCAAGTCGTTTGAGGAGTTCGGCAGCGGGGCAAAGAACACAGGAAAAATCCTGCCTGTTCCGTTGGGAATGAAACTCACACCTCTCGACATCAAGCTGACCGATTCACAGTTCTTTGAATTGAAAAAATATAATGCATTGCAAATCGCAGGTGCGTTCGGAGTAAAACCGAATCAAATCAACGACTATTCAAAATCGTCGTACAGTAACAGCGAAATGCAGCAGTTATCATTCTACGTCGACACAGAACTGTTCATCATCAAGCAGTATGAGGAAGAAATCAATTATAAGATGCTGCCGGATGAAGAATCAGACGACGGATTTTATTACAAATACAACGAAAAGGTATTGTTCCGGACAGACAGCAAGACACAAATGGAATACTTGAAAAACGGTGTGCAGGGAACAATCATCAGACCAAACGAGGCAAGAAGAAAGTTAGACTATCCGGATGCAGAGGGAGGCGATGAACTCTATGCGAACGGAAATATTGTGCCGTTGACGATGGCGGGTGCTGCCTACACAAAGCAGCAGGAGACACCGGAGCAGACGGAAGAAACGCCGGAGGAGGAAACCGAGGAGCAGACCGAGGAGACCACAGAACCGGAAACAGAGGAATCGGACGAAACCGACAAGGCAGAGGACGACGATGACAAGGGAGGAGGTGAATGACAATGGCATTGAAAAGACGTTTTGATTTCACAAAGAAAAACAAACGAACCGGAAAGGTCGAAAAGGTCGGATATTTGGACTTGAATGAAACCGAGGAGCAGAGCAGATGTTCCTTGTATTTCTACGGCGACATTGTATCGGCGACATGGGAATCCATGTGGTACGAGGAGGACAAATGCCCGCAGGACATCGCTGATTTTCTCAATCAGTTAGATGGATATGAGGACATTGACATCTATTTCAACAGCGGAGGCGGTGACGTGTTTGCAGGTCTTGCAATCCATAACCAGTTGAAAAGGTTCAGCGGTCACAAGGTCGGGTATGTCGACGGAATGGCAGCGTCCATCGCATCGGTCATCATGTTCGCATGTGATGAACTGCATTTTGCGACAGGGGCACAAGCAATGATTCACAAACCTCTCTGCATGGCATGGGGGAACGCAGATGATTTCAAGGATGTCATCAAACAGTTGAATCTCTGCGAGGAATCCATTCTTGACATATACATGGAACACACGAAAGAGGGTGTCACGAGAGACAAAATTAAGGCTCTCATGGCAGCGGAAACGTGGTTCAATGGTGCAAAACTTGCGGAATATTTCGACGTTGAGATTGAGGAGACGGCAGCAGTCGCAGCATGTGCATCCGATTATTTCGACAAATATGAGAATATTCCGGAACAGTTTGCAGGAGCAAAGACAAAGGACATCGTCGATGCGGTGATTGCAGAACTGGAAAAGCGGAGCAAAGAGGCAGCAGATACAGAGGAACAGAGAATTGAGGCTGAAAAGCAGGAGATTCTCAAAGATTTATACCTTTACGGTACACAAAACGAAAGCGAGGATTGAAAGAATGAACAAAGAAATGCAGAAATTACTGAAACAGATTAACGACAAAAAGAATGAGGTCAAGAGCCTTGTCACAGACGGCAAACTTGACAAGGCAAAGGTGGCAAAGGACGAACTGAAAGAGTTGCAGGCAAAGTTCGACCTGCTCTTTGATTTAGACGAGGAGGAGCAGGAGAAAATTGAGGACAAAGTCAACAACGGAACTGCAAAGAAGATGAACGCAGAACCGAAGTCCGACAAAAAGAACCTTGTGAGAGCGTTCGTGAACATTGTAAAAGCCGGATTCCTGCACACAGAACCGAAAAAGGAAGATGTTGAGACCTACAAAAACGCCCTCACATCGGACACAACTCCGAACGATGACGGGGAAATGGGAATCGGCGTGACAATTCCGGAGGACATCAGAACAGACATTATTGAGTTGAGACGTTCCGAGGACAATCTGGAACAGTACGTCAACACCGAGGGCGTGACCACAAAGACAGGCAGCAGGAACATTGAAGTCGATGCGGAATCCGTTCCGTTTGATAATGTTGACGAGGCTGCGGATTTTCCGGAAATGGACGAACCTGTTTTCAAACAGATTAAGTATGCAATCAAGAAAAAGGGTGGAATCCTCAAATTGACCGCAGAGTTGTTTGAGGACACGGCAGCCAACATCATGGCATACATCAACAAGTGGATTGCCAAGAAAACAAAGGCGACAAGAAATGCGATGATTCTGAAAGTGTTGAATGAGATGACAGCAGGAAAAGAGGTTGTCGTTTCCAACATCGACAGCCTCAAGGATATTTTCAACGAGGAGTTAGACCCTGCGATTGCTGCAACATCCATCGTTGTGACGAATCAGAGCGGGTTCAACTATCTCGACAAGTTGAAAGATTCTGACGGGAACTATATCTTGCAGAAAGACCCGACACAGGCGACAAAGGGGAAACTGCTTTTCGGCGAGTACAGAATCGTGAAACTCTCAAAGAAAACCTTGAAGTCCACGCCGATTCTTGATACGGACGGAAAGACGGTGAAAGGCTACAAGCACCCGATTTTCTGCGGTGACTTAAAAGAGGCGGTGACACTGTTCGACCGGAACGTCATGACAATCGACATCAACGACAAGGGAACAGGCTTGTGGGATAAGGACATGACGGGCGTGAAAGTCCGTGACCGTTTCGATGTGCAGCCTGTTGACGAGGATGCAGTCATCAAGGGAGAAATCACAGAAGTCGTGAACGGGTAATATGAGCGGGGCGGGAAACCGCCCTGCAAAATGAAAGCAGGTGAGAACAATGACAGACGGTGAAAAAAGTGCATACAAAAATGAGTTGATTGCGACGTGCAAAGTGTACTGTCACATCGACTACAACGACGACGAGGACATCATGAAGTTGATGCTTGACACCGCCCTTGCGGAAATGTCGGAACTGATTCCGAATTTCGACCAGTACGACATGACAGCACGACAAAAACTGCTTGCTTTTATATCCGTGAAAGAACTATACGACAACCGTGAGAAATACCAAAAAGACACGAAAGCACTCACGAACGCAGTGTCATCCATGCTGCTGAAAGAAATATATGGAGGTGCAGCGGAATGAACGGGAGAGTGAAAATCATCCGGAAACGGACAGATGTTGTCGGCGGTCGACGGCAGCAGGAGGAAACGGAGTTTTATTCATGTTGGTGCGACGTGCAGTCATTAGGCACGAATGAAAAATACACGGCGTTGCAGACGGGTCTCGAAAATACAATCGTTTTCAAGGTTAGGAACTGCGAAAAGGTTGAGGAAATCAGACTGAATCTGAAAGAGTTCTATGCGATTTACAAAGGCGTTGAATTTAAGTTATACGACGCATCACCGATGTTCACGGATGAAAGACGGGTGCTGCTGAAATGTCGTGCGGGTGCATAGTGTCATAATCTGACACCGGAGGTGATGCGATGAAAGTTGAAATGGAGTTTGCAGGATTGAGGGAACTCGTGAAAGCGTTTGAGGATGCTGCAAGCGACGAGGACATAAAAGAAGTAAACAAGAAGATTGTCGAAAAAGGACAACCAGTTGTGAAAAGAATTATGTCCGGGAAAATACCGAAATCGGCAGACATCAAATTGAGCGGTCGGGGATTTGGTTCAAAATCATCCGTCTCAACACATGCTGCAAATGCAGTTCCGGTCGGAAAGATAAAGACAAAAGGAATCGCTGCAACGGCAGATATAGGATGGGAGAAATCGGACAACAGCGAACACTTTTATGTGAAATTCATAAACTGGGGAACGATTTACAGACCGCCTCAAGAATTTATCTATGCAACAGGACGTGAGGCAGATGCAGAACTGCAAAAGATAGCAGAACAGGAGTATCAAACGTATTTAGACAACACATTGAAATGAGGTGAGAACATGAACGGCAGTCCGGACATCATAAAGGACGCATCAGAGGCGTTGCAGCCTATACACGACAGAGGAATCATTGTGATGCAAGGATGGTATGACAAAGACATCAATGAGTGTCATGTGACGTTGTGGGATTTAGGCGAGGATGAGGAGAACTTTTCAGACGATGACGCAGAGGGTGTGACACTGTCGGTGCAGATTACCATTTTTTCAAAGTGCGACGAGGTAGAACTGGCAAAGGAAATAAAGGAACTCATGAAAACGAGCGGATTTGCGTTCGAGGGCAGGAACGGAGACGATTCACAGCCGGAGGATGGAATCTATATGAAAGCACAAAGGTTTTCAAAATTTTATGAAAGTGAGGAATAAGAAATGAGCGAAACAGGACAGCAGATTGTGAGGAGTAGAACCTGCGGTTGTAGAGATTTCTACATCGCACTACTGAAACAGAACACGGCGACAGGGTATGTCGCAGACACTCCGGTCAAACTGGCAAGAGCAATCAAAGCAAAGGTTGATGAAAAGTGGACATCCGAAAAGATTTATTCGGATGATGGAACAGAGGAGGTCATCAATTCATACGAGGGAACGGAGATTGAGATTGAGGTCAACGCTCTCGCACCGCAGGACAGAGTGTTGTTGTTCGGGCAGTTATACGAGAACGGTTTCCTTGTGAAATCGAGCGATGACGCAGCACCGGAGGTCGCTATCGGATGGCGTGAACGAAAGTTGAACGGCAAGTATGAATTTAAGTGGCTCTATGCAGGTAAGTTCTCCGAGGGAATCAGCGAAGAGGCAAACACCAAAGAGGGAAAACTGTCACCGACAACAAAGAGCATCAAGGGTTCGTTCTACGAGAGAAACATTGACAACAAATATGAGATTTCCGTCGACGAATCGAACCTGTTAGACACATACACGGATGCAAAAACAGCAATCGAAAAGTGGTTCAGTGCAGTGCAGGAAAAAGACAAGGCGACAGCGTAAAACAGAGAGATAACAGGAGGGCGTTCACATGAAAAGAAAAATCATAGTAGGAAACAAAGAATATACGATGCAGAAAATGTCTGTTGACATTTACATGGAGTATTTGGAAACGGCAGAAAGCATTGAAAAGCACACGAGATATACAAAGCAGGACATCGAGGCGATGCTGCTCTTTATTTGCAAGGCGTATGACAATCAATTCACGGTCGAGGAACTGAAAGACCCCGAAACGGGATTAGATGCAGCAGGAATCATTCTTGAGTTCCAGTTCATTGACATGGGCGTAGGCGAAGAATTAGAGAAACGAATGGAGAAAATCACGAAAAATTTTCAGAATGGCAAGTGATACCGGATATTGAAATCACTTGCAACGAACGGAGATATTTCATCAACACGATAACGGTTGAGCAATACAAAAGATACGTCAACATCATGGAGAAAAACACCTCTGAAAAGTACAGAGACGCAATGTTTTTCAACAAAAAAATCGTGCAGGAGTTGTTCGGGAATGAAATGTCACTTGCAGAGTTAGGAACGGCAGACATTGTTGAGTTTCTAACAGCAATAAAGACGGTACATTTTACGATGCAGACGATTGTTGCGGAGAAACTGCTGAACGTGGTCGAGGCTGAACCAGTGGAAAAAGAACAGTCAGCGTTCGGCGATTATGACCGTGAAAACGGGTATGAGGACGATGACGAGGAGCAGGAGGTCAACCAGTGGAGGACATGCAGCGAGATTGTTGACCGTGTCGTGAAAATCGCTATTCGGCTATTAAAGAACTCATATAGTCAGTGCATGAGAGAGGACATCATTTCATTGCTTGATTATCTCAAATTTGAGTTAGACACAATCAATGAAAATTAAACGGAGGAGGTGAGAGAATGGCTTATACAAGTGTGAAAATATCGGCAAATTCGAGCGACTATCAATCGCAAATGAAATCGGCAGCAGCACAGATGAAAGAACTGTCGAGTGAGTTCAAGCTGGCACAAGCACAGGCAAAGTCATTCGGTTCTGCGTCGGATGCTCTAAAAGCAAAAGCAGAGAACCTCACAGCAAAAATCACTGTACAAAAGAACATTGTTCAGTTGAACTCCGAGCAGCAGGAGAAACTCACGCAGAAATTGTCCGACCAAAAGACAAAGCAGGAGGAACTCAAGACAAAGATTGAGGCAGCGAAAAAGGCTCATGAGGATTCCGTCAAGGCGACGGGAGAGGATTCAGAACAGTCCAAAGCACTGAAAGACGAACTCGACAAACTCGAACAGGAATACAAGCAGAATGAGACAGCAATCGGAAAGACCGAGACCGCTCTTGCAAATCAGACGACCAAGACGAACAATGCGAAAACAGCACTCACGGAGATGGAGGCAGAACTTGAGGACGTAAACAACGAACTCAAGAACCACAAATTGAATGAGTTTGCGTCAGCTTGCGACACGGCAGGTCAAAAGATGGAGGGATTCGGGAAAAAGATGTCCGTCGTCTCTGTTGGAATTGCAGCAATCGGAGCAGCGTCCATCGCAGCATTTACGGAACTTGACGAGGGATATGATACCATCGTGACAAAGACCGGAGCGACAGGCGACGCACTGAAAGGACTGACGGATTCCGCAGACAATGTGTTCGGCTCAATGCCGGAGGACATGTCGACGGTCGGGGAGGCAATCGGAGAAGTCAACACGAGATTCCATTCGACCGGAACAGAACTTGAGACACTGTCAACACAGTTCATTCAGTTCGCATCCATCAACGGAACGCAGGTGACGCAATCTGTTGACCAAGTCGACAAAATCATGAAAGCATGGAACGTCGATTCATCGCAGACGGGGAATCTGTTAGGACTTCTCACGGCAAAAGCACAGGAAACAGGAATCTCCGTTGACACGCTTGAAAGTGCTGTCCTTGACAACAATTCAGCATTCAAAGAGATGGGTCTATCACTGCCTCAAGCGGTCAATTTGATGGCACAGTTCGACGCAAACGGCGTTGATTCAACGACGGCTCTTGCAGGTCTCAAAAAGGCGTTACAGAACGCCACAGCAGAGGGAAAGTCGATGGACGTTGCCCTTGAGGAGACCATCGGGAGCATAAAGAACGCATCGACGGAAACCGAGGCTATGCAGATAGCAACGGAGTTGTTCGGGAAAAAGGGTGCAGCAGAGATGACAAAGGCGATTCGGGAGAACCGAATCGACCTCACGAGCCTCTCAAGCACGATGGAGGAATACGGAACGACCGTTGAGGACACCTACAACGGCACGTTAGACCCGATAGACAATGCGAAAGTAGCGATGAACAATGCGAAACTGGCATTGTCAACACTGGCATCAACAGCACAGACATCCGCTGCACCGATGATTGAAAAGTTGACAGAGAAGATTCAAGACGTGACGAAATGGTTCACGAGTTTAACACAGGGGCAGCAGGAGACAATCATCAAAGTCGGACTTGTGGTCGCTGCAATAGGACCGTTGGCAATCGGATTCGGGAAAGTCGCACAGGGCATCTCAACGACGATTAAGACAGGACAGCAGTTTGTTTCAGCGGTTGCAGGTATTATCACAAAGATTACGGCAAAAACGGCAGCGACGGCAGCAGGAACGGCAGCAGATGCAGCAGCAACAGCAGCAGAGGGAACACACGCAGCAGCGACGGCAGCAGCAACGGCAACGACCGGAGGAATGACGGTGGCTCAAACCGCATTGAATACGGCTATGAGTTTATGCCCGATTATTCTGATTGTGGCGTTGATAGCGGGTCTCATTGCAGCAGGTGTCGCATTATATAAAAATTGGGATACGGTCAAAGAGAAATTATCGGAATTTTGGTCGAAAATCAAGGAAACATTCAACAATATCAAGGAGGCTATCACCGGAGCGTTTACAAAGGCAAAGGAGGCAGTCACAAACAAGGTCAAGGAAATCGGCGATTCGATTAAGAATAGCACGATAGGACAGGCAGCGACGACCGTTTTCAACGGGGTAAAAAACACGGTCTCGACCGTGATGTCAGCAGCAGTCACGACGGCAAAAGAAAAATTAGGCAACATGAAAACAGCCTACGAGGAAAACGGAGGAGGAATCAAGGGTGTTGTTGCTGCCGGATGGGAGGGAATCAAGGGATTCTATTCATCCGGATTCACGTTCGTTGACAATCTGACCGGAGGAAAATTGACAGACATCAAAGAAAAATTCTCCGGAAAAATTTCAGAAATCAAGACGAATGTTTCAGAGGGTTGGCAGAACATGAAAGATACGGTCACGACAAAAATGACCGAGTGGAAAACCAACGCCTCAAATAAATTGACCGAAATCAAGACCGGATTCTCAACAAAAATTTCGGAAATCAAGACGAACGTCTCGCAGGGTTGGCAGAACATGAAAGATACGGTCACGACAAAAATGACCGAATGGAAAAACAATGCGACGACGAAATTGACGGAACTGAAGACCGGATTCTCAACAAAAGTTTCGGAAATAAAGTCAAATTGGTCATCGAATTTCGAGAATATCAAGTCAACGGCGACTAATTTGATGGAGACAGCAAAGCAGAATGTCTCAACAAAATTGAACAATATGAAAACCGCATATTCGACAGCCGGAGGCGGTATCAAGGGTATTGTTTCGGCATCCTTTACGGGCGTAAAGGACACGATGAACTCACTCATGTCGACAGCGAACACATTGACAGGCGGGAAATTAGACAGCATCAAGTCCGCTTTTTCGTCAAAATTGAACGCTGCAAAGTCGACGGTTTCGTCTGTGATGGAGAATATCCGGTCAGCGTTTTCGTCAAAAATGGAATCAGCGAAATCCGGAGTGTCATCAGCGATTGAGAAAATCAAGGGTTTTTTCAATTTCTCGTGGTCACTACCAAAGATTAAACTACCACATTTCAGCATATCCGGCAGTTTCAGTCTGAATCCTCCGTCGATTCCGCACTTTTCAGTGTCGTGGTACAAGACGGGAGCAATCATGACATCGCCGATGATATTCGGGATGAATGGGAACTCTTTACTTGCAGGAGGAGAACCGGAAACAGGAGGAGAGGCAATTTTGCCACTCGCACCATTTTATGAAAAGTTGAGTAGTATGCTTGACAAGAAACTTGAAACGGTGCAGCGGATGCAGAATGTCTATATTGAGAATCACACATACATCGACAGTGATGAAGTGTCGAATTATACCGTCTCAAAGGTAGATGACGAGATGGTCACAAATAAAAGAAAAGGGAGGTAAGCAAGGGCGATGAAAGTGAATAGCATAGACATCCGAAAATATGATGCAAAGCAGTTGACCGCAGACCTGCAACCTCCCTCAATTTCTGTCAATTATGAATGGATAACGGGTGCGTTGCTGCCGACAGAGTTCGAGACAGAGGTTCAAATGGGTCACTTGAAATTGCAAATATATTTCAGAGGCAAGAACAGGAACAGCATCATCCGGTCGGCATCCGAGTTCATGGCGAATTTTACAAAGGCGTGTGATTTAGATCTTGACGGCTACAAAGGAAAATTCAGAGGTTTCATGACATCGAATGACTACGAAAAGAAAAAGGTGAAAAGCAGGTACATCATCAATCTTGAGTTCGACGGTTTTTTATATGATGACGAAATTGAAATTTCATTTGATGGAGTGACCTCCGGTAGCTTTTACATGGTCGGGTCGAGAAAAACGCCTTGCATCCTTGAAGTGTACGCAAAGAGTGCATTGACGAATTACAAGATAGCAGGATTCGGGGAGGATGACATCATCGTTGAATCACTGGCAGCGGGAAAAACGGTTGTTATTGATGGCAAGACGGGTCTCGTGAAAGTAGACGGTGCAAATGCATTCGGAACGGTCGACATGTGGAAGTTTCCGGAACTTGCAGCAGGAGAAACATCACTCACGTTTTCAAATACAAAGGCGAAAGTCACTATCAGATACACGCCTATGTGGATTTAGGAGGCGAGAGGATGCAGATTTTCAATGATGAAAAACAAAGAATCGGTATATTGTCGGGATTCAAGGACAGGACAATCACGACGACACTCACCAGTGGAGACAAGGAACTGTCGTTTGAATATCCGGCGAACGGGAATCTCGTTGACCTGCTGAAAGAAGAATACTATATCCGGACGCAGACAGACGAATTTGTTCTGAAAGCGACGGAAAAGGGTGAACAGTGGAATAAATACACAGCCGTTCTCAACGTGGAGGAATTAGAGGGAACACAATTTCCGTATGGTTTCGCATCGAACGAACAGACCATCAGAGCGTGTCTTGAGTTTGCGTTCGAGGGTACGGGATGGACGGTCGGCACATGCACCGCGACAAAGAAAAGGACAATCGACGAGGAGGGGAATGTCTCTGCGTGGGATGTCCTGCAAAAATGTCTTTCAACGTATCGGTGCGAGTGCGTGATTGATTCACTGAATAAGAGAATCGACATCTATGAAACGATAGGCAGCGACAAAGGGTGCTATTTCATGGAGGGATTGAACCTGCGGAAATTGACACCAAAGTCGGACACATATGATTTCTACACGAGAATATATCCTATCGGCAAGGATGGCATCACGCCGGAGTGGCTACTGGGGAAAGATTACATTGACAATTTCCAGTACAGCAAAAAGGTCAAGGCGTATGTTTGGAAAGATGAAAGATACACCAACACGACAAGTCTGATTGAGGATGCAACGGCAAAACTTGAGGAACTGTCGAGACCGTATGTCGCATTTACGGCGACGGTCGCAGACCTTGCGAGAGCGAATCCGGAATATAAGGACATATTGTCATACAGTATCGGAGACACGGTCGACCTCATATCAAAGACGACGAGGACGAAAGAAAAACAGCGGATTGTCAAGATTGTGGAATATCCGGAATCTCCGGAAAAGAACACGGCTGAACTGTCGAACGCAAGAAAGACATTCGCAGAGATGCAGCAGGAGGAGACCAAGTCAGCAACAGAGGAGGCGGTCTCAATTTCAAACAGGACAACGAAAAAAGTTCTTGAGAATTACTCCACAACAGAGGAAATGGAAACCAAAATCACCGCATCAAAAGAGGCGGTCGAACTGGGTGTCATGCACACTCTCGAAAGCTATTATGACATCACGGAGACGGATGCACTGATAAAAGCATCAAAGGGCGAGATTGAGTTGGGCGTGTCGCAGACATATCAAACAAAGGCAGCAATGGGAGACTACTCAACAACGAAAGAAACACAATCTCTCATTGATTTGGCAGTTGACGAGGTAGAAATCAGTGTCTCAGAGACACTGGAAAGTTATTCAACCACATCAGAAATGAACGCAGCAATAAAAGTCAAAACCGATGAAATAACATCAGAAGTCAATAAAAAAGTAGATGAAAAAGAAGTCGGTTCGATAATAGAACAGAAAGCAGAAAGCATTAGATTAAAAGCTGAAAAATTGATATGGGAAGCAGAAAATAGTAGTTTAACGGAAGATGGGACGTTTACATGTGAAAATGGAATTATAAAGGGAACTATTATCTCAAAAAATGCAACCATAACAGGTGGAAGTATAAATATAGAAACGTCATCGCAAAACAATAACAAAATTTCTTTGAGCTATAAAATGCCGAAAAGTAATGGACAGTATATAAGTGAATGGAAAGCGTTGTTTTCGCCATCGAAAATAACTGTATACGAAGATAGGGACTATACAATACAAGGATATACAGATTTTAGAAGAGAAACGGGGATAACGGGGGCAGAACTATATGTCGGATATAATCCGGACGAATATTCAGCAAGTAAAGCATATTCATTGATGTATGTTAATTCAGTAGGCAAATCAAGACAGATATATTTTGCTGCGAAAGAAATATATTTTAGATTTCCGTATGGAGATAGTACAGAAGCAAGCTTTATTGATAACTTATATACAGTTAAACAAAGAGGGGATTTTTGTATATATAATGCAGAGCATACATCTAGTGCAAGCACGGCAGGACTAAAACCAAGTGGAAAGATAGTAGTATTAGCGTCATCAAGTAAAAGGTATAAACACGATATAACGGAGATTGATAAGGAATTAGACCCACATATGTTATATAAACTTCCAGTACATTCTTTCACATACAATGACGGATATTTGTCAGAAGATGACACAAATAATGGAAAAAGAATGATTGGATTCATAGCAGAAGAGGTGAATGATATTTACCCATTGGCGACGATTTATGACGGGAATGGAAAAGTTGAAATGTGGAACGCGCAAATACTATTACCTGCAATGCTGAAATTAATACAGGAACAGCATGAGGAAATTTTAGAGATAAAAAAGAAGTGAGATAGGAGAAGAGAAAAATGATAAACGATATAGCAATTAGAATCGAATGTGCAAGAGGGGAAATTCTAAATGCATTGAGAGAAATACGGAGGCAATACAGCCTCCATCCGTGTATTGTAGATGGGATCCTATCCTCTGTACTGGCAGAGGTCAGGAGCGAGGAAAAAATAGAACTTATAAACGAAACAAATGCAATGATGCAGGAAAAGAATGAAGAACTTGAAAAGGCAAAGTCGGCAGCAAAGAGAGTATTAAAAACAGAACCGGAGCAGCAGGATTCAGACGACGGGCAGCAGGAACATCCAGAGGAATAAAAGAGCGACGCAGAGAGGAGGTGAGAGACGATGGCAGCATTGACGAAACTCACGACATACATCAATCTTGAAATGACTGGAGACACGAAAAGATATTTAGTGTCAGCAAAACAGGGAGACAAGGCGACACGCTGCATTGTGGCAAAACTGTTGAACAACGGGGAACAATATCAAATTCCTGCGGGTGCGAGAGCGGTTATAAACATCAAAAAGCCGGACGGGAAACATGTATATAATACATGCACATACACCGGAGCAGAGGTCACAATCGAACTGACAAATCAAGCACTTGCAGCAGCGGGAACAGCGTATTGCGATGTTGAAATTCGGTCGAGCGACAACACGCAGGTCATCACATCGGCATCGTTCACGATGGAGATTGAACAGTCACAGAGAAATGACAATGCGATTTTGTCAGCGAATGAGTTCACGGAACTGGAGGACAGGATTGCGGGTCATATCAAGAACATCAATGACACGGAGGCAGAGGTCAAAAAGGCAGAGGCAGAGCGTGTCAAGGTGGAAAAGACACGAGTGACAGCAGAGACAGAGCGTGTCGAGGCAGAGAATGAGAGGGAAAGAAGTGAAACTCTCAGAAACGAGCAGGAGACACAGAGACAGGAAAACACAGCACAGGCGATAAAAAATGCGGAGGATGCAACCAGTGCAGCAGTGACAGCGACAAAGGACTGCGAGGACATCACAGGACAGGCAGAGACAGCGTTGCAGAATCAAGAGCAGCTTGAGGCGACACTGAACACAGCAACGCAAATCCGGCAGGAAGTATCGCAGATGCAACGGAGCGTCGAAGATGCAAAGCAGCAGGTGTCACAAGACAAGGAAGAAATCGAGGAGACAATCAAAAACTCTCTGCTTGCGGAATCTGAAAAGATACTTGAAAGCGTCAAAGCATATCTCGAAAGGGCAGAGGCTTTATATTCGAGTATGTATCTTGATTGTGACGGAGAAACACCGTATCTGCGAACGGTGACACCAGTGTTCATTGACGGGGCAACACCACAGGTCAGAAATGCAAACGAGGGTGTCGATTTCGACGGAGGGACACCGATGACACGTTTGCTTGCATCATAATTCCACAATAGTGGAAAGAACGATTGAAACAAACACAGACCGATGATTTTGTGATATATTTCAGAATCACGGAGCAAAGGAGGATTGAAAGCAGATGGCAGCAATCAGACCATGCACCGGAACGACAGCGGACTGGGAGGCGGTCAAGGACATACTGATTCTCAAAGAAAGAGAAATCGGGGTTGAAATCGACGCAGACGGTCACGCACTTATACGACAGGGAGATGGTAAAACAAAGTTTTTTGACTTGCCTATTATTGTAAACAATGCACGATATGAGGAGATTTTGGAACTCACAGAGGGGTACATGAACACCGTGAACGATTTCTCGAAGAACATGACGGAGGCTGCGAATAGTGCGAACAGTGCAGCGTCAAAGGCATCCAGTGCAGCAGCGGAGGCGACGGCAGCAGCAACGGCGTGTGAGGGGATTGTGGACGGTCTCAACACGATGGTTGACACGGTAACGAGTAAATCATGCGTCCTCTCGATTGAGGACGGAATTTTGACGATAAGGGAGGCGTAAAAGATGGCAAGCGGAGACGTTATTGCAAAAGTAGCAGACAAGGAAACACTCGACAAGGCGTATGCGAATACAAACGCAATACTGGCAGCAGTTGGGGAAGATGTAAGAGTAAAAGGCGTAAAGCGGTACGGAATCAAAATCAATAAGAATGACGGCAATCCGGCGACACGCTGCACATATCTTTTTGACGCAGTCGGGATGACACCCGCTGCAATGAACTACACGACCGGAGCATTTGATTTCGGAGACTGGGGAGATGTCTTTTTCGTAAAGAACAACTATCCGGCTATGGTCAAATACGACGGAACAGAGGACTATAAACTCGACCCGAACGACCACACAAAGAAAATCGACGGAACGACGGCATCTGATGTTGCAAACACATCATACGGAGGAAATGCGATGTCCGTGTTCGACGGCAGCGGTGACAAGGGGAAGATTTGGCTCTCGCAGTTTGAAATCGGGAACTATGAATATATGATAATCTCGAACGTCCAGTATGATGAATCATACAATGATGATGCGTACGTGAGAGAGGACGGGTCACACGCCGACAAACTGTATTATCCGATGTTCGGCGGGTCATACGACGGTACACGTATTCGTTCAATCGCAGAACAGGCTCTCATGTACAACACGAACGCAACGACGGAAATCACGAGAGCAAAGGCGAACGGCGAAGGATGGAACATCGGCTCATGGAGCAAAAGAAACCTGTTGAACTGCATGCTGAAAATCATGTCAAAGACAGATAATTCACAGGCAGCATTCGGACAAGGGCAGACATCTGGATATGTAGATGACGCATCACAGAACTATGGTCATTTACCAACAGGAACACTGAAAGACAAAGGACAGTTTTTCGGGTACAACGATACCACTCACGAGGTCAAAGTGTTCTACATTGAAAAATGGTGGGGAAACCGTTGGGATAGAATCAACGGTATGTTAATGGTAGGTGGGGAAATTCTTGCGAAAATGACACCGCCTTACAATTTGACCGGAGCGGGATTCGACAAGGTCGGAATCAAGTTTACGGGAAAAAACAACGGCTATCAGAAAGAAACAAAATCGAGCGGATTTGGAAGAATACCGAAAACATTAGGGGGCAGCAGTTCCACATATACATGCGATTACTTTTCACATAACGATGAAATAACTGCGGTCGCTCTTGTCGGCGGTTACTGTAACGTTGGAGCGAATTGCGGTGCGGGTTGCTTGGGTTTGAGCAATTCTGCGGGCGATGCGCACTGGAACGTCGGTGCGTCCGTTTTCTTAGAACAGCCTATCGCTGCGTAAGCAGCAAGGGGGAGGAACGGAGGGGGAACGCCTCCGCTATTCCCGCCTTTAGGCGGGTGGTCGTTTTACAATAGAATATTACGGGATATAGGGTGCGGTGTCGGGCGGTGTTCTCTGCTCCCTGCGGTCGCTCTTGTCGGCGGTAACTGTAACAATGGAGCGAATTGCGGTGCGGATTACTTGAATTTGAACAATTCTGCGGGCAATGCGAACTGGAACATCGGTGCGTCCAATTTCTTCTCATATCGGAGCGTTTAATCAAATGCAGCCTATATCCCGCACCACACGGTGAAAATTATTCCGGATATAGGGTCGGTTGAGTAAGCGACAGCACAAAAACCGATAGGAGATAAGAAAATAAATGAGAAGTTATAACAACCTATATGAACCGATGCTGCAAAACGACTACATAGTAGAATGTTTCAAAAACGCATCAAAGAAGAAAAAGAGTCGGAGCGATGTCAAGGATGTACTGGAACACCTTGACAGAGAGACGGAGACGCTCAAGACAATACTCTGCGAGGAGATATTTATTCCAGACTATCATGAGCAGAGCATTGTCAACGACGGGAGCAAACACAAGACACGGAGGATTTTGAAACCACATTACAAATACGAACAGGTTGTTCATCATTGTGCGATAGGTCAGTTCAAACAGATTGTTATGAACGGACTGTATGAGTTTTCGTGCGGGAGTATACCAGACAGGGGAGTTCATTATGGCAAGAAGTACATGCGGAAATGGCTTAATTCCTACGATGGAAAGAAAGTGTATGTCCTCAAGATGGACGTTCGCCATTTCTTTGAATCAATCAACAGGGAGATTCTGAAAGAGAAACTACGGAAAGCGATTCGTGACAGGCGATTCTTGAGACTGCTCTGCATATTCATTGAGCATGACCGGATTGCAGAGATTGTAAAAATACTGGAAGATGCTACGGTAGAAATCACGCCGGAGGATGTCAGAGAGTTGGTGTCATGCCTTGCGTTCCACAAAGACGAGAAAACACTGGCAATCATCCAGAAAACGGGAATAACGGGCGATGAATACGCAAAGGCAGAACAAATCGTCAGAGAGCACAGAAAAGGCGTTCCGTTGGGATATTTCACATCACAATGGTTCGGCAATTTCTATCTTAAAGTCCTCGACCACTACATCAAGGAAAAATTGGGAGCAGAACACTACATGCGTTACATGGACGACATGGTCATCTTAGGAAAGAGCAAAAAGAAACTGCACCGGATGCGTGAGGAGATTGCAAGGTATTTGAAAGCCGAACTCGACCTTGAGTTAAAAGGCGACTGGCAGGTGTTTAGATTTGAGTATGTCGATAAAAACGAGCAGGTCAGAGGGAGGATGCTTGATTTCATGGGATTTCAATTTCATCATGACCGGACGACCATTCGGAAAACGACAATCGGGAGCGCAAGAAAGAAAGCCTATCACATCGCAAAGAACGAAAAAATATCATGGTACAACGCCACCGTCATGTTGTCATATTTAGGATGGTTCAAGCACACAGACACCTATGAGTATTATTTGAAATATATCAAACCGAATGTGAATGTGAAGAAACTCAAAAGGATAGTTTCAAAACACAGCAGAAAGGAACTGGAAAAGTTGACATGCGGATATTGCACGAAAGGGCATGGAGACGCAAGGTCGAATTATCATTGTTGGGGCGGGTTTTGGAAACCGATTGATGGAGAGACAGCCGATATACCAAACAGCGAGAAACAATGTTATAATTGTAAATTTTCAATTTTTAACGCACAAAAATCGAAAGGAGCAGGGGCATGAAAGAATGGAAGTTGCAGCAGGGAACGCAGGAGGAACGTCCGGAGGAGATAGACCGGACATCATCGCCGACGACTGTGTATCTGCGTAGAAACATAACGCAGGTAGAAAGAGCGGTTGAGGGCGAATCCGGAGAGCAGACGGTGAAAGAATGGCAGTATGAGGAACAGGAAATGACAGTCGAAGAATATGAGCAGATGCTGCTCATGCAGCAGGTTGTGTCAAAACAGACAGAGGGAATTGTTGAATCAGTGACACAGTTTCAGAAAGAGGCGGTCATTGACGAGTACACAGAACAGTTGATTGAGGAGGGTCTGATTTAATGAAAATGTTAGTTGAAAGCCTTAAACGGTTATACACAAAAGGAACTCTCACAAAGGAACAGATTGCAGAGAGGGTCGAAAAGAACAGTATTTCAGCGGAGGAATACGAATACATCACAGGCGAGGTGTATGATGCATGACACCGCTTGAAATAATTGCACGAATGTGTGATGTGACGAACAGTCTGTCAGACATCGTGAAAAAGCAGCAGGAAGTAATTGAACGCTCAAAGATTGAGGAGGAGGTCAAAGAAGAACTCCGGAGGATGGTGAAAGAGACAGACAGGGAACTGGATGTCATCGAGTACCATTCGAGGAGATATTGCGACACGGACGATGTCGGAGCGTTCGGAAAGGAGCAGCTGAGTGACGATTGAACTCTCATTGTTATTGTCCGGAATCTCAGTGGCATTTGCAGTCTATTTTGGAATTGCGAACAAGCGTCGCAATGAAAGAAAAGACACAGAGCAGCAGACGGAGGAACGGGCAACAACAAACACAATCATGATGGCGAAACTGGAGAACATCGCAGACGATGTCAAGGACATTAAACGGGAAAACAGAGATTTCCGTGAGGAGATGTCGAATCTGCGTGAGCGTGTTGCAAAGGTGGAATCATCATTGAAATCCTATCACAAGAGACTGGACGGAACAGCAACCGACCAATAACAGGAGGGCGGGAACAGGCAGGAATCAACGCACAGTAGGAGGCAACAAATGAATAGAAACAGGATGACGAAAGCAGAGCGTCGCAGTTATATCCGGCATAAAAAGAAAATTCACAGGATAGAGCAACGGGCAGCAAAGCGAAAAAACAAAGTCTCCGGTCAGTTCATGAATCGTGTTGTTATCTGTATGATTCTTGCAGCATTTATTTTTACAGTTGTAATGATAATTGTGTTTGTGAGAGTAAGACAAGAACCGTCAACTCTGATAGAAAATGTATTCCGTTTTCTGTCGGTAGAGGGAGGAGCACTGGCACTCATAAAGTCAGTAAAGACGATTACAAAGAAAAATTCAGATAAACAGCACGAGAGCGAACCGGATGACACCTATAATGAGGAGACACAGGGATGAAATTCATTACAGAAAACTGGTTTGTTATCGTAGCATTAGCAGCAATGGGAGGTTCAATCGGGTACGCAATTTATACTTTTTGCAAAATGCCATCCGAAAAACAGTTGAGCAAGGTCAGAGAGTGGCTCTTGTATGCAGTCACCACAGCAGAAAAGGAACTGGGAGCAGGAACAGGAAAAATCAAACTGCGGTATGTATACGATATGTTTGTGGCGAGATTTGACTGGCTTGCAAAAGTCATCACGTTCGATATGTTCAGCATGATGGTGGATGACGCTCTGGAGCAGATGAGAACAATGCTTGAAGAAAATGAGGCAGCGAAGAAATTTGTGCTAGGCAAGGTAGATGAAAATTAATAAACGTAGCGGTCAAAGAAAAACGGAGGAAAAAGTATGAGTATTTCAAATTGCGGACATGACGAAAGAAGTAAATACAACGGGGGAAAAGCAGGAGACCAGACGGGAGGAGAATGGGCGGTCATTAACTGGTATAACAGACCGTGGAAATGCGTCCTCCGGCATCCGGACGCAAAAGTCCGGAAAATGATTGCGGACATGGCAAGGGCAGCAGCGAAGAACAACTTTGTCGGCTATGACCAGTCGCAGCGTTATACTTTTTGGGAGCATTTAAAAGCAAGTGAATATAAACCGGAAAAAATCACGATTGCTTGCGAGGCTGATTGTAGTTCTGGGGTAGCTGCCATTGTCAAAGCGACAGGTTATCGGCTGAACATCCAGAAATTAAAAGATGTGAGCATCTATCTTTACACCGGAAATATGCGGGCAGGTTTCGAGACAGCAGGATTCGAGGTGCTCACAGAGAGCAAATATCTGACATCAGATGCGTACTTGCTTGAGGGAGATATTATCTTGAATGATTCCGCTCATGTAGCGACGAATTTGACTAATGGGTCAAAGACATCGGGAGGAACAACGTCAAAGGGGTACTTGTCAAAGGGTGACACAGGAACAGCAGTCAAAAACATGCAGAGAAAGCTGATTGCATGTGGTTATTCATGTGGCAGCAGCGGAGCAGACGGAGATTTCGGCAATGACACACTGGCAGCAGTGAAAAAATTCCAAAAAGACAACGGACTGACAGTTGACGGATATTTCGGAGAGAAGTCAAAAGAAAAACTTGAAAACATCTACAACGCAAAGAGCAATCCTGCATCCGGAGGAACAGAAAAAGTCGAATCAGCAAAGAGTTTTAATAAAACACTGGCGGGAACGTACAAAGTGACTGCGTCAGCTTTGAATTTAAGAACCGGAGCGGGAGAATCGAAGAAAATCATTAGAGCGATGAAGAACGGGGAGACGGTGCAGTGTTACGGATATTACACAACGGTTTCCGGAACAAGATGGCTCTATATTGTACATGACGGGCAGACAGGATTTGCATCAGAAGAATATCTCAAAAAATAGGAGGGCGAGAAGATGTTATATTATTTAGGTAAAGGAGCAGAACTCAAAAAAGAGGATTGCAAAGAATACAAAACACTGGACGGAGCAAAAAGAGCATGGGAAAAAGCGGTCAACGCAGGAGATGCGGAGGTCTCCGTGTGGGATGAAAATGGAACATTGATTGTAGGAATGACAGACGATGTTCCGGAGGGGGCATTGCAAACGAATCCGGATGGGAGCGTCAATGCATACGATGCAGACGGAAACAAGGTCGGCACGGTGGACGCAGCAACAGTCGCAGCAGTGACAGGAAACACAGAAACGAGCGACGGGCAGCAGAACAACGAAGGAGACGCAGGAGCGTCCTCAGAGGGCGAAAACGGTGACAAGCAAGAGAATGTGTCACATGAACAGGAAAACGGGCAGAATGAGGCGAATACGCAGCCACAGCAGGGAACAACAGCAGGAGTAGAACGCAAAGAACAGAACGACATAGTGGAATCCGGAGATGGTGACGACAAACAGCAGGAGGATGTGTCTGAATCTGACACGGCAATTGTTCCGCAGGGGAAAATGAAAGTGACGGTAATTTGCGACGGAACGCTCAATCTGCGACGTTCACCAAACTGGGGAAATGGAAACGTCTGCGGACGTGCATCAAGAGGACAGTCATATTATGTGAAAGAGATTCACACGGTAGACGGAAAGAAGATTGTCAGAACCATCGACGACCTGTATTTGTCCGGAGCGTCAGAACACGTTCAGTTTGAGCAGCTTTAAAATCACAATGCTAATGATTTTATGATACAATGAAACAGAACGGGAAAGTATGCGAAAGTGCGGATAACTAACTGGTAACTGACAAATGGACGGGAAATGCCCCAAAATCAAGGTCGGGAACTATCCAAACGATAATTCTACGGTTATCAAAGCACACAGAAACACTGTAAATTCAGCGTGTTCAGTCTTGTACATCTTGCACAATATATGTACCGCTTCTTACACGTTGCTTACAGGTTGCTTACAAAGAGAATTACAAAATACCCCGGAAGAAAATCTTCCGGGGGTTTCTTTTATATCTGATTTATGACGTCTAAAAGCTGTTGCATTTCAACATGAGTGTATACCTGTTCTGTAACACCTTTCCCGGCATGACCAACAATTTTCTTGATCAGACGTTCATCAACACCTGCTTTGGTCAGTAGTGACACGCAGGTATGTCTTGTATCATGTGGACGGTGCTCTTGATTCAAGCCCATTTCTTCAATCAAAGGTTTCCAATAAGAATCCCGATAGTTACGATCATAGAAATATCGTCCTTCTCTTGTGGTGATCAGATATTTACAGGTAGTATTCTTATTCATCCAGTATTCAAAGAATGGCAGTGTCTTATCTGCTATTGGTACATTCCTGATTCCAGCAGGAGTTTTTGATTTCTCAATGTAGAAATATCGTTCTTTCAGATGCACATTTTCTTTTTTTAAATCCCTTAATTCTCCAATACGTACACCGGAATAAATCATCATTAGAATAATGGATGTATATTCATTTTTGTCTGACCATAACCAGATTGTTTTAATTTCATCTTCGGTGAAAGGGATTCTATCAATTTTGTCCGGGTTTTTATCCTTATATTGTTGGATATCTACAAATTGAGAGTAATCTTTTCCGCAAATATCATTTTCCATGGCGAACTTGTACATCAGATTCAGAAGAATTTTCATTTTCCTTAGCGTAGGGTAGTTTTTTCCGCAAGTGTCAATTACGTTTTGCAGGTGTGATTTCCTAATTTCATTGAACTTCATTGAATGGACTGAACTACACGCTTTAAATGATGCAGTATACCCTTTTACGTTGGAAGCTGACACTTTGGGGAAATGCTCTTTTGACCACTTTTCATACAATTCTGAAAAAGTAATCTTATTTGCGTCCATATCATACGGATTTTGGTTGTAATGAGTAAGAGCGGTTAGGGCTGCGGCCTGGCTATCATAATACCCCAGATACTTGTATTTCCAGTGAGTGATTCCGGCAGCATCTTTATTTCTTGATACAGTAATACGAACCGCCCACGGTTTGCGTCTATTTCCGGGCAGCTTATAGACGGATCCAAAGCCATTTGGTAATTTCATAAAATAAGCACATCCTTTCTGATCTGCCGGGCGGCTTAGATTAAAAGGAAATACACTTATTTTATCTGTGCGAATTCAATTTTTTAGAATAGCGTTTCTAATATATCGTATAGCCGCATAATCTCTAATTTCATTTGCATCTTCTACGCATGATTCTACCATATCTATAATTTCAACTTTATCCATTTTGCAAACAGTACCATGTTCAAATTCATTAATAGAATATTTTTGAAAAAAATCGTCCTCATTTGGTACAGACAATTCAAATCCAGCATCTTCTAGCCAACCACACGCTTTTATAAAACGTTCTTCAGTTTCGTCTATTTCCAAATCATCATATAACATATAGGGTTTGACTTTCAAAACAGAAGCAATGTCGCATATTTTTGTAAAGTTTGGCTCTCGTTTGTCTAATTCATACTGTTGAATAGTTCCTGTTGAATATCCTAATTCTTCCGCAAGTTCTTTTTGGGACATATGTAATTTTTTTCTATAACGTTGTATATTTTCGCCAATACTCATTTTGATCACCTCATGTAAATATTATCATAAATTCAATTAGAACACAATCAAAACGAATACAAATAAAGACTTGCACAATCATAATGATTGTGATAAGATAATAACACAATCAATTTGATTGTGCAATAAAAATCAAAGTCGGGCGGCTTAGATTAAAAGGAAATAATGAAAGGGGGTGAAATACTTATGGTAGCGAATAAGCAGAAACTGAATTTAGCTATGGCAAACGCTTGCATGACATCCGGAGAATTACAGCACAGATCAGGATTACCACGGGGCACATTCTTAAATGTGATCACTGGTAAGAATGTAAGACCGGCAACAGTCGGCAAAATTGCCAAGGCTTTAAATGTACCAGTTGAAAATCTGATTGATATGGAGGGGTGATTGAATGAGATACCGCATCGAATACGCAAATGGCAGATGCTGCAATTTTGCCAATAACAGCAAAGATTTAATTGAATGGCTGAAACTCCTGAAAGATGAAACAATCACTGACATCAGGAAACTGTATAAAAGCGGCGTATCTGATTCAGTCATGGAAATTTATCAGAAGTATATCGGCAAAGAGAGGTGAAGCAAAAAAAAAAATGAATGTACGATATTTAGAATTCTATGGGAAACATCCCAAAGAAAAAAAAGAAAACAGAGTACATACAAATGTACCACCAAGCAGGGGTGATTATGGTTCCTCATATGGTTTTGGTTTTCTGAAACTTGATCTTGATGATTGTAACCATAAAACCGGAGAACTTGAAAGAATCATCAAAGGCAGACCGCAAAGTGATGTTGTTGTTGAAATGCTTGATTCTTTGGGAACCCGTTACAATGGCATACGGACGGAACACGGAAAGCAGTTATTTTTCCGTACGCCGGAACATTTGGAACGGAAAAATAGGGGGTCCCGGTGGTTGTGTCCCCTTGGGCTTAAATGTGAATGGAAATTCCCGGAATCTGACGATCACATACCGTTGAGGGTGAACGGAGTAGAACGGAAATTTTTTAAAGGCTCTATTGATAACACTAATATTGATGAATTGCCGTTCTTCCTATCTCCAATGCAAATGGATAACGCTTCATTTAAAGTGGAGTTCCCGGAAGGTGATAGAACGCAGCATTTAGGCGGTTATCTTTTCTATCTGGTGGAAAGTAAAGGCTATACAGCAGATCAGGCATTTGAAATTGTCCGGCTGATGAACCAGTATATTTTTGACAATCCGATTCCTGATGATTTGCTGAACAGTCAAATACTCAATGACAGTACATACAGAAAGTTGTTAGACAGGGAACAGTACCAGAAGGAAACGAAACTTACCTATGCAGAAGTAGCCAAAGAAATTATTGAACGGTTTGACTTAATCACAGTGAATGGTAATTTTTATACTTATGAAGGTGGAGTTTATAAACCGTTCCCAGATGGAAAAATTACAAATTTCCTGACGGTCAACCATCCGAGTCTGAATAGCAATTTTGAAAAAGAGGTCAAAAGGCAGATCAGCGGACTGACTTATACAGAATACCCTAAAGATGATGGGACAGTCAACGTAAAAAACGGCATCCTGCAATTTGATGAATACGGGAATGTGACGTTGCTGCCACACTCAAAGGAACATATTACCTTTAAGCAGTTTGAAGCATTTTATGACCCGGATGCAGAAAGCAGGCTGTTGGATGATTCCTTGAATGTATGGTTCAATGGAGATTCAGAGCAAATTGAACTTTTCTATCAAGTGATGGGCTATCTGATGATGAATCATGTAAATTATCAGAAGATATTTTTCTTCATTGGTGTCCCGTCAACGGGCAAGACAACGGTTTTAAAGCTGATGACGCGATTTTGTGGCAAGGAAAATGTATCAACTATACAGTTATGTGATATGGGAAAGAATTTTGGTCTTGCATCTATTGTCAACAAGATTGCAAATATCTTTTCTGATATACGAAAAACAAAGATGCTTGCATCCGATATTTTTAAAATGCTTGCGGATGGCAGCCCTATCGAGATTCAGAAGAAATACAAAGACCCATTCACTTATGTATTCACTGGGAAAATGATTTTTGGTATGAATGAATACCCGGATTTCTCAAACGATTTTGACGGAATCGAACGCAGGCTTGTCATCTTTGAGTTTGAACATGTTTTTAAAGATGATGAGTGTGACCCGGCATTACTGGAAAAACTGGAAACAGAAGAATGTATGTCAGCGTTGCTCAATAAGGCACTGGTTGGATATAAGCGGCTTATTGAGAACAAAGGATTCATCACTACGAGATCAAGCAGAAAAGCCTTGAACCGATTCGTCAGCGATAATGATACTGTCATGCAGTGGATAAGCGAATCGAAGATTGATGAAAGCTATCTGTTGCGTGAACCTATCAAGGTGGACGGCTATAAAGGATTGTATCCGGATTATCAATCTTACTGTATCAATATCGGGGAAACGGCAAAGGCACAGAAAGACTTTTCAAGGGCAATTTGCAATAGATATGGTTTTGAAACGAGTCGGTGTAGAATTGCTGGGGTAAGGGTTCCCATGTTCAGAAAAAAATAGTTTTGTCCTTCTGTCCCTCTGAAATGCTATTTCTTATTTTATCGTATAATAAAGTAAGCTAGTTACAGTTAGCTTGCTTTATATATAGAAAATAATAAAAAATTATATATTTATAGGGACAGATGGACGCCAAAAGAAAGGATTACGGTGAAAATATGTTTTGTCCAATAATTAAAGAAGAATGCAGAACTGACTGTATGTATTTTAAACAACGCAGGAAAAGGCGGATAAATCCGGCAACAAATGAACTCTCTCCTATTTGTGGTGAGTGTTCTTTGGTAAATGTTACAGAAGATTTGAAAAAGATTTCAGAATCAATCAATCAATAAATTAGAAACTACAATACATAATACAGAGTTTTACTGAGAAAGGATAAAAGTGATGAAAAAATTAACGAAGAAACAGCACCGGGCAGAGATCAGAAAAATGGTTGAAGGTAATGACAGCGTAAAATCACTGAGATGTATTCAGAGTGTTGCGCACACATTGAAAAATGTTGAAAATGAGCATGTATTGTATGCTGTATCAGAATTAACTGACCTGCTGACAGCTTCGCAGGATAATGAGTTCTATAAGAACTTAACCAACGCTGATTGGTACAAAGTCAGTATTATCAATAGCCTGCTGAACACGGAAGATGAGCGGTATTTATCCTATATTAAATGTTTCATGGCTGGATTAAGCAGATAAAAAGCCCTCACATAATTAGATTACATAAGGGCTTGCCACATGATAAACATATGACCTGAACAATCACAGTTTATCATGTGGCAGTAGATTTTATCAAGTAATTGTTGAGAATGGTTATATGAGCGTTATATAACATTCTGTTACCCTTCCGGGAACGGTGTTGCAGCACCTGAACCGGACGGTAGTAGAAATGTAAGAACCTTATAAAACCTAATGTTTGATAGGTATAGGATTATAGCGAACGTTGCACCCTTGCACCTCATTTTTCAAAACAAACACGAATAAGTGAAACGTTCGCATAAACTCAATGAAAGGAGAATTTTAATGAAGATTAGAGTGGCATATTCAGAGAATGAGCAGGAAAATAAACTGCTGCATGAATCATTGGTAAAAGGGGTGTTTCCTGATACAAAAGTGCGTGAAACAGCACCAAAAGACGGCTTTAGGCATACGGTTTTGACGGTACCAATGCCGAAAAAGGGCACAAAATAAGTGATATTTCTTGACGATACCCCCTATATGTAGTATGATTGTTGTAAATAAATACGGCATGAGTACCGCACCGGAACGGTGTTAGTCTTGTAATCAGGGCATGGGAATAATCAATTTTTGGTTATCTCATGCCTTATTTATTTGGAAAAATAGTCCACCGAGGACGTAAAACAGAAAGGGAATATCATGGAAAATCAGAACACGAACACAACCGGGACTGCAACGGAACAGCAGGAAAAAACTTTTACTCAGGAGCAGCTTGACAGTATTATTAAAAAACGTTTAGCGGAAGATAGGGCAAGCAGAACTTCTGAATTTGATAAAAGGGAAGAAGAATTGAACCGAAGGGAAATGCAGATCAGAGCGAAGGAACTTCTTTCAGAACGTGGACTTCCTAAAAACTTAGCGGATGTTCTCCGGTACTCTGATGAAGAATCTTTGAAAGCTGCCATTGATGTGATAGAGCATACCAGAGGGTTCAAAGGCAATGAACAGATTGAACATAATAATGAATCGCCCCAGCGGCATGTTATTGAGAACATATTACCCAAAGGTGGGAATAACGTTACAGGTGACCCATTAAGAAAGGCAATGGGGCTGAAATAGAAAGGGTGTATAAAATATGGCTATTCAGTTAGCAAGTAAATTTGAACCGTATGTTGATGAAAAATTTACAACGGAAAGTAAAAAATCTCTCTTGACCAACAATGATTTTGATTGGACAGGCGCTCACACTATTAAAGTGTACAAGGTAACTACAGCAGAAATGAATGATTATGACCGGGCAGGAACTGGAACAAATAATTCCCGATATGGTCAGATTCAGGGACTGGACGCAGTGACAGAAGAAATGACACTGACAAAAGACCGTTCTTTTACGTTTGCTATTGATAAACTTGATGCGGATGAAACAAAGCAGCAGGTACAGGCAGCTTCTGCATTAGAACGTCAGCAGCGTGAAGTTGTCATTCCTGAAATTGATTCTTATGTATATGGTGTTATGACAGTCAAAGCAGGGACAAAACCGGATGCACTGACGTTGACCAAAGAAAATATTTATTTGGAGATTATTAAAGCTAATGCGGCACTTGATAATGCGGATGTACCGGAAACAGGGAGAAATATTGTGGTGACACCTGATATTTACCTGCTGTTAAAGCAGTGCAAAGATATCGTCATGGAAACCGATATTTCCAATGAATTAAGAATCAAAGGTGTTATTGCCATGATTGACGGTGCCCATGTGATCAAGGTTCCTGCTGTAAGACTTCCGAAAAATTTTGGATTTATGATTGCTCACCCGGTTGCAACGGTAGCGCCTACGAAACTGGAAGATTACAAAATTCATCAGGATCCGCCGGGAATCAGCGGTTCACTGGTAGAGGGACGTATCTGCTATGATGCATTTGTATTAGATAATAAAGCGAAAGCTATTTATTATCAGGAAAATAAACCAACAACATCAACAGTATAATTTTGTTAAATGTCCCCGGTTTTCTCCTTTCCGGGGACATTTTTAGAAAGGATTGAAAATATGTCGTTAGAATTCAAAGATAATAGAACAAAAGTAAAAGAAGCATTAGATGATGCAATCACGGCTTTTTTAATAGAAGCTGGTGGTGAATTGCAAGGGAAGACTGTAAGAAATTCACGTAAAGATCAGAGTCATACGGCAGGGTCATATGAATATAAGGTTGATGAATCAGAGGGTGTGTGTCAGATCGGAAGTAATCTTGAAAACTCCATTTGGGAAGAGTTCGGAACAGGTGAATACGCCCTGCACGGTGACGGCAGAAAAGGCGGTTGGTACATTCCAGAAGAAAATCTAACAGCCAAGGCAAAAAGTAAAATGAAAAAAGTCATTGGAAAGAATGGTAAGGTATATTATTTCACTAGAGGAAAAACACCAAATAGACCAATGCAGAGAGCTTTTGATTCAAGTAAAATGAAGCTGATCAGAAGATTTGGGCAGATTTTAACTCAGAGGTTTAGCAAATGAAAAATATAGATAGGCTTCTTATAAAGGCAAAAAACAAATGTGGTGTTGATAGGCTTACGGTCGCATTTATATATCCGTCAGAATCAGAACCCGGAAAATGGGTTGCAAGGGGAGATATTTGGAATGGCAAGCCCGGCGGTGTCACCTACGCAACCTGTACTTGTGAATCTATTGATGATGCGTTAGATGCACTAAATGAACTCTCAGAACAACATCCCAATAATAAAGATATAACGGTTATTATCGATAATTTGGAAGGTGATTAAAATGGCAAAACGTAATCTAAAACTTGACACCCCGGATAACATCAGGAAAGCACTTGCAAAGGTGGCGAACATGACGTATAAGGGTGAAATTGACCCGAAGACAGCCAATAGCATAACGGCAACCTGCAATGTGATTTTGAGCGGTATCCGTGTGGATGATCAGGAAAAGAAGATTGCAGAACTTGAACAAATTTTAAATGAAAGGGATGTGAGATATGACAGCTAAAGAATATTTGTCAGAATTGCAGACAATGAAAGTTAAAATAGAACAGCTTCGGGAACAAAGACAGATGTATTTGGAAATGGCTACATCTATAACCGCACCTATTAACCCAGTGAGGGTTCAGACAAGCGGAATTGTTGACCAAGTAGGAAATAACACTTCTAAAGCGGCTGATTTGGCTGTACAGATTGATGAAGAAGTTGCAGTTCTTTTGGAAAAGCAGAATGAAATAATACATCAGATTCGAGAACTACACAATATAAAATATGTTCAGCTACTGTTCAAGGTGTATGTGCAGCTTAAAACAATCAAACAGGCGGCTACGGAAATCGGACACGCATACTATTACACGGTGGAATTGCATAAAAAGGCACTTGCTGCCTTTGAAGAAAAGTATGCCGATATTTTGGCTATATAGACGATTTAAAGCATTAGTGATAATTTTATCATTAGTGCTTTTTTAATGCTTATATGACGATTATATGAGTTGTCAAGTACAAGAAAAGCTGTTAATATAATGTTGGGAACAATCGTGTTACAGGGTGGCTTGACCTTCATTTTATTTTACATAGAATGGGGGTGGTGCTGATGGACAATAAAAATCATTTTGATTTCAAAGACTTGATAGCTTTTGGTATGTTCATTTTAGCATTGCTGACATTCGTTTTTACGTTTTGTCGATAATGTTTTAAAGCATAGAAAAACCACCCTCATAAACTTTGACCGGTTTAGGGTGGCATTTTCTATGTAACCTTTTGCTTGGTCAACCCCTTGTGGGCGGTTGTTCCTTTTCTATCTATAATATAACACGAAAGTTCAGTGTGTTCAATAGAAATTTCAGAGGAATAAAAGCGTATGGAATTTGATTTTAAAATGTTCAGCGTGCATAATAATACACATGGATTGAACTTCTTACACGTTGCTTACAGAATAGTTGTTTTTCTTGATAAAATGGTATGTGTAAATTATCCAAACGATAATTCAAGCAAATATCGAAAAAGAGCAACAGACCCCGAAAACATTGTGTTTTCGGGGTTTTCTTTATGTGCGCCTAGCGGCGCACATAAAACAAGGAGACACCTCGAATCGGGGTGTCTCCTTGCATAGAAGATAATTAAATTTGGGTTAGTATGCGGTACTCAGCAGAAAATCCGCAATATGCATGGTATGGATACCTTCATAGTTGCCTCCGGCAAAAGCGTCGGTGGTAAGTACATATTTTGGATAATTGTCATGAATTTCAAGTAAACGTTCGTATTCTCGTTTCTGTGTCTTCTCGGCCTTTAATTCCTGTGTCACCTGAACATAGAGTTTTTCGTTTTGCTTCTCAGCAATAAAATCAATTTCTCCTTCTGGCGTTTTCCCGATATTGACAGTATAGCCACGGCGGCAGAGTTCCAGATACACCACATTCTCAAGACTTGCTGCGACTGTATCAGAATTAAATCCAAGAACACTGTATCGCAGTGTTGTATCTGCAAGATAGAATTTTTCCTGTGTTTTCAGCAGTTCTTTTCCCTTGATATCATAACGGGAGCAGCGGTGCAGAAGATAGGCTTTCTCCAGCTTTTCCAGATAGCTGTATACGGTTTCATTGTCAATCTTCCGATTTTCTGATTTCAGATAATCAGAAATGGATTTTGCAGAGAAGGTATTTCCCACATTGTTGAAGGTATATTTTACAACCCGTTCCAGTTGATCCACCTTGCGAATCTGATTCCGCTTTACGATATCTGAAAAGATTGTGGAGTTATAAATATCCCGTACAATGGTATACACCTCATCATGGGAGTATTCCTGTAAATGTGTTGCCGGAAAGCCGCCCAGCCGGATGTAGTTTACTAGTTCTGTTTTGGGGTCATCCGGTTCTGCATATTGTGATTTGAATGTGAGGTATTCAGCAAAGGACAGTGTGTAAATACGGAATGCAATGTACCGTCCGGTCAGATAGGTGGAAATTTCGGAAGACATCATACGGGAGTTAGAACCTGTCACATAGATATCCACATCATAATCCGAAGCCAGAGAGTTCACAGCTTTTTCCCAGCCTGTAATTTCCTGCACCTCGTCTAAGAGCAGGTAGGTTTTCCCATCTGGTACAAGTCGTCCTTTCAGTTCTGTAAACATCTGCTTTGCAGTCATATCTTCGTATTCCATTGAATCAAAACGATAGCTGACAATCCGTTCATCAGGAATGCCTTTTTCCTTGCGGAGTTTTTCCATAATCATTTTCAGAATGGTAGATTTTCCGCAGCGGCGCACACCGGTCAGGATTTTTACAAACGGTGTATCCACATACGCCATGATCTTATCTACATACATTGGTCTTTCAATCATTGTGTCACCTCCATCTGTAAATTATTATATCGCAACAGTATGCGAAAATCAATAAGTTTTGCGGTTATAACCGGAAAAATATTTCGACAGTTCGCTATGAAGCGCAACGGAGCTGAGCGGTTCGCTGACTGCGCATGTTAGAAATCCCTTACTTCCGGGGTGATCGGGGAAAAATTCGGAGGAACCATAGATTTAAGTAAGTGCTGGTGACAATAGTTTTTTACCGGTCGGCTCCCAGCAGGGCGGCGTAAGACCAGTAGTGGTGTGCCAGAACGATGTCGGAAATCATTATGCACCGACCATTACATTAGCACCAATAACCACTAAGATGTTGCCCTCTATGCCGGAGCCCATCAGGAACTTGCTTATAGATTCTATGGAAAGTTTACTTGACATTTTGCCTTTTTAGATTATAATAAAATCATGGAAAGCAAACTTTCCATAGAGAGGAGGAATATCGTGAAAAACCGTTTGGAAGAAATACGGAAGGAACGCGGAATCAAACAGGAAGACCTTGCCGCCGCATTAGAAGTCTCACGGCAGACAATCGGTTCTCTTGAGAATGGACGATACAATCCTTCCATCATTCTGGCCTTTAAGATTGCACGGTATTTTGAAATGAGCATTGAGGACATTTTTATCTACGAGGAGGAACGGCAATGAAGATGAGAAGCAAAACAAAGGGATACCTGCTGCTGCTGATTCTTGGTGTGCTGATACTGACAGGCGATATTGTATGCAAGGAATTTCTTTCGGAACATGCAGAAGGGATATTAAGCGCTGTGGGAAGTATGGTGCTGGGGATTGGTGTGGCCAAATTTTTTTCCAGCCGCATGGAAGAAAAGCATCCTCAGCAGATGAAACAAAATCAGATCGAGGTCAATGATGAGCGCAATGTGATGATCAGACATCGGGCGCAGGCGCTTTCCGGTCTGGTACTACAGTGGGGGATTTTGACCGTGGCATGGATGTGTATATTATTGGACGGCCCTCTTTGGATGATCCTGACAGGAACGGGAGCGTTTCTTGGGAAAACAATTGTGGAAATCGTTTTGATGGCTTACTACGAAAATAAAATGTGACGGAGGAAACCTTATGAGATTTGTCATCGAACACTTATCAAAAAGCTTTGAAAAGAAAGAAGTTCTCAGAGACATAGATTTTACCTTTGAGGAAGGAAAAATCTATGGTCTGCTGGGCAGAAACGGAGCAGGTAAAACAACGCTGTTCAACTGTATCAACCGCGATATGAAGGCGGACAATGGCCGCTTTTATCTGGAGCAGGAGGACTCCCGCCGTGAAGTCACAGCGGAGGACATCGGTTATGTACTCTCTGCACCTACCGTTCCCGAGTTTTTGACAGGCAGGGAGTTTCTGAAATTTTTTATGGATATCAACGAAAAATCCATTGAAAATTCTAAAAGCATCGACGAGTATTTTGCATATATGAGCATTGGGGAGGAAGACCGGGATAAGCTTCTAAAGGATTATTCCCACGGCATGAAAAATAAGATGCAGATGCTCATAAACATCATTGCCCAGCCGAATATTTTACTGCTGGATGAGCCTCTGACTTCTCTGGATGTGGTGGTAGCAGAGGAGATGAAGCAGCTTCTCCGTTCCCTGAAACAGAATCGTATCACCATATTTTCCACACACCTGATGGATCTGGCTCTGGATCTTTGCGACGAAATCGTGCTTCTCAGTCACGGCGAGCTGGAGGTTGTAGAGAAAACAGATTTGGACAGCAGGGAGTTTAAGGAAAAAATCATTGCGGCGCTGCGGGAGGAAGGAAATGAATAAAACGCTCAGAATATCATTTTCCCTGAAAAATACATACCGTGTCAATGGCATCTTGTTTTCGCTAAAACAGATTCCGCTGGTGAAAAAACTGCTTCCGGCATCGCTTTATCGGGTAAGAGGATTGAAGCTGTTTGCCAATGTACTGTCGGTGGTGTGGGAAATCCTTTCCGTATTTCTCGGAAAGTTCCTTTACTTTTGCACCATGGTATGCGGCATTCCCCTCCTGTATCAGAAATTGCCGGCGGATCAGGTATTTCTTCATATTCTGCTGTTTTTAACGGTCATCGGCGGATTTATGAATACGAATCTTTTCAATCCTACAAAAGATAAATACTATGCAATGATCCTCATGCGGATGGATGCAAAAAAATACACACTGGTCAATTACACTTATGCCATGATAAAAGTGGTCATCGGTTTTCTTCCCTTTACCATACTGTTCGGAAGGGGAAGTAAGCTTCCGCTATGGCTTTGCCTCCTGCTTCCATTTTCCATCGCAGGTGTCAAACTGACGATTGCCGCCGCCTCTCTCTGGGATTATGAAAAAAGAGGGCTGGCATATAATGAAAACCGGCTCACAAAATGGTTATGGTCATGGGCGGCGGTTCTTTTAGGGGCGGCCTATGGATTTCCGGCTTTTGGATTTGCACTGCCGGACGCGATATCCATTCTTGTCTTTCTGGCCTTCCTTCCTCTTGGCGGGGTGAGCATATGGAAAATTGCGACCTTCAGGGATTACCGGGCAATTAATCAGGAGCTTCTGGCAGGACTTACGAATCAGATGGATGATGCGGCTGCGATTGTCAAGAAAGCAAATGAAAAAAGAATATCTGCGGATACTTCCATCACCAGCAGCCGAAAAGGGTTTGAATATCTCAATGAGCTCTTCATCAAGCGCCATAAGAAGATTCTTTGGAACTCCACTAAGAAAATTTCGTATGTCTGCGGTATGCTTGTGATCGGAATACAGTTATTTATATATCTGAAACCGGAAGTGAAACCGAATCTTAACGAAATGATTCTGACATGGCTGCCATATTTTTTATTTATTATGTATGCGATCAACCGGGGGACGAATTTTACGCAGGCGTTGTTTCTGAACTGCGATCACAGCCTGCTGACCTACTCATTTTTCAAACAGCCGGATTTTGTACTGAAATTATTCCGGATTCGGCTTCGCGAGATTATGAAGATCAATGCAGTTCCTGCGCTGGTGATCGGCGGAGGGCTGGCGCTTACGCTTTATACAAGCGGGGGAACCGATGATCCTTTAAATTATGTCATATTGGTGATCTCCATACTGTGTATGAGCCTGTTTTTTTCGGTGCATTATCTGACGATTTACTATCTGCTCCAGCCCTACAATGCGGGAACGGAGATGAAGAGCGGCACTTACCGTATAGTGCTTAGTGCAACGTATTTGATTTGTTTCTTTATGATGCAGCAGCGGATGCCGATACTGATTTTCGGTATTATGACGATTGTGTTTTGCGTAGTTTACTGTATCGTGGCAAGTGTTCTTGTGTATCGGCTGGCGCCGAAGACGTTTAAAATACGCACATAAAGGAAAGAAGAACTTCTCGTTCTTGATTTTTCTCTGAAAGGTCTATAAAATAATACCAAAATACAGATAAAAGCTACGGGGGAGGCAGAGAATGGATAACGAAAAAAATGGTTTACTGGATTTCATGAAGGATGTGCAGGAAGAGCCTGAACTGCGCAGGATGGCAGAGGAATTATTAAAAAAGATGCAGTCAGCAGGCTGGTCGCATCCCGTCTTTTGTGCAGAAATGCTGAAAATCGCCCGCCAGAAAGGATACCGGGTTACACCGGAGGAAGTGGCAAAGCTTCGGGCAGAGAAAGAAGGCTATGCACAGTCCCAAGGGGTGAGCGAGGGAAAAGGAAGATGCTGGCCGTTTGATTACTCCTACTATGTTACACATAATGCAAATAAAAAATAACTATTGACCTTTCCGCAGCGTCAACTGATACACTGGTTTTACAGAAAGAAAGGAGTGAGAAATATGGAATACACCATTCGCCAACTGGCAGATCTGGCAGGTATCAGCACCAGAACCCTGCGCTACTATGATGAGACCGGACTTTTGCATCCCAGTCGTGTCAGTGATTCCGGCTACCGCTACTACGGTGAGAAGGAGGTCAGTCTTCTGCAGCAGATTCTTTTTTACCGGGAACGGGATCTGGGACTGGAGGTAATTCAAAAGATTATTCACCAGCCGGATTTTGATGTGGAGAAAGCGCTGGAAGAACATCTGGAAGCGCTGCTGGCGAAGCAGGAACATATTTTGTCGCTGATTCAGACTGTGAAACTTACATTAGCTGACAGGAAAGGAGAATATGTGATGGATGACAAGATGAAATTTGAAGCATTCAAGAAAAAAACAGTGGAAGAAAATGAGAAGACTTACGGAAAGGAAGCGCGGGAAAGGTACGGAGATCAGGCGGTAGACGAATCCAACCGAAAGCTTCTGGGCATGACAGAAGCAGATTACGAGCGTTTCAAAGACATGGAACATGAGGTTCTCAGACAGTTGGAAGAGGCCGTGAAAAATGGAAGCTCTCCGGAAAGTGAGACGGGAAAACGGATCGTGCTCCTTCACAAGAACTGGCTGGGCTTCACATGGAAGGAGTATTCCGCCAATGCACACAAAGGGCTGGCTGAGATGTATCTGGCAGACGAACGCTTTCAGGCGTATTATGACAGAAATGTGGCAGGGTGCGCGAAGTTTCTGGTAGAAGCAGTGAGATCTTGGGCATAACCAAGGTAAGAAAGTAAGAAGGGGGTGCCGCAAAATTACCAAATTAGATAATTGACCGGCAGCCTCGCTCTATGCAAATGAAAAATCGGGAAGAAATCTTAGATTGTGGATTTCTTCCCGATTTTTTTCTTTTGGAAAAACACTTTCGAACCATACATCTAAAACATCAGAAAACAGGAGCAGTGGAGCTGCCCGGATGTAAATGCGGAGTGAGCACACGGTGATAGATGTTGGTATCATTATTTTCAATTCTGTTTCGTAACAGAAGCCCAGCTTCCTGACCGATTTGAAATTCAGCCTGATCAATATAGGTAAAGAAAGAGGTCTGCTTTGAGTCACAGAACGGTTTATCAAAACAGATTAAAGAAACATCTTTTGGAATAGACAGTCCGAAAGACGTAAACATACTATACAGATAAGCACCTGTAGATGATTCTGCGGCAATAAAAGCAGTAATCTTTTTTTCCTTTATTATATTCAAAAATAACTCTTTGTGAGAGGAATAATCGGCGTGTTTGTCGAGGTTTTCAACTACAGTCACAGCATCTTTCGGTAAACCCGAACGGACAACAGATTCGCGTATGCCGTTGAATCTCTCCTGAATGGAAAAAGTAGACAGACAGGTGGCAGATACAAAACAAAAACTCCGATGTCCCAGACGATATAAATGGTCAACACAAAGTGCTCCGCCCACCGGATTATCTGAAATAACATAGCTGGTATCCAGACGGGGGAGAGAGCGGTCGATTAACACCAAAGGAGATTTCTGAAGGAGCAGATAGAGAAGCTGGCTGCTGAAAAAGGGCTGATCCTGTGGAAAAAGGATGATCCCTGAAACCTGTTGGTCAATACATCTCTGCAAAAGATAATTTTCAGTAGAAGGACTTCGGCTGGGCAGAACAACACATACATAGCGGTCATCCGGCAGAACAGAGTGAACTCCCGCGATCAGTGACATGGCAAAGAAATCTTCTATTGCAGGAATAATGAAGGCAACTTCATAAAGCTCAGAATTTTTTGCAGCAGGCTGACCGGATGGAACGGAAATGGAAATGTTTTTCGGGGGTTCCGTTTCATCAGAATCGGCAATAAAGGTGCCCTTATTGGGATGACGAACAACTTTTCCTTCTGCTTTCAGTTCTGCCAGCGCTTTGGAAACCGTGATACGGCTAACATTATATTGTTCGGTTAACTGCTGCTCGGTAGGTAATTTATCACCGGGAAGAAGAAGTTTCGTTTCGATTTGAGTGGAAATGTCCTCCTTTATCTGCTGATAAAGCGGACGGTTGTCAGGTGCTGCCATAATAAAATCCTCCTTTGGATGAATGAAGCGTATGGAAAAGCAAACATATTTATAAGTATATCACATTTATACTTTTTGGTCAAATCATCAATGACATATTTGATATATTCAAAGTGTAAAAATGAGAAAAGTGAAATTGTGCATAACTAACAAAAATAGGTGTTTTTTTTTTTTTTTTATTGCAATTTAACAATAATCATGTATAATAAAGAAAAACGCGAGAGACGAAGTGCAAAACAAACAAGACAAATAAGACAAAATATATATTGCGGATGCAGTATAGAAATGTCGGAAAGGGGTAGGAGATATGGCTTTAACAAAAACGGTAGGAACTCTCAGTAAAGAGCAAAAAGCTCGAAATCGAAAAACATTTTGGATGGAGGTCAAAAGGCATCGGCTGCTATATTTGTTTCTCCTGCCTTGTATTGCATCACTTATAGTTTTCTGCTATGTGCCAATGGCCGGCATATTGCTTGCATTCAAGAATTACCGATTCGATTTGGGAATTTTTGGAAGTGAATGGGCAGGGCTGAAACATTTTGAGAACTTTATTTCTTCGCCGGAATTCTGGATGACAATTAAGAATACGCTGGTGATTAGCTGCCTGAAACTGGTGATATGTTTCCCGGCGCCGATCATACTGGCACTTTTGCTGAATGAGGTGAAAGCGTTAAAGTTCAAAAAGGTAGTACAGACAGTCAGCTATCTGCCGAACTTTGTATCATGGGTTGTTGTAGTACAGTTGCTGAATGCATTATTTACTCCTTATGGAGGTATTGTGAACTCCATCAGGGAAGCAATGGGATTGGAACCTCTTTTTATCATGGGAATGAAAAATGCCTTTCTTCCATTGGTTGTTTTATCAGATCTGTGGAAAGGAATTGGATGGGGATCCATTGTTTATCTGGCAGCCATTACCGGTGTAGACCAGCAGTTGTATGAGGCGGCAGCTATTGACGGTGCGAATCGCTGGAAGTGTACGCTGCATATTACGATTCCAAGTATATTGCCTACGATTGTGATTATGTTTATCATGGCAGTCGGCGGCATTCTGAATGCAGGATATGATCAGATTCTGCTGCTGCAGCAGCCTGCTAATATGGAACTGTCTCAGGTTCTGGATACATATATTATTCAGACAGGTATCAAATTTGGTAAGTTCGAATATGCTACGGCAATTGGCCTGTTCAAATCCGTATTTGCTCTGGTATTAGTAACACTTACCAACTATATTTCGAAAAAAACTGCTGATATCAGTTTGTGGTAAGAGGAAAGGAAGGGTATCCAGATGAAAATTAAAGAATCGAAAGCAAGAAAAATATTTCAGGTTTGTAACTATGTATTTTTAGGGCTGCTTGGAATCTGCACCTTTTATCCGTTCTGGTATGTATTGATCGCATCTTTCAATACAGGACGTGATTTTATGAAGGGCGGTGTCTGGCTGTTCCCAAGAGAATTCACACTGGAGAACTACAAGCTGGCCTTTGAGGATGATGCGATATTCCAATCTCTTGGAATATCGGTAGCAGCGACTGTTCTGAGCGTTGTGCTGGGACTGCTGTTTACAGCGCTGGTAGCGTATGCAATGTCAATTAAAACACTCCCGGGAAAAAATTTCCTCAGCTTCTTCTGGTATTTTACCACGATTTTCAGCGGCGGTATGATTCCGTACTATATGGTGCTGAGAGATCTGAATTTGACAAGCAGCTTCTGGCTGTATGTCATCCCCGGAATATACAGTTTTTACAATTTCGTCCTATTGAGGACAAACTTCCAGGCCGTTCCTTATGAATTGAGAGAATCCGCTCTTTTGGATGGTGCGGGAGATATGACCATATTATCAAAGATTTATATTCCTCTTTCCAAACCGATTCTGGCCACTCTGGCTCTGTTCATCGGTGTAGGAAAATGGAACGACTGGTTTACCGGTGCATACTACCAGAGTCAGGTGTCCTTGTATCCGGCGGCAACATTGCTTCAGAAGATTCTGAATGAAGCAGCGGCAACAAACCAGATCAAGCAGGGTCAGGAGACCGCGCTGGGAACCATAACAAGTTTTACATCCCAGTCCTTACAGATGGCATTTGTAATGCTTCTGACCATGCCGATTGTAATCATTTATCCGTTTTTACAGAAATATTACGTAAAAGGCGTTATGGTAGGTTCTGTGAAAGGCTGATGCGGAAAATGGTATATGTGACAGGCTGTTATTGATTTTAAATATAATAAGCAAAAAAAGGAGGAAATGAAATGAAAGCAAAAAAATTAGTAGCGTTTCTGCTGTCTGCTGCAATGGTAGCAGGAGCACTGGCAGGCTGCGGCGGCGACAAAAAAGCGGCATCAGAAAACAAAGGAGCAGACTTGTCCAAGGGTGAGGAACCAGAGGGCGCCACAGGAGAGACATACACCGATGAAGATGGTAATACATATGCCAAATTTGACGATGTAAAACTGAAAATGCTGGTATGCTGGAATGGTGACTTCCTGACAGCAGATGATCAGTACAACAATGAGGTTGCAAAGGCGATCAGAGACAAAATCGGTGTTACGGTTGAATTCGAAGGTATCATGATGAATGAAGCTGAGAAGCTGAACATGATGTTCGCTTCCGGTGATATGCCGGATATGGTAAATGCACCATACTGGGGCGGTACAGCAGGAGAGACTGCTATCATCAAAAAGGGTGGCGTAGAAGGAAGATTGATTGATATCAAGGATATCGTTCCGAATTATCCGAATATTGCAGATGGATGGGAGCTGGGCGTTGTCAGCCAGAAATATCTGGAAAATGATATCGATGATCCTCAGTTTGAAGGTGCAAGATATGTGCTTCCTACAGAGGTTGCAGGAAGTAAGGAGGATATCGCATTGTGGGCGTACGGCGTATTTGTACGCGGCGACGTTGCAGAAACACTGGGCGTTGATGTAAGCACAATCAAAACCTCTGAACAGTTATATGACTTTATGAAACAGGCTCAGGAGTATGGCTTCAAGGATGTTAACGGAAATGATTGTATTGTTGCTACGACCTATCATGATGGATGGTCCTATGGCGACTATGCAGAAAGCTTCCACGATAAAAATCTTACATCCTATCGTCAGGATGAAAATGGTAATGTAACACACACAAAACTGCGGGAACGTTGGATTGATGAAAATATGTTTATCTGGAAACTGGTAAACGAAGGTCTTCTGGATAAAGAATGCTTCCGTACCTCTGATGATGCTGCAAAAGAAAAAGTTGGAAGCGGTACAGCACTGTTTACCTGTGCACAGTACGGTGTGACCATCGATGCAACAAAACAGAGTGGTCTGTATAACTCTAATCCTGAGATGAGATACATCCCGGTTGGTCCTCTGAATTATGCAGATGGTTCTTCTCTGGTACAGATCGAGCCGGAAGGAAGAAGCGGTTCTCCTGTAATCTTCTTCCCGAACACCTGCTCCAATATCGATGCAGCTATGACATGGCTTGACTATGTAAACTCCAAAGAAGGACAGAAACTGATTTATTACGGATTCGAAGGCGATACTTATGAATTAAATGAAGAAGGACAGCCAAGAATGAACGCAGAGCTGACAGAAAGATATGCGGCTGATTCTGAATCCGTTAGAAAAGAGCTTCGTCAGAGAGGTATCAACTACATGGGCGCAAGAACCTATGTTGCTTCCAAGAGAATGATGTGGTTTGGCGAAAGCGAACCGTTTGCAAGCGATGCTTTAGCACCTGAACTTGTAGAATACAAGAAACAGAGACCAGCAGAAATCCTGCCGGGTTACGCAATTGACGCTTTAGCTCCTGGATTTGAAGGTTACCAGGAAATGGCAGAATGGGCGCTGGATGATAACAAAGAGAAAGAGTACAAAGAAAGAGCTTACTTTGCAGAGACAGAAGAAGAAGCAAGAGAGATTCTGGAAGAGTATCAGGAATACCTGAGAACAAATGAAGATGGTGTGTTCCTGGAATTCCTGGAATACATGACAGAACAGGCAAAAACAAAAGATAATATCGCTTACTAATCTGTAATGTAAGGCATATGAGTAAAATATCTGTAAGATGAGGTAAGAAAAGGAATGTAGCTGAATTGATGTGAATTATTAAAATTTAGTTACATTCCTTTTTGGATTTTGGAGGAATTATTATGGGCTATATCAGAGAGAAGACAGAAGAATTAACGGGATATCAGGCAGGTGACGCATACCGGCCATCGGTTGATCTGGAATGTGATTTTGTGATGGTTTACGGAATCGATGATACCATGCCGGAGCGTATCCGTCAGTACAAGGAAAAGGGTTATGTTGTTCACCTGATGACCGGTATTGCATGGGGAGAATATCAGAATTATCTGGACGGAAAATGGGATGGAAGAAAGCACTGGGATGAAGGACAGGTGGAAAGAAGCGGAAAAGAAATTATCCACAATCCGACAGTGCCTTACATGGTTCCGACAGTAGCATTTGCCGATTATCTGACAGAGCGGATGAAGATTGCAGTAGATAACGGTGTGGAAGCGATTCATGTGGAAGAACCGGAATTCTGGGACAGAGGCGGTTATTCAGAAGCTTTTAAACGGGAATACGAGATTTATTATCATGAGCCATGGCGTCCGCAGCATGAGGATTTGGATGTACGGTATAAATCAGCCAAATTAAAGGCGCATTTGTACAGCAGAACCATCGGACGCGTCAGCGCTGCCCTGAAGGAATATGCAAAAGTGACATACAATCAGGATCTGCGTTTTTATGTACCGACTCATAGCCTGCTGAACTATACACAGTGGAAGATTATGAGCCCTGAGGCAGATCTTATCAGTATTCCAAGTGTAGACGGTTATATTGCACAGATTTGGACAGGAACCAGCCGGGAAGCAAATGTTTATGAGGGTGTATATAAAGAGCGTACTTTTGAGACTGCGTATCTGGAATATGGAGTAATGCAGGAGCTGGTGAATGGAACAGGAAGAAGAATGTGGTTCCTGAATGACCCTATCGAGGACCTTCCATCTTATACATGGGATAACTATGAATACAACTATAAAAAGACGGCTGCCGCATCCCTGCTGCATCCATATATCTGGCACTATGAGATCTGTCCATGGCCTCACCGGGTGTTTGACGGAAGATATCCGAGATTCCAGCCGCGTATTGCCGAGAAAATAGAGACAAGCTTTGAGACCGACCAGTCCAAACCGATTCCGCAGCATTATTCCACGTTGCTGAGCAGTATGTTCCAGATGTTTGGCGATATGGAGCAGAAAGAGTTTAGCTTTGAGGGAGTAAATGACGGCTTTGGCGTGTTTATGTCCGACAGCGGTCTGTTCCAGCGAACATTCCCGGATGGAATCGTGAATGGAAAAACTCTGGAAGACCGGTTTGAGAAAGCAAAACATAAAAACACAGGAAATCTGGTGGACGAAGAGGAAGCAGCTAAGCTTATGAAGGAAATTGACAGCGATGAATCCATGTATTGGGATTTTGTGCAGAGCCTTGCATTCCCTCAGTTTTTCGGTTTGTCCATGCCCCTGCTAAAATACGGTCTTCCGGTAAAACCGGTTCAGCTTGACAATGTGCGCCGTTTCCCGGGCTATCTGAATGAACTGAAATATCTTGTATTAAGCTATGAATATATGAAACCGGAAGCTCCGGATGTGAACATGGCAGTTGTATCATGGGTGAAAAATGGCGGCACACTGTTTTATATCGGTGATGGAAGCGATCCGTTCCATAAAATTGATTCATGGTGGAAAAATTCCGGTTATGAAAATCCGGCACAGCACTTGTTCGAAATGGCAGGAATAGATAAAATGCCGGAAGACGGAGTATATCCGATAGATAAAGGACGCATTGTTGTATGGAATATGTCACCGGCAAGGATTTGTCTGGATCGCAACCATGCGGATACCTATCGGAAAATGGTTAAAGAAGCTCTTGCAGTCTGCAAAACAGAATGGGAATACCGCAATGATCTGACACTGCACAGAGGACCATACATTATCTCCTGTGTTATGGATGAGAGCGTTTCGGAAGAAAGCAAAGTATTTGAAGGCCTTTATGCAGATATGCACGAAAATGATTATGCCATTATCACAAGAAAAGAAGTTGCTCCTGATCATACGGCGCTGCTCTTTGATTTTGATAAAATCAAGGGAGAAACATTCCGCGTAATCGGCTGTTCGGCACGAGTGCTGGATGCAAAGCTGGGTGATGAAGGCTTTGAGATGCCTGTAAAAGCGGCAGAGAAGATCAAAGCATTCGTAAGAGTGCGTCTGCCTCATCCGGCAGTTGAAGTGACTGCGGTTACGGAGGAAGGAACCCCGGTAGAATTGCAGTCCGAATGGAATGAAGCAACACAGACATTGCTGTTTAGCTATGACAGCGATGCGCAGAAGGTTATTGTGTCAGGAAAGTGGGGCTGATGACAAGCCATGGAAACGGCTAATATTTTCAATATTCAGCATTTTAGCGTACATGATGGCCCGGGTGTCAGAACTGTTATTTTTTTCAAAGGATGCAATTTGCGCTGCAAATGGTGTCATAATCCGGAATCATGGCGGGGAAACAAAGAAATTATGATGTATCCGGAAAGATGTATTGGTTGTTTTGCCTGCAGGGATATCTGCCCGGCAGGAGCCCAGCATTTTGAAGAGGGAAGCCATTGGATCGAACAGGAAAAGTGCATACATTGCTTTGCCTGCTGCAGTGAATGCTATGCAGATGCTTTGATTACTGTGGGAGAAAAACGGGATACAGATCAGATTTTCCGGGAAATTGAAAGAAACCAGGCATATTTTGAACAGTCGGGAGGCGGCGTGACATTTTCCGGCGGAGAATGTATGCTGCAGCCGGAGGCTCTTAGTGAGCTTTTAAGTAAATGCAAAGAGGCAGGAATTCACACGGCGGTAGATACCGCCGGTGATGTGCCATGGGAAAGCTTTGAACAGGTTATCCCGTATACGGATTTGTTCCTGTACGATCTGAAAGCGATGGACGCGCAGGTTCATAAAAACTGTACGGGAGTGACCAATGAACGGATTCTGGATAACTTCAGGCGGCTGGCTCAGATGGAAAAAGAAATAATCGTTAGAATTCCATGGATACCGGAATACAATGGAGACCAGTTGGAGCTTATTGCAGAGTTTCTTTCGGATTATCCCCAGATACGGGCAGAGCTTCTTCCCTACCACAGTATGGGAAAATCCAAAAAGGATGCGCTGGGCAGATCCGATACTTTTAAAGCAACAGTACCTTCGAAAGAATTGACAGCAAAAATGAAGGAAAAATATCATTTTTATTAGAGGAGACGGATTTATGAATACGGAAAAAGTGAAAGTTTCCCAATTATATCGCTCTCTGATACAGGAGATGCACAGGGATAAACTGGAGATTAATGACAGAAAGATTGAGAGACACGGTTTCATTGATATTGACGACCATGGATTTATTGATTTCCCGGAATTTACTTTTGAACCGGAAACCTGTGAGGATGGATTAGTTCACGGCTGTCGGTGTATCGGCAAAAACCTGCGGCGCTTTTTCAATGAAATGCCCAGGTACATTAATCCATCCAGTGCGCTGGCTACCTGCTGGGTGGGAACCTTTGACAGATTTGTGCCTATCGGCATTGCGGAAGCGGACAAACCGGCAGAGCTTATGGAAACCATAGAAAAATACCGGATCACGCAGCCGGGATTTGGGGCAATGAATCATTTATGTCCAGATTTGGCGATCGGTTTTCGGCTGGGCTGGAGCGGGCTTTTGGAAAAAGTCCGTTACTACCGCAAAAAGAACCGCCCGGTGGATACAGAGTTTTATGATGGAGAAGAAGAGGTTCTGCTGGGGATTCTGGAATGGGTGGAAGCACACGCAAAACTGGCAGAGGAGCTGGCAGAAAAGGAAACGGATCCATTCAGAAAAGAAAATTACCGTGCGATCGCACAGATCAACCATGAGCTTTGCCATAGACCGCCGGAAACCTTCCGGGAAGCTGTACAGTTCATGGCCCATTTCCAGTCGGTTGACCGCACGTATTTCGCCGGAGGCGCATTGGGAGAAATGGATACGCTTCTGGAAGAATATTTTGAACGTGATATTGAATCAGGTATTCTGACAGAAGAGGAAGCCGTATGGATGATTGCCAGCCTGTTCTTTAATGATACCCACTACATGCAGATCAGCGGACTGACGCCTGCAGGTGACCGTGAAGTGACCAGCCGGATTTCGTTTATCATTCTGGAGGCCATGCATTACCTGCAGATTCCTACCAATCTGGGAATCCGGGTGCACGAGCCTGTTCCGGGACAGGGACCGGAGGCGGAAATTTTGCTGAAACGTGCCGTAGAATATACCATTGAGGATGGATACGGTGTCTGCTATTCGTTGGACAAAGGAATTACCGAGGGATTTGCCAGAAATGGTTTCCCCATTGAATTGGGACGCATGAGGATTAAATGCGGCTGCAACTGGGTGGCGATTCCCGGACGGGAATATCCCCTGCAGGACGTATGCCGGGTAAATATGGGTGTGGCGCTTCACTATGCGCTGGAAGATGTGGAACAGGATGGAGAGTACTCCACAGACCATCTGTGGGAACGGTTCTGTTATCATCTGGATGTGATGGTAGACTGCATCAAACAGGGATACGATAAGCATTATGAGATCATGATGCGCAACAAACCGGAGGTTATACTGAATTTATTTATGGACGGCCCGATTGAACGGGGGCTGGATTGTTCCAAAGGCGGCGTGGATATTCTGGATTTGAATATTGACGGAATCGCTCTTGCAACCGTGGCAGATTCTTTTGCCGCTGTGGAGCAGCGTGTAGAGGAAGAAAAGAAAATAAGCTGGGAGCGCTTGTTTGAATTGCTGCACACCAATTATCAGGATGCGGAGAGGGAAAGACTGATGCTGAAAAATATCCGCAGATTTGGTTCTCCGGAGTCCCGGGCACAGGAATGGGCGGAAAAAATCAGAGATTATTTTGTCGGAAGCGTCAAGAAGAGCAATACTCCAAAGCATCATTTGATGCTGGTTCCGGGAATGTTTTCCCATGGTGATGTCTATGCTTACGGAAAAAAACTGGAAGCAACGCCAAACGGAAGATTTGCAGGAGACGCTATCTCCCATTCCTCAGAACCGGATCCGGGTTTTGCCAGAGGACTGGATACCTTTTCACCGGCGCTCAAATCCAATGCGGTGGCGGCGACTCAGGCAGGATATGGAAATTCCGCTCCGCTGCATCTGGATATTGATACGGGGCTTCTGGAGAGCGAAGGAAGCGCAGATGCGCTGGTTGCGCTGATTCATGCTCACGAGCAGGCAGGAGGCACGCTGATCAATATGAACTGCGTTTCCAAAGAAAAACTGTTTGCAGCCCATGAGAACCCTAAGGCTTACCCAGATCTGGTGGTAAGGGTAACCGGATATTCCGCATTTTTTGCATCGCTGTCAAAAGAGTACAGACAGCAGATTATAGACAGATTTTTAGAATAAGACAGCCAGAATTGAGAGGTGAAAGATATGAGCACACTTGCATCAAAATTTACCAGACTGAAAACCTCCATTGGAGGAAACCGGGAAAAATTCCATTTTGAGGATACTTTCGGGATGCCGAAAGAGGAACAGTTTCACATTACCCGCCCCAATAAGGCAAATACACGAATCATCAGTGAATTGGAGTTCGCGCTGAATTTGTCAGAAGAGCAGGACGGACGATTTGATGATATTCTGGGTACAGCACTGGATTATCTGCTGAACCAGATGGATACAGAGGGAGTACTGACTAACAGCGCCTGCGAAAAAGCGGAGGAGATGCTGGAGCCGATGGCAGCGGCAGCCAAAGAATATAAGCTGATTCTGGCATCCCATGCGCACATTGATATGAACTGGATGTGGAGTTACAATGAGACTGTGGCAGTTGTACTGGCAACCTTCCGTTCCATTTTAAATGTGATGGATCAGTATCCTGAGTTCTGTTTTTCCCAGTCTCAGGGAGCCGTTTATAAGATCGTAGAAGAGTATGACCCTGCTATGATGGAGGAAATCAAAGCCAGAATCGCAGAGGGACGCTGGGAAGTAACCGCAACGGCATGGGTGGAAACAGATAAAAATATGCCTACAGGGGAATCTTTGCTGCGTCATATCCGGTACACAAAGGAGTATCTGAAAAATGTTTGGGGAGTGAAAGATTTTGACATCGATTTCTCACCGGACACCTTCGGACATAATGGAAATGTACCGGAAATTAACAGCTTTTATGATGTAAAATACTACTACCACTGCAGGGGCAATGCAAGAAAGAACGTATTGTACCGTTATCAGGCTCCTTCAGGAAAGGAAGTGCTTGCCTATAGAGAACCAAACTGGTACAATGGTGCGATTACACCGCAGATTGGGGCAGGATTTATTGAGATTACCCGGCGTTCCGCGGGCTTAAAGACCGGACTTGTAATCTACGGAGTGGGAGACCACGGCGGCGGACCTACCAGAAGAGATATTGAGCGTGCTCTGGAGATGATGACATGGAAAATTTATCCCACAATTAAATTCGGCACCCTTCGGGAATATTTCAAAGAAGCGGAAACTGTACGTGAAAAACTTCCGGTCGTTACAGAGGAACTGAATTATTTTGCACCGGGCTGTTATACGACCCAGAGCAGAATTAAGAGAGGAAACAGACGTCTGGAAGCTGCTTTGCTGGATGCAGAGACCATGGCGGCGCTGGCCGGAAAAAAAGCCGGATTCACTTTTGCAGGAGAAAAGGTGGTGGAGGCATGGCAGAATGTGTTGTTTACACATTTCCATGATATCCTGACAGGCTCCTGTGTGCAGGATTCCAGAGAACATGCTATGGGACTGTATCAGATGTCCATGGCCACTGCGAATACACAACTGCAGAATGCAATGCGTGCGATTGGGCTTCAAATTGATACCTCCTCGATTCTGGTGGATATTGATGCCTACAACAGCCAGTCAGAAGGCGCAGGGGCAGGATACGGAATCGAAAACTTTATCGGCGTACCAAGTACAGAGCGGGGCAGCGGAAGAACGAGAATTTTCCATGTGTTTAACACACAGCCCAGAAAGCGGACAGAAGTAGTGGAACTGACTGTGTGGGATTGGACAGGTGATGTCCGCCGCATTCAGATGAAGGATTTTACCGGAAAAGAAATTGCCTTTCAGGTGGTGGACCGTGAATACCAGAATTACTGGGATCACAAATATATCCGTGTATTGGCGGAAGTTACAGTTCCGGCAGCAGGATATACGACGATTGTGCTTTCAGAGGCCGAGCCGGAACATTATCTGGCATATCTGCAGGAAAATGAACAGGTTTCCCGTTTCTATGATGATTATGTGCTGTCAAATGACAAGATTACAGTGCGGATTTCTGCAAAGACGGGACGTATTGTATCACTGACCAGTAAGGCTACGGGGGAAGAACTGATCGGAAAAGAAAAATCCGCAGGTCTTACCTACATGGAAACAGAAACGCAGACTTCCAATGCATGGTGCATCGGAAGAACCATCAGGGAAATTCCGGTTGACCGCTGCGTTGCTCTGGAATACGTGGCAAAAGGCGGACTTCGCCAGAGCGTCAAGGCAACCTTTGAGGTGGAAGGCTCCAAAGCAGAAATTGTTTACGGGCTGGATCAGGGATCAGATGTTGTAAGAATGGAAATGAACATTGACTGGCATGGAATTGGCAAAGAGATTATCCCGGTGCTGACCTATCACGTTCCTCTTTCTTATCAGACAGAAAAATTCCGTTACGACATTCCTATGGGAAGCGTTGTGAGAAAACCGCTGAACAATGATGTTCCGGGACTGCAGTACGGTATGGCAGTGAATGATGAAGGAAGCTCTGCACTGCTTGTAAGTGACAGCAAATATGGTTATCGGGGAACCCCGGACGGACTGGCACTGACTTTAATTAACAGCGCTACCAGCCCGGATCCATATCCGGAAAGAGGAATTCATCAGATTGTCTTATGGCTTGGAATCAACAGCAGTGATGCAAAGGAAGCCGAAGAAAAAGCCATGGATTTGAACCATAAATTCTTCTATCAACCGTCCAACTCCCATCCGGGAACACTGCCTATGGAGGATTCCCTTCTTGAAATGAAATCCGACAATGCAGTAGTTACGGCAATCATGCCTTCCGTAAACGGAAAAGTGATTGTGCGTGGATATGAAACGGCAGGGGAAAAAGGTGAGGTTACAATTGTGAGAGACGGGGAAACGTCTGTGACAGTAGAGGCAGAACCTTATTCCATATTTGAAACAGAGGTATAAATAGAATAAGGTAATTGTTCAGAATAAGATACGTAAAAAGGACGCGGCAGAATCATCCTATTGGTTGAGAATGCAGCGTCCTTGCACTTTTTATAAAAACAACAGTATACTTCAAATAAATCGGATATTCAAATTCCTGCGAACAAGCGATGTACGGATGCGCGCAGCTTTTTGGTTATTCAATCGCAAGCGACGATTTGGGCGAAACATGATATTTCTTCTTGTACGCCTGATAAAAGGTCGTATAATTCCTGAACCCGCTCTTATAGCAAGCATCCGTCATGGACATTCCCTGAGAAATATAGCGGTTGGCAAGGAAAAGCCGTTTTTCAGTAATATACTTTCCTATGGTATACCCGGTTTCTGACTTGAACAGGTGCATGATGTAGGAACGGTTCAGAAAAATACTCTGAGCGATGATATCAATGGACAAATCATCGGAAATATGTTCATTGATAAAGTTCATAATATCCAAAACCACAGGATGGACAGTTCCGGCAGTAAGATAAGCGATCTGTTCCTCCGCAATCATCCGGTTGAGAAGAATCATATATTCAATGAACTTGATTTTCTGGTAAAGCGCCGCTGCCGGGTCTTTCTGCCGGAAGGAATCTGCCAGATCGGTTACCACCGCGTTCAAACGGTTACTGAGAAGCGGGGAAAGCCGAATGAGATTGGAACGCTGCTTTACAGATTCCTCATAGCAGTAAAACAGATTGCATCCGTCTTTTTGACAGGAGGAAAAAAAGTCATCAGAAATATAGACGATGATTCGCTTATAGGGCGCATTTTCATGGACCACGGGGCGGTGAATCTCCCCGGCCCGGATCAGAACGATATCTCCGGGACAAAGCTCATAATCCCGCCCCTCTACCGAATAGCTCACACTGCCGCTTAAAAATATCAGGAGTTTGTGGAAGTCATGGTAATGGTATTCAAATTCTTTTGATGTGGCTGTAGTGAGATAAAAAATTTTAAATTCACTGTTCAGGTATCCGCTTTTTTTGTAGGCATCCGCCATTTTCTTTCCTCCCTTCATACCGACTACGATTATTATAGCACTATTTTGAATAAATACAGCATAAAACAAAATTTTATTTAAAAAAGTATTTGATATAATATAGTAAAGTCATAGAAAGGAAGTCAGAAGAACATGGCAAAAGAATTGGTTTTCCACAAATATCACGGAATGGGAAATGAATATCTGGTATATGATATCAATAAAAACGATACCGATCTGGACGGCAGTGTGATCAGAAAAATCCATAACCGGAATTTTGGCGTGGGTCTGGATGGCATCCTTGTAGGTCCGTTTATGAACAATGGAAGTATCAGCATGAAAATATACAATCCCGACGGAGGAGAAATCAGAGAAAGAGGAAAAGGCGCAAATATTTTCTCGAAATATCTGAAGGATGCAGGCTATGTAAAGAGCGAGTCCTATATTTTGCAGACATCTTTCGGTGACGTAAAAATCGGAGGAAAAGGAACGGCAGGAGAGGAGACGGAGGAAATCTGTCAGTCGAAAATATACTGCTGGTGCTGAGATAAATCAACGCTTTTGTTCTTCTTGGAAGCAGGTCAGGTACACCTTGGCGCACTTGATGATGAAGCCGCTCTGCATCCGCTGGAGGATTTAGTGATGTTTCAGACAAAAATACAGCCGCAGAACTTGTATGCAATATGCAGGTTCTGCGGCTTAAATTATATTTGGCTGTTCGGTTATCTATTCTGGAAAAACTCAATGGTCTCTCCGTCAGGCCCGTATACAAAAGCGATTCTTACCGGTATTACCTGAGGAACAGCCGGTATGTCGGCATCAGCAGGAGCTGTTTTGACTTCTGCTCCGAATTCCAGTGCACGGTGAAAGGCATCGTCTGCGCTTTCAACGGAAAAGGCAACGTGGAAGAATTCCCCCGCTTTGGATTCGCTGCATTTTTCGTCCTTTACTCCGGCGTGAAAAATCTCAAGACATCTTCCGTCACCTGCGTCAACAAGGGCAATCTGACTGTCACCCTCACCCCAACGGGCTTTTACAGTAAAGCCGAGAGCCTCCGTATAGAACTTGATTGAACGCTCGATGTCGGCCGCCCTTAAAGCGATATGGGTTATTCCGCAGCCTTTGATGATTTTGTTTTCCATAATGATCTTCTCCTTTTTCATTATTGTAGTTGATTGAATTTGTAGATTTAAAAGAATGCATGATCAGCTTCTGCTTTGAGTTTACAACAGAAGTGAGTATATTTTCAAGTATAAGTCGAATTTCACAATATTGTGATTATTGCAAAAGAAGAGGTAAATGATTGAAAGATATGGTATCATTTAGTTTGAACCTGAGAAACGTTTATGCAGATTATGAGGCGGTTTCGGCTCATTCCATAGCAGAAGCAAAGGAAAAGTATGAAAAAAACAGTATTCAATTGGCGCTTTTGGGATTTCCGCCGACAATCATAGCCACGATTTTTCTTATAATTCAAAAATTGAATTGATGGAAAAGGTAAAGGAGGCGCAGGGTGGTCTGATCTGCGTGGCTGTAATCTGTATCAGCGTGCCGATGATCGTGTACAGGAATTTTGAGCGGAAGGCTTCGGTTGTGGAAAGGATTAAGGGATTTGAGTAGATTGGGTTTGACAGATCGCTGTAAGTGTGCTATAAAAAAATAGAAATAAAAATGATGAAAAGCAAGGGGGGAAGTGTTTGTTAAGCATTGAAGTAAAGGAGAATACGGCTAATTAAATAGTTGTATAGGGAGATGATTGCCGTTTCACGCTATCATTATGCCCTTTTGCCGGTATGGATTCCTATCGGCGTATCTGCCTTACGAATGCTTTATACACTTTCCGTTTATACTTTTATAGGGAACTTCTGAAGTTGCCGGGAAAATTGGAATGATATTTTGGGAGAGCATGGCTGTATGGTCATGCTCTTTTTGCGCTCTGATTTTGTATGCGGGTAAGGCGGAGTATGCCGTTTGAGGAAAATGCAGAAAAAGACTGGAGAACGATATGGAAATACGGATGCAGACATTGCAGCAGTGCAACTTTACGAAAGGAGTTTACAGAAATGAATACAGAAAAAATATTAGAGTTTGATCAGATTAAACAAAAACTGGCCGACCTGGCCTGTACGAAGAAAGCAAAAGAGGAAATTTTCGATTTGAGTCCCTACCTGTCGCAGGTGGAAGTGGAGGCAGGTCTCAGAGACACCAGCGAGGGAAAAACGATGCTGGAAAAATGCGGTACTCCCCCCACGGCTGCGCTGGAAGGCGTGCATGAGTGGCTGATGATTGCAAAGAAAGGAGGCTGTCTGACAGCCGAGCAGTTGGAAGGCATTGCAGGAACTCTCACTGCTGTGAAACGAATGCGGGATTACCTGAACAGAGGCAAGCAGTATGAAATCAGTCTTCCCTACTACGAAGAAAATCTGGATTCCCTGGAGGAAATACGGGAGGAGCTGTGTCAGAAAATCCGAAACGGACAGGTGGATGATTATGCATCCAGGCTTCTGAAAAATCTGCGGAGCAGTATCGCAGATCTGGAAGAAAAGATGAGGGAAAAGGCAGAACAAATCATGCGAACCAATAGAAACTGCATGTCGGACAGCTTCAGTACACTGCGAAACGGCCATGTCTGTATCCCGGTGAAAAAAGAATACAAAAGCAAAATCCCCGGAGCGGTACTGGACAAATCCTCCACCGGAAATACCCTGTTCATAGAACCGGTGGCGGCGGCTCAAATCTATGATACCCTGCAGGTTACAAGGCTGGAAGAGGAAAATGAGGAACGGAGAATTCTGTATACGCTGACCGATATGCTGGCGGATAAGGACGAGATTATGGAGCAGAATTTCCGAACCATGGAAAAGCTGGATTTTATTTTTGCAAAGGCAAAATTAAGCATAGAGCAAAACGGAAGAGAACCGCAGATCAATACAAAGCGTCAGATTCATATTGTGAAAGGAAGGCATCCGCTGATGGATGAGAAAACCAATGTTCCGCTGGATTTTCGGATCGGTGATGGCGTTCAGGGAATTATCATCACAGGACCGAACACCGGAGGAAAGACGGTAGCCATCAAGACTGTGGCTTTAAACTGCCTGATGGCGCAGTGCGGGCTTCATGTGACTTGCCAGGAGGCAAAAATCTGCATGAACGACTGGGTTCTCTGCGATATCGGTGACGGCCAGAACCTTTCGGAAAATCTTTCCACATTTTCCGCCCACATCACCAATGTTTTGGAAATATTGAAGCGGGCAAACAGAGAAAGCCTGGTGGTGATGGATGAACTGGGTTCGGGAACAGATCCGACAGAGGGAATGGGAATCGCTGTGGCGATTCTGGAGGAGCTGAGAAAGAGCGGAGCCTTGTTTCTGGTTACCACCCATTACCCGGAAGTGAAGCAGTATGCGGAAAAGACCGAAGGGATTCTCAATGCGCGGATGACCTTTGACAAGGAAAGCCTGAAACCCCTGTATCAGCTGGTGCTGGGAGAAGCGGGGGAGAGCTGCGCTTTTTATATCGCTGAGAAACTTGGTATGCCGGGTAACATGTTACAGAAAGCCGCCGAGGCCGCTTATGGAGAAGGCGCCGGGGAAAGATGGACCAAAAGACAGAAAAACGGAGAAGCAGGACAGACAGAGGTTTCCGGGAAGGAAGGTTTTGTCAGGGAAAAAAGCCGTCATATCCAAAAGAAGAAAGAAAAGAAGGCAGAGTATTCCCTGAAAGATAAATTTCATCGGGGAGATAGCGTGCTGGTGTACCCGGAGAAAAAGATTGGAATTGTCTGTGAACCGGTCAATGAAAAAGGTGTTTTGCGGGTACAGCTTCCGGGAAAGAAAATCTGGATGAACCATAAACGGGTAAAGCTCCATGTGGCAGCGGAGGAATTGTATCCGGAAGATTATGATTTTTCTATTGTTTTTGATACGGTGGAAAACAGAAAGGCGAGACATGAAATGGAGCGGAAATATACGGAGAATGCAGTGATTGTTTATGGGGAGTAGATAAAGCTTCCGGCTGAGTACAGAGCGGCTCAGAGGTATAATGTCAGCAAGCCGACGAGACGCTCGCCGCAAGTGTGCCAAGGCGTACTCGGTTCCAATTGTTTTTAAATGGTAACTATTCAGGACCCTGTCCTTCATAGTCACGAATGCATACACACAAACTGCATTTTATGCAGTTTGGCGCTCGTATGTCTCGGGATTGCCTTGCAAATGCAAGTTAACACTTCGCGGGACAGTGACCTTCTGAACAGTTACTTTAAATGAATCATTGTAACTGTGCAGGAGATCATTGTACCAAGAGGCGTTGATTTGCAAATACAAATCAATTCCGGGACATTTATATTTTACACGATGGAAAATCTATGTTATGATAAGCTTACCAATCAAACATATTAAAATTCTATATTCTACGGCAGATCGCCAGCTATTTTCAATGTATGGAATCCAATTTCACAGGTCAGGAGGGATGCTTATGGGGGCTTTTCTACTTTTTTACTGTTAAGAAACCATTCGGTGTGATAAAATAGAGGAGAGCAATATGAGTAAAAAACAGAATATGAAACCATTAAAAGAATTAAACCTTACAGACCGTTTTCTGTTTGACGAGGTAATGGAAGATCCGCAGGTGCATCAGGATGTGCTGAGTATTATTTTTGGAAGAGAGATTCCGCTGCTGGAGAAAAATGAAACGGAAAAAGAAATAAGGGTGTCACCGGTGATTCGAAGTATCCGCATGGATGTATTTGCGATGGATGCGGATCAGGCAGTTTATAATACGGAAATGCAGGCTCAGAAAAGGAATGATCTTGCAAAACGGAGCAGGTATTATCAGTCATTGGTGGATACGTCACTTTTAGAGCCGGGAATTCCGGATTATAATCTTCTGAACCAGTCGTATATTATTATGATAACATCATTTGATTTATTCGGATATGGAAGATATCGATATACGTTTAGAGCAAGATGTGAGGAAGAGCCGGAATGCGTGCTGGAAGACGGTGCGACGCGAATATTTTTAAACACCAGAGGAAAGAATGCTCATAAAGTTTCGAAAGAACTGGTAGAGTTTCTGCATTATGCGGAGCATACCACAGATGAAACGGCAGAAGAGACAGAGAGCGAGCGGATCAGGCGTATACATGACCGTGTATGTAAGGTGAAAGCAAGTGAACAGGTAGGGGTGAAGTATATGCAGGCGTGGGAAGAAAGATATTATGAATTAGAAGAAGCGAAAGAAGAAGCACGCGAAGAAGGCCGGGAAGAAGGCAGGGATGAAGGCGCCCGGGTGAAATTAAAAGAACTTGTAATAAAAAAGCTCAATAAAGGTAAAACAGCAGAAGAAATTGCAGATATTTTGGAAGAGGATCTTGGGACCATAGAAAAAATCATCGAAGAGCTCAACACAAAATAAAAAATGAATACTCCTCTATTTTCCTGTATATACTATCGTTGATATGTAATTTCAACAAACAGGAACAGAGGTGAACATGGATGAACGATGATTTTAAAAGCAGTGAAACGAAAGACAACCTGATGCGCGCATTTGCGGGAGAAAGCCAGGCCAGAAACCGTTATACCTTTGGAGCAGCAGAGGCCAGAAAACAGAATCAGGAGGCCATAGCCAAGGTGTTTCTATATACCGCAGATCAGGAAAAGGAACATGCGGAAGTGTTCTATAAACACCTGAAAGATCTGGCGGGGGAAAGTATTCATGTAGACGGCAGCTATCCGGTAGATATTACCGATGATCTGGGTGAGCTGCTTCAGATTGCGCAGCACAATGAATACGAGGAGCATGACGACGTGTACCGGCGATTTGGTGATAAGGCCAGGGAGGAAGGCTTTCAGAAAGTGGCCAATTCCTTTTATATGATCGCGGAAATCGAAAAAACACATGGAGACCGCTTCGGAAAATTTGCCCAGTGGCTGAAGGAAAAGAAACTTTATGTTTCTGATGTGCAGAGAGGGTGGATCTGCCTGAACTGCGGGTATATCTATGAGGGCGAGAAGGCGCCGAAAAGCTGCCCGGTCTGCCAGCATGATCAGGGGTATTTTGTGCGGCTGGAATTATCGCCGTTTGCATAAAACAAAAATCGTAATACAGGCGGTGCTGCTGTGGATTGTAATCACAGCAGCACCGCCTGTCATTGTTTTTCGGGAAAAAATATAGTAAAATACTGGGGAGATCAACCGTGTCGGAAAAACGTCAGGTACAAGAGGCATGGTCTTAAAGAACACAGGATACAGAGGGAGAGGATCAAGGATGAATAAAAAGACAATAACCTGTGCATTTCGCGCATCCCTGCCGGTTATGGCGGGATACATCGTACTGGGAACCGGATTCGGAATTCTGATGGAGAGCCGTGGTTTTGCATGGTACTGGGCAGCGCTGATGAGTCTGATCATCTATGCAGGTTCGATGCAGTATGTGGCGGTGGATCTGCTGGGGGCAGGCGCAAACCTGATTACCTTTGCGCTTATGACATTGGCGGTAAATGCCCGCCATTTGTTTTATGGCCTTACCATGCTGACAAAATACAAATCTGCCGGAAGGGAAAAACCATATCTGATTTTTGCGCTGACAGATGAAACCTTTTCCATCGTATGCGCAGCGGATCTGCCGGAAGGGGTGGAGGAAAGAAAATACGATCTGCTGGTTTCGATACTGAACCAGATTTACTGGATTTTTGGAAGCATTCTGGGGGCGCTTTTGGGAACCGCGCTGTCCTTTAATTCCGCGGGCGTGGAATTTTCCATGACGGCGCTGTTTACGGTCACCGTGATCGGGCAGTGGGAAAAAAGCAAAAACCATCTGCCGGCAATCATTGGATTTGCTGTGTCAGTCATATGCCTGCTGGTATTTGGCCCTGGGGATTTTCTGATACCATCCATGCTTTTGATTACGGTCATACTGCTTGCAGAACGAAAATTCGGAAAGGGGGAGAAAGAAAATGAGTGAAAATCTGTACATTCTGTGCGGAATCGGTATCACATCTCTTGTTACGGTTTTTTTACGCTTTGCGCCCTTTGTTGTATTCCGACGGAAAACGCCTCAGGTGGTTCTTTATCTGGGTAAGGTACTGCCGGAAGCGATTATGGCGATGCTGGTAGTTTACTGTCTGAAAAATGTATCTTTTACGGAGGGAAACCGGGGGCTTCCGGAAATCATTGCTTTGGCACTGGTTGTTGGTTTACATAAATGGAAACATAATACCCTGCTTTCTATTCTCGGGGGAACAGTCGGTTATATGATACTGGTGCAGATGGTTTTTACTCCGTAAAAAAGAATTGTCCGGCGTATATTCGAAACGGAGACAACTGCCGGAACATACTTGCGTTGAGCTGAAAACGGTTCTTTGGACATGAGGCGGAAAATCCCATCGATCTTGTCCAAATATTTGCTTTAAACTATTTAAATTTGCTTCAAGTGATACTGGTTTGGACGTGAGAAAGAGATTTTCTTATATACGTCCACAGCTTCGGGAAAATCGTGGACATCAAATGGAATTATTTTCCGCATATGTCCAAAACAATTTTGAGGAGCAATTTGAAGTGTTTTACAGCGAATATTTGGACAAGATCGATGGGATTTTTCTCCTCATGTCCAATCTACAGATTTCCGTCAATTTGCATGGATATGTCTAGGGAATTTAATCCAATATGGAAACAGAAAAAAGTAACTATTCAGCCTTTCAGGCTTCATAGTTACAGGTGCATGCACACAAATCGCATGATATGCGATTTGGCGCCCGTATGTCTCGGGATTGACTTGCATTTGCAAGTCAACACCTCGCGGGATAGTAGAAGGCTGAACTGTTACAAAAAACATTCAGAAAATAAAAAAATATATTGACAGTTATTTCTCTATGTGGTATAAAATAGAAAAACCGTTGAAGAAGAGTAAGTAAGCAACATTCATTTTTCTACAGAGAGCGGCAGGTGGTGAGATTGTCGTGCAAAACATGGTGCTGAATGGACTTCTGAGGGCGAACAGAAAAAGCCTTTGCTTTGAAGAAAGAGAAGCTTTAGTATGTGAGACGGAGCAGGACTCTCCGTGAACAAAGGTCTGCATATGATGGTATGCGTAAAGAGGGCGTATTGGATACGTCAAGCCGGGTGGCACCGCAGGAGTATGGTACTCTTGTCCCAGCAGATTGTTGATTGATTATCTGGGACAGGAGTTTTTTTATTTCCGCAGAATGGAATTTTTGCAGCTTTTGTCCCAACGAAAAAGAAAGGAGACAAAAATCATGTCAGAACAGAAAATTCCCTACAAAATCTATCTTGAAGAACAGGAAATGCCTAAGAAATGGTACAATCTTCGCGCCGATATGAAAAACAAACCGGCGCCGCTTCTGAACCCGGGAACATTCAAGCCTATGACAGCGGAAGAACTGTCCGGTGTGTTCTGTGACGAACTGATTCAGCAGGAGCTGGATAACGATACGGCATATTTTGAAATCCCGGAAGAAATTCAGAATTTTTATAAAATGTACCGTCCTTCACCTCTTGTACGGGCATACTGTCTTGAGGAAAAACTGGGAACACCGGCGAAAATCTATTACAAATTTGAAGGCAATAATACCAGTGGAAGCCACAAACTGAATTCAGCGATTGCACAGGCCTACTACGCAAAGAAACAGGGACTCAAAGGAGTGACAACAGAAACGGGAGCAGGTCAGTGGGGAACAGCGCTTTCCATGGCATGCGCCTATCTGGATCTGGATTGTAAAGTATATATGGTAAAATGCTCCTATGAACAGAAGCCGTTCCGCAGAGAAGTCATGCGTACTTACGGGGCAAGCGTGACACCGTCCCCCTCCATGGAAACTGAGGTGGGAAGAAAGATCCTTGCGGAACATCCGGGAACCACCGGAAGTCTGGGATGCGCCATTTCAGAGGCGGTGGAAAAGGCTGTTACCAACGATGGTTACCGTTATGTGCTGGGAAGCGTGCTCAATCAGGTTCTGCTTCATCAGTCAGTGATCGGACTGGAAACGAAAGCCGCTCTGGACAAATACGGAATCAAACCGGATGTGATCATCGGCTGCGCCGGGGGCGGTTCCAACCTCGGCGGTCTGATTGCACCGTTTATGGGGGAAAAGCTGAGAGGAGAGAGTGACTGCAGATTTGTAGCGGTAGAGCCTGCATCCTGCCCCAGCCTGACCCGCGGTGTCTACGCGTATGATTTCTGTGATACCGGAATGGTGTGTCCGCTGGCTAAGATGTATACGCTGGGCAGTGATTTTATCCCTTCCGCCAACCATGCAGGAGGACTGCGGTATCACGGTATGAGTTCTGTCTTGTCTCAGTTATATGATGATGGACTGATGGAAGCAGTATCTGTGAAGCAGACGGATGTATTTGAAGCGGCAGAATATTTTGCGAAGGTAGAAGGAATTCTGCCTGCGCCGGAAAGCTCCCATGCAATTAAGGCAGCGATTGACGAAGCGAAGAAATGCATTGAAACGGGAGAGGAAAAAACCATTGTTTTCGGGCTTACGGGAACCGGATATTTTGATATGGTGGCATACCAGAAATTCCATGACGGAGAGATGAATGATTATATACCAACGGATGAAGAACTGGCACAATATGTAAAAAAACTGCCGAAGGTGGAGAAACGATAGTATATTTGAGGTAACTGTTACTGTTCACTCCGTTCACAGTAACGCGCTTCGCGATGCACACAAAATGTGATTTTATCCCATTTTGGCGCTGTATGTCTCGGGATTTCCGCGCAATCTGCGCGAAAACACCTTGCGGAATATTGCCAGTGAACAGTAACAGGTAACTATTCAGCCTGAACAGTTACTATTTGAGATATCTCGACGGCTGCCTCCTCTTGTGATATACTGTAACAAGTATATCACAAGAGGAGGCCTTTTTATATGGGCGGACAGCCAGTTGAAAAACAAAAGAAAAGAATATGCGTCGGCCTTCTGGCTCATGTGGACGCAGGTAAGACAACCCTCTCGGAGAGTATGCTTTACACCTGCGGAGCCATAAGAAAACCGGGTCGTGTAGACCACGGAGACGCCTTTTTAGATACCTATGAGATGGAACGAAGCAGAGGAATCACCATTTTCTCCAAACAGGCCATTCTTCCCATGGGAGAACTTCAGATCACTTTGATGGACACGCCGGGGCATGTGGATTTCTCTGCGGAGATGGAGCGCACGTTACAGGTGCTTGACTACGGGATTCTGGTCATCAGCGGAGCGGACGGCGTTCAGGGGCATACCCAGACCCTGTGGAAATTATTGAAACGCTACGGGATTCCCACCTTTCTTTTTATCAACAAAATGGATCAGCCCGGTACGGACAGGGAAGCCTTGATGCAGGAGCTGAAAAAACGACTGGATGAAGCCTGCTTAGATTTTTCCGGTGACCGGGATGAGGAGTGGCAGGAGCAGCTTGCCATGTGTGAGGAGGAACTTCTGGAGGCGTATCTGGAAAATGGATCTGTAGACGAGACTGCGATTCCCCGGCTGATCCGGCAGAGAAAGATTTTCCCCTGCTTTTTCGGATCGGCGCTGAAGATGACGGGGGTGGAGGAATTTCTCCACGGAATAGAAGAAAATATAGAATTTCCAAAATATCCGGAACAATTCGGAGCAAAGGTCTATAAAATAGCAAGAGACAGTCAGAATACCCGCCTGACCTATATGAAAATCACAGGCGGAAGTCTGAAGGTAAAGAGCATACTTACCAATCGAAAAGACAACGAAAGGAAAGCGCCTGAAGACGCTTCAGAAGGAGGAGTAAAAACAACGGAAGTCTGGGAGGAAAAGGCTGACCAGATCCGTATCTACTCCGGTGAAAAATACGAAGCGGTCAATGAAGCAAAAGCGGGAACAATCTGCGCGGTAACAGGACTTACCTCTACTTATCCGGGGCAGGGTCTGGGACTGGAAGCGGCTTCGGATCTTCCTGTCTTGGAACCGGTACTGACCTATCAGATCAAACTTCCCGAGGAGTGCGACATTCACCGGATGCTTTTGAATCTGCGCCAGCTGGAGGAAGAGGAACCGCTGCTTCACATTGTCTGGAACGAGGAGCTGGACGAGATTCACGCGCAGGTCATGGGGGAAGTGCAGATTGAGATTTTAAAGAGCATGATTAAGGATCGATTTGGTGTGTCGGTGGAATTTGGATCAGGCAATATTGTGTATAAAGAAACCATCAAAACTCCGGTGGAGGGAGTGGGACATTTTGAGCCTCTCCGTCACTATGCGGAAGTCCATCTGCTTTTGGAGCCGGGTGAGCGGGGAAGCGGTCTTCAGTTCGGAGCGGACTGCAGCGAGGATGTACTGGACCGGAACTGGCAGCGTCTGATCCTTACCCATCTGGAGGAAAAGGAACACAGGGGAGTATTGACCGGTTCTCCGATTACGGATATGCGGATCACGCTGGTGACCGGACGGGCTCATCTGAAACATACGGAGGGCGGAGATTTCCGTCAGGCCACTTATCGGGCGGTTCGTCAGGGAATTCGAAAGGCGGAAAGTATGCTGTTGGAACCTTACTATGAGTTTCGGCTGGAAGTGCCCTCTGAGATGATTGGACGCGGAATGTCAGATATTCAGAAAATGTGCGGAGAATTTGCGCCGCCGGAATTGGAAGGGGACATGTCCATACTTACAGGAAAAGCCCCTGTCGTGACCATGCGGGATTATCAGACGGAAGTGATTTCCTACACCAGAGGAAGGGGAAGACTGTTCTGCACACTAAAAGGATATTTTCCGTGTCATAATGAGGCGGAAGTGATTCAGGCTGCGGCATATGACCCGGAAGCGGATATGGAGAATCCCACCGGTTCTGTTTTTTGTGCCCACGGAGCTGGATTTGTGGTGAACTGGGATCAGGTGGAAGAGTATATGCATCTGGAAAGCGGATTGCAGCTGGAGCCGGTGGAAAAACAGCCGCAGGAAGCCCCCCGTGTGGTGACAAAACAAAGCTGGAAGGCGGAGACGGAAGCATATCTGCAGAATGAAAAGGAACTGGAAGAGATCTTTGCCAGAACCTATGGACCGATGAAATCCCGGGTGGGCGAGGAAGAACTGTCCCGCCGCTCGGTAAAAGGCTGGAAGAGAAGCCGCAAAGAAACAAATATGGGAGCCAGCGGTACGGACAGCGGTTTCCGGAGAAAATACTCCCAGAACAAATATAAAGAAAATGCACCGGAAAAACAGTACCTTCTGGTGGATGGATACAATATCATTTTTGCATGGGAGGACTTAAAAGAGCTGGCGGAAGCAAATATCGATGCAGCCAGAGACAAACTGATGGACATTCTCTGCAACTATCAGGGATATAAAAAATGTACGCTGATTCTGGTATTTGATGCCTATAAAGTAAAGGGCAATCCCGGCAGCGTGGAGAAATACCACAATATCCATGTGGTATACACCAAAGAGGCAGAGACCGCAGACCAGTACATTGAGAAAACCGTTCATGAGATCGGAAAGCGGCATCAGGTGACGGTTGCCACTTCCGACCGTCTGGAACAGGTGATCATTCTGGGACAGGGAGGCAGCAGAATGTCCGCCCGGGAGCTTCAGGAGGAAATCCAAACCATTTCCAGACAGATCCGCGAGGAAGCGGAGGCGAAGAAGGAAAACGGTAAAAATTATCTGTTTGATGCACTGGATGAGGAAACGGCAAAGCATATGGAGGATGTACGTCTGGGAAAAACACAGTTGGAGTAAAAAGACACAGAAGTAATCTAAAAAGATAACTGTTCAGAAGGTCACTATTCCGCGAGGTGTTGCCTTGCAAATGCAAGGCAATCCCGAGACATACAGGCGCCAAACTGCATTTCATGCAGTTTGTGTGCATGCATTTGTGACTATGAAGGGCAAAGTCCTGAATAGTCACATAAAAAGATAAATTTATAGAAGGAACTATTATAGATGAAATTTTATATGGCGCCATTGGAAGAAATCACAGGATACGTTTACCGGAATGCATACCGGGATTTTTTCTATCCCATGGATAAATATTTTTCTCCGTTTATTGCGGCAAAGCCTAATCAGGGGCGGCTGTTTAACTACAAAGAAAAAAATGATATTCTGCCGGAGCACAATCAAAACCTGTATCTGGTACCTCAGATTCTCACCAACAGCAGCAGAGATTTTATCAAAACTGCCCGGGGACTGAAGGAATACGGGTACGGGGAGATCAATCTGAATTTGGGCTGTCCCTCAAAGCCGGTGGTAAACAGGGGGAGAGGCTCGGGCTTTTTGAGCAGGAAAGAGGAACTGAACCGTTTTCTGGAAGAAATTTTCGAGAATCCGGTTACGAAAATTTCCATAAAAACCCGTCTGGGAACGTATGACCCGGAAGAAATCGGGCCGCTTTTGGAAATTTTCCGTCAGTATCCGCTGGAGGAACTGATCATACATCCCAGAATACAGAGCGATTTTTACCGGGGGAAACCAAGGATGGAAGGATTTACCGCAGCATATCAGAAAAAAATCTGTCCGCTCTGCTATAATGGAGATATTTTTTCGGCAGCGGATTATGAAAAACTGCAGAGGGAATTTCCTGAGATTGACCGGGTGATGCTGGGCAGGGGAGTGCTGGCAGACCCGGGACTGGTGGGAAGGATTCACGGAAGGCCGGGTCCTGACCGGGAGGTATGGAAAGCATTTCTCCGGCGGCTGTGTGAGGATTTTCGAAGGATTTCCGTGGATGAGCAGAAAGCGCTGTTTAAGATGAAAGAACTGTGGTGCTATTTCCGGTTTTCATTTCCGGAAAGTGATGTGTGGAACTGGGGAATCAAGCGTGCCCGGAGTCTGGAGGAATATGAGGATGTGGTGGAAAGGCTGTTTGAAACGTATCCCTGTGATCCGGCGGGGCAGTTTCCCGGTCATGATACCCTGACAGAAGGAAAGTACAGCGGAAAGTAAAAATGGCAATCCATTGACAGGAGTGGAATTTGGAGGATTTTCTGATGGAAAATTGGGAAATGTTATATGAAAAAGCGCTGCAGCTTGCCACAAAAGCTCATGAAGGACAGAAGGATAAGGGAGGCCATCCGTATATCGGGCATCCGCTGGCTGTAGCAGAGAAAGTTTTAAAACCGGAGGAAAAAGTTGCAGCCCTGCTTCACGATGTGGTGGAGGATACGGATATTACACTGGAGGATTTGGAAAAGGAGTTCCCACCCTGTATCGTTACGGTGGTGGACCTTGTGACAAAAAAGAAGGGACCGGATTTTTCCAGAAAAAAATATTTGGAGGAAATCAGGAAAAATGAGGCTGCCCGTCAGGTAAAACTGGCGGATTTGGAACATAATATGGATTTGGGAAGAATTCCCCATCCAACGGAAAAGGATTTTCGCCGGATGGAGAGATACAAAAAGGACAGGGAATATCTCTGCAAAAATCCTACAGAGGAATAAGACAGGAATGACAGATAAAAAGAGGTGGAAGTTATGCGGGAAAGGCTGACAAAGCAGGATGTGGAAAAAATCGAGAAAGAGATCGAATACCGGAAACTGGTGGTACGAAAGGACGCCATTGAGGCGGTGAAGGAAGCCAGAGCGCAGGGCGATCTCAGCGAGAATTTTGAGTATTATGCGGCAAAAAAAGAAAAGAACCAGAACGAAAGCAGAATCCGTTATCTGGAAAGAATGCTGAAAACAGCGATTGTGATTTCTGAGGAATCCAAGGAAGATGAGGTGGGGCTGAACAATACCGTCACCCTCTATATCGAGGATGACGATGAGGAGGAAACTTACCGTCTGGTGACGTCCATCAGAGGAAATTCCCTTGCGGGACTGATCAGTACGGAATCCCCTATAGGGAAAGCGATTCTGGGACACAAAGAAGGGGATCGGGTATATATTCCGGTGAGTGATGATTTCGGATATTATGTGGTGATTCGGAAAATCGAGAAGACCATGAGCGAGGACGGGGATAAGATCCGCAGTTTTTAAAAGCAGTTGAGACAGGAAAGATGATAAAAAGGAGAAAGACATGGATTTTATTGAGATTTTAAAGGCGATTATTTTGGGAATCATACAGGGAATTACTGAATGGCTTCCTATCAGCAGCACCGGGCATCTGATTTTATTTGACAATATCTGGCCGATGAATTCCACTCCGGAATTTTTCGAGGTTTTCAAGGTGGTGATCCAATTTGGATCTATTCTTGCGGTGCTGGTTCTGTTTTTCCATAAACTGAATCCCTTTTCCCCGCAAAAAAATGTGCAGGAGAAAAAGGACACCTTCGATCTGTGGAAGAAAGTGGTTGTAGGCTGTATTCCCATTGTGATTGTGGGACTTCCTCTGGATATGGTTCTGGAAGAATACCTGTCCAGCGTTTATATTATTGCGGCAACACTGATTATCTACGGTATTGCATTTATTGTCATTGAAAACAGGAAAAAAACGCCGCTGATGAGCAGCATCGAGGAGCTGACTTACAAAACAGCTTTTTTTATCGGATGCTTTCAGGTACTTGCGGCGATTCCCGGAACCTCCAGAAGCGGAGCTACCATTCTGGGCGCGGTACTTTTAGGCTGCTCCCGCTATGTAGCCAGTGAATTTTCTTTCTTTCTGGCAGTTCCGGTTATGGCGGGGGCCAGCGGATTGAAACTTCTGAAATATTTTCTGAAAGTGGGAATGTTTTCCGGAAGCGAATGGATTCTTCTGATTCTGGGAACCGTGGTTTCCTTTATCGTTTCCGTATTGGCCATCCGTATGCTTTTAAGCTATATCCGCAAACACGATTTCAAGGTTTTCGGTGTGTACCGGATTGTGCTGGGTATTGTAGTTGCACTTTATTTTGGTATGATTGCATAAAGAAAAGGAGTGAAAGAAATGAAGTTATTACAGGCGGTTTCCGCAGGGGAACTGGAAAAGATCGAAAGGCTTTATCTGACAGCATTTCCGAAAGCAGAGAGAAAACCTTTTGCTTTGATCTGTGAAAAACAGAAAGAGGGGGCAGCGGATATTCTAACTGTGGAAGAGGACGGGGAATTTGCCGGGCTGGCCATTACGATTTACAACGAAGATCTGGTACTGCTGGATTATTTTGCCATTGATGAAACGAAGCGAAGCGGCGGCCGTGGTTCTGCGGCTCTTCAGCTTCTGATGAAATATTATGAGGGCAAGCGGCTTTTGATTGAGATTGAAAGCACGGAGGTACCCTGCGATAATCCGGAGGAGCGGGTGCGCCGGGAACGGTTCTACCACAGAAACGGGATGAAGGATCTGGAAATCACAGTAAATCTGTTCGGCATTGTCATGAAGCTTTTAAGCTGCGGCGGCCCGGTCTCCTACAGGGAGTACATTGAGGTCTATGAGCAGGCATACGGAACGGAGATTACCGGCAATATAGATTTGATGTAACAGTTCAGCTTTCTACTGTCCCGCGAGGTGTTGACTTGCAAATGCAAGTCAATCCCGAGACATACAGGTGCCAACTCGCATATTATGCGAGTTGTGTGCATGCATTCGTGACTATGAAGGACAGGGTCCTGAATAGTTACGATTTGATTGAGGAAAAGAAAATGCCGGGTGGAAATATGAGGGATTTTCCAGTATAATACAGGTAACTGTTTTAAACAGAAAGCAAAAACAATCAGGAGGATTTTACAATGAATTTAAAAGAACGTATGGAAAACGGAATGATTTTTTACGAGCACGGTCACAAGGACCCGGTGGACATCGAACTGGAGAAAAAGCTGGATGAAGAGCGCAGACACTGCAAGGAAGTAATGTTTGACTATAACAGCACCCGCCCCAGTGAGGATGAAAAAAGAACAGCCATTCTGAAAGGGATTCTGGGAGACTGCGGAGATCATGTATTTATAGAGAATCCGGTACATATGTCTTATGGAAGCCATGTGCATCTGGGGGAACATTTTTACGCAAACTTTAATCTGGTAGTTGTGGATGATATGGACGTATACATCGGTGACCGGGTAATGATCGGACCGAACGTTACCATCTGTACCACAGGCCATCCGGTATATCCTCTTTACCGCGAAATGGTAGCTCACTATTCCCTGCCGATCCACATCGGAAATAATGTATGGATCGGAGCAAACTCTGTGGTGCTTCCGGGGGTAACCATCGGGGACAACAGCGTAATCGGAGCCGGAAGTATTGTGACAAGGGATATTCCTGCAAATGTTGTTGCAGTGGGAAATCCATGCCGTGTGATGCGTGAGATCAGTGACCGTGACCGGGAATATTATTTCCGTGATATGAAGGTAGATTTCCCGTACACCATGAGAGAAGAATAAGGCCTATTGGAAGAAAGAGTCAGGAGGAGAAGGCGGATGGACAGAAAATTTCGATTCGGTATTATGGGGCCGGGAAAGATAGCTGAAAATTTCTACAAAGCAGTGGAAAGACAGGGAGAAGGCATGGTAGCGGCAGTGGCCAGCAAAGATATAGGCCGTGCCCGGACGTTTGCGGACCGCTTTGGGATTGAGAAGGCGTACGGAAGCTACGAAAAAATGCTGGAAGAGGAAGAGCTGGATGCAGTTTATGTGGCGGTGACTACAAATGCCCATTACGAGGTGACCATGCTCTGTCTGGAACACAGAGTTCCGGTGCTCTGCGAAAAAGCTATGTGCGTCAACAGCAGGGAAGCGGAAGAGATTTTTGCACGCTCCAAGGAGCTGGGTGTGTTTGTAATGGAAGGGATGTGGTCCAGATTCCTTCCTAAGATGGCAAAGGTAAAAGAATGGCTGGCAGAGGAAAAAATCGGAAAAGTTTCTCTGGTAACCTGCGGAATCGGATTCAATGCAGAAAAGAACTGGGAAAACCGATACTACAATCCGGCGCTGGGCGGCGGAGCAACTTATGATATTTTGGTGTACTGTTATGAGATTGCCACCGACTTTTTTGAGCAGCCGCCGAAGGAATGCGTCTGTGTTTCCGACTGGTCAGAGTCCGGTGTGGACAGGACGGATGTGGTGGTGCTGAAATATCCGGGATGTCTGGTGCAGCTTATCTGTACCTTTGAGGGAGAGATTGCAGAGGAGATGGTATTCTACGGAGATAAAGGAAGAATCGTGCTGCCCCATCCCCACTATGCCCGGGAATGCTTCCTGCAGGTAAACGGAGAAGAGCCTGTGGAATTTACGGAGGATCAGGAAGAGCTGGGCTTCGTTTATGAGATCGGCGAGGTGATCCGCTGTGTGAGAGAAGGAAAGACGGAGAGCAGCAGAGCGCCCCACAGAATGACGCTGGAAGCCAGCCGTCTGTATGACCGGATTCTGGAACAGCGTTCTTAATATCTATTTTGACACCTATGATACCGGATTTCGCCCTTTTGACTCCAGTATCATCATATTATACGTAATATTAACAGAATAGTGATGGAAAAATCTGTACATTTCAGGTATAATAGAGAGGTAGAACTTTGAATATCAAAATGTATGGAGGGAAGCATGAAAATAAAACTGACAAAACTTGAAAAAGCTTGGATTCTGTATGATGTGGGAAATTCTGCATTCATTTTGCTGGTTTCCACGATTATTCCGATTTATTTTAATTATCTGGCGGATCTGGAAAATATCGGCTCTGCGGATTATCTGGCCTACTGGGGCTATGCCGCCGCTGCTGCAACACTGATCGTGGCAGTGATCGGGCCGGTTTTCGGAACCATTGCAGATACGAAGAATCTAAAGAAAAAAATATTTACAGCAGCCCTGCTGGTGGGAACCGTGGGCTGTGCATCGCTAGGATTCATGACCCACTGGCTGGTATTTCTGGTGGTATTTGTAATCGCCAAAGTTGGTTTTTCTTCCAGTCTGGTATTTTACGATGCCATGCTGACCGATGTGACCACGGAGGAGCGAATGGATGATGTTTCCTCCCACGGATACGCATGGGGATACATCGGAAGCTGCATTCCCTTCGTAATCGGTCTTGGGCTGGTGCTGGGAGGAGAGAGTATCGGGATTTCCATGAAAACGGCTATGACCATTACCTTTGCCCTCACAGCAGTCTGGTGGTTCGGGATCACCCTTCCCCTGCTGAAGCAGTACAAGCAGACCCACTATGTGGAGAATCGGGGACAGATCATTAAAAGAAGCTTCGGACGTCTCTGGAAATCTCTGAAGGAGATGCGGAAGGAAAAACATATTTTCATGTTCCTGCTGGCATTTTTCTTCTATATCGACGGCGTATACACCATTATCGAGATGGCTACGGCTTACGGACAGTCTCTGGGGCTGGACAGCACAGGATTGCTTTTGGCCCTTTTGGTGACGCAGATTGTGGCTTTCCCCTTCTGCCTGATTTTTGCAAAACTGGCGAAAAAGATTTCGGGAACCACTCTGATTACCGTCTGCATTGCAGCGTATTTCTGTATCGCCGTATATGCTATCCAATTGGACAAGCAGTTTGAGTTCTGGATTCTGGCTGTATGCGTGGGGATGTTTCAGGGAGGAATTCAGGCCCTCTCCCGTTCCTATTTTGCGAAGATTATTCCGGCAGAAAAATCAGGAGAATACTTCGGACTTCTGGATATCTGCGGAAAAGGAGCTTCCTTTATCGGAACCACGCTGGTCAGTGTGATCAGTCAGGCTACGGGAAAAACCAATCTGGGTGTAGGGGCGATAGCGGTGATTTTCATTATCGGACTGGTACTGTTTCGGAAAGCCGTAGCGATTCAGCCGGTGAAACAGTAAAACGGCAGGGTTTTTGTTGAATTATGCAGAGGGTAGTGATACACTAAGAAATGTAGACTATTTCATAAGGAGGGTACAAATATGAGAATTTTAGTAACAGGCGGTGCTGGTTATATCGGAAGTCATACTTGTGTGGAACTGCTGAACTCAGGCTATGATGTAGTGGTTGTGGACAACCTTTACAATGCAAGTGAAAAAGCGCTGGATCGTGTAGAAGCGATTACCGGAAAAAAAGTGACTTTTTATAAAGCTGACATCCGTGATAAACAGGCTATGAACGATATTTTTGACAAAGAGCAGGTGGACGCGGTAATTCATTTTGCAGGTTTGAAGGCAGTTGGAGAATCCGTAGCAAAACCAGTGGAGTATTATGAGAATAATATCACAGGAACACTGAACCTGTGTGACGCTATGAGAAATCACGGCGTGAAAAATATCATCTTCAGCTCATCCGCTACAGTATATGGAGACCCGGCGTTTATTCCGATCACGGAAGAATGTCCTAAGGGCATCTGCACCAATCCTTATGGATGGACAAAATGGATGCTGGAACAGATTCTGACAGATCTGCATACCTCCGATCCGGAATGGAACGTAATTCTGCTTCGTTATTTCAACCCCATCGGAGCTCATAAGAGCGGAACCATCGGCGAAGACCCGAAGGGAATTCCGAACAACCTTCTGCCTTATATCGCACAGGTTGCTATCGGAAAACGTGAGTGTCTGGGCGTATTCGGCGATGACTATGACACACCGGACGGAACGGGAGTACGGGACTACATCCATGTGGTAGATCTGGCGGTAGGTCATGTAAAAGCGCTGAAGAAGCTGGAACAGAAAGACGGAGTGAATGTTTACAACTTAGGAACAGGCCATGGCTACAGCGTTCTGCAGGTAATGCACGCTTTTGAAAAAGCATGCGGCCATGAACTGAAATACGAAATCAAACCGAGAAGAGCAGGGGATATCGCTATGTGCTACTGCGATCCCACCAAGGCGAAAGAAGAACTGGGCTGGGTAGCGCAGTACGGTATTGAAGAGATGTGTGAAGATTCTTGGAGATGGCAGAGCCAGAATCCGGATGGTTACGCAACAGCAGAATAATCAAATGATATGCAGATAGAAATCGGGGTAAAAATCAGAGAATGTGGATTTTTACCCCGATTTTTGTTTGCAAAATTTATCTGGTTTTTTCCGATAAATGTAGTATTATAAAGTCAGCAGTAAAAATTTCGAAAGAAATGTATGGGAGGATTTGAACATGAAAACAGGAGCACAGCTCTACACCGTAAGAATGTTTACGCAGACGGTATCAGATTTTGACAAAACCATGAAAAGAATTGCAGATATTGGCTATAAAACAGTCCAGTTATCTGCTGTGGGCAAAGATGTGACGCCCCGGACTGCGAGAGAAATCTGTGACAAATATGGATTGGAGATCGCAGTTACCCACAGTGATGTGAACAGGATTCTTCACGACACAGAGAATCTGATCAGAGATCATGAAGTGATGGGATGCCGATACATCGGGCTGGGATGTATGCCGGAAAAGTATATGAATGAAGACTGGATTCGGGAATTCTGTGCAGATTTCAAAAAACCGGCACAGATGATGAAAGATGCAGGAATGCGTTTTATGTACCATAACCACAATTTTGAATTTGAAAAGCTTGGAGGAAAACAGATGATCGAATACCTTCTGGAAGCATTTGCGCCGGAAGAGATGGGAATTATTCTGGATACCTTTTGGGTACAGACAGCAGGCTGTGATGTGTGCCAGTGGATTGAGCGCCTTTCTGACCGCCTTACCTGTGTACATTTGAAAGACCGCGGAGTGGTGAAGCGTCAGGATATCATGATGCCTGTGATGGAAGGAAATATGAATTTCCCGGCAATCATGAAAGCGCTGGAAAAGACCTGCTGTGAGTATGCGCTGGTGGAGCAGGACACCTGTCAGGAAAGTCCGTTCATCTGTCTGGAAAAGAGTTATCACAATCTGAAAAAACTGGGTTACGAATAAGACACGGGGGTAAAAGGAATGAAGAGTTCGATTATCGGATGCGGAGGCATCGCTCAGGTTCATGCAAAATCTATTGGGAAGCTTTCCAATACCCGCTTGACTGCCGCTGCGGATATCCGGCAGGACAGAGCGGAAGCTATGGCGCAGGAATACGGCGCAAAAGCTTATACTGACTGGGAGGAAATGCTGGAGAGAGAGGAAATCGATGTATTACATATCTGCACCCCTCACTATCTTCATACCCCGATGGCGGCAGCAGCATTAAAGAGAGGTATTTCTGTCTTTATGGAAAAACCTCCGGTGACGGGATGGGAGCAGTGGGAAACACTAAAACGGGCGGAGAAGGAGGCGGCAAACGGCGCAAAGCTGGGTATCTGTTTTCAGAACCGTTTCAACCCAAGTGTGACGTATGTAAAGGACTGTTTGGAAAAGGGAGAATTTGGTGAGATCAAAGGCGCCAGAGGGATTGTGACATGGTGCAGAAAAGAACCTTACTATACGGAAAGCGGCTGGAGAGGAAAGAAAGAGACAGAAGGAGGGGGAGCTCTGATCAATCAGTCGATTCATACGATGGATCTGATTCAGTATTTAATCGGAAAGAAACCGGTGAGTATAGAGGCCGTCACTGCGAACCATCATTTAAAAGGGGTTATCGAGGTGGAAGATATGATGGAGGCTTATATTTCCTACGGAAAAGAGAGTGCATGTTTTTATGCGACCACCGGTTACGTGACAGATGTTCCGCCGATCATTGAATTGGAATGTGAGAAGGCAAGGGTGAGGATTGAGGATCCGAAAGTAACTGTTTTCCGGGAGGGCGGACAGGTGGAGATCACAGAGGGCGCAGACTTGGAATGTCTCGGAAAAAGTTACTGGGGCAGCGGCCATCTGCATTGTATCAGGAGCTTTTATGAAAGTCTGGAGACGGGAATTCCTTTCCCGATCGGACTGGAACAGATTGAGGATACGATCTGGCTGATGCTGAATGCTTATGACTCTGCATCAGGAGGGAAAAAAGTCAGATGAGGGTGTTTTAGAAGTTAGGAAGGGGGCTGTCGGGAATGACAGCCCCCTTTTGACTCTTATATTCTTAAAATGTTTTGAAGCTAGTGAAGAATAGATTTATGCTCATACTTAGGTTCAGAGGTAAGCTGTACCCCGAGACGTTTAAAAATCCTGACATCCACATTGGACAGCATCACGGAGGTGTGCACCTGACATCCGGCCAGTTTTGGAAGCTGGTTTAATGCAAGCTGTGCTTCTTTGCTGGAAGCGGTACTGCTGGAAAGAGCAATCAGCACTTCGTCTGTGTGAAGCCTTGGATTCTTACTGCCCAGATAAGCTGTTTTCAGGGTCTGGATAGGCTCGATGGCAGCAGGAGAGATTACATGCAGCTCGTGGTCGATGCCAGCCAGTTCTTTCAGGGCATTCAGAAGCAGCGCTGCGGAAGCACCCAGAAGATCGGTAGTTTTGCCGCAGACGATCCTGCCGTTCGGCAGTTCCATGGCAGCGGCAGGAGCGCCGGTCATTTCTGCCTTTTCCAGAGCGGGAAGGACTACCTTCCGGTCAGTGGGCGTGATGTGAAGCTGCTTCATCAGAAGTTCGATTTTGTACACTTCCTCTTCCCGGCGGACTCCGTCCACCAGCCCTGATTTTGCTTCGTAATAGCGGCGGATGATTTCCTGACAGGAAGCCTCCCGGCAGACTCCATCATCGACGATGCAGTTGCCCGCCATATTAACTCCCATATCTGTTGGGGATTTGTAGGGACATTCGCCGAAGATTTTTTCAAACATAGCCTCCACAACCGGGAAGATTTCCACATCACGGTTGTAATTGACGGTGGTTACCCCGTAAGCCTCCAGATGGAATGGATCAATCATATTCATATCGTTCAGGTCTGCGGTGGCAGCTTCATAAGCCAGATTCACCGGATGCTTCAGGGGAAGGTTCCAGATAGGGAAGGTCTCAAATTTTGCGTAGCCTGCCCGGATTCCCCGTTTCTGGTCATGGTAAAGCTGGGAAAGGCAGGTCGCCATCTTTCCGCTTCCCGGTCCCGGCGCTGTGATGACAACCAGCGGGCGGGTGGTTTCGATATAGTCATTTTTTCCGTAGCCTTCATCGCTGACGATCAACGGAATATTATTTGGATAACCGTCAATGGAGTACAGGGTATATACCGGAATCCCCAGCTTTTCCAGTTTCTTTTTAAAATTGTTTGCGCTGTTTTGCCCGGTGTACTGGGTGATCGCCACACTGCCCACATAGAGTCCTTTGCCGGTAAACGCCTCAATCAGTCGAAGCACATCGGTATCGTAGGTGATGCCCAGATCCCCGCGGATTTTATTTTTCTCAATATCACCGGCGCTGATGACGATAACGATCTCGGCCTGATCCGCAAGCTGCATCAGCATCTGGAGCTTGCTGTCGGGAGCAAAACCGGGAAGTACCCGGGAGGCGTGATAGTCATCAAAAAGTTTTCCTCCGAATTCGAGATAAAGTTTATTTCCGAACTGACTGATCCGCTGGCGGATGTGTTCGGACTGCATGGAAAGGTACTTTTGATTATCAAATCCGATGTTCATAAATCCTTGTCCTCCTAATATGTGATATCCATAGTATAAATGTAAAAATACAAGAACCAGTATACTACAAATACTTCCCGGAAAGCTACTGGAAAATAGGAAAATATGAAAATTTCATGAAAAAGACGTTAAGAGTTGATTTATCCCGAAGAAATCCTTATAATAGTAAGGTATTGTAAGGAGGAAAATATGGATCAACTACCAAATAATAATAATCAGGGTCCAAACGGACAAAATAATAATGAAAATGGCGGCCCCCAGAATCCAAAAAATAAATCATCCCTTCTGGTTCTGGTGGTCTGTGCGCTGGTTACCCTGCTGATCTGGACATTGTTCAGTAATGTGATGCAGGGTTCCACATCCAAAGAGATCGCCTATGACGAATTCATAGAGATGCTGGAGGAAGGGAAAGTAAAATCCGTAGAAGTGCAGGGCGATGATGTGACGATCGTTCCCAGAGAGCAGAAGGTGGAAGGAATTGAGTACCAGTATTCTGCTACTCTTTTGGAGGATGAATCGGAGCTGACTGTAAGGCTGGAAAAAGCCAAAGAAAAACAGCCGGATCTTACCTTCAAAGCGGTGAAACCGGACGTTACCGGTTCTGTAATCTATACCATTGCAAGTCTGATAGTTCCGTTTATTCTGCTGATCGTGGGTATGAACTGGATCATGCGTAAGATGAACAAGGGCGGCGGAATGATGGGCGGCGTAGGAAAGAGCAAAGCAAAAGCTTACGTCCAGAAAGAGACCGGAATTACTTTCAAGGATGTGGCCGGAGAGGATGAAGCGAAAGAATCCCTTCAGGAAGTGGTGGATTTCCTTCATAATCCTGCAAAATATACGGCCATCGGAGCGAAACTGCCGAAGGGAGCATTGCTTGTGGGACCTCCGGGAACCGGTAAAACCCTGCTGGCAAAAGCGGTGGCAGGAGAAGCCCACGTACCGTTTTTCTCCCTGTCAGGTTCAGACTTTGTGGAGATGTTCGTAGGTGTGGGAGCTTCCCGTGTCCGGGATTTGTTTGAGGAGGCAAAGAAAAATGCCCCCTGTATCATTTTTATTGATGAGATTGATGCCATCGGTAAAAGCCGCGACAGCCGTTACGGCGGCGGCAACGACGAGCGTGAGCAGACGCTGAACCAGCTTCTTGCTGAGATGGATGGTTTTGACACCTCCAAAGGAATTTTGATTCTGGCGGCTACCAACCGTCCGGAGATTCTTGACCCGGCCCTGCTTCGTCCCGGACGTTTTGACCGCAGGGTTATCGTGGAACGCCCGGACCTGAAAGGACGGGTAAATATCCTGAAGGTACACGCCAAAGATGTATCTCTGGATGAAACCGTGGATCTGGATGCCATTGCTCTGGCAACCTCCGGTGCAGTTGGTTCCGATCTGGCAAATATGATCAATGAAGCGGCGATTCTGGCTGTCAAAAACGGAAGAAAAGCTGTTTCCCAGAAGGATCTGTATGAAGCGGTGGAAGTGGTACTGGTAGGTAAGGAGAAAAAGGACCGGATTCTCAGTCAGGAAGAGCGGAAGATCGTTTCCTACCATGAGGTAGGTCATGCGCTGGTGAGCGCTCTCCAGAAGGATGCAGAACCGGTACAGAAGATTACCATTGTTCCCCGTACTATGGGAGCTCTGGGCTATGTGATGCAGGTACCGGAGGAAGAAAAATACCTGAATACCAAAACCGAACTGGAGGCCATGCTGGTAGGATTTCTGGCAGGACGGGCGGCGGAGGAGCTGGTGTTCGGAAATGTGACCACCGGTGCATCCAACGATATCGAGAGAGCCACCCAGATTGCAAGAGCCATGATTACCCAGTACGGTATGTCAGAAAAATTCGGACTGATGGGTCTGGCCTCTGTGGAGAATCAGTACCTCAGCGGTCAGGCAATGCTGAACTGCGGGGACGCCACAGCGGCAGAGATTGATCAGGAAGTGATGAAGATGCTGAAGGTTTCCTATGAGCAGGCGAAAACACTGCTGTCCGCCCACCGGGAGGCGCTGGATAAGATTGCGGCATTTTTGATCGAGAAGGAGACCATTACCGGTAAGGAATTTATGGAAATCCTCAGGACTGTGGAAGGGGATGCGGAAGCAGAGACAGAAACACAGAATACGGAGAATTTCATTGAAGAAAAGGAAACTGGGGATTCTCAGGAAAACGAAGTCAAAAACCCCGCTGCAAGCAACGGGGCATCAAATTTGTAGCGCTGCGTGCGGAAAAAATGGCCATGGATCATTGGCCATTTTTTCATATCATGAGAAAATATGGGGAGGAGACAGATGTTTGATATTCAGGAGGAACTGAAAAAACTGCCGGGGAAACCGGGAGTCTATATCATGCATGATGAAAAAGATAATATTATCTATGTGGGAAAGGCCATCAGCCTGAAAAACCGGGTTCGCCAGTATTTTCAGAGCAGCCGAAATCTGGGGATAAAAAAAGAGCAGATGGTGCAGCAGATTGCCCGGTTTGAATATATCATCACCGATTCGGAACTGGAAGCGCTGGTGCTGGAGTGTAATCTGATTAAGGAGCACCGTCCCAAATATAACACCATGCTGAAGGACGATAAAAGCTATCCCTTTATCAAGGTGACGGTGGATGAAGAGTACCCCAGAGTGCTGTTTGCCCGAAGAATGAAAAAGGATAAGGGGAAATATTTCGGCCCCTATACCAGTGCAGGGGCGGTGAAAGATTCGCTGGAGCTGATCCGGAAATTGTACCATGTGCGTACCTGCAGCCGGACACTCCCCCGGGATATCGGAAAAGAGCGTCCCTGTCTGTATTACCATATCAAACAGTGTAAGGCGCCCTGTCAGGGATATATTTCCAAGGAGGAGTATCAGGCGCAGATTGCCGGGGTGCTGGACTTTCTCAATGGAGATTATAAAAAAATGCTCAAAGAGCTGGAAGAAAAGATGCTTGCGGCTTCGGAGGAGCTGCGCTTTGAGGATGCCGTGGAGTACCGGGATCTGATGCAGAGCATACAGAAAATCGGGGAGAGGCAGAAAATCACCGGAAGTCAGGGGGAGGACAAGGATATCATCGCCATGGCGGAGGACGGGGAAGATGCCGTGGTGCAGGTGTTCTTTGTAAGGGACGGCAAAATGATCGGCCGGGATCATTTTTACCTGAGGATTGCTGCCGATGCCTCCAGAAGTCAGGTGCTTTTAAACTTTGTAAAGCAGTTCTATGCGGGAACGCCGTTTATCCCGGCAGAACTGATGCTTCAGGAAGAAATCGAGGAGACCCCGGTACTGGAAGAATGGCTGACGAAAAGACGGGGCCAGAGAGTCCATATCCGTGTGCCGAAAAAGGGAACGAAGGAAAAGCTGGTGGAACTGGCGGCGAGAAATGCCCAGATGGTTTTAAGTCAGGACAGGGAAAAGCTGAAGCGGGAAGAACTCAGAACGATTGGGGCGCTGAGAGAAATCGGAGAGCTTTTGGGGCTTGAGACGGTGAAACGGGTGGAATCCTACGATATTTCCAATATCAGCGGGTTTGAATCCGTAGGCTCTATGGTAGTGTATGAAAACGGAAAGCCAAAGAGAAACGATTACCGCAAATTTAAGATTAAATCCGTCAAGGGCCCGGACGATTATGCCAGCATGGAAGAGGTTCTGACCAGAAGATTCACCAGAGGACTGAAGGAACGGGAGGATCAGGAGGAGACCGGAGGATTTCGGATATTTCCGGATTTGATTCTCATGGATGGTGGAAGAGGTCAGGTGCATATTGCGGAGCAGGTGCTGGAGGGGCTGGGAATTTCTATCCCGGTATGCGGTATGGTCAAGGATGACAACCACCGCACCCGGGGGCTGTTTTATCAGGAACGGGAGATTCCCATCAGCCATTCCACGGAGGGCTTCAAACTGATCACCCGTATTCAGGATGAGGTACATCGGTTTGCCATCGAGTACCACCGTCTTTTGCGAAGCAAGGGTCAGGTTCATTCCATTTTGGACGATATCGAAGGAATCGGACCTGCAAGGAGAAAGGCTCTGATGAAGCAGTTTAAATCTTTAGAGGCTATCCGGGAGGCTTCTGTGGAGGAGCTTTCTATGGCGCCGTCCATGAACCGTCAGGCGGCTGAAAAAGTATATCAATTTTTCCATTCCTGATGGAGTGTTTTGTTGCAGTTGTCAAATTCATGTGTTAAAATAGTTTTAAGTATGTGGATTATATATAATTCTGGAAAAAGGAGGCCAACTATGAAGGCTGTAAAACTGACTAAAATGGTCGAGGAGATGAATTTGAAAAATCTTACGCCGGATGTGGATATGGAAAATATCCGTATTACCCTTCCGGATATCAACCGTCCTGCACTGCAGCTTACAGGATATTTTGAGCATTTTGCTTCGGAGCGTGTACAGATCATCGGATACGTGGAATACACCTATTTGATGCATCTGGGACAGGAGGAAAAGATTCAGAGCTTTGAAAATTTTATTTCCAAAAAGATTCCATGTGTGATTTTTACCACCATGACAGAGCCGGATGAAGACATGCTGAAGCTGGGAGATAAATACGGCGTACCGCTTTTCTGCACTGAAAAAACCACATCAAACTTTATGGCAGAGATTATCCGCTGGCTGAACGTTCAGCTTGCCCCCTGCATCTCCATCCATGGCGTACTGGTAGATGTTTACGGAGAAGGCGTGCTGATCATGGGTGAGAGCGGCATCGGTAAAAGTGAAGCGGCTCTGGAACTGATCAAGAGGGGCCACCGTCTCGTAAGTGACGATGTGGTGGAGATCAGTAAAGTAAGTGATATTACGCTGGTAGGAACCGCGCCGGATATTACCCGTCACTTTATTGAAGTGAGAGGAATCGGAATCATCGATGTAAAGACTCTGTTCGGTGTGGAGAGTGTTAAAAACACCCAGTCCATCGATCTGGTTATCAAACTGGAGGAGTGGAACAGAGAAAAAGAGTATGATCGGCTGGGCCTGAAGGAAGAGTATACCGAGATTCTGGGAAACAAACTGGTATGCCATTCCCTGCCCATTCGTCCGGGACGGAATCTGGCTGTTATCGTAGAGTCTGCGGCAGTCAACCATCGTCAGAAAAAGATGGGTTACAATGCAGCTCAGGAGCTTTATAACCGCGTACAGGCAAATCTTGCGAAAAAGAGGGAGGATTAAAAGAATATGTATTGTTTTGGAATTGATATCGGAGGAACTACAGTAAAATGCGGATTGTTTCAGACAGACGGACAGCTCTGTGAAAAGTGGGAAGTAAAGACCCGCACAGAAGAGGGAGGAAAATACATTCTTCCGGATGTGGCAGACTCGATTCTGAAAAAAATGAGTGAAAAAGGAATCACAAAAGAAGAGGTGACTGGTGTTGGCGTAGGCGTTCCGGGACCTGTTCTGAAAGAAAGAGAAGTGGCAGTGGCAGTGAACCTTCACTGGGGCCATACCATGCTGGCAGACCAGTTGGAAGAACTGCTGGGAAATATTCCTGTAAAAGTAGGAAATGACGCAAACGTGGCAGCTCTGGGTGAGATGTGGAAAGGCGGCGGTGAAGGAACCAGCAACCTGATCATGGTTACTCTGGGAACCGGAGTCGGCGGAGGAATCATCGTTGACGGAAAGATCGTAACAGGCTCCCATGGCGCGGGTGGAGAAATCGGACATGCCAATGTGGAACCGGAAGAGACAGAATGCTGTAATTGCGGCAACAAAGGCTGTCTGGAGCAGATGGCATCAGCAACGGGTATCGTGCGTCTTGCCAACAAAATTCTTACTGAAGAGACCGGAGAAACCGTTCTGAAAAACGGTCCGATCAGCGCAAAATCTGTATTTGATGCTTACAAAGCAGGAGATAAAGCGGCAGCAAAGATCGTGGACAAATTTGCCGGATATCTGGGAAATGCACTGGCAATCTTCTCCTGTGTAGTTGACCCGGAAGTTATCGTAATCGGCGGCGGCGTATCAAAAGCAGGTCAGCCTCTGATCGATGCAGTTGAAAAATATTACCGCAGAGATGCATTCCTTTCCTGCAAGGATACCCCGGTTGTTCTGGCGAAGCTGGATAATGATGCAGGTATCTACGGCGCTGCAAAACTGGTAGTAGAATAAAGGTAACTGTTTAGGAGATTGCTGTTGCGCGAGGGGTTGCCTTGCAAATGCAGGGAAATCCCGAATAAAGCAGCAAGTACGTTTGAATAACAAAACCCCCGGTACATTGGCTTATGGTCAATGTACCGGGGGTTTTGCTTGAAAAAATTAGGAAACGGATATACTGGAGAAATCCATTTTCTGTGAAAAATTTACGGAATAGTAATTTCCGGTTCAGGGGTGGCAGCCGGGTTTTCCGGTGTCGGTGTTGTTTCCGGTGCAGGCGTTGTTCCCGGCGTCTGGGTGTCGTCTGCATCAGGGAACATTCCTTCAGGAGGAAGTGTTCCATCCGGCATCAGACCGGTGATTGGATCAGGGGTCGGTGTCGGTTCCGGTGTAGGCGGCACATAATGCTGGGTACAACGGGTGGTAGGAATGGTAGAAGCCTCGAAATATTCTGTCTGAGGCGTACATCCCAAACCGGACAGCAGACCGCTTTCCGAACAAATGGTAGCCTGCTGGACATTGGATGGCATCTGGAAATCTGCACTGGGCAGATCGGCATGGATTCTGTTCATAACTTTTCTCCACAGGGTTTTATGGAAATTTTTACAGTCATCCACCAGAAATTCATTGGTGTCATATCCGGCCCAGACAGCGGCGGTATAATACGGTGTGAAACCTGCAAACCATACGTCTCGGGTAGCGGAGGTTGTACCTGTCTTACCGGCTACCGGCATATTATCCAGACGAAGAGCCGTACCGGTACCATCCCCTTCGTTGACAACGCTTTCCATAGCAGAAGTCAGAAGATAAGCGGTGCTCTCACGGAATACCTGATCGGTTTCCGGTTCATTTTCCAAAAGGACATTTCCATTGTGATCCACAATTTTTGTGTAGAAAACCGGTTTGATATAGGTACCGCCGTTTGCGATAGCTGAATAAGCGGCTGTCAGCTCCAGCGTGGAAACACCGTTGGTAATACCGCCGAGAGCGGTAGGTTCCCGGGCATCGTCAAAGACCTGTCCGTTGATAACCTCGTGGTCGGTGACCCTTTCAAATCCCAGCCTCTTCAGGTAATTGTAACCTACTCTCGGGGTAAGATCGCGGAACGCCTGAATGGCAATGGTATTACAGGAAATTTTGATCGCATCGCGGATCGTCATAGGCCCGCGGTAGCCGCTGTAGGCATTTTTAACCGGACGTCCGGTTTCCTCGTAGGTAATGGGCTGATCGTTATAGACATCCGCCAGTGTGAGGCTGAGATCGTTGATAGCCGGACCGTATACAGCCACTGGTTTAAAGGTGGAACCGGGCTGACGGTAAGTGTCGGTGGCGCGGTTCAGGGTAAGGCTGGCAGTCTTTTTGCCTCTGCCGCCTACCAAAGCTTTTACATAACCGGTGTACTGATCCATGATAACCATGGATGACTGAGGCTGGGGCATAAAGCTGATGCGCTCTGCGATAACTTTTTCGCCGGGAGCAACTACCGCAGCCTTGTATTCATCCACATAAGTACGGGCTTCCTCCTCAGAATCGAAAAGCAGGTCAAACTGGTCATCCCGATCCTTGAAATAGACACTCAGCATTTCTTTACTGTAGTTCTGGGTAGTTCCGTCAGCCTTCTCCACGGTCAGAGCCCAGTCAAGGCCCAACTGGATATTGGCAGGGAAATTCTCTTCGTTCTGATACTCCTCATCAAGAATTGCCTGAATCTGGGGATCAAGGGTGGTATAAATGCGGAGACCGCCGCTGTAGAGGGCTGTCTGGGCCTGAACCTTCGTATATCCCTTTTCCGTCTGCAGGGCATCAATGATCTGAGAGGTCAGTTCATCGATAAAGTAAGAATACGGTGCAGAGGTCTGCTGGGTGGAATCGGTTTCCTTGATCCGTTCATAAACATTATCCGCCAGCGCCTCATCGTGCTGGGCTTGGGTGATATATCCCTGTTCCAGCATATTTTTCAGAACCTTCTTCCGGCGTTCGGCATTTTTCTCCGGAAACCGGATCGGATTATAAGCGTAGGGGTTCTGCGGAATCGCGGCAAGTACGGCACATTCAGAAAGAGTCAGATCCTGAGAATTTTTTCCGAAATATCTCTGGGACGCAGCCTGTACGCCGTAAGTTCCGGCGGAAAGATTGATGGTGTTCAGATAATTTTCCAGAATCACGCTTTTGGCATCCATCCCCTCTGCGGTGAGGGAGGCCTCTAACTGCAAAGCCAGATACTGTTCCTGAAATTTTCGTTTGAAGCGTTCCATCTTGCCCTCATTTGTCCAGTTAGTGAAAACATTGTTCTTCAAAAGCTGCTGGGTAAGGGTACTGGCGCCTTCGCTGAAATTAAAACCGTTTGAAACGCCTTTGACAAATGCCCGGAGAATACCCCGTACATCGATGCCGTTATGTTCATAAAAACGCTCGTCCTCAATAGCTACAATCGCATGCTGCATATCCAGAGGAATCTTGTCGATGGACACCGACATGCGGTTTGCCGTGGGAGCCGACAGCTTCTGTAATTGGTTTCCGTCAGCATCGTAGACAAAGGTTGCATTTCCGATCGGCATAATATTTACATCGGAGATGTCCGGCGCATTGTCAAGGATTGCCCGGAATGCGCCGACACCCATGCAGGCAACAATCACGCAAAGAGTGACAAAGCTGAGAAAAAGAACACGCAAAAAAGTGACACCAGCCGTATTTCCCAGACGGGAGGAATGGGATGTCAGTTCTTTACGCTTTTTCTGCGTGGAATTTTTACTGAAATTCATGTAAGTACCTCCTTTATACTGCTACATTATAGCAAATTACATTTTTTATTAAAAGCCCAAACATAAAAAGTTCATATTTTGTAAGGAATCAGACTTGCACAGGCGCACGGAAGTCCATATAATTAATAATGACGTAGGGGTCAAAAGGTATTTGGACCCATATGATACCGGATTAAAGTGTTATATTAAGGAGATTGCCCATGTTGGAACGATATAAAACCATTTATCAGGGAAATGAAGGAGAAATTATAGAAAAAAAGTCCAGATTTATCGCTACGGTGCGTCTGGTGGAGAGTGAGGAGGAGGCTTTGGCCTTTATCGGGGAGATGCGCAAAAAATACTGGAACGCCACCCATAACTGCTTTGCCTATGTGATCGGGGAGAACCGGGAAGTTGTCCGGTGCAGTGATGACGGGGAGCCCGGCGGTACGGCAGGAAAACCCATGCTGGATGTTCTTTTGGGGGAAGAGCTTTATAATACGGCCGTTGTTGTGACACGCTATTTCGGCGGAACCCTTCTGGGAACCGGAGGGCTGGTGCGCGCATATTCCAAAGCAGTGCAGGAGGGACTGGCCCAAAGTAAAATTATCGAGAAACAGTATGGAGCTGTGCTGGAAATCGGCACGGATTACAACGGAGTGGGGAAAATCCAGTATCTTATCGGAGAGAAAAAACTTCCCACATTGGATTCGGAATATACGGACAAGGTAAAAATCAGAGTGCTTCTTCCGGCGGATGAGGTGGAAAGATTTCAGGCAGAACTGACGGAGGCCACCAGTGGAAGGGCTCAAATGGAAGTGAAGGAAAAGCTGTATTATGCGGTTTTGGACGGCAGGATTCTGATGGGAGAGGAACTGAGAGGATAATAAAGAAAGAGAGAAGGAAGCGCCTTCTCTCTTTCTTAAAATTGACGGCTTATCAGCATTTCTCCGGTTCCGGATATTCTTCACCCAGAGTATCCACGGTAACGGATGCGATCACCTGATCTTCCAGCGGTCTGTCACGGAAATCTGTGGGAGTGCCGGCGATTTTATTTACCACATCCAATCCTTCTGTCACTTTTCCGAATGCAGCGTAAGCGCCATCCAGATGCGGGGAGGTTTCATGCATGATAAAGAACTGGCTTCCGGCGGAATCGGGATGCATCGCTCTTGCCATGGACAGTACGCCCGGTGTGTGTTTCAGATCATTGGCAAAACCGTTTTGGGCAAACTCGCCTTTGATGGTGTAGCCGGGGCCGCCCATTCCGGTTCCGTCCGGGCATCCGCCCTGAATCATGAAGCCCGGGATGACACGGTGAAAGATACGTCCGTTATAGAAGCCTTTTTTTACCAGACTGATAAAGTTATGAACGGTATTCGGTGCGATTTCCGGGTATAATTCCGCTTTCATCACATCTCCGTTTTCCATTGTAAATGTAATTATTGGATTTGACATTTGAAAATTCTCCTTTTATTCACAAAATGTTGGGGTCAAAAGGTATTTTGACTCTGCTAACATTATAATATGGGGAATGGAAAGGCGCAAGGGAAACGTTTGGTAATTGTTGGTGACAGTCGAGCCTTCTACTGCCCCGCGAGGTGCTGACCGGCAAATGTAAGTCAATCCCGAGGCATACGTTACTGTGAACGGAGCGAACAGTAACTTGCCGTGAAGAAGGGAGTGTGTTATACTGTACGCGAAAGTGATGCGTATCTGTCTGGCAGGGGAGGAAGGATTGAACCGCAGCCGCTAAGCGGACAGATGGGAAACAAAACAGAAAATGTATGGGAAAGAGGACGAAAACCATATGATAATAGAAACAAACAGTGCAGAGGAGACATTTGCTCTGGGGAAGGAACTGGGTGAGAAGGCCCAGCCGGGGCAGATTTATACGCTGGTAGGAGATTTGGGTGTGGGAAAAACCGTATTTACTCAGGGACTGGCAAATGGTCTGGGAATTACGGAGGCGATCAGCAGTCCCACGTTTACCATTATTCAGGAATATGAGGAGGGGCGTCTGCCCTTTTATCATTTTGATGTGTACCGCATCGGAGATATCGAAGAAATGGAAGAAATCGGCTACGATGACTATTTTTTCGGAAAGGGTGTCTGTATGATCGAGTGGGCGAATCTGATTGAGGAGCTTCTGCCGGAAGGTGTCATACAGGTGATCATTGAAAAAGATCTGGAAAAGGGATTTGATTACCGCCGGATCACGATAAAGGGATTGGAAGGGAAGGATCGGATATGAAAATATTAGCGCTGGACAGTTCAGGACTGGTGGCTTCCGTGGCAGTGGTGGAAGATGACAATCTGCTTGCGGAGTACACCGTAAATTATAAAAAGACCCACTCCCAGACCCTGCTTCCCATGCTGGATGAAATCTGCCGGATGACAGAGCTGGATCTGGAAACCGTGGATGCTATTGCAGTGGCAGCAGGACCGGGCTCCTTTACGGGGCTGCGGATCGGTTCCGCTACGGCCAAGGGGCTGGGGCTGGCTTTGAAAAAACCGCTGGTGGGAGTGCCTACCGTGGAAGGGCTGGCCTACAATCTGTACGATGCGCCGGGATTGGTCTGCCCGATCATGGATGCCCGGAGAAATCAGGTCTATACAGGTCTGTACACCTTTGAAAATCATGAGATGAAGACCGTTAAGCCCCAGACAGCTATGGATATCGGAGAGCTGGTGGAAGAACTGAACGGATTAAACAGAGAAGTGATTTTTCTGGGAGACGGAGTGGCGGTATATAAAGAAAAGATTCAGGAAATGCTTCGGGTTCCCTTTTCCTTTGCTCCGGCTCATCTGAATAAGCAGAGAGCAGGGGCGGTAGGAGCGCTGGGCGCAAAATATTTTGCAGAGGGCAGAGGGGAAACCGCTATGGAACACCAGCCCGATTATCTGCGTGTGTCCCAAGCGGAGAGAGAACGTGCAGAAAGAGAAGGGAAGAACAATGGTTGAAATCAGAGAAATGCAGTTGGATGATCTGGAACAGGTGATGGTTATCGAAAATGAAAACTTTTCCAGACCATGGACGGAAACGGGATTTTTCTCTTTTTTGATCCGTCAGGACACCCTGTTTTTGGTGGCGGAGGAAGAGGAAAAGATTTTGGGCTATTGCGGCGTGGTAATGGTACAGGATGAAGGTGACATTACCAATGTGGCAGTTGCCAACGAACGCCAGAATCAGGGAATCGGAAAGAAGCTGGTAGAAGAACTGATTCGCAGAACCGAGGAAGCAGGGGTTAGGCAGTTGTATCTGGAAGTGCGGGCCAGCAATGAGCGGGCCATCCATGTGTATGAAAAAATGGGCTTTGTCAGGAATGGTTTAAGGAAAAATTATTATGAAGATCCTGTTGAGGACGGCCTTTTGATGAAGCATGTTTCTGGGAACAGCAACGGATAAAGCTTCCAGTGCTGCAAGTGATTCCCAGTAGGAATCCTAAGGACAATTTGGTATCATAAGGTTGTGACAAACCAGTGTAGAAAATGCAGCTTTAGGAGGATATCAATGAGAAAATACGATCAGGATAAATTGATAAAAATAATCTGTAATAAATGTGGAAAGGAATTGCCGGCAGAGCAGGAAATTGTCAAAGAAGGGGTTTGTACTCTGGAAGCCGACTGGGGATATTTTTCTGATAAAGACGGGGAACACCATGAGTTCGATCTCTGCGAAGAATGCTATGACATTTGGGTGAACGGCTTTAAAATTCCGGTAAAGGTTACGGAACGGACCGAAATGCTCTGAACGGCGGACTGTAAATTCCTAAAATAAGCAGGAAGAATAGAGGAAAAATATGTTAGATGTTTGTTTATTAGGGACAGGGGGAATGATGCCTTTGCCGCATCGTTTCCTTACTTCTTTGATGACCAGATACAATGGAAGTAATTTGATGATTGATTGCGGAGAGGGAACTCAGGTGGCGGTAAAATCCAAGGGCTGGAGTTTCAAATCCATTGATGTGATCTGTTTTACCCATTATCACGCAGACCATATCAGCGGTCTTCCCGGCCTGCTGCTCACCATGGGCAATGCAGAGCGGACAGAACCGCTTCTTTTGATTGGTCCGAAGGGGCTGGAACGGGTGGTTGGAGCGCTGAGGATGATAGCGCCGGAGCTGCCGTTTCCGATTATCTATAGAGAAATTGCAGGACAGGAAGAGACTTTCCAAGTGAACGGGTACGAGATCACGGCCTTCCGTGTAAACCACAACGTGCTCTGCTACGGGTATACCATCGAAATCCATCGCAGCGGCAAATTTTCTGTGGAGCAGGCGAAAGCCAATGGGATTCCCTTAAAATACTGGAATCCCCTGCAAAAGGGAAATACCGTGGAGGCGGACGGAGTGATCTATACGCCGGACATGGTTTTAGGACCGGACAGAAAGGGACTGAAACTGACGTACTGTACCGACAGCCGTCCCACAGCATCCATGGAAGAGCATGCAAAGGATTCTGATCTTCTGATCTGTGAGGGAATGTACGGTGAACCGGAAAAAGATGCCAAGGCAAGAGAATACAAGCATATGACGATGAAAGAGGCGGCGAAGCTGGCCAAAAAAGCCGGCGCTGCCCAGATGTGGCTGACACATTTCAGCCCTTCCCTTGTGCGTCCGGAAGAATATATGAAAGAAATCAGGGAAATATTCCCGAACAGCTATGCAGGGAAGGATGGAAAATCCTTGGACCTGCTGTTTGAGGAGGATGAAAATGAGTGAGAAAGATATTTTAATTCTGGCAATTGAAAGTTCCTGTGATGAAACGGCAGCAGCGGTGGTAAAAAACGGGCGGACGATTTTATCCAATGTGATTTCCTCTCAGATCGAACTGCATAAATTATATGGAGGCGTCGTCCCTGAGATCGCTTCCAGAAAACATATAGAAAAGATCAATCAGGTCATTGAGGAGGCGCTGGCAGAAGCAGGAGTGACTCTGGATGATCTGGATGCTGTGGGTGTTACCTACGGTCCGGGACTGGTAGGCGCTCTTTTGGTGGGCGTAGCGGAAGCAAAAGCAATCAGCTATGCAAAAAAACTGCCGTTGGTGGGAGTCCATCATATCGAAGGCCATGTATCGGCCAATTATATTGAAAATCCGGAGCTGGAGCCGCCATTTATGTGTCTGATCGTATCCGGGGGTCATACCCATCTGGTAGTTGTGAAAGATTACGGTGAATTTGAAATTCTGGGAAGAACGAGAGATGATGCGGCGGGAGAAGCGTTTGATAAAGTAGCGAGAGCCATCGGTCTGGGATATCCCGGCGGACCCAAGATAGATAAGCTGTCAAAAGAAGGAAATGCGGAGGCCATTGCATTTCCAAAGGCAAAATTGGAAAACGGACCCTATGATTTCAGCTTCAGCGGCGTAAAATCCGCTGTTTTAAACCATATCAACCGCTGTAAGATGCAGGGAGAAGCAATCTGCGAGGCAGATATCGCAGCATCCTTCCAGAAAGCGGTAGTGGATACATTGGTGGAAAAAGCGGTGAAGGCGGCAAAGGAATATGAGATGGATAAGCTGGCCATTGCAGGGGGAGTGGCATCCAACGGAACTCTCAGAAAGGCAATGGAAGAAGCATGTGAAAAAGAGGGAATTCGTTTTTATCATCCGTCACCGATTTTCTGCACCGACAATGCGGCGATGATCGGGGTTGCAGCGTATTATGAATACCTGAAAGGCACAAGACACGGACTGGATTTGAACGCGGTACCGAATTTGAAACTGGGTGAACGCTAAAGCGGGAAAGGTCATGGGAAGAAGATGAAATGTACAGCCATCGTTCTGGCAGCAGGACAGGGAAAAAGAATGAACAGCAAAATTCAGAAACAATTTTTGGATATTCAGGGTTATCCGGTGTTATACTATGCTTTGAAAAGCTTTCAGGAGTGCCCTTGGATGGATGAAATCATTCTGGTGACAGGAGAGGATGAACGGGATTACTGCCGCAGTGAAATTGTGGAAAAATATCAGCTCAGTAAAGTGACAAAGATTACCGCCGGAGGAAAAGAGCGGTATCATTCTGTGCAGAATGGTTTGAAAGCCTGCGGGGAGACGGATTTTGTGTTCATTCACGATGGCGCCAGACCATTTCTGGATCAGGAGATGCTGGAAAGAGGGCTGGCCTGTGTGCAGAAATGGGGAGCATGTGCAGCAGGAATGCCGTCTAAAGACACGGTGAAGATTGTGAATGCCCACAGACAGGTAGAGTCTACCCCGGACAGAAGCCGGGTTTGGAATGTACAGACCCCACAGGTGTTTCGGTATCAACTGGCAGCCGATGCCTATGAATGCGCATTGCAGGGAGACTGCACCGGGATCACAGACGATGCCATGGTAGTGGAGCTGTATGGAAAGCATCCGGTGATGATGTATGAGGGTTCTTATCAAAACATCAAAATCACCACACCGGAAGACTTGGATGTGGCGAATGCGTTTATCTTGAAAGCAGATAAGACAGGGGAAAATGGGTTCTACAAAAAAATTGAAAAAAATACAAATTATGTATTGACACTTTGAAAGATTGATGATAGAATACCAATTGTCTCTGAGCGAGACGGGTGCGACAGACCACAAAACAGATATGGAGAGGTATCGAAGTGGTCATAACGAGGCGGTCTTGAAAACCGTTTGTCCGCAAGGGCGCGTGGGTTCGAATCCCACCCTCTCCGTTTAATAAAATAATACAAAAAAGCATGTAAGCGTTTGGAGAAGTACCCAAGTGGCTGAAGGGGCTCCCCTGGAAAGGGAGTAGGTCGTTAGTAGCGGCGCGAGGGTTCAAATCCCTCCTTCTCCGTTTTCGATGCGAAATAAGTTGGAAAATGATGAAAAAACTTGTTGACATCGAGAAAAAAACATGATATTATATCGAAGTTGCTTGCGACGATGTTCGAAAGAACTGAAAAAACTTTTCGAAAAAAGTTAAAAAAGTTCTTGACAAGTCAAAAACAACGTGATAAAATATCAAAGCTGTCAAAAAAAGACAGCAAACAAACGAACATTGATAACTGAACAGTGAAACACATTCCTCGAAAGTTCTTTTAAAAATCATTAATCGAACGATCGAAAGATCCTTATAAAAACAGTAAAA
>JAHAFI010000026.1 GCA_018374355.1 Clostridiales bacterium
AATATTATCGCATACAGGAGCCAGTATGGGAGCACAGACCCTACGGCGATCGTGGGGCCGGCGATTGCGGCTACGGCGGTGAGCACGGCGGTGGCGGTGATTTTTTGCAAAATAAAGGCGAAATAGTGTAGTGATTCCCATAGAAAAATATGATATGATAAAAAAAGAAATACTAGTATTGAGAAAGGGGATGAGAGAAATTTTTTGCTCAAGATGTGGAACACAATTAGAAGAGGGTACAAAATTCTGTCCGGTCTGCGGAGCGCCGACAGAGGAAGAAAACACGGGAATGCAGTGGCAGCAGAATAGTCCGGTACCCGGAAAGAGAAAAAGAGGGCTGCTTGCTGCTCTGGGCATCACGGCTGGCTGTCTTGCCGTAGCGCTGGTGACAGTGGTGGTATTGAACATTGCTGATAATTTAAAGAATAAGAACGAGGACAGTTCTTATACACAGGCTTTAGAGGAGGAGTCAACTTCCTCGCAGGAAAAGCAGGAGGGAAAGATTCAGAAGGTAGCTGCGCTGGAACGGCCGTCCATACTGGGGATTTTTGAAAAACTGACGGATGATTCCTTAAAGCCGAATGTGGGCAGCTATACGGTAGACGCAGATTTGGGGAATGTTACCAACCGGGAGCAGTTTATACATGATGTAAACTCGGAACAGGCACAGCTTCTGGCAGAGAATATGTTCTATGTGACATCCGGCTACCAAAAGGAATTTTTTGAGACGTATGAGAGTAACCGTTACGCACTGGTTCCTAATTTTGTGACGGTGGATTCTATGATGCATACGTATCATTTGTATTTCAGCTATCTTATGAAGAAAACGGAACGCAATTACATAGCGGATGCATTGTCTTCGGTGAGCAGGGATATGCTGGCGGAGAGTGCGGAGCAGTATAAAGAACTGAAAGGGACGGAATGGGAGTCTGCGGCGCTGAGGAATATGGCTTTTTTTGCAGTAGGGGCATATTTACAGGATGAGAGTACGGAAATTCCCGAAGAGGTTTCTGAGATTGCGTCCAGGGAGATTTCCAAGATTATGGATGCGTCCGAAATCGGTGATTCGGAGCTTACCAGAACGATGTTGGATTATTCCCAGTTCCTTCCCAGAGGCTATTATGAGGGTGATGAACAACTGGAAAAGTATTTCCGGGCTATGATGTGGTATGGACAGGTTGGATTTCTCCGGACTGATGAGGATCTGGAACGGAGCGCGCTGCTGATGACACTGGCTATGGGACAGGATGCTTTCAGCCAGTGGGAGGCGATTTATGTGGTGACTTCCTTCTTTGCAGGAGCCAGCGATGATCTGACTTACTATGAATACCTGCCGGCTATAGAAGCTGCTTACGGAAAAGCGCCGAAAATGTCCTCGCTGGTAGGAAATGAAGAGGGATGGAAACGCTTCCGCCTATTGACAGAAGAGATGAAGGCTCCGGCCATTAATTCCATTCCGACGGTCGATGATAATAATCCGGACACCAAAACAACGGAGCAAAATAAAGGCTTCCGCTTTATGGGACAGAGGTTTACTATTGATGCGGCCATTTTCAAGAAGTTGATTTATGAAGAGGTTCAGAAAAATCCCAGCGGGGACAAGAGAATGCTCCCTGATGTTCTGGATGTAGCCTCCGCTCTGGGCTCCGATGCTGCCTACGCTATTTTGGAGGAACAGGGAGACACCGCTTATGCCAATTATAAGGAAAATATGGAAGGGCTGCGGGCAGGAATTGCCAATGCGCCGGAGACACTGTGGAGCGCCAGTCTGTATTCCAACTGGCTGTATACCCTGAAACCTCTTCTGGAAGAGAAGGGAGAGGGCTATCCCAGCTTTATGCGGAGTGCTCAGTGGGCGAAGAAAAATCTGGAAAGCTTTGCCGGAAGCTATACGGAGCTGAAGCATGATACGGTGCTGTATGCTAAACAGGTAATGGCTGAAATGGGCGGCGGTGAACTGCCCAAATGGGATGACAGAGGTTATGTGGAACCGGAGATTGAAGTATGGTCAAGGTTTGCGCAGCTTTCTGCAAAGACAGCGGAAGGTTTAAAATCCTATGGAATTTTAAGCGAGGAAGATGCAGATAACTTGAAAAGGCTGGAGGAAATGGCAGAACAGTTTTTGGTGATGTCCCAAAAGGAACTGTCCAATACACTGCTGACAGATGAGGAATACGATTTGATCCGTAATTATGGAGGAAATCTGGAACATTTCTGGCTGGAGGCCTTTCAGGATGAGGGGGAAAATATCAACAGCGGAGATTTTCCGGCAGCCATCGTGACGGATATTGCCACAGACCCCAATGGAACCTGTCTGGAAGTGGGAACGGGAAATCCATCCATAATCTATGTGATTGTTCCTATAGACGGAGAGCTTCATATCTGCTCGGGAGCGGTTTTCTCCTTCTATCAGTTTGAACAGCCGATTTCCGACCGCCTGACGGACAGCGCATGGCGGCAGATGATGGGAATTGCGGCTACAGACGAAGGGCTGTACAGCTATGATACGGCCATCGATCAGCCGAAATGGACCCGGTCTTACCGTTATGAGTACAAGTAAGCGTATTTGGCGGAAAATACTGATTTTGATCACGGCGGCAGCATTGACTGCCGCCGGTGTTGTTTACGGGTGGTCAAAGGGGGTATTTCTTCCGGGATGGATTGAATGGAAAGAAAGGACGCTGAAGGTGTCGGAGGAACGGAAGGATTTGTCCGAGATATCTCTGGAGAACCGTCGGCTAAGAATTGAAAAGGATTCAAAAATCCTCTGGGAGTCGCCCAAAGACCTTCCGGTACAGGATTTCCTCTGGTGCGATATCAATCATGATAAAGAGAAGGAATTGATTCTCCTGTGCTGGAAGATCGGACGGTATGGGGAGGCAAAGCCTTACTGGATAGAGGAGGATGAAAAAAGCTGGAGCCAGCATATCTATATTTACCAGTGGAAGAATGGAGAATTGGATGCACTGTGGATGGCGTCTGATATAGGGATGGATGTGACGGAATTTGAAGCAGATCAAAGGGACAGAATCCTGATCACGGAGAAGGACGGAAGAAAAACCGTCTGGGACTGGTTGAGCTGGGGGCTGTCACTGGTGGAGGAGCGGGAAGGATGAGTCTGCTTTAGTCATAATGACGAAAAACCCGGAGAAAAAAAGAAAAATTTTCTGTATTGTATGTTGCCTGCGATTCCCCTATAATAACCCCGTACAAAATAATTTGACGGTTTATGCAAGGGCGCCGGAGCGTACCTGCACAAAGGGCAGGAGGAAAATATGGAAAAGGACATGACGGCAGGAAGCCCTGCGAAGATCATTTGGAGTTTCACGCTTCCGATCGTAATCGGAAACATTTTTCAGCAGTTCTACAGCATGGTAGACACGGTAATTGTTGGTAAATTTGTAGGAACGAAGGCATTGGCGGCAGTAGGGTCTACAGGAACCATTTGCTTTCTGATTCTGGGATTTTTGATGGGAATGACGGCAGGATTTACGGTGCTCACCAGTCAGAGATTCGGGGCCGGAGACATGGCAGGAATGAGAAAAACAGTTGGTTCTGCCTCCGTTCTGGCGGTGATCGTATCGGTGATTATGACGGTTGTGAGCATGGCATTTATGAAGCCGCTGCTGATTCTGATGAATACGCCGGAGGACATCTTTCAGGATGCGTATGCTTATATTATGATTATCTGCGGCGGTATCTTTGCACAGGTGCTGTATAATCTGCTGGCAGGAATCCTGAGAGCGCTGGGAAACAGTAAGGTTCCGCTGTATTTCCTGCTGTTTTCTGCACTTTTAAATATTGTTTTGGATCTGGTTTTGATCATCGTATTTCACATGGGAGCAGCAGGAGCCGCTTATGCCACAGTAATTTCTCAGGGAGTTTCCGGAGTGCTGTGCCTCATTTATATAATCAAAAAGGTGCCTCTTTTGAAGCTGGAGAAATCGGATTTTAAGCCGGATTTTTATCTCGTGCGGAATCAGCTTGCCATTGGATTTCCTATGGCTCTTCAGTTTTCCATCACGGCAATCGGAGCAATGATGGTACAGTCTGCATTGAATGCGCTGGGATCTCTTCATGTGGCGGCATTTACTGCGGCGAGCAAGATTGAACAGGTAATCAGCCAGATGTACGTTGCGCTGGGAACCACCATGGCTACGTACTCCGCCCAGAATATAGGAGCTGGAAAGGTGACTCGTATACGGGAAGGATTCCGTGCAGCTACGGTGATGTCCTTTATCTATGCGGCTGTGACAGGAATTCTGACCTTCTGCTGGGGATATCATCTGACCGGATTGTTTGTGTCTGAGAATCTGGACTCTGTGGTAGGGCTGGTAAATATATATCTGAGATGCGTTGCAGTTTTCTTCATTCCGCTGGCAGTGGTAAATATATACAGAAACGGAATTCAGGGAATGGGATTCGGACTGATGCCGATGATGGCAGGTGTGGCCGAACTGGTCGGAAGGGGCGTTGTAGCCGTTATTGCTTCCAGACGGGACAGCTATCTGGGAATCTGCATGGCAAGCCCGATTGCTTGGATTTTGGCTGGGGCGTTGCTGATTTTTATGTATTGGTACATTATGAAAAAGCTGAAAGACAGCCGGAGGTTTGAATAGAAGTACAGTGCAAACTTCCTGTTACATCATCCCGGCCAGAATGACGCTGGCGATGGTTCCTCCCAAGGTGGCCAGAAGGGCTCCGGCAAGGGTATACCGGGTTTTGGTAACTTTGGCGGCGATAAAATAAACACTCATAGTATAAAAAACGGTTTCGGTACTGCTCAGGAGCAGCGAGGCGATCAGCCCTGCTCTGGAGTCAGTACCGAATTCTTTATAAATGTCAAGAAGAAGTCCGGTGGCGGCGCTGGAGGAAAATAGTTTGACGATGGAGAGGGGAACCAGTTCTCCGGGAAAGCCCAGACGATCCAGAAACTTTCCGAGAAAGCTGCCGACCATATCCAGAAATCCCGATGCCCGGAGGATGCCTACGCCGGTCATCAGACCGATCAGGGTGGGAAGGATTTTGACCACGGTTTTCAGGCCGCTGGCAGCGCCTTCTACGAAGTCTTCGTAAATATTGCGGCGCATGAGGAAGCCGAAACCTATGATGTAGAAGAATATTAGGGGGATGATCATGTCGGAGAGGAAGAGGAGGAGTTTCATGGGGGGGCCTCGCTGAATGAATAGGTTTGGTTTAGTGTATGCAGGGGGGAGGGGTTATATGAAGCGGACGCACAGGGGGCGCCTTTCGGTCCGGGCGGCAGCTCCGAAGGGGCGGAGGCACTAAGCGGCCGGGGCCAGCATGGCTCGGGGACCGATGCAGTTCAGCACGAAAATCTGAAAGATTTTCGCACTTCAGTGCATCTGACAGTCAGGCTTTGTAAGCCTGACTGTCCCCCTCCCCCTGCAGGCCCCGCCCGCTAAGTGCCTTCCAGCCCCTTCTCCGTATGCCGCCCGGCCCGAAAGGCGCCCCCTGTGCTGGTTATATAAGGCGCTGCGGTGTGGTGGAGAGGCGGAACGCAGTGGTTGCTGCAATTCTGTTATCTATCGGCACATATTTTTTAGGAATAGCTGAAACCAGCCCACCCACTCCAACAAACCACTCGCGCCGCAGGCGCCCCAAGGCCTCACCTATTGGAGGAGAGCACCGTTGGCTGGGTAGGGCCGGGGATGCATCTTTCGGGCTGTTACAAGAACTTAGCAAAAAAGGAGCGGCGTCACATGGGCGAAAATTGGTTTACAAAACCAATTTTCGAGGGCTGTTGAGACGAGAAATCCATCAGGATTTCTTGTTGAATCAGCCCGGTCCCATGTGGCGCCGTTCCTTTTTTGGTTAGTTCTTGTTAAGCCTGAAAGCCGCATCCCCGGCCCTACCCAGCCAACGGTGCGGCCTTCTCCATACCAGCCACCACAATCACCAGCCCCCCTACCTCCAACACTTCCTAACTCTCCAAACATAATACCCCACAAACAACCCCGCCGTAATAAACCAAGTAACCGGATAACTAAATATAATCGTCTCCAACCCCGGCTTCAACGGAACGATAAAGATAATCCAGAGCACACGAAGCAGACAGATTCCACCGCAGGTCATCAGCATAGGGATCACCACATCTCCGGTTCCGCGGAGAGCCCCGGATAAAAGCTCCACGAAAACAAACAGGAAATACGCAGGAGCAATCACATGAAGCATCTGCATACCGATATCTACCACGGCATTATCCGTGGTAAACATCCGAAACAGCGGTCTTCCGGCAACGAAAAGGAATCCCGTGATCAAAAGCGCAGTAGTGAGAGCCATAGCGATACCCACCCGCACGGATTTTTTCATTCGGTCATACCTTCCGGCTCCCAGATTCTGTCCCACAAAGGTGGTAACAGCGATTCCAAACGCACTGTTGATCATCCAGTAGAGAGCGTCGATTTTCCCGAAAGCGGTCCAAGCAGCCATGGTATCAGTCCCGTAGGTATTCAGGGAAGCCTGAATAAACATATTGGAACAGCTATACATGATAGACTGAATACCGGTGGGAAGTCCGATCCAGATCAGAGACAGGAGCGCTGCCTTGTGAAAACGGATTTCCCGGAGATTCAGATGGTAGATATCGTCAGATTTCATCAGCGCGCGGATAATCAAAACAGCGCTGACTGCCTGAGAAAATACAGTAGCGATGGAAACGCCGCTGACACCCATATGAAATACGATGACAAGAACGATATCAAGGACAATATTCAAAATACAGCAGACGATCAGGTAGTACAGCGGACGTTTGGAATCGCCTACGGCACGGAGGATACTGGAACCCACATTATAGATGAACACAAAAAGAATGCCTGCAAAATAAATCCGCAGATAGAGGATGGAATCTGCCATCAGATTTTCCGGTGTGTTCATGATGCGAAGCAGCCATGGGGCGGAAATAATTCCCAGAATCGTGATAAACACACTGCCCACAATAGAAAATGCAAAAGCAGTATGAAGGGAACGGCTTACCTGATTTTTGTCCCGTGCGCCGTAGAATTGGGAAATAATAACGGTAGCGCCGGAAGCCAGTCCCACAAAAAAGCCTACGATCAGCCCTACAATCTGGGCAGAAGAACCGCCTACGGAAGCCAGCGCCTCCTTGCCCACAAAACGGCCCACCACAACGGTATCAGCCGTATTATAAAGCTGCTGAAAAAAAGTCCCCAGAACAATGGGGAAGAAGAATAATAGAAGCTGTTTCCAGATTACTCCCTCTGTAATCTGATTTGCTGCGTTTTTTTCCTGTGTCATTTGTAAAAACCCTCCTGTAATGTTACTTTATGCCGGTCGGTCTGAATCAGGCCGTCCTCTTTCATTTTTTTAAGTTCGCGCATCATGGCGCTGCGGTCTGCAGAAAGATAATCCGCCAATGTGCTGTAGGAAAAAGGAAGTGTGAACGTGGAAGAGCCATTTTGGGCGTTTAAAAGGGAAAAATAGCATTGAAGCTTTTCCCGTATGGTTCGCTGGCTCAGAACCTCCAGCCGCTCACTGAGATGCACGGCTTTTTGGGAAATCATCTGAAGGGCATTGTTTACCAGCAGGCTGTGAAAGGCGCAGGCTTTGGAACAACGCTTGATCAGATGGGAATAATCAATGTACAGAACCCGGCTTTTTTCCATGCTGTACACCTGAAGAGCGGAAATGGAACGGGAAACAAAGGTAAAGGTTTCCCCGAAAATATCCCCTTCCTCCAACTGCTCCAGAATGGTCTGCCTTCCGTCTGCATGGGTGCGGAGAAGCTGAAGCTTTCCGTTAAGAACAATTCCAACCTGCGTATCATTTTCCCCGTAGGAGCAGATAAATTCCCCCGGTATGTACTCCTTCTCTTTCGCGTTAAAGCACACCATCATCCGCTCATATTCATCCTCCTGAATCCCCTCAAATAAATGCTGCACTGACCCCATAAAAATACATTTCCTTTCCTGTGTAAAAATATTGTACTTTGTTGCATAAACGACAGTATTTTTTAAATAAAGCGAATATAATAAGTTCAACAAGTAAATTAATATCATTATAAAACAAAGAAAGGCTAAGGTGAAGTCAAAATGAAAAAATATATTTGTGAACCGTGTGGATATGAGTACGACCCGGCTGTGGGAGATCCGGATGGAGGAATTGAACCGGGAACAGCCTTTGAAGATCTTCCGGAGGACTGGGTTTGTCCAATCTGCGGAGTGGGAAAAGACGAATTTACAGAAGCGTAAAAGATAAAAGCAAAAAATAAAAGCAAAAGATAAAACATTTGGGTGGAAATAACAGGAGGGAAAACCATGAGGATAGTATTTGATGAAAATTTATACACAGGATATGAGCGGATTGATGAGGAGCACAAAGAACTGATTGCCAGAGTAAATAATCTGGCGGAGAGCTGCGAAAAGGGAACAGAGAAACTTACAGCAGTAAAAACACTGGATTTCCTGATGGATTATACGGAGTTTCATTTTGCGGATGAAGAAAAGCTTCAGCAGGAGATAGGCTACGATCAGTTGGAACAGCACAAAGAACAGCATGAAACCTTTAAAAAAGCAGTAAATGAACTGCGGGAAATGCTGGAGGAGGAAGAAGGTCCTACAGATGCATTCGTGGAAGCAGTCAACAAAAATATCTGCCGCTGGCTGGTAGAGCATATTCAGAAATGGGACAAAGCAGTTGCCGATGATATCCGGGCAAAACAGAAATAGCAGCGTTACATTGCTGGGAAAGAACAGGGGATTCGGATGAAAGCAGTAGAATTAAGAAAAAATTTTTATTGGACAGGGATTGTGGATGATACGCTGCGGGTTTTTGACATTATCATGTATACGGAATTCGGCACCACATACAATTCCTATGTATTGAAAGCCGGGGATCAGACAATCTTGTTTGAGACGGCAAAGGGAAAATTCTTTGATGATTATCTGGAAAAATTGCAGGAAATCACCGATATCAACAAAATTGATTATCTGGTGGTAAACCATACCGAACCGGATCATGCAGGCAGTGTGGAAAAGCTTTTGGAATTGAATCCGGGGCTGAAAATCATTGCAACCGGATGCGCCATCGGATTTTTGAAGGAAATCGTCAACGGGGATTTTACCGCGATTCCGGTGAAAGATAACCAGACGATGAAAATCGGCGACAAGACCCTGCGGTTTATGGCGGTGCCCAACCTGCATTGGCCGGATACCATGTATACCTATATCGAGGAGGAACAGATTCTGGTAACCTGCGATTCCTTCGGCTCCCATTATGGCTTCCATGACCTGCTGGTGAGCAAGGTGACTGACCATGAAGGATATATGCGGGCCACAAAATATTATTATGACTGCATTATCGGGCCGTTTAAATCCTATATGCTGAAAGCGCTGGCAAGAGTCCGGGAACTGGATATTTCCATGATCTGTCCGGGACACGGTCCGGTGCTGGATGACCGGATTGACTTTATCATTGACACTTATGAAAAGTGGAGCACGGTTGTGAATCCCAACCGGAAAAAGACCGTGATTATTCCTTATGTGAGCGCTTACGGATATACGGAAATGCTGGCGCAGAAGATTGGGGAAGGGATTAAAGACAGCGGTGATGTGGATGTGCGCCTTTACGATATGGTGACAGCCGATCAGGGGAAGGTGCTGGAGGAATTGGGATTTGCAGACGGTATTCTCTTTGGTACGCCAACGATCGTCGGCGAAGCGCTGAAACCGATCTGGGATCTGACCACTTCCATCTTTGCGGGAACCCACGGAGGAAAGCTGGCAGGAGCTTTCGGAAGTTACGGCTGGAGCGGAGAAGGCGTTCCTCACATTATCGAACGGCTGAAGCAGCTTAGGATGAAAGTCATTGACAATGGTTTCCGGGTACGCTTTAAACCCGGTGAAAATAATCTGATCGATGCTTACGAATACGGTTATAATTTCGGCTGCATCCTTCAGGAAAAAGAAAATCCAAAGAAAAAACAGGGAAAATCCCAGTTGGTGAAATGTCTGGTCTGCGGGGAGATTTTTGATTCCTCTTTGGAAATCTGTCCGGTCTGCGGAGTGGGAAAAGAAAATTTTGTTCCGTCAGATGTGGAGGAAAATCAGTTTACCAATAATACGAAGAATTTTTATGTGATCATTGGAAATGGTGCGGCCGGATTAAGCGCCGCCAAAGCCATTAGGGAACGGGACAAGACAGGTTCCGTGATGATGATTTCCAATGAAAGCTACAGTACCTATAACCGCCCGATGCTGACGAAATCTATTATGGCAGGTCTGGATGCCCGCCAGATTGCAGTGCAGGAGGAGTCATGGTATGAAGAAAACCGGATTTATCAGGTTCTGGATAAAGAGGTAACTTCTATCGATACGGAAGCGAAAGAAGTTTTGATGCTGGACGGCACAAAGGTAAAATATACCCGGCTGATTTATGCTGCAGGTTCTGAGTGCTTTATCCCGCCGATTGCAGGCAAGGATAAACCGGAAGTTATCGCCATCCGCCGTCTGGCGGATACTAAAAAAATCGGCGAACTGCTTCCTCAGGTAAAACATGCCGTTGTGATCGGAGGCGGCGTTCTGGGATTGGAAGCTGCTTGGGAGTTAAAGAAGGCAAAATGCGAGGTGACGGTTCTGGAGCTGGCGCCCATCCTTATGGGACGGCAGTTGGATGAAGGGGCCGGAGAGGTTTTGAAAACCATCAGCCAGAGTCAGGGAATCGAGATTCATACGGGTGTTCAGATCGCATCCATTGAGGGTGAGGATCATGTGACCGGCGTGAAGCTGGCAGACGGAACGGAATTTCCGGCAGAACTGGTTATTATTTCGGCAGGTGTGCGGGCGAATACGGCGCTGGCCAAGGAGGCAGGTGTGCAGACCGACCGGGCAGTGGTTGTAAACAGCCGGATGGAGACCAGTGTGGAAGGCATTTATGCCTGCGGTGATTGTGCCCAGTATGACGGCATCAATTATGCAATCTGGCCTCAGGCAGTGGAACAGGGCAAGGTGGCAGGCGCAAATGCAGCGGGAGACAGTCTGGAATATACAACCGTTCCGGCGGCTCTGAATTTCCATGGAATGAATACCGCCCTGTTTGCGGCAGGAGATGCCGGAAAGAATCCGAATCTGGTTTACAAGACCGTGGAATTCAAGGATATGGGTAAGAAACAGTATCAGAAGTATTATTTCCTGAACAACCGCCTTTGCGGGGTGATTCTGATCGGTGATGTGAGCAGAATGGGAGAACTGACGGAGACGCTGGAAAAGAAAGCGACTTATCAGGAAGTGATGAAATAAATAGAGAATTATGAAAAGTTTTATATGCTCTTTTCCGACAGACAGTATTGATAAAATAAATGTCTGTTGGGAAGGGCATATTATTTTGGATATTTTTGTCGAAGGATTCTGATTGTTTGTTTGAGGAAAATGATAAAAAAGGAACACAGAAGAAATGAGAACCGACTAACGAGAAAGGAATTTCTGTCAGGAATCACAAAAGAGGATCGGATTATACCGGTAATCACATTGGTGGTTTATTACGGGGAGGACGAGTGGGATGGAAAGATAGACCTTTACGGGATGATGGGGCTGGACGAACCTAATTCCATACCGGAAAAAATACAAAAGGTACTTCCAAATTATAAAATTAATCTATTACATGCCGGAAACATTAAAGGGCTGGAAAATTTTAAAACGGATTTACAGCTTGTGTTTGGAATGCTACAATACAGACAAGACAAACACAAAATGAGAGAATATATCAATCAAAATACAAAAGAATTGAATGAAATGGATAATGAAACCTGCGACGTTATAGGCGTGCTGCTGCATGAAGAAAAGAGAATGACACAGTATAGAACAAGAGAAAGGAAGGAGACAGGAATGTGTAAAGCATTTGATGAAATATTTGCAGATGAAAGGCAGGAAGGCCGTCGGGAAGCTCAAAGAGAGGTTATAAAAAAGAAGCTTGCCAAAGGAAAAACGATAGAAGAGATTGCTGATGCTTTGGAAGAAAGTAAGGAAAAAATCATGGAACTGATGAAGCAGATATAAAATAACAACAAAAAAGAAGTGCCGCCTACAGGAAAGCAGATTCTTGTGGGTGGGCACTTCTTTTTGAAACTCGAAATACAGAAAACGAAAGAGCTGCATTAAAGATTAATATCCGGCAGTCCGGCCAATCCTCTTTCCAAATCTTCCTCGGTTGGAATATAGTCTGACATAATGCCGTCATTGAATTTTGCGTAAGAAACCATATCGAAATATCCGGTTCCGGTCAGACCGAATACGATGATTTTTTCTTCTCCGGTCTCCTTGCATTTCATAGCTTCGTCTATGGCAACTTTAATGGCATGGCTGCTTTCCGGAGCGGGAAGAATACCTTCAATCCGGGCAAATTTTGTAGCGGCAGCGAATACGCTGGTCTGTTCCACTGATACTGCTTCCATCAGTTTATCATCATAAAGCTGTGACAGGGTGGAATTCATGCCGTGGTAGCGCAGCCCACCCGCATGGCTTGCGGACGGAATAAATCCGCTTCCCAGTGTGTACATTTTTGTCAGAGGACATACCATTCCGGTATCGCAGTAATCGTAGGCATATTTTCCACGGGTCAGTGTGGGACAGCTTGCCGGTTCCACGGCGATAAAACGATAATCTTTCTCGCCTCTCAGCTTTTCACCCATGAACGGAGCAATCAGTCCGCCCAGATTGGAGCCGCCTCCGGCGCAGCCGATGATCAGATCAGGGGTGATGTTGTATTTGTCCAGTGCGGCTTTGGTTTCCAGACCGATGATGGACTGGTGAAGCATTACCTGATTCAGCACGGAGCCCAGTACATAACGGTAATCCTCCCGTTCGGAAGCCGCTTCTACGGCTTCGGAAATGGCACAGCCAAGACTTCCGGTAGTTCCGGGGAATTTCTCCAGAATCTCCCGGCCTACTTTGGTTGTGTAGGAAGGAGAAGGGGTGACATTTGCGCCGTAGGTGCGCATTACTTCCCGGCGGAAGGGCTTCTGCTCGTAGGAGCATTTTACCATATATACGTTACAGTCCAGTCCCAGATAGGCACAGGCCATGGAAAGTGCAGTTCCCCACTGACCGGCTCCGGTCTCGGTGGTCACGCCTTTCAGTCCCTGCTGCTTTGCATAATAGGCCTGAGCAATAGCGGAATTCAGCTTATGGCTTCCAGAGGTGTTGTTTCCTTCAAATTTGTAATAAATCTTTGCCGGAGTATCCAGCTCTTTTTCCAGACAGTAAGCCCGTACCAGCGGTGAGGGGCGGTACATCTTATAGAAATCAAGGATCTCCTGAGGAATGTCAAAATAAGGTGTGGTATCGTCAAGTTCCTGTTTTACCAGCTCGTCGCAGAAAACTACGCCCAGTTCTTCTGCGCTCATTGGCTTTAGGGTATCCGGATTTAAAAGGGGAGCGGGTTTATTTGTCATATCAGCTCTCACATTGTACCACTGTCTGGGCATTTCGCTTTCTTCCAGATAAATTTTATAAGGGATTTTTTGGATGTCTGTCATTTGTTTTACCTGCCTTTATTGTGTAATTATTTTCAATCGTATAATTCTAAAATTACTTTATTATAGTACAGTAACAGAATGCTGTCAATTCCCAGATGAGATATTTTGTATAATCGATGTAACAGTTCAGCCTTCCACTATCCCGCGAGGTGTTGACTTGCATTTGCAAGTCAATCCCGAGACATACGGGCGCCAAATCGCATATCATGCGATTTGTGTGCATGCACTTGTTACTATGAAGCCTGAAAGGCTGAATAGTTACTAATCGATTTCAAATGTGTAAGTGTACGTTGAGAAATCCGCTGCAGTGAACAGCAGCTTTTAGGCGCTGGGGAAAGTTGAAGTACAAGCATTTGGATGGACAATATTCCACGGATATGCTAAAATTTTTCCATGAATAATTTTAACGATATGGACGATTTCAAAGAATGGACATGGGAGAAACTGAAGGATGCAAAAAATATCATTCTCCCAATCGAAGCGTTTCAGGATTATGTGGAACATCCTCTGGTAAAACGTATGTACCTGACAGATGTAGGTTATTATCCCCGTGCAGAACAGCATTTCAGAATGAGGAAGGAAGGTATTGAGGAATATATTTTTCTGTATTGCACGGAGGGCAGCGGAACGGTTATTGTGGAAGGGAAAGAACATACCCTTCATGCAAACGAGGCGTTTTGCATTCCCCATTTTAAAGGTCACAAATATTATGCCAGTGAGGAAGATCCATGGAGTATTTTGTGGGTGCATTTTAAGGGAACGGATACCCGCTATTATCCGGTAAGGGAATGTGAAGTGGTTCACTTTACATCCCCCAATGTGATTAACCGGATGCATTTTCTGTTTAATCTTCTGTTTAGGGTGCTGGACAGAAATTATACGCTGGCGAATTTTATCTATATTTCTCAGGTGCTGTCTCTGATTCTGGCGGAAACCTATGAGCGGGAAAAGCATCATACAACTTTGGAACAGAATAAGCATGTAACCAATGTGGTGCGGTATATGCAGAGTCATCTGGAAGAAAACTTGACGCTGGAGCAGGTGGTGGAGGAATTTGAATTGTCAAAAAGCTACCTTAATGCAATTTTCCAGAAATATACCCAGCATGCGCCGATGGATTTTTTTATCAATTTAAAGATGAAAAAAGCGTGCAGGCTTCTGAGAACCACAGATATGTATATTTATGAGGTGGCTCAGGCGCTGGGATATGGGGATCAGTATTATTTTTCCAGAATATTTAAAAAGGTGGTGGGGATTTCCCCTAAGGAATATAAGAACAGCGAATACTTTCATGATAAGGAATAACAGAGCTTCAAAATTTTTCTTCAAATATGCCGGATATGCCGGAATAATTCAGCAATCATGTAAAATACAGATGGTATGGAACATTTCCAAAACGTAAAAAATGGAATACTGAAATTGTGCATTTTTAACAATGGGCAAAAGAAAGTGAATAAAAATATAGGAAAATAGTCCATCAATTGAAAAGATATATCATTTTTCTTTTGTAGAAATGTGATATACTAATCTTACTGAAATGAACTGAAGGCCTTCGGTTTTGTATGGAAATGTACAGAAAATTTAATAAAATTCAGAAAGATCCGGACAAAGAGGAATTGAAAGGAGCTAGTTATGAAGAGAAAAGTTTTGGCAATGCTTATGGCGGCAGTCATGTTGGTACCCACACTGAGCGCATGCGGAGGCGCAGACGGTGGAAATGAGTCAAAGGAAAGTGATGCAAAAGTAGAAGATAGTGCATCCGGTGATGAGGAGAGCAGTGACGGTGAAGAAGTTACACTGACCATCTGGGACTGGGATGAAGCTCATCTGAATCATATGACAGAGTGGTATCATAACAAATATCCGAATGTAAACTTTGAAACTCTGGTAGTTTCCACACAGGACTATATGCAGAAATTGCAGAGCGCACTTGCCAGCGGAAGCGGTGTGCCGGATATTATCCTGAGTGAAATGGCTTACAGGGGAAAAGTATTTGAACTTGGAATTACAGAAGACCTTTCCAAAGATCCTTATAACGTAAAAGCAGAAGATATGTTTGATTTTGCTAATCAATTGGGCGCTGGTCCGAATGGAGAATTGTACGGTGTGGAGCAGCAGATTTGTCCAAGTGGATTTGCATATAGAAGAGACCTTGCAAAAGAATATCTGGGAACCGATGATCCGGCGGAAGTTGGCGCTATGATTTCCGACTGGGATAAAATGTTCGAGGTGGCTACACAGGTAAAAGAAAAGAGTGGCGGAAAAGTCACAGCCCTTGCAGGTGTTACCATGCTGAATGCAGTTTTGATGAACCAGAATGTAAGCGATTATATTGATGGAGACAACATTGATCTGACAGGACGCTATAAAGAAGCTTTTGACATTCTGACAAAATTCAATCAGGCCGGGGTTCTGGGAAAACAGGAAGATAATACACCGGCATTAAATTCCAGCTATGCAGCAGGAGAAGTTATCTTCTATCCATGCGCTCCTTGGAGCTGTAAATGGGGTATTGCTACAAATGACCCGGATGGTTCCGGCAACTGGGGACTGACGACCGCACCGGGAGATGGTTATACTTATGGCGGTACTTCTGTAAGTATCTATTCCGGAAGTGAAAATAAAGAAGAAGCATGGAAATATATTCAGGAAGTATATTGTACCGGTGAAGGTGTAGAAGAAGCGTTTAAGCAGTTTGGATTTATGACAGGCTTTAAAGCTCCTTACGAAGATGAAAATTCCTATTTCTTCACAGAAAAAGGTCAGTATGATGAATTCTTCGGCGGACAGAATCTGGCAGATTACTTCATCAATACGATTGCTATCAAAACCGTAGGTCAGGTTCAGACAAAGAACGAGGCAAATGTGAGAACTGCTCTGACTGCTGTACTGGCTCAGGCAGCGGCCGATACCTCCATGACAACAGATGACTTACTGGAAGCTCTGAAAACCGAGACACAGACATTGATTCCAACTGCGACATTAAAATAGCATGAGATCACAGGATGAAAGCTGCCGGAATCCGGCAGCTTTCCGTTTGAAAAGAGGAGGACTTTACTTATGAGCGGAAAAAAGAGAAGTGGTTTACGGAAAGGAAATAAATGGCCCTATTTATTTTGCCTGCCGTTTTTAGCCGCATATTTTATGTTTAGCCTGTTTCCCATGCTGTATTCCCTTGAACTGAGTTTCTTCGACTGGAACGGAATCGGGGAGAAGGTATTTGTTGGATTACAGAACTATATTACATTATTTACGAAAGACCCGCTGTTTTTAAAATCATTGGGAAATACCATTATTTTGATGCTGTTTTCCACTCCGATTACCGTATTTCTGGGTATGCTGGTGGCTTATTTATTATTTGATATCGGGAGAGGAAAACGGTTTTATCAGACCGTGAACTTTTTTCCATATATCACTACACCGGTAGCGATCGGATTTATTTTCTCTTATCTGTTTGACTGGCAATCCGGCTATATCAATAAGATCCTGATGTGGCTTGGGATTCTGGACGAACCGTTTTTCTGGCTGTCCAGTGAGACTGCATCCAGAGTTATTATCGTTATTATGATCGTATGGCGTTACCTTGGATATTATATGACCATTTACCTTGCAGCTATGACATCTATGCCGGCAGAGGTTTACGAGGCGGCAGCAGTGGACGGGGCCGGAAGTTTCAAGATTTTTACAAGGATTACCATTCCGATGCTGAAAAATACCACCATGTTTTTGATTGTTACATCCATTATCGGCGGTCTGCAGATGTTTGAGGAGCCGAAGCTTCTGTTTATGGGCGGCTGGGCTTCCCTCGGAAACGGAGCTACAGGCGGCCCGGGAAATGCGGCTTTGACTACCGTATGGAAATTCTATAACGACGCATTCAATCTGGATTCCAAACTGGGATATGGTTCTGCGATTGCCTATTCCCTGTTTATCGTCATCATTGTATTCTCCGTAATTGGAGCCAAAATAACAAGTGGAAAGGGGAATAAGCATGAGTAAGCAGGCAAAGAGAAAGGTCGGCGCTGTGACAAAACAGATACTGCTGATCCTTATGACAATTGTAATGTTTTTCCCGTTGTATATTGTATTTATAATGGGAACTTATTATAGTGAAGATATCTTTAAAGGAATGCCGATCCTGCCGGGCGGATATTTGATGGAAAACATCCAAATGGTAATCTCCAAAGGATATTTCAGAGCATATTTTAACTCGATTTCAGTTTCTGTCGCATCGGTAATACTGAGCGTATTGATTTCTGCTTTGATCGGTTTTGCGCTGGCAAAATATAAATTCAAAGGTAAAAAAGCAATTTTTGCATTTATTATGGCAATTATGATGATTCCGGGACAGATTTCCATGATCGGTTATATGCTGGAAATGAGAAAGCTGGGACTGATTAATACTCTGCTTCCACTGATCTTTACATGGGCGGCCCATCCTTTGGGAGCATTTTTGATGACTCAGTTTATCAGTGATGCCGTGCCGGATGAACTGTTGGAATCAGGCCGTCTGGATGGATGCTCCGAGCCGGGACTATTCTTTCGGATTGTAGTTCCCTGTATCAAGCCGGGTATCCTGACGCTGGCAACCATGGTATTTTTGTGGTCATGGAACAACTATGCCCTGCCCCTCATCATGGTCAACAAACAGGAAATGTTCACCATTCCGCTGATGGTCAACAATCTTTCCAACGCATTCCGAAGTGACTACGGTGCAATCATGTGTGCTCTTGCACTGTCTGTATTGCCTATGATCGTCATTTTCAGTTTGTGTTCCAAAACATTTATTAAAGGTATTGCAGCGGGAGCCGTAAAAGGCTGATAAATAAGTAGGAGGGAGTAAGTATGGACTACACAATATCCATGGAAGACCGCCGGATTCTGCGGGAGCTTGCAAAAAAACAGTTAGAGTTCCATCACAAAGAAGAGAATCAGAAGAGGATCAAAGAGTGGTATAAGCACAATGCGCTTTTGGGGGAACGCCCCATGATTCATCTGGAAGCAGGAACCTTTCAGAGTGAATATATGCCGGGAAGACTTGCGTGTAAGGGTGAGTTTGCCCGTCAGGTTGAGCAGCAGATTTATGAAAATTTCCAGAATCAGGAGTTATTTGACGATGACCGTGTAACACCGGATTATTTTCAGGTAAGTTATGATACATTTTTCCGCTTGTTTGATATCAAGATTGAGATTGAGCATACAACGGTCGGAGCAGAGGAAAGTCTGGGACATCATTTCGTATCTGTTGTGGAAGATTTGGAAGATGATTATGAAAAATTAAAACCGTCGGCATTTGGCGTAAATCTGGAGAGTACCGAAGCGAAATTTAAGAGTATCGATGAGACCATCGGAGATATTCTTCCGGTGCGGATGGGCATGAACTGTCTGTACAGCGTGCCGACACAGATGCTGGTACATTTTATGAGCATGGAAAACATGATGTACAACATCTACGATTATCCGGAACTGTTCAAGGAAATGATGGACCGTATCGCCAACGATACGCTGGCATACTATAAAATGCTGGAGGAGAAAAGGCTGATTCTTCCCACCGTGTCCTACGAGGGTGTTGGTCAGGGAACTTGGGCGTTTACGGATGAGCTTCCGGGATATGAGGAAGTGGGAAAACGGGTATTTACACCGAAGGATGTATGGGGATTCATGGATTCTCAGGAAACCGTGGGAATTTCCCCCGAGATGTTTGAAGAATTTATTTTCCCCTGCTATAAAAAGATTGCAGATCAGTACGGAATTTTGTCTTATGGCTGCTGTGAACCGGTACATCCCATTTGGGATAGCTGTATCAGCAAACTGGAAAATCTGAGAAAGGTTTCCATTTCTCCTTGGTGTGATGAGCAGTTTATGGGAGAACGTCTGAGAGGAAGCAAGGTCATCTACCAGAGAAAACCGAGTCCCAATTATCTGGGTGTGGGGGCAAATATGGATGAGGATGCTTTCCGAAGCCATATCGATGCAACGCTGGAAGCGGCAAAGGGATGTAAGCTGGAGATTACACAGAGAGATGTTTATACGATCAACAAAGATATTTCAAAAGCCCATAGATATGTGGAAATCATCCGGGAAGAGATAGAAAAATACTGGTAAAATCATAGAAAAGCATTCGCGGGAATCCGGAAGGAAAGCCGTAGGATGCTTTTTTATGTTTTTGTTTGTTTTTGAGTCACCGGATACGGGGATGCTGGGGAAAAAAGTGAAATCATTTGGAATGTTTCCCAAAAAAGAGGAGTGCCCGAGTACCTCGCAGCACCCGGGCAATTATTATGAAAAAATTTTATGTGTAATGAACCCATTACAATACACAACTTCGTTATTCCTTTCGGAACTGTTTATAGGATACCAAGATAATATGAACAAACTATGAACATGAAGTTAATTTATCGTGAATATACACAAATGAATATGGGATTACAGGGGTACTGTTGTTGAATTTTACCATGATAAAATGGTAAAACAGAAACGTGTACATAATTTTACCAGCCAAACCAACCCTTGATCATTTCCCAAAGCTTTTGAAACCATGAGATAATTGTAGCAAAAAATCCTTCCACCTGCTCCTGACTGATGTTTAAATCCATATCTTCCAGCTTCTGATACAGATCCTTCGCCTGCTCTTTCAGGGTTTCCACATCCAGATCAAGGCTTCCGATTTTTTCCATCAGAGAAGCAATTTTTGCTTTATCTTCTTCTGAAAGCTGGATATCCATTTCTTTTGCAGCATCTGTGATGACGGCCTGAATTTTTTCCGGTTCAGTGATTTCTTCGGCCACAATGACATCCTTGACGGCGCCAATGAGCTCTTCCGCTTTGAGCGGATCGCCCAGCGTCTCTCCCAGTTCACTGGTGGTTACCAGTTCTTCTGTGGCAGCATCGGCATTTTCCGGTTTGATGACTTCCCCGGTCATGGAGCCGTAAGCTTTCATGGCTCCTACCAAAGCCGCAGTACCGGAAATGTTAAATGGTCCGGCTACCCGGACTTCCGCATTCTCCAGTCCGGCGGTGGCCAATGCATTCTGATACATTCCGGTGGTACAGTAGGTGATGTTGCTGGTTTTTACTTTGATGCCGCTTCCTTCTTCTTTCTTTTCCACCACAACGGAGGACAGGGCTCTCGTTCCGATAATGCTGGAATCCAGATAAGCATCCAGATAATCGTGCTCGTCCTGATTGGTGATAGTTACCACCATATAGCCGCCAAGCTCCGCCGGATTGACTTCCAGAAGATCCAGAACGGTGGCTTTTTCCGTTTCCGTCAGATCGGCGCCCAAGGCCAGATAGGGTGCGTCCACCTGATCAGCCTTTACTACTGTAGGACTTGACAGCGCTGCCGCAAGTGTCAGGGCAGACAGTGCGGCGGCAATAGTTTTTCTTATTCTCATATACATTCCCCTTTTTGATTTTAGTAATTTTTGTTTTTTGCATATGCTTGTATTATACCATGGGTTGCGGAAGGTGTTTCTTAAAAATTTTTGAAGAAAAGAGGGCAATTCTAACGGATTTGGCAAATTTCTTCGTTTCTGCTTGAAAATATTCTGTGGAACGGTGGAGTGAAAACGATAATTGATATTTTTTTCTGCAGAGTTCTACGCGATTCACCTGATTGGACAAGAAAGAGAAAAATTATTTGATTATGTCCAAAATGGTACGGGATTTAGTTTACATAACTCTAGTAATCGGCGGTTTGGACGTGAGGAAAAGAATTCGCTGGCATACGTCCACGATTTGGAAAGGATTGTGGACGTATTAAAGAGATTTTGCGTTCTCATGTCCAAACAGGCAAATCCCAGTTCATTATTGGAGAATTTGGAGCGAATATTTGGACAACAACGGAAGGTATTTGCAGTTTATGTCCAAAGTGCAGATTTTCTGGAAATCTTTTAAATATCTGAGCTAATACCGATATATATCCATCCCGGAATACAGCCGGTGAACAGAGTAACACGGTTTTGCAGCTGCAACTATAAAATACAGACAGGCAGCGGCCAATCTCAAAAGCCGCTGCCTGTCTGTGCATTTCAGCAATATTTTTATTTCTGTTCCTGAACTTCGATCTTACGAATCTCTTTTGTACGAATCTCTTTAGAAACTGCATCGATAAACTCATCCAGTCCCTTCTGACCTTCGTCGCCTAAGAAACGGCTTCTAACAGAAACCTTTCCGTCAGCTTCTTCCTTTTCACCGACAACCAGCATATAAGGAACTTTTGCCAGCCGTGTCTCGCGGATTTTGTAACCGATTTTTTCAGCTCTGGTGTCAACGGTAGAGAGAATGCCGTTTGCTTTCAGCTCACTGTTTACCTTCTCTGCATATCCCAGATATTTATCGGAAATCGGAAGTACGCGTACCTGTTCCGGGCAAAGCCATGTAGGCAGCAGTCCTGCATATTTTTCGATCAGCCATGCCAGAGTTCTTTCGTAGCATCCGATGGAAGTACGATGGATGATGTATGGACGAACCTTATCACCGTTCTGGTCGATGTAATACATGTCAAACTGTTCAGCCAGCAGAGCATCCCACTGAATGGTGATCATAGTGTCTTCTTTACCGTAAACATTTTTTGCATTGATGTCTACTTTCGGACCATAGAAAGCAGCTTCTCCCACATCCTCAACAAACGGAATTTCCAGTTCGTTCAGGACATCTCGGATATGCTGTTCTGTTTCATTCCATACATCGGCATCACCGATATATTTTTCGTTGTTGTCAGGATCCCATTTGGACAAATGGAAAGTTACGTCATCCTGCAGACCCAGAGTAGTCAGGCAGTGTTTTGCCAGTGCCAGACAGCCTTTGAATTCTTCTACCATCTGGTCAGGACGGACAATCAAATGTCCTTCGGAGATCGTAAACTGACGTACACGGGTCAGACCATGCATTTCGCCGGAATCCTCGTTACGGAACAGTGTGGAAGTTTCGCCGTAGCGCAGAGGCAGGTCGCGGTAGGATTTCTGGCTTGCTTTGTATACAAAATACTGGAATGGGCAGGTCATCGGACGCAGAGCGAATACCTCTTTGTCTTTTTCTTCATCGCCCAGTACGAACATACCATCTTTGTAGTGATCCCAGTGACCGGAAATCTTGTACAGATCACTCTTAGCCATCAGAGGAGTTTTGGTACGGATGTAACCCCAGTTGTTATCTTCTTCATCTTCAATCCATCGCTGGAGGGTCTGGATGATCTTTGTACCCTTCGGCATCAGGAGCGGAAGACCCTGACCGATAACGTCTACGGTTGTGAAGATTTCCATCTCACGGCCCAGTTTGTTGTGGTCGCGTTTTTTGATATCTTCCAGATGCTGCAGGTATGCTTCCAGCTCTTCTTTTGCTGCAAATGCGCTTCCATAGATACGCTGAAGCATTGCTCTGTTGGAATCACCTCTCCAGTAAGCGCCGGAGGAGGAAGTCAGCTTGAAGGCTTTGATTCCTTTTGTGCTCATCAGGTGAGGGCCGGCGCACAGATCAACGAAATCCCCCTGACTGTAGAAGGAAATGACAGCGTCTTCCGGAAGATCCTGAATCAGTTCTACTTTGTAAGGCTCTCCTTTTTCTTCCATGAATTTGATCGCTTCATTTCTCGGAAGGGTGAATTTTTCCAGTTTGGCGCCTTTTTTGATGATTTTCTTCATTTCTTTTTCGATTTTGTCCAGATCCTCTCTGGAAAATGGTGCGGATTCAAAATCGTAATAGTATCCGGTATCGATGGCAGGGCCGATTGCCAATTTTACATCGGGAAACAGTCTTTTTACCGCTTCAGCCAGTACGTGGGAGCAGGTGTGGCGGACAACCCGCAGACCTTCTTCATCTCTTGCTGTAAGGATGTTCAGGGTACAGTCTTCAGAAAGGACTGTTCTCAGATCCACCACTTCGCCATTTACTTCTCCGGCACATGCAGCTCTTGCAAGTCCTTCACTGATATCGAATGCAACATCAATGACAGATTTGCTTTCTGCATATTCTTTTACAGAACCATCTTTTAATGTGATTTTCATGATATTCCTCCTGTTTATAAATGAAAATATGTTGAAATAGTAACGTGTTTTGAAAATAAAAAATCCCTGAACAGTTCAATAACTGTTCAGGGACGATATACAAAATACCGCGGTTCCACCCTAATTGGCTGCACTGGTCTGTAACCGGAAAAGATATTCCGAAAAATCACAGCAGATGCATCTCCACTTCATTTGACGGTAACGGTGTCTGCCGGGCTGGATTGGAGCCGCTCAAGGGTGGTCTTCAAATGCTTTTCCATAGGATACTTTCAGCTTATGTACCCCTCTCTGGATGGATGGACATTCTACTCTTCCTGTCAATGCTTTGGTAATCTTTATTTTTTTCAATTATAGCATGAAATAAAGGGTTGTCAAGGGCAGGAATAAAAGTTTAACTGTAACTCTATTTGTTTTTGCCTAAACGTTCAGCGGCCAGCACAAGGAACAGCGCCGGAATCAAAAAGAGAGCGGTACATCCCAGTCCCCACGGAACAGATAGGCGCTGGGCTGCAAGACCCACAACAGGTCCACCGATCATTTGTCCCAGTGCATCCAACTGCCCGCTGGTGGAAAAGGTGGTTGCCCGCAGACGCTCATCCACGTGATCGTTCATCCATGCAGTGAGTACCGGACTTTTCAGAGCGCGCATCAATCCGGTCAAAAGGAACATAATCAGCAGAAACCAGAAATTATGACCCGCCGCGAATAACACCATGCACAGGATGTATCCGGCGCTGGTGAACAAAACCACACCTTTTCGATTGAGAGTTCCTTTTTTATCCAGCCGGACAACCAGAACCTGTGATGCCAGTATTCCCAAAAGCATACCTGCAAGATTCATGATACCAAACCAGCTAACCTGACTGAGACCGCCTGCTTGTGGAAAAACTGTATCATTCAGAAAATGTGCAGTGGAAAGCCTGTCAAATCCTTCGCTGGCCAGTCCGCCGCAGAAGGTAATCGCCAGAAGGGCGATCAATACGGGAGCGCCTTTAAAAAAGCGCAGATTCAGGCGAAACAGACTGAACATATCCTGAAGAAGATTCTGCTTTTCTTCCAGTGCGGGAGAAAAATTGGTCTCCGGCATGGTTGGGATCAATATCAGTCCGAAAATCAGGAACAGAATCCCGGCCATAATGATCGGAAGCTGCAGGTTTATATTTCCGAGGAGAGTTCCAAGAAGGATTCCGGCAATTCCGCCGAACTGCCGCAGTTGTTCTCCGCGGAGGAAGGTTTTGTCCATGGACTGCTCCGGGAGTTCGGAAGAAATCCATGCTTCGAGGGCTCCGGTCAAAAAAGTATCCCCGCAGCCCCAGACAATCTGAGCCAGCAGAACTGTCCAGAACCATGGAAGAGCTCCCTCCATAAGGAAACCAATACCGTACAGGAACACGCCGATCAGCACCGAGCGGCGGCGGCTGTACAGATCCGCAACGATTCCTGTAGGAATTTCAAATAAAAAACAGGAGGCTTCCAGAACCGTACCCACAAAAACCAATTGAAAAACATTCAGCCTCACGACTTCCAGATGATACACCATGGACAGCACGGTGGACATGGAGAATAATAAGGAAAAGCAAAAACAAAAAATTAAATATACAGAATAGGCTTTTTTCTTCATACAAAAAATTTCCTTGTGAATCTCCTTTTTCTATTCGTACAAATTTGATTTGTAACTACTCAGGATTTTGGCCTTCATAGTCACTTATCTTTCCTATAATATTTTACAGTAATTCCCTGATTTGTCAATGAAAAGCAGAACCTGTTGACAACCACAGATGCTCCATATATAATTGCAGATGCTTTGACTTAAAATGAAAAGAAAGGAAATTACAATGTCCAATTATTTGAAATATGTAAACATTCTGCAGGGCACAAAATCCGTACCCCATTTTTCCCACGGAAATACTCTGCCGCTGACCCAGCTTCCCTTTGGTATGGTCAGTTTTGCACCCCAGACAGACAGCTCCAGCGAGCGCTGGTTCTTCCATTCCGATGATCATCGTCTGGAAGGTATCCGTCTGACCCATCAGCCGTCTCCATGGATCGGAGATTATGGATGCCTCACATTCCTTCCCCAGTCCGGTGAGCCGATGCATGAGGCAGGAAACCGCTGGTCCGGCTACCGCCAGAGTGAGGCTGAACTTGCGCCGAACTATCTGAAGGTTGGTTTCTTGAAATACCGTTCCGTGATGGAAATCACTCCTACAGAACGGGGAGCAGCTTTCCGTATCTCCTATGGGGATGCAAAGAAGCACTGGCTGTCCATTCTTGCGGTTGGGGGAAACTGCACCTATAAACTGGAAGGAAATACCCTTCATGCTTCCACGGACTACCATATGGCAGGGGTAGCAGAAAACTTCCGTATGTATATGACGTTGATTTTTGACAACGGAATCGATACAGAAGGAACAAAAGTAGTGGACAAGGATGGAAATGCAGCTTCCGGCTGTGAAATCGCGGGGGAAAAAGCAGGAATCCATGTGGCAGTCAATGAAACTGAAATCACAGGACGCCTTGCCATTTCCTACGTCAGCTTCGAACAGGCAGACCTGACACTTTCTCAGGAAAATGCTGTTGATTTTGAAGCTGTGCGTGAAGCAGGAAAAAACCTGTGGGAATCTTACCTGTCCCGTATAGAAGTGGAATGCGAGACAGAAGAACAGATGAAGACCTTCTACACCTGTATGTGGAGAGGTTTCCTGTTCCCGCACAAATGCTACGAAATCGATCAGGACGGAAATCCCATCCATTACGCTCCGTGTACCGGAAAAACACTTCCCGGCGTACGCTATACCGATAATGGCTTCTGGGACACTTACCGTACCGTATATCCGTTCTATTCGCTGGTTGCAAAAGAGGAATACAAAGAAATGCTGGAAGGCTTTATCGGAGATTACACAGAGGGCGGCTGGCTTCCAAGATGGCTTTCTATCGGTGAAGTGGGATGTATGCCAAGTACACTGATCGATGCGGTGATCGCAGACGCAGCAGTGAAGGGAATCATCGGCGGTGAACTTCTGGAAACAGCGCTGGAGGGCATGATCCACCACGCTACGACAGATTCCGAGGATAAGAGATTCGGACGTAACGGTGCAGAAGCATACTGCAAATACGGCTACGTTCCGTATGATCTGGAGCATGAGAGCGTAAACCTGACGCTGGATGCGGCTTACGGTGATTTCTGTATCGCAGAAGTTGCCCGTATACTGGGTAAAACGGAGATTGAGGAGAAATACAGAGTAAGAGCAAAAAATTACGCAAATATTTTCGATAAAGAAACGGGATTTATGCGTGCACGAAATACAGAGGGAACTCTGCGTGAAAACTTCTCTCCGATTTCATGGGGACTGGACTATACGGAAGCTGCCGCATGGCAGACCACCTTCGCCGTTCCTCATGATCTGGAAGGACTGGCAGAACTGATGGGTGGCCGTGAAGCAATCCTGAAAAAACTGGATGAACTCTTTGCGGAGGCTCCCCATTATGAGGATGGCGGCTACGGTTGTGAAATCCACGAGATGACAGAATTCGCGGCAAATGATTTCGGCCAGTGTGCAATCAACAACCAGCCAAGCTTCCATCTGCCGTATCTCTTTGCGTACTTTGGCGAGCAGGAAAAGACAAACTACTGGGTAAAGAAAATCTGTGACGAAGTCATGACTTCCGAGCCGGATGGATTCCCGGGAGACGAAGACAACGGTACCATGGCGCTCTGGTATGTATTCAGCGCACTGGGTCTTTACCCGGTATGCCCCGGTAAGAAGGAATTTGTCAAAGGCATCATGCTGGTAAAATCAGCAAAAATCTTAGGCAGACCTTGGAGCAATGAAAAATTCGGTTCTATCATTCCATTTGATGAGGTTTGAAAATAACGGGAATTTAATAGGGTGCAGCAATCAACCTGACGCTGATTGCTGCACCCTATTTGAATTTAACTAAAAGTAACTATTCAGAATCCTGTCCTTCTGAACAGTTACAACTAAAAATTATCAAGAAGACTGTACCACAGACATGGTCTTCCATTTTCCGCCCAGATACCGGAAGATACTGAATATTCCTGTCAGAGTCCAAGTCAGTGCCGTTGTCCACCAGATGCCCCACATACCGATAAATGGAATCATGGTCAGGGGTTTTGCAAAGCCTACTCTGCCGACAACTTCCAAGAAGCCGTTAATCATGGCATAATTGGCATCGCCGGAACCATTCAGCAGGTTTCTGGTAACGTAGATCATACCCAGCGGGAAGTAGAAAAATCCTGTAATGCGAAGTCCCTGTGCGCCGATTGCGATAACTTCCGGATCGCTGACGAAAATCTTCATAATCGCCTCACCACCAAAGTAAGAAATCGGAATCATGCAGACGGAGAAAATTCCGCAGAGAATGGTTGCCGCATGATATCCTTTTTTCACACGGTGAAGATCTCCGGCGCCGATATTCTGTCCGGTAAAGGTAGCCACCGCTGCGCCCAGTGATCCGAAGGGCTGGTGGATGAGCTGCTCGAAACGTCCGTTGGCTGTAAATGCCGCAACGACAACGGAACCGAACCCATTGATAATTCTTTGAAGAATAATGCAGGAAACGGAAATCAGGGCATTTTGCAGGGCGATGGGTACACCCAGAACACAACATTTCCGAATCAGGGCATTGTCCGGCCGGAAACAGGCTTTCTCCATATGGAAAAACGGATTTTTTTTGCAGGCATACAGAATACAGCCGCAGGCAGAGATAAACTGTGCAATGATCGTGGCAATAGCAACGCCGGATACACCCCAATGGAAGCTGACTACGAACAGCAGGTCCAGCACCACATTGAGAATACTGGCAACAATCAGGAAGAAAAGCGGTGTTTTGGAATCGCCCAATGCCCTCAAAATCGAGGAGATTCCGTTGTAAGCCGCAACAGCCACCAAACCGATACAACTGATCTGCATGTAGATTACAGCGTCATCGATGATCTCGGCTGGTGTTTTCAAAAGCAGCATGATCGGTCTTGCAAGAACGGTGCCAAGGATGCCCATGACGATGGAGGTCACAGCCAGAAGCCAGACCGAGTTTGCAATGGCTTTTTGAACGTAGGGTGTATCTTTTGCCCCGTAGTACTGGGAGACAATGATACCCACCCCGATGGAAAGTCCCTGAGTGAGGCAGAAAAATAAAAAGTTGATGGAACCGGTTGCGCCCACACTGGCGAGGGCATTGGCCCCTACATACTGGCCTACAACGATGGAATCCACCATGTTGTAAAACTGTTGGAATACATTTCCGATCAAAAGCGGAATGGTGAAGCTTAGAAGAAGCTTTACGGGACTTCCGTAAGTCATGTCAGAATTTGAATGTTTTTTCATAGAAGAATCTCCTGTTCTGCATATCTGTCAGCCGGCGAAAAAAGGGAGCTGACGGTGAAAATATGGTCAATTTCGTACAGTTTAATACGGCGGGAAGAAAAAAGCAATCGAAAAATTACAGAGTTTTGAAAACATTTGGGAATATTTGTTTAACATTGGGTTTAGGGGGCAAAGGGAGACGAATTGCTTGCATTGAAAGGAGAACATGAGCTATACTATAAACAATAGTAACTGTTCAGCAGTCCACCAGATTTTTCAGAAAGAGGTGTTCAAGATGATTATCAGAAATGCGGAAGTATTTACGGAAGAAGGAATTTTTGAGAAGAAGGATATTTATATCCGGGAGGGAAGATTTACAGCGGAGGAGCCGGAAGGCGGAGAGGAAATCGATGCAGCGGGATGCTATGCGATTCCGGGTCTGACTGACATTCATTTTCACGGCTGCGTGGGAAAGGATTTCTGTGACGGCACAGAGGAGGCTATTCAGGCCATCGCCGATTATGAGGCAAGCGTGGGTGTGACAACCATCTGTCCGGCGACCATGACATTTGCGGAGGACAAGCTTCTGGAAATCGCAAGAGCGGCGAATGCCCACAAAAATGAAAAGGGTGCAGCCCTGTGCGGAATCAATATGGAAGGGCCGTTTATCGCCATGAAGAAAAAAGGCGCTCAGAACGGAAAATATATCCATAAACCGGATATTGAAATGTTTGAACGTCTTCAGGAGGCAGCAGGCGGTTTGTTTAAACTGGTAGACCTTGCGCCGGAGGAAGAGGGCGCTATGGAATTTATCCGGGCGAAAAAGGACGAGGTGGTTCTGTCCATCGCCCATACGACAACGGATTACGATACGGCAAAGGCAGCCATTGACGCCGGAGTTCATCATGTGACGCACCTATATAATGCGATGAATCCAATCAATCACCGGGAACCGGGTCCGATTATTGCCGCATCAGACGATTCCTGCTGTGAAGCGGAGCTGATCTGTGACAATGTTCACATTCATCCGGCAGTGGTGAGAAATACATTGAAAATGTTTGGAACTGACAGAGTGATTTTTATCAGTGATACCATGATGGCGGCAGGTCTGGAGGACGGAATGTACGAGCTGGGAGGACAGCCGGTCATCGTTAAGGGAAATAAAGCAACGCTGGAGGACGGAACTATTGCAGGCTCCAACACCAATCTGATGGACTGCATGAGAGTGGCTGTACAGAAGATGGATGTGCCGCTGGAAACAGCAGTCCGCTGTGCGGCAGTGAATTCAGCGAAATCTATCGGAATTTATGATGAGTACGGCAGCATTACACCGGGCAAGGTGGCAAATCTCGTTCTTTTGAACAAAGAAGATCTTGCAACGAGACAGGTTATCCTGAGAGGTGAAAGACTGTAGGCGAAAGGGAAACAGATGGAATTATCTTTGGAAAAAAAGAATATTTTGATTACCGGTGTGAGCAGGTCAAAGGGTATCGGCGCAGAGCTGGCAAGGGTAATGGCGCAGAATGGGGCGAATGTGGTGATCCACGGCTATGCGCCCTATGATAAACAGATGGAATATGCGGATTCCGATGGGAAGTATGGGGATGAACTGATTTCTGAACTGACGGAGAAAGGATATTCGGTCAGAAAACTTCCGCCGTCCGATCTGCGGACGGAAGGGGAAGGAGCCGGAGTCATAAAAAAGGCAGCGGAATGCTGGGGCTATATCGATGGGCTGATTTTAAATCACGCCTACAGCACCTCGGTTCCCATGGGAGAGTGGACGGAGGAGGACATCAACAGCCATCTCCACACCAATGTGACTGCTGCTATGATGATGATTCAGGCTTTTGCAAAACAGCTTCCCAAGGGGAAACGGGGAGCGGTGACTCTTTTTACAAGCGGCCAGTATCTGGGCCCTATGATCAGTGAGATTGCCTATGCAGTGTCAAAGCACGCAATTATCTGCATCTGCGAGCAGACTGCCGCAGCGCTGGGAACCCAAAATATTCAGGTAAACTGTGTAAATCCCGGTCCTACAGACACAGGATATGCCTTTGGAGAAGTACATAAGGCGCTGGCGGAAAAGTTCCCCTCCGGACGCTGGGGGATGCCTGAGGATGTGGCAAAGCTGGTGCTGTTTTTGCAGAGCGATGCGTCTGAGTGGATCACCGGGCAGGTAATCGCCAGCGAAGGTGGTTTCAGACGGGATATATGAAGAATGTGAGACGATTCAGAAGCGGCCGCCTTACAGGAGATTGACCGTTACTGTGAACGGAGTGAACAGCAACAATTGATCTGCCTCAATCGGAATCGGGAAAAATCATACAGGAGCAGAATTTCCTCTCGAAAGGGAGGAGTTCTGCTCCTGTTTTTTGGATTTTTTGGTCACTGTCCCGCGAGGTGCTGACTTGCATTTGCAAGGCAAACCCGAGACATGATCAAAATTTCAGATGCTCTTTCAGATTTTCGTCCTCAAAATCAAACACACATCGGTCGAAGGCATTTATCACGTGAGTTTCCGCGTATTTATCATACCGTTTATGCTGCCTTCCATACGCCATATGGACATGTCCATGGATAAAAAAACGGGGTTCGTATTTTTCCATCAGGGTATTGAATACCTGAAAGCCCTGATGGGGAAGATCCCGCCCGTCATTTAGCTGATAGGCTGGGGAGTGTGTCAGAAGGATATCGAAGCCTCTTCTGCGAAATAACTGGAACCTGAGCTTCTTTATCCGTTTCACCATTTCCTTTTCCGTATATTGATTCACTCCCGGACGGTACCGCATGGAGCCCCCCAGTCCGAGAATTCGGATCCCTTCATGGACATAGATCTGATCTTCAATACAGATGCATCCCTCCGGTGGGGTACGAAGATACTTGTCGTCATGATTTCCATGAACGTAAAGCACCGGGGCGGAAGTGAAGGTTGCAAGGAAGGAAAGATAGTTGGGATTTAAATCTCCGCTGGAGAGGATCAGGTCAATTCCTTCCAGCTTTTCCTTCTCGAAAAAATCCCATAAATATTTGGATTCCTCATCAGCAATCGCCAATATCCTCATAAGTAGTTACCTCATTTATCGTAATGATCTAAGATGCCATTTGGCAGTCACGGTTATATTTCAGGATTATCAATACCCTGAAGTAAAACCACAGGCTTTGCCTTATCGATCAAATCTTCCATTTTGGGAATAAAGCCCACAACATTTTCAGCCAGCCAGTCCATCCGTATAATCTCTTCCGGGTCCATGATTTTTTCCGGGTCTTTCTGGACTACGCCATGCTGGGAGTACAGAACTCCGGAAAACGGGTTAAAGTCACCGCTGCAGATGGTTTGTTTCAAAAGATTTACCAGACGGATGGTACCGATAGGAAGATGGTGGGAACAGATGACGTCGATCATATCGGAGGACATACCCCACCAGTAGTTCAGGCCTTTGGTATTGTCGGAAGTGTCATCGTATTTCCAAGAACCGCTCATAATGTTCCGGATCATGTGCTCATAGAATTTGCCCCAGTGCCAGATGGGCATTGCCAGATTCAGCGGGGATTCTTCATCAGCCCGGTACAAACCGAAATGGCGGGAAGCCTCTCCCGGAATGATCATATCCTGACCGGAAATATAGTGAACGTTATTTTTGGCAAAATTTTCAGTGATGTTGTTGTCTTTCAGTGTGGACCACTCCAGATAAACCTTCGCCCTTGGATTCACCATTTTGGCTCCCAGCGCAAAGGCATTGATGTTTGCGGTCATACCGAAGATCGGATAGTCTGCCACATAACCGATTTTTCCGTTTTCGGACATTGCTCCGGCAATAGCGCCCATGAGGAATTTTGCCTCGTACATCCGGGCGTAATAGGTACGGATGTATCTGTGGGAGGTGTTCAGGGAACAGTTTAAAATCTTCACCTGAGGGTGATCGATGGCGGCCTTTAAGCTGGCCTTCAAAAGCGGCGGCGAGGTTGTGAAAATCAGGTTGTTTCCGTCAGCAATGGCTTTTGCCAGCAGTTCGTCTGCATTTTCCTCGGTGGCATTGTCGTAGCAGGTGGTACTGATCTGATCCTCGAAGGTCTGCTGAAGATGCATTCTTCCCAGCTCATGAGCATAGGTCCAGCCGGAGGTTTCCGCAGTTTTTTCGTGGATAAAGGCAACGTGCTGCTTTGGTGTGCTGAGAGGAATCAAACGGGCAAAGATATTTTTCTTTACTTCCCCCTCGGCCGTGGGATCCATCTGAAGTTCTACGGATTCGTCTGTTGTCAGAAGTTCAAATTCCGCCCAAGCTTTGGTCAGTTTTTCCTTTAATTCTGCGGAGGTCATCTCTTCCAGTGTGGAGTAATCATACAATTTGATAAAATAAAGGAAAGCATCTCCCGGTGTAATGGCCAGTTTTTTCCCTCCATTGGCTTCGTATTCTGCGGAAAAACGGGTGTAGGCGGAGCTGAAATTCAGCTTGTCGTCATCGGACCACATCTCATCGGGGCGTTTCCCCACCAGATGCTGAAGTTTGGCAAAGCTTCCAATCTGGGAGAACCAGATATAGTTGATGCCGGATAAGCTGTAGAAATCCATAAATTCATAATAAATCCGGTTTTCCTTCTCCCTGCTGCGGGGCGGTACGATACGGGTGACGATGCCCGGAACGGATACGGCGCCGAAAAATTTCAGTACGCTGACCCGCTTATTGCCCTCCTCCACATAAAATTTGTTCATGAATTCGTACGCCTTGATAGGATCACGGATTCCTTCATTCAAATGTGCTTTGTAAAGTTCCATCCATTTTGAGGCAAACTCGGTAGTTTCTTTTAATACCGGGTAAAAGTTTTTACTGAATGCGGTACTTCTTCCTGAAGTTTTTGTTCCCGCCAACTGCTCCATGGGAATTTGAACCAGACCGAGAGGAATCTCCCGGGGGGCAATGATATTTTGAGATTTCAGGATATCATCAAGTACAGCGGGATGATCGCCATCGCGCTTACCCAGACGCACTGCTTTGGAATAATCAGCCAGCGCTTCGGCAGTAAGATTGAGTCCCATATAAACTCCTCCTTTATCTGAATAATTTAAATTATGATGCCGGGGCCAAAAGGTATTCTGACCATAGTATCAAATTATATAGTTATCGTATCATTGAAGAACATGGAAATCAAGCGGTGTTTAACGAAAAAAATGACTATTCAGGACTCTGTGTTGCTGTGAACAGTTATAAAAAAGAGTCCATTTCCCTGTTAATAAAAGTAAAATTGTGTTATACTGGATACAAAAATCGGAGGTGAAAACATGGACCGGGCATATGATACTTTCCATGACGTTCTGGTGAATCTGTTTAATGATATTATGGATATTGAAGCGAAAGCGATTATCACACCGGAATTTAAAGACATAACAAATAACGATATGCATGTGATCGAGGCGATTGGAGTGGAAGAACCCCGGAACATGTCGTCTGTGGCAAAAAGTTTATCGGTAACGGTGGGGACGCTCACCATTTCCGTGAACAGTCTGGTGAAAAAAGGCTATGTAAGCCGGGAGCGCAGCAGCGAGGACCGGAGGGTAGTGCTGATTTCACTGACGGAAAAGGGAGAGAGGGCCTTTTACCACCACAAGGAATTTCATGAAGAAATGATTTCATCTCTGCTGAAAGATTTAAGTCAGGAGGAAACCAATACGCTTGTGACGGCTCTGACAAATGTGAGGGAATTTTTCCGAAATTACAAGTCAGAGGCGGAGTGAAATAAGCGAAGGGAAATCAAGGGGGAAACATGGAAGAGGATAAGGAAAGAGAAGAACGAAGGAAAAAAAGGGAAGAGGAACGGAAAAAGCAGGTTCTGAGAGAAAAAATTGCTATTTGTTCCGGTCTTGCTGCGATACTGATTTTATTGACGGCAGGGACGATACGGAGCTGCGGAAAGGATGAAAAACAGGAGACGGAAAGCATGGAGGTTGCCTTTCAGGAGGTTGAGGAACCGGATCGGGTAACGCTTGTGGCTGTGGGGGACAATCTGTATCACATGCCGCTGGTAGAGACGGGACAGGATGAATCCGGTATCTGGAATTACGACAGTGTCTATGCAAATGTAAAAGAAAAAATTCAGGCTGCAGATCTGGCTGTGGTCAATCAGGAAACAGTTTTCGTGGCAGACCGGGAAGAGGTTTCCGGCTATCCGGCTTTTGGAACACCGGTGGAGGTGGGAGACGCGCTGGTCAATCTGGGCTTCGATGTGGTTCAGCACGCCAGCAACCACACCTATGATAAGGCAGAGCAGGGGATTTTGGATTCCATCCAGTTCTGGAAGGAGAAACACCCGGAGATCACGGTGCTGGGAATTCATGAAAGTCAGGAAGACCGGGATCAGATTGCAGTGGTGGAAAAAAACGGAATTAAGATTGCCATGCTGAATTATACCTATGGACTGAATGGATTTTCACTGCCATCATCCAAACCGTATCTTGTGGATGTATGGGATGACGAGAAGGTGAAAAGTGATATCCAAAAGGCGAAACAAATCAGTGACGCTGTGATTTGTTTTCTCCATGCAGGGGAAGAATATTCAGAGGAGCCGAGTGCGGATATGGAAGCGAAGGTGAATCTGCTTCTGGAACAGGGTGTGGAGGTTACCATCGGAACCCATCCCCATGTCCTTCAGAAATATGAGGTGAAAACGGACAGTCAGGGACACCGGATGCTGGTATATTATTCACTGGGGAACTTTGTGTCCACCCAGCAGCGCCCGGCGGCTTTACTGGGAGGAATCGCAGAGCTTACGCTGGAGAGATCTCTGACAGACGGAAAGGTTCGCTTTACAGATGATTACTGTATGACTCCGGTCGTGATGCAGTACGATTCAGACCCGAAAGCGAAAGCGGTTTACCTTCTTTCGGATTATACGGAAGAGCTGGCAGAAAAGCACAGGGTACATGCGTATACAACGGAGGAATTTTCGCTGAGCAGGCTTCAGGAGATGGCGGCGAAGTACACGGAAGCCGCGGATGAAACAGGGACGCCGGATACTTCCGGAACGGGAGATGAAGCTGGTGCGTCAGATGTGCCCGGTGCAGTAAAGGAAGCAGGAACACCGGATACGTCCGGCACTACAGATGAATCCGATACGGAAAATAAGACATCTCAAGAGGAGATATAAGTGATGAAGAAAGGTTTGCTGGAATGCTGCGTGGATTCCGTGGAATCTGCAATACAGGCGGCAAAAGGCGGCGCAGACCGTCTGGAACTGTGCGCGGGGCTGGTAATCGGTGGAATTACACCCACAGCCGCTATGTACAAAGAAATTAGAAAATATACAGATATTCCTATCCATGTATTATTGAGACCGAGATTTGGTGATTTCTGTTATTCTGATCATGAAGTTAATATGATAGAAGCGGAAATTCATCAGTTCCGGGAACTGGGAGCACAGGGTGTTGTGATAGGTGCTCTTTTACCGGATGGAACCCTTGATGGGAGAGCCATGGAACGGTTTATGCGGGCAGCCGAAGGAATGTCGGTGACCATGCATCGGGCTTTTGATGTGTGCAGAGAACCGCTGAAGGTTTTGAAGGAGGCCAAAGGACTGGGAATTGATACGATCCTTACCTCCGGCGCAGAGGATCACTGCGTGGCAGGAAAAGAGTTAATTCGCCGGCTGGTGGAAAAAGCCGGAGGAGAGATTGATATTTTGGTTGCAGGAGGAGTAAATGGAGAAGTGATCCGTGAACTTCAGCCGTTTACAGGCGCAACATCCTTCCATATGTCCGGGAAAGTCACTTTAGACAGCAGGATGGAATACCGTACAGACCGGGTGCATATGGGACTTCCTTCACTCAGTGAGTATGAGATTTTTCAGACCAGTGAGGAAAAAGTCCGGGAGGCAAAGGAGATACTTGCGGAACTGGCGGGGTGATTTTCTTGACAGGGCTCTTTGAATAGTTGACGAAAAAGAACATTTTTTCCAAAATCAGAATTTGACATCTTATTTTGGAAGAAATGTTCTTTTTATTCCCGCAGGCAGCGAGCCAAGCGGATATGCTTTCATATCCATTTGGCGACTGCTGTGAGGGTCAAATACCCGACTGCTCTGCAGCGGGAGATTTAATTTTTACAGAGGGTTAAGGCGACTTATGAACGAAGGTAACGAATACAGGACAGCGCAGCTTTCGCCCCCTCACCTACAGCAACAGATACCTGCAGGATTCCTCCGGTACAGTCCCCGGCGGCGAATACTCCGGGAAGTCCCGTATCCATCTGCTCATTGACGATGATTCGCTCATCTTCCAGACGGATGCCCAGTTTTCTGGCCAGATCGCTGCCTTTAGCAGTTCCGAGAGCAACAAAGAGGCAGGATACATCTAATGTAGAGCCATCCTGAAAACGGATAGATTCCAGACTTTTTTCTCCGGTTAATTCTTCCAAAGGGGTGGTGACTATGGTTACTTCCGAAGGAAATTCCACAGCAGGTTCCAGTCCGTTGGTCAGAAGGGTGATATGCCCTACAATGTTCTGAAGCTCTTTCACCTCATGGAGGGCATATTCACCGTTGCCTAAAACGGCAACATCCTTTCCGCGATGAAGAAAAGCGTCGCAGACAGCGCAGTAGCTGACACCGTAGCCTTCCAGACGGTCGATATTTTTAATTTTCATTCGTTTCCGTGAAGCTCCGGTGGTAAGGATGATGGCTTTGGTCTGAATACTGTCTTTGGAGGTGGTGACGGTATAGTCACCATCCCATGCAATTCCTACAACCTCATCCTGAACCAGCTTCCCGCCGAGGGCGAGAACCTGTTTTTTTCCTGTTTCAACCAGCTCATGGCCGGAAAGGGGACGCTCCAGACCGAAATAGTTCTGGATACTTTCTGCTTTTTCAAGGGCGCCATTGTCTTTCCCCACGATGGTTGCGGAGAATCCGGCGCGAAGGATATATAAAGCGGCGGAAAGTCCGGCGGGGCCATTTCCGATAATTACTACATCTGTCATAAAAACCTCCTGTTTTCGGGATTTCTTCGCACCTCGTGCAGCTGAAATCCGGTATCACAGGGGACAAAATATCTTTTGTCCCCGACATTTTGTTATATTTATAGTATAGTCAAAAACAGGGGGAAATGCAAAGAAATGTTTCGTGACCGGGTCACTTAAAATGCAGAAAAAAAGGTAAGATCAAATCCATGAGAACACTGGAATAATAGAAAACCATACAGTTCTGACGGGTAAAACCGTGTGTCTGAAAGGAAATACACAAACCAGCGCCGGGAACAGAGTGACAGTACAAAATTCCGAAAAGAATGGAATTGACGGTATAGAAGAGAAGGGAGTAAAATATGAGAAAATACAAATTGGTTGAGCTTGAAATACGATAAAGAAAGGCGAAAATATGAAAGCAAAATTTATCATGGTGGGATGCGGCTGGCGTTCTCAATTTTATCTGAGAGCGGTTCATGCCCTTGCGAAGGAGCTGGAAATATCAGCGATTGTTATGCATTCCGATGAGAGGGCGAAGCAGATTGAAGAAGAAACGGGAATCTTTGCCACAGCGGATTTGGAAGCGGCTTTAAAAATGGGGGCAGATTTCGCGCTTCTTTGCGTACCCCGGCCTGTAATGAAGGATTGGACCATCCGGCTGATGGAGCGGCGGATTCCGGTTCTCTGCGAGACCCCTCCGGGAAAAGATGTGGAGGAGCTGAATTTTCTCTGGCAGGAGAAGGAACGGCTGGACGGACGGGTTCAGGTGACGGAACAGTATTTTCTCCAGCCGTACTACAATGCGGTGCAGAAAATTATTGATGCAGGGATTCTGGGAAATGTTTCCAATGCATCCATGTCTGCGATTCACGGATACCACGCCATCAGTATTTTCCGCAAATTTCTGGGGATTGGGTATGAAAACTGTACCATCAGCGGAAGGAGATTTTCCTTCCCTGTGACGAAAACGAGAGACCGGGTCGGCTGGCATCAGAGCGGAGAACTGCTGAGGGGAAACCGTGACCGTGCAGAGCTTTGTTTTGAGAATGGAAGAACCGCTTTCTTTGATTTTGATCAGGAGCAGTATTTTTCCCCTTTGAGAAGCCGGACTTGGAACGTGCAGGGAGATCGGGGAGAGATCCGTGATACGAAGGTATGCTATTTGGATGCGGACAACCGTCCGGTGACGGAGCAGATGTACCGGGAGGATGACGGCGTTTACAACATTGATGGCTGGAGCCACAGATTTATCAGTTTCCGAGGAAAAAGAATCTATGAAAATCCATTTCCGGGCGTGAGACTGAATGATGACGAGATTGCAGTAGCAGATGTGCTGATGCATATGAAAAATTATGTGGAGACGGGAGTGGACTTTTACTCTCTGAGAGAAGGCCTTCAGGATGCGTATCTGGATTTTTCCATGACAGAAGCGCTGGAAACAGGTAAGACTATTACGACACAGAAACAAAGCTGGGCGAGGTGAGAAAGATGGATAAATTATTGTATGGTGTTGCTTATTATGACGAATACATGCCTTATGACCGTCTGGACAAGGACGTAGAAATGATGAAAGCGGCGGGAATCAATCTGGTACGAATTGCAGAATCCACGTGGAGTACCTGCGAGCCTCAGGAGGGGGTATTTGATTTCAGCCATGTAACCCGGGTGCTGGATGCCATGGAGAAAGCGGAGATTTCCGTAATTATAGGAACTCCCACCTATGCAATCCCTACATGGATGGTAAAGTCCCATCCGGATGTACTGGCAACGACGAAGCAGGGGCCGGGAATCTACGGCGCAAGACAGATCATGGATATTACCCATCCGGTTTACCGCTATTACGGGGAAAGGGTCATCCGAAAACTGATGGAAGTATCGGCTCACAGAAAATGCGTCATTGGCTTCCAGTTGGATAATGAGACAAAATACTATGACACTGCCGGGAAAAATGTACAGGAGCAGTTTGTAAAATATCTCCGGGAAAAGTTTCAGGATAATCTGGAGGAGATGAATGAAGCCTTCGGTCTGGACTACTGGAGCAATCGGATCAATGCATGGGAGGATTTCCCGGATGTGCGGGGAACGATCAACGGAAGTCTGGGCGCGGAGTTCGAAAAATTCCAGAGAACTCTTGTGGACGATTATCTGGAATGGCAGGCGAAAATCGTGAGGGAATACGCCAGAGAAGACCAGTTTATCACCCACAACTTTGACTTTGACTGGAGGGGCTATTCCTACGGCGTGCAGCCGAAGGTAAATCATTACCATGCAGCAGAGGCTCTCACGGTGGCGGGAGTGGATATTTACCATCCCACACAGGATGACCTGACCGGAGCGGAGATTTCTTACGGCGGCGACAGTACCCGCTCATTGAAGGGGGACAATTATTTTGTGCTGGAAACAGAAGCTCAGGGATTTCCCTGCTGGGTTCCCTATGACGGGCAGCTTCGGCTGCAGGCTTACAGCCACGTGGCTTCCGGGGCAAATATGGTGGAATACTGGCACTGGCATTCCATCCACAACTCCTTTGAAACGTATTGGAAAGGACTTTTGAGCCATGACTTTAAGGAAAATGATACCTATCGGGCGGCAAAAGTCATCGGAAAAGAATTTGCCAGGATTGGCAGCCATCTGGTAAATCTGAAAAAGAAAAATAAAGCAGCCCTGCTTTTGAGCAATGAAGCTTTGACCGCGCTGGACTGGTTCCCCATTGACGGAACGGCGGGAAGGGGTGGAAATGTAAAATATAACGATGTGGTGCGTTACGTCTATGACCAGCTTTACAAGCTGAATGTGGAGTGTGATTTCCTGTGGCCGGAGTCTGACAATCTGGAGGACTACGATCTGCTGGTAGTTCCTGCTTTATATGCGGCTTCGGAAGAACTTCTGGAGAGAATCGACCGTTATGTGAAAAACGGTGGTCATCTCTTTACCACCTTCAAGACCGCTTTTACGGATGAAAATCTGAAAGTTTATCCGGATTGCCAGCCTCACGGCATTGACTGCTGTCTGGGTATTTCCTACAGCCATTTTACTTTCCCGAAAAATGTAAAGCTGGCTTCGGAATTGTATTGCTGTGAAGAACGGGAAGTGAAAAACTTTATGGAACTGGTGATTCCCGAGACGGCCGGAGTGCTGGCCTCTTATGACCATTATAATTGGAAGCGCTATGCGGCAGTTACCAGAAACAGTTACGGAAAAGGAACTGCGACTTATCTGGGCTGTTGGACAAGCGATGAGATGCTGAGAGAGATTCTATCTGAGGTGCTGAAAACTGCGGGGCTGTGGACCGAAAGACAGGAAGTGTCTTTCCCTGTGATCATCAAATCGGGTACCAATGATTTTGGAAAAGAAATCGTGTATTATCTGAACTATTCGCCGGAAATCCGAAAGGTTGTTTACTCCGGGGCAGAAGGGGTGGATCTTCTGTCTGAGGAACGGATTGTGGAAGGACAGGAAATAGAAATCGGAGGATGGGATCTGAGGATTGTAGAACGGTAGGAATCTCTGCAAAACTTAAAGTACAGATGTTTTAGAAAGAAAAAATACCGGCGCTGATCTTGTCAGTGCCGGTATTAAAATATTATCTGATATCAGGAGCAAAAGATGCTTCCGTGCCGCACCTTAAATTCTGGCAGCGCCTGTATCTCTTGCAGCCTGTGCCACGGCTTCAGCTACAGCTTTTGCCACACGTTTGTCAAATGGATTGGGAATGATATATTCTGCGCTCAGCTCGTCCTCGGAAACGATTCCTGCGATTGCCTGAGCAGCAGCAACTTTCATTTCATCGTTGATATCCTTTGCCCTCACATCCAAAGCGCCGCGGAAAATTCCCGGGAAAGCAAGTACGTTGTTGATCTGGTTCGGGAAATCGCTGCGGCCTGTACCGATCACGGCAGCCCCTGCGGCTTTTGCGTCTTCCGGCATGATTTCCGGAGTGGGATTTGCCATGGTAAAGAGGATCGGGTTTGGAGCCATGGTTTTGATCATCTCCTGTGTCAAAGTTCCCGGAGCGGAAACGCCGATAAATACGTCAGCACCCTGAATTACCTCAGCCAGAGTACCTTTCTTCATGGAACGGTTGGAAATCTGCGCCATTTCTTCCTTTTCTTTGTTTAAGCCGTCACGGCCTTCGTAGATTGCTCCCTTTCGGTCGCACATAATCACGTTTTTCAGTCCCATACTGATCAGCAGCCGGATGATCGCGATACCTGCGGCGCCTGCGCCGGAGGTAACTACAGTGATTTCATCAATATTTTTTCCTACAACCTTCAGTGCATTCAGCATAGCAGCCAGAGTAACGATAGCGGTTCCGTGCTGGTCATCGTGGAAAACCGGAATGTCACAGCATTCTTTCAGCTTTCTTTCGATTTCGAAACATCTGGGAGCGGAAATATCTTCCAGATTGATGCCGCCGAAGCTTCCGGCCAGCAGGCTGATGGTTCTTACGATTTCATCGGGGTCCTTGGTGCGGACACATAACGGAAATGCATCCACATCGCCAAAGGTTTTGAACAAACAGCATTTTCCTTCCATAACAGGCATACCGGCTTCCGGTCCGATATCTCCCAGACCGAGAACGGCGGTTCCGTCTGTCACAACAGCTACCATATTGTGGCGGCGGGTATATTTGTAGGAAAGATCCACATTTTCAGAAATTTTAATGCAGGGCTCTGCAACGCCGGGAGTGTAGCATACGGCCAGATCTTCCGGGGTTTCCAGCTTTGCGCGGTTGGTAATTTCCAGTTTTCCCGCCCATTTTTCATGTTCCTGTAAAGCAAATTCTTTTTTATCCATGATAATCCCTCCTGATGTAATATTATGTTTTATGACAAATTTTTTATTCGTTAGTTATTGTAATTGTTTTTTTGAAGATTTTCAATAGAATACATTCCGGTTTTTCTACTTATTTCTGGAAATATTCCGGTATTCTCTGGGGGAGATTCCGGTATTTTTTTTAAAGGTCTGCGAAAAATAATTCTGGGAGGAAAATCCGGAGGATTCCGCAATCTGTGTAACCGTATAATCAGTAGTCCTAAGAAGCTGCTTGCTGTGTTCCACCCGTTGTTCCAAAAGGTAATTAATAGGGGAAATTCCATAGGCCTTGGAAAACTGGTGGGAGAAATAAAATTTATCCCAGTGGGTGAGTTCCGCCAAAAAATCCAATGTCACAGATTCCCGAAAATGCTCTTCTATATAATTTTTTGCTCGCTGGCATTCATAGGGAATCAGGCTGGGGGTGGAAAGCGTGAACTCCTGCCCGGTAATTCTCTGAACTTGAAGCAGCAGAATCGAGAGATAATGCTGACAGATCTTTTCGTAAGAAAGCTGCTTTTTCTGCAATTCCTTCAGAATGGATTCCAGCAGGGGAAGAATGATTTCCCTGTGGGAGGCAAGGGGAAAGACCTGAAAGGGGAGAAAAGACTCTTCTTTGCCGAAGCGGAACTGAAGATGGTCGATTCCGAGGACAATATAACGCATCTGGTGGGAGGCGGAGGAGCGCTCCGTATGGTGGACTTTGGGATTGACCATCACCAGATGATTTTTTCGGATGGGGAATTGTTCTTCGTCAGTGCAAAACCATCCTTCCCCGTCGGTGACATAAAAAATTTCGGTGCATTCATGGGAATGAAGCACGCCGTTCCAGTCTTTTCCGAAGGAGGACGCGGAGGCGTAACGAAGAAGCTCCCGGTCGGAATGGTCGGTGGAAAGATCCGTAAAGGAATAGGAAAGATGAGACATGGGCATATCCTCCTGTGAAAAATAGAAACCGTTTGCAGAAAGTACGCCAAGACGCACCTGAACCTTAAACGTTACAGTAATTATAAGATACAGGGGTCAAAATTCCTTTTGCCCCAACATCATTATAACAATTATAAAAACGGAAAGCAAGATATATAACATTCGACACAAAACAAAAGTAGAAAGAATGCCCGGGATTGATTATAATGAATTTAAGAAACGTAGCAAACAATATTTTTATGTAAAGGAGAAGGCTATGACAAAAGAGTGTACAAGAGGGCGTGTGACAATTCCGACAGATGTGGATGTAGTTCCGGAAACACTGGAACTGGTAGAGCGCTGGGGGGCCGATGCCATCCGTGACTGTGACGGAACCGATTATCCTGAGGAACTGAAAAAAGTAGACGCAAAAGTTTACGCTACTTACTATACAACCAGAAAAGATAACGAATGGGCAAAAGCAAATCCCGATGAGATTCAGCAGATGTATATCATGACATCCTTCCGTACAGCGGTAAAGGGAGAACTGACAATTCATCTGATGGACAATCTGTATCCGGACATGCTGAAAGTAAATTCCCATGACGATATCAAGAGATGGTGGGAAGTTGTTGACCGTACAACCGGAAAAGTTGTTCCTGTAACAGAGTGGGATTACAGCGAGGAGACCGGGGATGTGACCATCAAACCGGCAAAGCCGTTCCATGATTATACGGTAAGCTTTCTGGCATATATTATGTGGGACCCGGTACATATGTACAATGCGGTTACCAATGACTGGCAGGGCGTGGAAAAACAGATTACATTTGATGTGCGTCAGCCAAAGACAAAAGAATTTTCCAAAAAACGTCTGAGAAAATTTTTGGAAGAGCATGATTACGTGGACGTTATCCGTTTCACAACCTTCTTCCACCAGTTCACTCTGATTTTTGACGAGCTGGCAAGAGAAAAATATGTAGACTGGTACGGATATTCAGCATCCGTAAGCCCATATATTCTGGAACAGTTTGAACAGGAAGTGGGATACAAATTCCGCCCGGAATTTATCATCGATCAGGGCTACATGAATAACATGTACCGTATTCCGTCCAAAGAATTTTTGGATTTCACTGCGTTCCAGAGACGGGAAGTAACTGCTCTGGCGAAAGAGTTTGTTGATATCGTACATGAATACGGAAAAGAAGCCATGATGTTTTTGGGTGACCACTGGATCGGAATGGAACCGTTCATGGATGAGTTCAAATCCGTTGGACTGGATGCGGTCGTAGGTTCCGTAGGAAACGGAGCAACCCTGCGTCTGATCAGTGACATTCCGGGTGTAAAATATACCGAGGGACGTTTCCTGCCGTATTTCTTCCCGGATACCTTCTACGAGGGCGGAGATCCGGTGAAGGAAGCTAAAGTAAACTGGGTAACTGCACGCCGGGCAATCCTGAGAAAACCCATTGACCGGATCGGATACGGCGGATACCTGAAACTGGCAGTGGAATTCCCGGAATTTATCGATTACGTGGAGAGCGTATGTAAAGAATTCCGTACACTGTACGAAAATATCAAGGGCACTACCCCATACTGCGTGAAAACCGTTGCAGTTTTAAATAGTTGGGGCAAGATGCGTGCATGGGGCAACCACATGGTACATCATGCAATCTACCACAAACAGAATTACTCCTACGCAGGAATTATGGAAACACTGAGCGGCGCTCCGTTCGATGTAAAATTCATCACCTTTGAGGACATTAAAAATGATCCGGAGCTGCTGAAAAATATTGATGTTATCCTGAATGTAGGTGACGCAGACACCGCTTATACAGGCGGCGAAAACTGGACAGATCCTGAAGTTGTATCTGCAGTCAATGAATTTGTATACAACGGCGGCGGATTCATCGGAATCGGTGAACCGACGGGACATCAGTGGGAAGGAAAATTCATTCAGTTGAGAAGCGTTCTGGGTGTGGAGCGTGAAAATGGATTTGACCTGAACAAAGATAAATATAACTGGGAAGAGCATGACCATTTCATCATTGAGGACTGTAAGGGTGAGGTTGACTTCGGCGAAGGCAAGAAGAATATTTATGCAATGCCGGAAGCTTCCATTATCAAACAGAAAGAAAAAGAAGTGCAGATGGCAGTCAATGAATTCGGCGGCGGCCGCGGCGTTTATATCAGCGGACTTCCTTACAGCTTTGAAAACAGCCGTCTTCTGTACAGAGCTATTATGTGGGCATCCCATGACGAGGAGAATCTGCATAAATGGTTCAGCAGCAACTACAATGTAGAAGTTCATGCTTATGTGAAGAACGGAAAATACTGTATCGTAAACAATACTTATGAACCGCAGAAAACTACGGTTTATAAGGGAGACGGTACAAGCTTTGAACTGGAAATGGATGCGAATGAGATTATCTGGAAAGAGATTTAAAAAATTGAATTGGTAATGGTTATGTAAGCGGAATGCGGTCTTTTAAGGAGACCGCATTCTTTTTGTTTTAGAAGTTTTTTTGTTGAAATAAGTGGTTGTGTGAAGCGGAAGAGAATTGCTATACTGAAAACAGTAAACTGGGTAAAAGGAGAAGCATAACTATGGGGAAAAAACCAATGATGCTGAGCGGAGAAAGGGTATGGAGAACGTATATAGGCGGAAAAAATATTGGCAGACTTCACGGGGAAATGGATGCGGAGGATGATCACTTTCCGGAGGAATGGATGTATTCAGTGACCAGAGCGCGAAATACAGGAAGAGAAGAAATTGTTGAAGGACTTTGTAAGGTGGCAGACAATCCGGATGTGACTTTGCAGCAGATTATTGAGAATGATCCTGAGGGAATGCTCGGAAGTAAACATGCAGCGAAATGGGGAAATACACTGGGTGTGCTGATTAAAATCATCGACAGCAAAGAACGTCTTACTGTTCAGGTACATCCGAATAAGGAAAAAGCAAGAACTTTATTTCATAGTCAGTTTGGAAAAACAGAGTGCTGGCATATTCTTGGGACAAGAGAAGAGAGCGGAGAAAGCCCCTGCCTTTATCTGGGATTCCGCGAAGGAATTACCCGCGAGGACTGGGAGGATTCTTTTTGGAAGCAGGATTTTGACAGAATGCTTTCATTAATGAATCGAATTGAAGTAAAAAAAGTCCAGCTAAGAAATGTCAAGGGGTGATGTGAAAAAAGTTGAATATTTTTAATTTTCTAAAAAAGGGTAACCTTAATAAACCTAACAAACCCAGT
>JAHAFI010000027.1 GCA_018374355.1 Clostridiales bacterium
CAGTGCATTCAGGAAGTTCTGGAACAGACGGGAACGGCTAAGGAGGAGATCCGCTGGTACATTCTTCATCAGGCAAACAGCCGGATTATAAAATCAGTGGCGAAGCGCCTGCGGGTACCGGAAGAGAAAATTCCCATGAACATGGATCAATACGGGAATACTTCGGCGGCAAGCATTCCCATTCTGCTGGATGAGATGAACCGGAAAGGGATGCTGGAAAGAGGAGACCGGCTGATGTTATCCGGATTTGGAGCGGGACTGACTTGGGGAGCGGCCCAGATTATCTGGTAGCATTTATCTGATTTTTGTGGTAGTATATTTAAATACATAGTTTTTAAATGACGGGGAATCCTTTTAAGAAGGTACGGCAGACAGCCGGAATTTTTAAAGGAGGAACCGATCATGAATGAAAAACTGCAGGTACAGAAAAAGGAAAGCGATGAGAAAGATAAATATGGGATTTCCCATGAGGGAGATTTTTTCTCGTGCTCAGCTACAGACTGTACCGGGCTGATTCCGGCGGGGATCGTGTCGGATGCGGAGAGAGAGGCCTATAAAGAGCTTTACCCGTCACTGACGCCGATCGTGGTCAGCCAAGAGAAAGAAGAATAGTAAAAAGGCAGGGAACCAAATGAAAGAAACTATTACAACAGATAAAAAGATTCAAATCAGACCATACGAAGAAAAGGATTTTGAGCGTCTGGCAGAGATTCACGATCCTGCCCGGAAGAATGAACTGGCATCGGCAGGCTTGCAGGATGCGTTTGTGCCGTTTTCTATAGCTGCAAAAACAGAGGGGTTGTTTGAGTATGAGGTTTATGTTGCGGAGTATGAAGGGGAGACGGCGGGATTTATCGCGTTCGAGGAAGAAGAAATCGTATGGCTGTATGTGGATGTGAATTACGCCCGGAGAGGAATCGGAAAGAGTCTGATTCATTTTGCTTTGGAAAGAGTCCGTAAAGAGGATGTGAGCATTGAGGTGCTTGAGGGCAATGACCCGGCTATCCGTCTGTACAAATCCTGTGGTTTCCGGATTACGGAGACCTTGTCGGGACAGATGCCGGGAAATGAAAAGTTTTCTGTGACGGCTCATGTGATGAGGTATAGCTGCTGATAATTGAATATTGCGGTATTCTTTAGGACAGAGGGATGAAGTATGCAGGTACTTTGAGAAGGGGGAAAATGCGATGTTCAGTTATGAGATCATACAGTCTTTTAATCAATTGGAAATGTTGATTTACACCTATATTATGGAGCATAAATCAGAAACTCAGTATATGACGATCCGCGAACTTTCCGAGGCAGTGCATGTATCGACGTCCACAATTTTAAGATTTTGTAAAAAGGCAGGATGTGAAGGCTGGTCAGAATTTCGGGTACAGTTTAAAATGTATTTGAAAGAAGAAAAGAAAAATAAAAGGAAGCTGGCGGCAGATAACAATTTGGATGAACTGAATTATTTTTTCAGAACGGTAACGTCCACGAAATACGAAGAAACGATTCAGGAAGCAGTGAAATTACTCAGGGATGCAAAACAGGTGATTTTTATCGGAATAGGTACATCGGGAATTCTTGGAAAATATGGTGCGAGATACTTTTCCAATATGGGAAAACACAGTCAGTATATAGAAGATCCCTATTATCCGGTTGTCGCCGATATGGAAGATACGGTTGTAATCGTTCTGTCAGAGTCAGGAGAAACACCGGAAATTGTTAATTTTGCAGAACGGTTCCGGGAACATAATTGCCGGCTGCTGACGGTTACCAATGGTGCATCCTGTACACTGGCGAAGATGGCAGACTGCAGTCTTGCTTATTATGTGCCGGAATACCGGGTAAAAAATGAATATAATATTACAACACAGGTTCCTGTATTGTATCTTTTAGAACTTTTAGGAAGAAGAAGCTGCCAGTAGAAAATATAAAATCAGGTGAAACAAGGTGCTTTATGTACGTCTGACCGACGGAACATAAAACACCTTGTTTTTTTCAGGAAACAAATTTTTTCCGGTATGGATAAATGCCTAAGAGCGGCCAAACACTACTCTTTTTCGAAAAGATATGTATAATAGGATTTATAAAGTGACCGGCACTGAAAACGTAAAATAGAGGAGAAGAGACATGGCTATTGATTATCAGAAAACCGCCAGAGAGCTGGTAAAAGAGTTGGGCGGAAATGAAAATATTTCTAATGTTACTCACTGTGCTACGAGGTTACGGTTCATTTTAAAGGATGAATCCGTTGTAGATTCGGCAAAGGTTTCCAAGATTCAGGGCGTGATTACAACCATACAGGCAGGAGGGCAATATCAGGTTGTTATCGGAAACCATGTAAAAGACGCATTCGAATATGTGATGCAGCTTGTTACGATTGATGAAAAACAGACTGGGGGAGCAAAACAGAAGGTTGGTGTACTCAGTAAACTGGTAGATATAATTTCTGCAATTTTTGCACCATTTCTGTATACACTGGCAGCATGTGGTATCCTACAGGGAATTTTAGGAATTTTTGTAGCAATGAATGCAATTGATACCACAGGAGGAACTTATCAAATCCTAAATTTTATTTCATGGACAGCATTTACGTTCCTTCCGGTGCTGATTGCAGTGACTGCATCTAAGAAATTCAATGTGAATACTTATGCAGCGCTGGTGATTGCGTGCGCACTGGTGTGTCCGGATTATATCAATATGGTAAATGCAGGAGAACCCGTATATTTCCTTGGCATGAGAGTGCAGCTTCTGAGTTATACGTCTTCTGTTATTCCGATTATTCTTGCCATCTGGGTGGCATCCTATGTACAGAAATTTTTTGATAAATATCTGCCGATTGTTGTAAGAAATCTGTTTTCACCAATGTTTACGATTGTCATTATGGTTCCGCTGACTCTGCTTGCATTTGGACCGATTGGAAGTACCGTGGGAAATGCAATTGGCGGTATCTACAGTTATCTTTATGGGTTAAGTCCGATCGTTGCAGGCATGATTGTAGGTGGTTTCTGGGAAGTTCTGGTTATCTTCGGCGTACATTGGGGTATCACTCCTGTTACGGTAGGCAACTATTCAAATCTTGGGTATGACACCTTTACGGGACTTCAGGCCTCCGCAGTGTTCTCACAGGCAGGCGCTGCACTGGGCGTATTTTTTAAGACGAAAGACAAAGATATGAAGGGTATATCCCTTTCAGCGGCAGTTACCGGACTTTTCGGTATCACAGAACCTGCAATTTACGGCATCAACCTGAGACTGAAAAAGCCGATGATCTGCGGATGTATCGCAGGCGCTGTGGGCGGTGCTGTTGCAGGCGGTTTTCACGCAGTATCATGGGGATATAATATGCCGGGAATTGCAACACTTCCTGCATACTTTAAAGCGGGACATATGACACAGTTTATCGGTCTTTTGATCTCCGTTCTTGTTTCTTTTATACTGGGCATGATTCTGACTATGATTGTTGGATTTAAAGAGGATGTGGAAACAGAAACAGCAGAAGAAAAAGAAGAAGGAAAGACAATAGAAAAGGCAGCAGAAAAGGCAGTAGAAAAGACAATGGAGGCAGAAACAGTAAAACTTGCAAGCCCCGTGAAAGGAACAGCAATGCCGGTTTCTCAGGTAAAAGATGAAGCTTTTGCATCCAAAGCAATGGGGGACGGAATGGGCATTCTTCCGGAAGAAGGAAAACTTTATGCCCCGTTTGACGGAAGCGTCGATGTGGTATTTCCTACCGGACATGCGGTGGGCATGACCGGGGAGAACGGAATTGAAATATTGCTGCATATCGGAATTGATACCGTGCAGCTTGATGGAAAAGGCTTCAAGGCATATGTCAATCAGGGAGATCATGTGAAAAAAGGTGATCTTCTGGTGGAATTTGATCAGGAAATGATAAAAAAAGAAGGTTATGACACAACAGTCATTTATATCGTAACCAACATGGATGATATGAAAGGTTTGGAATCAGTTTCAGGAAAAACAGAGGCTCTTGCAGATATTATGACAGTTGAACGATAAGACGGGAGGATGATTAGATATGAACAGATTACCGGATAATTTTCTCTGGGGCGGTGCAGTTGCCGCCCATCAGGTGGAAGGCGGCTGGAATGAAGGCGGAAAAGGTGTCAGCATTGTAGATGTTTTGACCGGGGGCGCACATGGGATTGACCGTGTAATTACAGACGGAGTAAAAGAAGAGTGTTACTATCCAAATCATGAAGCTGTTGATTTCTATCACCATTATAAAGAAGATATCAAGCTATTTGCGGAAATGGGATTCAAGTGTTTTCGTACATCCATTGCATGGACCAGAATCTTTCCAAACGGAGATGATGAAATTCCGAATGAAGCTGGTTTGCAGTTTTATGATGATTTATTCGATGAACTTTTAAAATATAATATCCAGCCGGTAGTGACACTGTCACATTTTGAAATGCCATATCATCTTGTGAAAGAGTATGGCGGATGGAAAAACAGAAAAGTCATAGACTTCTTTGTGAAATATGCATTGACAGTAATGGAACGATATAAAGATAAAGTGCAATATTGGATGACATTTAATGAGATCAATAACCAAAAGAATTACAAATATCCATTATTTGGTTATACCTGTTCCGGCGTTATCTTTATGAATGAAGAGAATCCGGAGGAATGCATGTATCAGGTGGTGCACCATGAACTGGTTGCCAGTGCACTTGTAGTAAAGAAAGGCCATGAGATTAATCCGGATTTCCGGATTGGCTGCATGGTTGCCTGTGTACCGATTTATCCATTCTCCTGTCACCCGGACGACATGATGTATTCCGTAGAGGCAATGCATGACAGATACCTGTTCGGAGATGTACATGTACGGGGGGAATATCCGAATTATATTCTGCGTGAATGGGAGAGAAAGAATTTCCATATCCGTATGGAAGCAGGAGATGCAGAAATCCTGAGGGAAGGAGCAGTAGACTATGTGGGCTTCAGCTACTATATGACCAATGCGGTAAAAGCAGATGTAGTTTGCGATGGAAATGGACTGGATGGATATCCGGGAAGTGTCAATAACCCATTTGTTAAAAAGAGCGAATGGGGATGGCAGATTGACCCGGTGGGACTGCGTTATGCTTTGAATCTTCTGTATGAAAGATACCAGAAGCCGCTGTTCATCGTAGAAAACGGCTTTGGCGCTATTGATGAGGTGAAACCGGATGGAAGTATCGAGGATGATTACCGGATTGCATATCTTAGGGAACATATCGAGGCAATGAAAAAAGCGGTTCTTTTGGATGGTGTTGAGCTGATGGGATATACCCCGTGGGGATGCATTGACTGCATTTCCTTTACTACAGGGGAAATGAAGAAGAGATACGGTTTTATCTATGTGGATAAAGACAATGAAGGAAATGGAACCCTGAAACGAAGCAAAAAGAAATCTTTTGAATGGTATAAAAAAGTAATTGCAACCAATGGTGAAGAACTGGAATAAAAGATAAGGTATAACAAAACCCTGTCCCGGCGCATACTCTATAGAAAAAAGGTATGCGCCTTTCGATTTTTCGGAAGGCTGCAAGGGTGCAGAAAACCATGCCATATGAAAACTACCGGAGTATCATCGGAATTATCCAGAACATCAGCCGGGGAGCAGACTGCTGTTCCATGGTTATCAACCTGCGGACGGAACAGGGAATCACGAATTTCATTCTTTCAGGAAATACACGGGTGATTGACGATATCAGATTGAGAAGCGGAATGCGGATCGCGGCATTTTATGACGCCAGTCTGCCTGTGCCGGCCATTTTTCCACCCCAGTACCGGGCGGAGCTGATTACTGTTTTGCGCAGGGACCAGAGCGTCATGCTGAATTATTTTGACGAAACCCTGACGTCAGCGGATCATACCCTGCGTCTGAACATCAGTCCCATGACCAGTATCCTCACCTTAAACGGTCAGAGATATCCATGCCCGCCGGAAAATTCAGTTCTTCTGGTTTACTACAGCCGGACTACTTTCAGCATTCCGCCTCAGACCACACCTCAGAGAGTCATTGTGCTGTGTCCTGACTAGCTCTCCTAAACGCACCATCTGTAGAGGAGAGAGCCGTATATATTTTCAGGATAAAATAATTTGTCTGACACATTGACGTTTGGGAGAAAAACGATTATTATATTCCTTATACTAGAAGCAAAATTCTGTATGGTGTAATATCCGGGAAGGAGTAGATGGTATAATATCAGGCCGGATTTTGCATACTAAAGTATCCTATTAAAGCATAAGGGAGTGATTTTTTGAAGTTTTACAATGTGTCAGAGGAAGCAGTAATAAAAGAACTGTCATCGGATGCCGTAAAGGGGCTTTCAGAATCCGAAATTGCTGCGAGACAGAAACAGTACGGGGAAAACCGGCTGAAGGAAAAGAAAAAGAAGACGGCGTTTCAGCGGTTTATCGATCAGTTTAAGGATGTAATGATCTTAATCCTGCTTGCTGCGGCTGCCGTCTCTTTCGTAATTGCCTGTACGGAAGGAAAGCCGAAAGAATTTTTTGAACCGGCTCTGATTCTTTTGATCGTGGTGGTCAATGCGGTGATGGGCGTGCTTCAGGAGAGTAAGGCGGAAAAAGCGCTGGATGCCCTGAAAAGCATGTCGGCGCCCCATGCAAGAGTCATCCGGGACGGAAAAGAGAAAATCATTGATGCAAAGGAGCTGGTTCCGGGGGATATCATTCATCTGGAAGCGGGTGATTTTGTTCCTGCGGATGGACGCCTTCTGCACAGCGCCAGCCTGAAAAGCGAAGAGTCTGCGCTGACAGGAGAATCGGTGCCCTCTGAAAAAGATGCGGTGGCTTTGGTAAAGGAAGACGCTCCTCTGGGTGACCGCAGCAATATGATCTTTTCAGGGTGCAGCATCACTTACGGAACAGCTTCCGCGATCGTCACAGCCACGGGCATGAATACCGAGATGGGAAAAATCGCCAACCTGCTGGAAGGAGAAGAGGAAGGCGAGACGCCGCTGCAGAAGAAGCTGGCCCAGCTTGGAAAATATCTGGGTATCGTAGCTTTAGCGGCCTGCGCTGTGATTTTCGTTATCGGGGTTGCCAATGGAATTCCGGTGCTGGAAATCTTTATGACTGCAGTATCGCTGGCAGTTTCTGCTATTCCGGAGGGACTTCCGGCTATCGTGACCATCGTGCTGTCCATCGGTGTCCAGCGGATGGTAAAGAAAAATGCAATTATCCGCAGGCTTCCGGCGGTGGAAACACTGGGAAGCGCTTCCATTATCTGTTCAGATAAGACGGGAACCCTCACCCAGAACCGAATGACGCTGGTAAAAACGTATCTGGAAAATGAGGAGGAAGCCAAGAATCTGTCTGATGAAAATTCAGACAGCGTGAAGAAGCTGCTTTTGTATGGAACCTTATGCTGTGATGGAGCGGTCAGATTTGAAAACGGCGAGGAGCAGCATATCGGCGATCCTACAGAGACGGCGATTGTTCTGGCTGCCCATAAAAACGGAATGCCCAAAGAGGAAATCAACGGGCGGTATCCGCGTCTTGCAGAGATTCCCTTTGATTCAGACCGTAAGCTGATGACTACGGTAAATGAAATCGACGGGAAATACATGGTCATTGTCAAGGGTGCATTTGACATGATGGAGGTGCGCTGCACACAAGGCAATCTGGCTAAGGCGCGGAAGATCGTAGATGAAATGAGCGCCGACGCCCTGCGTGTGCTGGCAATTGGATACAAGGAAATCGAAGAGATTCCCGAGGCGCCAACTTCACAGGAACTGGAAAACGGCCTGCATTTTATGGGGCTTGTGGGCATGATCGATCCGCCCCGCCCGGAAGCAAAGGAAGCAGTTGCAGTCTGCAGGAAAGCGGGTATCCGTCCGGTCATGATCACCGGAGACCATGTGGTTACGGCTTCTGCCATTGCGAAGGATCTGGGGATTTTGCAGGAAGGTGAGCGGGCAATCACAGGGGCGCAGCTTGATGCCATGAGTGAAAGCGAGCTGGATCAGCAGGTATCGGAGATTTCCGTTTATGCCCGGGTATCACCGGAAAATAAAATCCGAATCGTCAAAGCATGGCAGAGAAAGAATCAGGTAGTTTCCATGACAGGAGACGGCGTCAATGATGCACCGGCCCTGAAAGCTGCGGACATCGGCTGCGCCATGGGCATTACCGGAACCGATGTGGCAAAAGGTGCGGCAGATATGACGCTGACCGACGATAACTTTGCTACAATCGTGGATGCCGTGAAGGAAGGACGCGGTATCTACGCCAATATCCGTAAGGTGGTAGGATTTTTGCTGGGTACTAATATCGGTGAGGTCGTGGGTGTATTTGCAGCAATGCTTCTGTGGCATAAGACGCTGTTTCTGTCCATGCAGCTTCTCTGGATCAATCTGGTAACGGACAGTCTTCCGGCCATTGCGCTGGGGATGGAACCTGTGGAGAAGGATGTGATGGAGCAGAAACCGAAGCCGAAGGACGAGAGCATCTTTGCCCATGGATACGGAGTTCGGATCATTCTGCAGGGCATCATGTTCGGCATTCTTTCACTGATTGCCTTTAAAGTGGGAGAAAATACCACCGAAACTCTGGCAGGGGGACAGACGCTGGCCTTTATGGTCCTGTCATTTTCACAGGTGATTCAGGTGTTTAATATGCGTTCAGAGCATTCCATTTTCAAAATCGGAGTGTTTGGCAATCATAAACTGAACTGGGCAGCGCTGGCATCACTTTTGCTGGTATCTCTGGTCTTGTTCACCCCGGTTTCTGTTGCATTTGGTCTGGTTATGCTTCCTTGGAAGCTGTATCTGCTGGGATTAGGGCTGGCTTTAGTTCCGGTGGCGGTGATGGAACTTTCCAAAGCATTCGGGTTAATTAAGCATCATCATTAAAAATAGTGATATCGTTTAAAATAAGCACGGGCGGGTACAAAATCTTGGGTTTTCCCAGATTTTGTACCCGCCCGTGTAATTGTTCCTCCGGTCATTGTTTCCAAGGTATTGTCTTGCTTTTGCAGGAAGGATACCGCAGTATGTTTGAAGATTTAACCATGATTCTGGGCTTCAATTTTTTCCGCCAGATCATTCAAATATACCCAGCGGTCCATTTTTTCCTCCAGTTCGGCCTCTGCGGTTTCTTTTTCCTTCATAAGCTGGGCCAGTTTCCCGGAATTCGTTGCGTTTTCCAGCATTTCCTGATCCAGCGTTTCGATTTTTTCTTCCAGAGAGGCGATGTCCTCATCGATGGTCTCGAATTCCCTCTGTTCTTTGAAGGAAAATTTCAGTTTGGCCGTGCGGTTCTGCTTCCAGTCTTTAGAAGCATTTTTTTTCGCAGAAGCATCCTTACCGGAAGGGGGTACAGTTTCTGCGGCAAGAGCCGCTCTTTTCTGTTTTGCTTCCAGATAATCTGTATAGCCGCCCTCATACTGCTGAAGATGGCCGTTTCCGTCAAATTCGAAAATACGGTCCACCACGTTGTCCAGAAAATACCGGTCATGGGATACCACAATGACGATACCGGAGAAAGAATTCAGGAAATCTTCCAGAATGGTCAGGGTGGGGATATCCACATTGTTGGAGGGCTCATCCAGAATATAGACATTGACGCCGCTTACAAGGATGGAGAGCAGATACAGTCTTCGTTTTTCCCCGCCGGAAAGCTTGGAAATCGGTGTATACTGCATATCCGGAGTAAAGAGGAAGCGTTCCAGCATCTGGGAAGCGCTGATTCTGCCGTCTCGGGTCTGGACGTATTCCGCAATATCCTTGACATAGTCTATGACTCTCTGATCGGTGTCCATATCCGGCTCTTCCTGCGCCAGATAACCGATCTTGATTGTTTCACCGATTTCCATATGTCCGGAGTCGGGCTGGATCAATCCGGCAATGATCTTCAAAAGCGTGGATTTTCCGCAGCCGTTGGGACCGATAATCCCCAGCCGCTGGTTTCTCAAAACGGTGTAGGTGAAATCTTCCACCATGTTCTTTTCTCCGTAGGCTTTGCTGATCTGATGGAGCTCAATGGTTTTTTTACCCATTCGGGTTTCCACAGCGTCCATCTCTACGGTTTGATCCTGTACCGGAGCTTTACCGCTTTTTAAGGTTTCCAGCCGTTCCAGTCTGGCCTTCTGCTTGGTAGTTCTTGCCCGGCATCCTCTTTTGGCCCATTCCAGTTCCATACGGAGAACGCTTTGCCGTTTTCTCTCGGAGGCAAGCTCCATTTCCTCCCGTTCGGCTTTTAATTCCAGAAATTTGGAGTAGTTGGCTTCGTAGCTGTACATATTTCCACGGCTGATTTCCAGAATCCGGTTGGAGACTTTATCAAGAAAATAGCGGTCATGGGTGACCATCAAAATGACGCCCCTGTAATTTTTCAGATAGTCTTCCAGCCATGAAATCATTTCCTCATCCAGATGGTTTGTCGGCTCGTCCAGAAGGAGGAGGTCGAAATCGGAGGCAAGGACTTTCGCCATAGCCACTTTTCGCTTTTGGCCTCCGGAGAGATGGTCTATGGGAAGTTCGTATTCGGTAATGCCAAGCTTAGTCAGATTGCTTTGAACCAGCCAATCGGTATCGGGGTTTCCATCCAGAGCAAAGGACTGAATGGTTGCGTCCTTTGGAAAGTCCGGGTTCTGGGGAAGATAGGCAATCCGCAGCCCGTTTTGGCGGATGATCTGTCCCTGATCGGGCTTTTCAAGACCGGCCACGATACGGAGCAGTGTGGTTTTTCCCGTACCGTTGATACCGATGATGCCGATTTTGTCTCCTTCTTGGATGCCGAAGGAGGCGTCGTTGAAAATGGTTTTTTCTCCGAAAATTTTTGTGATGTGTTCTATGTTTAATATGTTCATGGGGGACTCCTTTGGGTAGTTGGTTTGGTCGTTATTGATTATAGCGGAAATGGGGGTGGGGTGCAAGTGGGGAAATTTGTGGGGAAACTGTGGCGGCGCAAAGGGAGCGGTGGGCGGGATGACTGACAGCAGAGGATTTTGGATGCACTACGCGCCCGGAGACAGCAGCTTTGGGGCACCGATGCAATTCAGTACAAAAATCTGAAGGATTTTTGCACTTCAGTGCATCTGGCAGGCAGGCTTTGTGAGCCTGCCTGCCTCCCCAAATCTCCTGCCCCCGGACACTTACTGCTTCCGAAAATCCTCTGCCATGTCAGTCATCCCGCCCACCGCTCCCTTTGCTGGATACGTGTTTCCTTGCGGGAGGGATGCTGGGTTCGACGGGGGGAAAAGGGGGAGGTTTGGAATGATGGGGTTTATATTTTTTTGGAAATAGTAGCAATTGTATTGGGGGGGGGAATAATGAGGGGGGAGGTTGCGGAGTTTTGTGACTTTGTGTTATTCTTTAGTGGGAAAATTGTTGGTTTTTTGGAATGAAAGGGAAAGGTGGGAAAGTGGAATGAATGGGATAGATTATGCGGGATATCAGGATGAGCTTGTAAGGCTGCGGAGGTATTTTCATATGTGGCCGGAGGTGGCGATGGAAGAGAGGGAGACGGCGGAGTTTGTGTTTCGGTATTTGGAAGGGCTGGGGCTTCGGCCGGAGATGGTGCCGGAAAATGGTGTGACGGTGATGGTTTGGGCGCCGGAAGGGGTAAGGGAATGCTGTAAAACGGTGGCTGTGCGGGCAGAGATGGATGCGCTGCCGGTTCAGGAGGAGGGTGATCAGTTATGGAGGTCTCAGAAGGACGGAATTATGCATGCATGCGGGCATGATGCAATTCTTGCATCCGGTCTGGGGCTGGCAAAAATTTGTACGGAATATCGGGAAATTCTTCCGGTGAATGTGAAATTTATTTTTCAGCCGGCAGAGGAGAACGGGCAGGGAACTATGATGATGCTGGATGCGGGGATTATGGAAAATCCCCATGTGGACGATTATGTGATGTTTCATTATGTCAATGACGGGCCGATGAGAATGGAACTGCATCGGGGAGCGGCTTCTGCGGCTATTGGTTCCGTGGTTTTGCGGATCAAAGGGAAGGCGGCTCACTGGTGCAGTTGTGAACAGGGAATCGATTCTATTTACGCTGCGGCAAAAGTACTGGATGTGATTCATGAAATTAATGAGACTTTTGAAGCAGAGGGGCCGTTTGTTCTGGGAATCGGTATGATGCAGGGAGGTAAGGCGAAAAATATCGTGGCAGAGGAGACCGTTTTGCAGGGGACATTGAGAAGCTGTGATCTGGGGGATTATCAGAAACTCAGGCGGATGCTGCTGGAAGGACTCAGCCGGGTGGAAAAGGAAACGGGAACGGTTATTTTGGCGGAGGTTGATGAAGAACCCATTCCTCCGATTGTCAATGATGATGAGATGGTGGATCTGGCCTTGAAGGTGGGAGCGGAAGTTTGGGGACAAGACTGCCGGCTGGAAAAACAGATGTTTTTGTCGGGGGACAGCGCAGCGTATTATTTCCAATATGCAAGAGGGATTTTTATGGTGTTTAATGCAGGAAAAGATGGGGAGAAAAATTATCCGCTTCACAGTTCCAGATTTGATATCCGTGAGGAGGTTCTCTGGAAATCTGTGGCTACGCTGCATCGTTTTTTGCTGTGCTTGTGAGGGAAATAGACAGGCGGGAAAATATAAGTGACTGAGAAATGTGGAAATAGAGGATAAAGAGTTTACAAAGGGGAATACAAATGAGAAATAGCGGATGGAAAAAGAAGAGCCTGCTGAAAATAGTGGCGGGCGTGTGGATTTTTGCGGCGGCGGTGGGAGGGTGTGCTTCCCGAAATCAGCCGATAAAGGAGTCTGAACCGGAAGAAAGCCGGGAAGTTTCGGAAGTAGTAAATACTGCGGTAAAGGAAAAGGCAGATGGGCAATTAAAGGTTCATTTTTTGGATGTGGGGCAGGGGCTTTCTGTTCTGGCGGAATCGCAGGGGCATTTTATGCTCTATGACGGAGGAGACCGGGATCAGTCGTCATTTGTGGTCGCGTATCTGAAGGAGCAGGGCGTAGAACAGTTGGATTATGTGTTTGTCTCACATTATGATTCGGATCATTTGAGTGGAGTCATCGGCGCTATGGAAGCATTTTCCGTGGGTCGGATCATTGCCCCGGATTATGAGCATGACAGCCGTCTTTATCAGTCCTTTATCCAAAGAGCGGAAGATATGGGGAAAACTGTGGAGCATCCACAGCGGGGAGAGATGTATCTGCTGGGTTCGGCGTCGGTGACTGTACTGGCTCCGGAAGCAATGGGCAGTGATTCCAATGAAAATTCTGTAGTGGTTAAGATTCAGGAGGGGGAAACTTCTTTTCTGCTGACGGGCGATGCAGAGCATAAGAGTGAGGCGGAAATGTGCGCCTCCGGTATGGATTTGGAGACAACGGTTCTTTCCCTAGGCCATCACGGTTCTGCGAATTCCACAAGCTGGGAATTTTTACAGGAAACGCTTCCGGAGTATGCGGTTATTTCCTGCGGAGTGGAGAATCAGTACGGGCATCCGGCGGCGGATGTTATGGAAAAGCTGGAAAGCATGGAAATTCCGGTGTTCCGGACGGATAAACAGGGAACCGTCATTGCGGCAACGGACGGAGAAGGGATTCAATGGAATGAAGAACCGTGTAATGATTATGCCCCGGGAGACCCGGAGGATATGGGAACTGTTCCGGGAATGGAGACGGATACGGAAACAGGAACAGATGCAGAAATGGATGCAGAAACAGATACGCAGGTATGGTTATCGGCAACGGGAGAAAAATATCATAACAAGCCGGACTGCGGACGGATGAATCCGGAAAAGGCCAGACAGATATCTTTGGAAGAAGCGCAGAATCAGGGATATGAAGCATGTGAAAATTGTTATTAGATGTTCGATGTTGAAAAAAGATATAGGAGCAGCAGATTCAGGATAATAAAACCGCCCATCAGAACAGATGGGCGATTTTATTTGTCACAACAACAAAGGGTTTTCGGGAAAGCAGCCAAATCAGAAATACACAGAAAAGAATCAGCAAAATACTTTCCAGATTGGTTTCCACAGAGGTCAAAATGGAAGAGCCGTATTTCAGGCAGCTATAGATGAACCCGTGGAAAATATAAATTGCCATGGTACGTTCACCCAGATAAGAATAAGATTTCTTCTCAGAAGGGAGAACCAGCATGAACAGGTAAATCAGCAGGAAAGAAATGCCGTAACAGATGATGCGTATCAGCACTCCTTCCGGATTTCCCATATCTAAATCAGCATAAGAGTAACGCCCGTAAAATATTTTCGGGGAAAGCTGATCATGGTAGGTATCTGTAAACAGGAAAACCGCGAGAAGCCCCAGTATGGTCAATGCACAGGCATACCCTTTCCGATTTCGAAAACGGGTCAGCTTAGAACTGTCAAAGCTGAGTCCCGCAAGGAAAAAGGGAAAGAAAAATACAATCCGGGGAATGGACAAAAAGTTGTCCAGTTGGGTAAAGCCGATGAGCAGTCCTGCAAGGATGGAAAGCGCCAAATGGCCGGGGATTTTCTGAACAATCGGAGCCAGAATCCGCCATGCAAACAGAGCCATCAGATACCAGAGAGAAAATTTTGGTCTGGCAAAGTAAAATCCGGTTTCTTTGTCCAAGATGTAGGTATATAAAAGGTAATACAGGATTTCATAAACGAAATAAGGAATTACCAGTCCGGTGATCAGTTTTTTTATGGAAGGAATCTTTTTGGAAAAATATCCCGATATAAAAATGAAAGCCGGCATATGAAATGCCACGATTCCCCATTTTAACTCGTAAAGAAAAGGATTCTGGTCGTAACTGGGTTCGATAAAATGTCCGATGACTACAAGAACGATCAATAAAACTTTGTAGTTATCAAAAAGATATTCCCGCTGATCCGATAAAGGAACTTCTGTCTGCTTCATAGATGACACCTCATATAAAAATTTCAAATATTTCTTTTTGGAAATACCTGTATTTTACTTTTTATGGGAAGGGATTACAAGATAAAAAACAGAGAAAAAATGATAGGATTTGAAAAAAAATATGAAAAATTGCATAAAAACTGGTCAACACTACGGAAATCTTCTATAATGAAAATGTAACTGTTCAGGACAGTTTTTTGTCAGTTACATAAAACGGAAAGCGAGCAGAAAAAATGGATCAAAACAAAAGAAAAAAACGGATGCAGGCCTTTTTTATGGTAGCAGCAGTTCTGATATTCTGGAATATCATGCAGCAGTCAGATGCCAAAAAAATGATAAGGATTGCCTGTGTGGGAGACAGCATTACCTTTGGAACGGGGCTTGAAGAGCGGGAACAGAATTGTTATCCGGTCCAGCTTCAGAAAATTCTGGGAACGAAAGAATATCGGGTGGGGAATTTCGGAGTGGGCGGCGCAACACTGCAAAAAGAAGGAGATAAACCTTACTGGAAAGAGGCGCGCTACGAACAGAGCCGGGCATATGGGGCAGATTTTGTAGTATTGATGCTGGGAACGAATGATTCCAAAAGCATCAACTGGAAAGACGAGGCGACTTTTCGGAAGGATTATGAGGAGATGGTGGATTCTTTTGAAAAACTGGACCCGAAGCCGGAGATGATTTTGGCCACGCCTCCCCAGCTTTATCACAATATATCCCAATTAGATGAAAATCATATGATGCAGACAGAAATTATAGAGTTGGAAAGACAGATTATTATGGAAGTGGGTGCAGAGCGGAAAATGAAGGTTTTGGATCTTTATAATCTGACGGAAGGACATCCGGAATGGTTTCAGGCTGATGGAGTGCATCCCAATAAAGAAGGGGCAAAGAAGATTGCGGAAGCAGTGGAGAAACAGTTATAAAAAAGAAGGGGAGTCAGCAAAAAGAAAGCGCTGACTCCCTTTCCGGTCTTTTCAGATGGTGGAGGGAAGGGTCAATATTCCCGCTGGGGACTGCTGGGGCGGTGTGTCAGCCGTATCTCTCCGCAGCCGATTTTTTCTCCGGAATTTCCGGAGGGCTGGGTGTGAAAATCATCGGACATTTTGTGCAGGACGAGGGTTCTTCCGGCTATTTCATCGGGATAAAACCGATCCATATAAAAAATCGAGAATGCCCGGCCGTGATTGGCAAAAATGGGAGGGAGGTCTCCGGCATGGTATGGGTGTTCACATCCGTGAGGATTAAAATGGGCTTTTGTCTTCCCAAAAGGATCTGTTCCTTCGGGAAGACACTGGCTGCCTTCATGGATATGAAATCCCAGAATCTCATATTGACAGGCTTCTTCATCTGACGGGAGGTTTTGGAAATCGGCAGCCACCAAAGTTCCCTCCCAGATGGGATAAAAATAGACGTTTCCTCTGAGCGCGGGATAGTTTTGGTTTCCCTTCAGATGAGCATAGGCTTCGGGAACCATTTCCATAATTGCGCCCAATGCTTCATATAAGTTCTGTTCCATGCTTAATCACACTGACAGGGGGATTTTGCGGCAGTATCAAAGCTGGGGTTGAATGCGTAGAAATTTTTTGCGTCCAGCTCTTCCTGTACGGAGCGGAGGGCTTCACCGAATCTCTGGAAATGTACGATTTCCCTTGCACGCAGGAATTTGATGGGTTCTGCAACCTCCGGCATATTTTTTACCACACGGAGGATGTTGTCGTAGGTAGTTCTGGCTTTCTGTTCCGCAGCTAAGCTCTCGAACATATCGGAGATGGGATCGCCCTTTGACTGGAACTGGTTGGCGTTCAGGGGAACGCCGCCTGCCGCCTGAGGCCATACGCCGACGGTGTGGTCTACATAGTAATCGGTGAAACCGGCTGCTTCGATTTCTTCCATGGTGAGATTGGCGGTGAGCTGGTGGACCATGGTGGAGACCATTTCCAGATGGGCGAGTTCTTCCGTACCTACATCATTCAGCACCGCCATACACATCCGGTTAGGAGCCGCAAATCTTTGAGACAGATACCGGAGGGAGGCTGCGATTTCGCCATCCGGCCCGCCATACTGACTAATGATCACCTTCGCCACCATAGCATTCGGTTCCGTAATATTCACCGGATACTCTAATCTTTTTTCATATATCCACATATATATTAACACCTGCCTTTCTGAGTAACTTCCCACGGCCACGGCTGCATCATCCATTCCCATGTATCGCAGCGGGTGTCATCTACCAGATCCATGGTCAGAGGGCCGTAAAGCTGTGCATACTGCTGCATGGCATCCCTTCGGATGCAGGACTGTTTCTGGAAATACGCCATGGCGTCCATATCATCAGGATGGGTGTCGAGGTAGAGAAGCATTTCATATACGGCAAAGCTGGACTGATTGATAAGCTCCATCAGTTCCCGGCGGGAGGGCATACCTTTTTGGCAGGTGCAGTTACAGGTACAGTTTAACATCTTCGTCCGCCTCCTTTCCCGCAAAATGGTTTACACAGTTCCGGGAAGATGGTTCCCATGTGGTATCCTTTACACAGATCAAAGGTATCCTTAAACCTCTGGATGGGAACGTAGCCCATTGCCAGAGGAAGATTTTCCCAGTGGATCATCTGCTCATCCGGCATCATCGTCCGGGATCTGGAGCATTCGGCAGAGCGTCCGGCGCTGCAGCCCCGGCGGCCGGAATAATTTTTACAATTCATACGGCTGTTATCCATGAAAATCCTTTCCTCGCTTTAAGAGTTATTTCTGTTTATCATATGAAAAATGGATGGAAATGGTTCACTTTCCGGTAGGGATATGATATTATAAAACAATAGTATGGATTACTCAGGAAATGTGAAACAAAAAGAAAAGAGGAAAAACCATGAATGACTTTAAATTTACAACATTGGAATACATCCGTCCGGATTTTGAGAAAATGGGAGCATTTTTGGATACGGCAGTCGGCAAAATCCAAAATGCTTCTTCTTATGAAGAAATGAAACAGTACATGGGGGAAGTTGAAAAGGCTTCGGAGCATCTGGATACCACCACAACGATTGCCTTTGTACGCAATACGCTGGACACAAGGGATGAATTTTATGAAAAAGAAGTGGAGTATATCAATAACGTAGTTCCTACCGTTACACCTAAGATTCTGGCCGTAAATGAAGCGATTATGAACAGCCCGTTCAGGAAAGATGTGGAAAAGGAATACGGAAAACAGTATTTCGCAAAGATGGAACTGGAGAAAAAGGCATTCTGTGAGGAAAACATTCCCCTGATGCAGCAGGAAGCAAAACTGACCACAGAATATCAGAAGCTGATGGCTACTGCAGAGATTTCCTTTGACGGAAAGACCCTGAACCTTTACGGTGTGCAGAAATATTTTGAGCATGAGGATAGAAAAGTGCGTCAGGAAGCGGTAAAAGTGTATTCTGATTTTTATCACGGACTGGAAACAAGATTGGAAGAAATCTGGGACGAACTGATTAAAATCCGTAATCAGATGGGAAAAAATCTGGGTTATGAAAATTTTATTCCGGTGGGCTATATGCAGCAGGGCCGTACTGATTACGGTCAGAAGGAAGTAGAAGCTTTTCGCGAGCAGGTTCGCACGGTGATCGTGCCTATGTGCGAGAAGCTTTATGCGGCACAGAAAAAACGTCTCGGCGTTGATGAAGTGATGTTTTATGATGAAAGCCGTGTATTTCCTGATGGCAATGCCGCTCCCGCAGGGGATGATGACTTTATGGTAGAGCAGGCGAGAAAAATGTACCATGAAATCAGCCCGGAGACCGGAGCATTTATCGATTTTATGATTGAGCATGAGCTGATGGATCTGAAAAACAAACCGGGAAAGGCATCTACCGGGTATATGACCAGCCTTCCGGATTATAAAGCGCCGTTTGTTTTTTCCTGCTTTAACCAGACTATTTTTGATATGCAGGTGCTCACTCATGAACTGGGACATGCTTTTGCAGGCTATATGGCTATGCGTGAGCAGCCCATCAGCGAATATTACAGCGAATCCACAGATATAGCGGAGATTCATTCCATGTCCATGGAGCAGTTTGCGTACCCCTATGCGGAATGGTTTTTCGGGGAGCAGGCGGATAAGTTCCGCTTTGCCCATTTGCAGGAAGCGATAACCTTCGTGCCCTTTGGCGTTGCTGTGGATGAATTCCAGCATATTTGTTATGCAAATCCGGATCTGACCCCGAAGGAGAGAACGCTGGAATGGAAAAAGCTGGAAGAAAAATATATGCCTTGGCGTAAATATGATGCGGATGATTTCTTTGACCGGGGAGGCTGGTGGTATCACAAGCTTCATATTTATCTGTATCCGTTTTACTATATTAACTACACACTGACAACTATGGGCGCCATGGAGTTCAAAAAGAAAAATCAGGAAAACCATGAAAATGCATGGAAGGACTATCTGAAACTTTGCAAATGCGGCGGCAGCATGAGCTATCTGGAAACGCTGAACTATGCAAACCTGATGATCCCGTTTGAAGAGGGAAGCGTAAAGAAAGCGGTTGAGGTAGCAAGACAGGAACTGATGGACAGCCCCTTTATGGACGGTGCGGCAATATAAAAATGCAGCAAAGCATAGGATGAAAAGGGAGGAATTTACTTATGGATAACACGTTGTTTGAACAGGCAAAGTATGATGATATTTTGTCGAAGGAACTGATTTCATTTCTTCTGGAAACCATGGAGTACAACAGTCTGAGTTTTATCAATGACGCGATCTCGATTTTGAATGTGTTGAGAATCCGTATTGAGAGAGGGGACAAGATTACCGACGCAGTTTCGAAGCGTGTCTATACTCCGGCTGAGTTTAAGGCATTTGTGAAAAGAAATTTTTCAGAATATATTTTTGAGCAGGTGTTTGCCCCTTCCAAAAGAGATGAAAAAGTATATTTCCGTCTGGAAAAATGCGAAGGCGGTTATGAGCTGATCCTCGATGAAAGCGGAAGCAAGGTTTACCGCTGGATTTCCAGTCTCAATGACAAATTTTCGCTGGTGTATATGATTGCCACGAAGGTGGTCTATGTGAAAAATAAAAAGACCAAAACGTATAGTCCGTTTATATCGGAAAATGGAAAATATTGCCGATATGATGAGACCATTGGAAAGCTTATAGAGATTGGGTAAAAAATTAAAAGGTTTTTTTCCTGACGGAATCGTGTTATACTATAACCGGATTGCAGGAGTAACGGGGAGCATGTAAGAAATGAGGTTTTAGTTATGCAGAAGGGGAAGCGGGAAAAACGTCAGAGTATATTAAAAAAAGGCGATTATTATGATTATAATCTGCTGGCAGCGGTTATATTGCTCATATGTTTCGGACTGGTCATGCTGTATAGTACCAGTGCATATGAGGCCCAGTTAAAATTTGATAATGATATGTATTATTTCAGACGTCAGGCGCTGATCAGTGCGGGAACGATCGTGATCGCCATCGTGATTTCAAAGATGGATTACCATCTTTTGATTCCGGTATCGGGATTGGCCTTTGTAACGGCGGTTATCCTGATGGCCATGGTAAGATTTAGTCCGCTGGGTGTGGATGCTTACGGTTCCTACCGATGGCTGCAGCTTTTCGGAGTTCAGTTCCAGCCGTCAGAGATTGCAAAGATTGCCGTCATCATCTACCTTCCTGTGGTGATCATAAAAATGGGAAGGCAGATAAAATCATGGAAGGCGGTGGCATTCCTCCTGTTTCTGGGAGCGGTTCAGGGGGGATCGGCTTTTATTCTTACGGATAATCTGAGTACTGGATTGATTATCGGCGGAATCGCGGTGATTATGATTTTCATTGCGCATCCTCAGACGAAGCCATTTGTACTTTTGTCGGCGGGCTTTTTCGGGGTGGTAGGGGTGGTTGTTACCTATATGGGAATGACCATGACCACCAGTGAAAATTTCCGAATCCGACGGATTCTGGCTTGGCTTCACCCGGAAGAAAATATGTCCGGGGGCGGTTATCAGGTTATGCAGGCTTTGTACGCTATCGGAAGCGGCGGCTTTTTCGGAAAAGGATTGGGAAACAGTGCGCAGAAGCTGGGGACGATTCCCGAGGCCCAGAACGATATGATTTTTTCCATTGTCTGTGAAGAGTTGGGGATATTCGGAGCGGTGCTGCTTTTACTGATGTTCGGTTATCTTTTGTATCGGCTGTTTTTCATTGCCCAGAACGCACCGGATTTATACGGGACTTTGGTGGTGAGCGGCATTTTTGCGCATATTGCGCTGCAGGTTATTCTGAATATTTGCGTTGTTATCAATCTGATGCCTACAACCGGTATCACTCTTCCGTTTGTCAGCTATGGAGGAACCTCCATTTTGTTTTTGATGGCGGAGATGGGAATTGCTCTGAGTGTTTCCGGGCAGATTCGTTTCAAAAACGGGGAAGAGGGTTGACAAATCATGTCGGAATCTATATACTCCGATGTAGAAAAGACTTATTCTTTAAAAGGAGATAGGGGAAGCTATGTTAGAAAAAATGAGAAAAATTATTGCAGAGCAGTTAAACTGTGAAGCAGAGACCATTGGTATGGATACCTCTTTTAAAGATGATCTGGGAGCTGATTCTCTGGATCTGTTTGAATTGGTTATGGCTCTGGAAGAAGAGTATGGAATCGAAATTCCGGCAGAGGAGCTGGCAGATTTGGAAACTGTTGGCGACGTAGTTGAATACTTGAAAAACATGGGTGTGGAGGATTAATTCCACACCTTTTTTTCTTTTTTATTGAATTCTAAGATTCGTTGAAGTATAATAAACAGATATGGAATAAATAGGAGTGAAAATATATGAGCACAGTAAAGACAAGATTTGCACCGAGCCCGACCGGCAGGATGCATGTAGGAAACCTCAGAACGGCATTGTACGCATATCTGATTGCAAAACATGAGGATGGAAAATTTATGCTGCGTATTGAGGATACAGATCAGGAACGTTTCATGGAAGGCGCATTGGAGATTATTTACCGGACAATGGAAAAGACCGGTTTGCTTCATGACGAAGGCCCGGATAAGGACGGCGGTGTAGGTCCGTATGTCCAGAGTGAGCGTCAGGCTCAGGGGCTTTACCTGAAATATGCAAAACAGTTGATTGAACAGGGAAGCGCTTATTACTGCTTCTGTGACAAGGAACGTCTGGAGACGCTGAAAACAGAAGTGGCAGGCAAAGAGATTTCCATCTATGACAAGCACTGTCTCCATCTGTCCAAAGAGGAGATCGAGGCAAATCTGGCAGAGGGAAAACCTTACGTAATCCGTATCAACATGCCGACAGAAGGAACCACCACATTCCACGATGAGCTCTACGGAGACATTACGGTAAATAACAACGAGCTGGATGATATGATTTTGATCAAATCAGACGGATTCCCTACCTACAACTTTGCCAATGTTATTGACGATCATCTGATGGGAATTACCCATGTAGTTCGGGGAAATGAATATCTTTCTTCCGCACCGAAATACAACCGTTTGTATGAAGCGTACGGCTGGGAAGTTCCGGCGTATATCCACTGCCCTCTGATCACCAATGAGGAACATCAGAAGCTGTCTAAGCGTTCCGGTCACTCTTCCTACGAAGATCTTCTGGAACAGGGATTTTTAACGGAGGCTATCGTAAACTTTGTAGCGCTTCTGGGATGGAGTCCGGCTTCCGATAATGAGATTTTCTCTCTGGAAGAGCTGGTGAGGGAATTTGATTACCACAGAATCAGCAAATCCCCGGCAGTATTTGACATGGTAAAACTGCGTTGGATGAACGGCGAATACATGAAAAAAATGGATGACGACAAATTCTATGAGATGGCTCTTCCTTACATGAAAGAAGTGATCACAAAGGATGTTGATTTCCATAAAATTGCAGCAATGGTGAAGACGAGAATCGAAGTATTCCCGGATATCAGAGAGCATATCGATTTCTTTGAGAACGTACCGGAATACGATTCAGCCATGTATGTGCACAAAAAAATGAAAACCAACGAAGAGACTTCTCTTCAGGTTCTGAAAGAGGTTCTTCCGATTCTCAGCGAACAGGAAGATTTCAGCAACGACGCGTTGTTTGAAAAGCTTTCCGCTTATTCCAAAGAACACGGTTACAAAGTAGGATACGTGATGTGGCCGATTCGTACAGCCCTTTCCGGAAAACAGATGACTCCGGCGGGAGCGACAGAGATTCTGGAGGTTCTGGGAAAAGAAGAAAGTATCGTGCGTATTCAGGCGGCTATTGAAAAACTTAGCTGATTGGAGCATATATGAAATTTAATAAAGAACAGCAGGAGGCAGTGGATCATAAAAACGGTCCGCTGCTGGTGCTTGCCGGACCGGGTTCCGGTAAGACGGCGGTGATTACCCACCGCACCAGAAAACTGATTACAGAATACCAAGTGGCTCCCTCGTCCATTCTGGTAGTCACTTTTACAAAAGCGGCTGCCGGACAGATGAGGGAGCGCTTTTTGCGCCTGAACAAAGAAGAGGGCACGGGTGTGACCTTTGGAACCTTCCATGGGGTATTTTACGGAATTTTGCGCCATGCTTACGGGATTACATCAAAAAATATCGCCAGTGAGGAAGAAAAGTACCGGATTTTACGGGAACTTGTTCAGAAAACTTCTATGGACGTAGACGATGAAAATGATCTGCTGGAATCATTGAACCGGGAAATCAGTACCGTAAAAAACGGAAGAATTCCTCTCAGCCATTATTATTCCGCAAGCTGTCCTGATGAAGAATTCCGGAGAATCTACAGTGCATACGAAAAGAGGCTGCACAGCCGGAAATTACTGGATTTTGACGATCTGATGGTATACTGCTACCAGCTTTTTCAGAAGCATCCGGAGATTCTGGCGGCTTGGCAGAAAAAATTCCGCTACATTCTCATTGATGAGTTTCAGGATGTGAATCAATTGCAGTATGATATCGTGAAATTACTGGCTCTGCCGGAAAATAACCTGTTTCTGGTGGGGGATGATGACCAGTCGATTTACCGCTTCCGGGGGGCGAAGCCGGAAATCATGCTGAATGTTCCAAAAGATTATCCGGGAATGAAGCAGGTGGTATTGAAACAGAATTACCGCTGCTCCGGGGAGGTTGTGGAAAAATCCCAGAACCTGATCCGCTGGAATGATGCCCGGTTTGAAAAACAGCTTAGGACGGAAAATCCCAGAGGAAAATCATTGGAAATACGTTACTTTGAAAATGAGAGTGAGGAGACTACTTGGCTGGTAAAGCAGGTTCAGAAGGATCTGGCAGAAGGGTGTCCCCTGAAGGAGATTGCGGTACTCTTTCGCACCAATGTGGGCTGCCGGATGACGGTGGAGCGTCTGATGGAATTTAATCTGCCGTTTACCATGCGGGATGTACTGCCGAATCTGTATGAACACTGGCTGGCGAAAAATATGGTGTCCTATATGCATCTGGCGATGGGCGGAAGAAGCCGGAAGGATTTTCTGGCGGTGATGAACCGGCCGAATCGGTATCTCTCCCGGGAAGCCTTTTACGAGCAGGAAATGCCCTTTGAGATTCTTTATCAGTTTTACGAGGGGAAAGAATGGATGTGTGATAGGATTGAGAAGTTCGAGCACGATGTGAAAGTGATGAAGAATATGACGCCGTATGCGGCGATCAATTATATCCGTTATGGGATCGGATATGATGAGTATCTGAAGGAGTATGCGGATTACCGGAGGATCAAGGTAGAAGAGCTTTACGATATTCTGCAGGAGATTCAGGAGAGTGCTAAGGGATATAAAACTTATCAGGAATGGTTTGCGTATATGGAGGAGTATAAGGAAAAGCTTCAGGAACAGGCGGAGAAGATCCGGCAGCAGAGGGAGGCCATTACGATTTCTACTCTCCACAGCGTGAAGGGGCTGGAGTATGACCGGGTGTATATTCTGGATGTGAATGAGGGCAGTATTCCCTATCATAAGGCGGTGCTTGATCCGGAGATGGAGGAGGAGCGGCGGATGTTTTATGTGGGGATGACCCGGGCGCGGAAGGAATTGCATCTGTATTCGGTGGAGGAACGGTTTGGGAAGAAATTGGAACCGTCCAGATTTCTGGCGGAGCTTTGGGAGGCGCCGCGGAGGGGAGGTAAAGAACATGCAGAGAGCAGATAAGGGGAGAATTGTAGTTGGAATCGGAAAGATTGATGACTTCAGGGAAAATAGAATGAAGGTGAAGAACGCATCACGGGCAGGACGGGAGCTTTTGAAGGTGATTCTTCGAGAGGAGTTTGGAGTTGATGTCTCCAAGGAAGAGAAAGCGATTGGGAGAGATGTGTGGGGGAAGCCGTTTTTGAAGTATCATGAGGATTTGTTTTTTAATATCAGTCATTCGGGGGATTATGCTGCCTGTGCTTTGGGGAGGGTGCAGGTGGGGATTGATATTCAGTATCATAAGGCGGTGAATGTGGAGAAGATGGGCAGGAAGATTTTGTCGGAGGAAGAATGGGGGGCGTTTAAGGCTGAGGGATGCTTGGTGGAAGGATTTTATTCTTTCTGGACAAAAAAGGAAAGTTTTCTGAAATATACCGGGGAAGGGATTCGCAGGGATCTGAAAGGACTTGAGTATGGGGAATGTCGGTTTTTTGAATTGGATTTTTGCGATGGATATTCGGGGAAAATTTGTGTGCCTAAGATGTGGGATGGGGAAATTGTAGTGAGAGAGTGGGAAATTTAGTAGATGTCACTGCTTGGGGGTGGTGGCGGCCGCGGAGGAATCCCTTCGATCTTCGCCGGAGCAGGCAGCTTCGAGAACTGTGAAAATCTAAGAGCCGGAGCAACAGCCAGTCAGGGCACCGGGCGATTCGACAAGAAAATCTGAAGGATTTTCTCGTCTCAGCACCCTGAGATTCAGGCCTTGATGGCCTGAATCTCTCCCTGCCTGTCTGCTGCTCCGGCTCTAAGTTTTTCATCAGTCCTCTTCGTATGCCTGCTCCGACGAAGATCGAAGGGATTCCTCCGCTGGGGACACTTTCAAGAGGGGAGGATGGGGTGCGGGAGGAAGTTTCCGAATCTGCACCGTCGATATTTGAAATACTATTGTTGCCAACGATTTGTTCGAAAATCATTTTAGCCTTATCAGGAGACTTGACAGTATAGCTCAGGGTTGGTTTTACACCATCGTTTACCCACACTTCTGAAAAATCGGAATTGAAGTGAATATATGTACCGCCACGATATGAGGACATTACCAATTGCTCAGGAGCTTCGGGAAGATTTAGAAGGAGTGTGTTTGTTTTATCTCTGTCTTCATCCCTGCTTAATGTTACTTCTTGTCGTGAAATTTGTATATCAAAAAGTTCGTTCAGAATTTCATCCTCAGCATCGTCGGCATAACGATATTCATTTCCATCAAAAAACTGTACGGCGGTTTTCTCGTTTAACGAGGAATCAAGTTCGTGCCCATCTATGTTACCAAGTCTATGTGCTGTAGGATTTGTGAGGAAACATACCGCTGCAATTATACTTACAATAATTGCAGCTACAATAATCCCAAATGCAGGCTTCTTATAATTCAATACTGAGTTCACTCTGTTTTTTACACCTGCTTCTCCAAAAGCAAGGGGACAAGCAGCTATCATACGGCGATTTACGCTGCAAGTTAAAAGCGCCTGTGAATAATCCGCCTTTTGCCCGTTATCTAATTCTTTGATAACCTTTTCATCGCAAGCAAACTCAATATCACGGCAAAGCAATACATAGCCAAGCCACATCAGAGGGTTAAACCAATGTATTGAGAGAACAAGAAAACCAAGTAGTTTCCATAGGTGGTCTTTGCGGCGGATGTGGGCTTGTTCGTGGGCAATAACGTGCTTCATATCTTGCTCATTCATTTTGAACGGCAGATATATCTTCGGTTTAACAATACCAAGCGCAAAGGGAGAGACAACACTTTCGCTTTGATAAATATTATTTCGCAGTAAAACTGCCGTTCTGATTTTTCTCTTTACACGCCAATAACTGATGGCGGTATATACGAACAAAACTACAATACCCGCTAACCAAACGACAGATAATACCGGCAGCAATATTTGCAGCGGATTTGCACTTGCTACCGGATTGGGTGCAAAAGAACTACTGATCATTGGGTTTATGATATGGTTAATAATGGGAATACCGCTATCAATAGTTGGTGTTCCGGCCATCATAATTTCAGGACTTACCGTTTGTGTGCTTGGGATTAAGCTCATCACGCTTTCTATACTAAAAGGGCAAACAAGACGAATAGCAACGATTCCCCAAAGCAGAACTGTTATCCACTTTGGTGCTTTTTTTAGCAATAATCTTAAAATCAATACCGCAGGTACAATCCAACTTGCAGATATACTCATATTTACAACGCTAAGGAAAAATTCAGTCATTTTAACTCTCCTTTCCGATAATGGTCTATCATCTGCTGAACAGCATCAATCTCTTTGTCGGAAATCTTTTGGTGCTTTGTAAATGCCGCAATAAATGCAGGGAGAGAGCCTTCAAAGGTTTTCTCTACCATTTCGTTCAGCTCTGCGGCTTGTATTTCATCTTTACTGACAAGGGAAGTAACAATGGTATTTTCGTTTTTCAACACACCACGCTGGGACAAACGCTTGATTACGGTGTAGGTAGTGGTAGGTTTCCAACCGAGCTGTTCTTTGCAAAGTTCCACAAGCTTACTGCTTTTAACGGGTTCGTGTTCCCATAAAATCAAACAAAAGCGATATTCACTTTCAAATACCTTAGGTGTATCCATAATTAACGTCTCCTTTTCTCTAATTCATTAGAGTACATATATACTCTATCGTATTAGAGCTGATTTGTCAATAAATTTACATAAAGTTATGGTGAATGCAGACTTTTATGGTTACTGTTTACTGGCAATATTCCGCGAGGTGTTTTCACGCAGATTGCGCGGAAATCCCGAGACATACAGCGCCAAAATGGGATGAAATCACATTTTGTGTGCATCGCGAAGCGTGTTGCTGTGAACGGAGTGAAAAGTAACCTTTTATCCGTTGCTTTCAAAAATTACTCTGTTTGCAGCAATTCAATTAAATGCGCCCCTTGTATTCACTACGGATTATTTCGTCCATTTCTTCCGGCGTTTCCTTACAGCCGCCCTCAAGCCATTTTTTTACAATCGCATTAAATCCACTCCTGAAAAATTCTATATGATAATCAATATGTTTATTAGCAAAATGTTGCTCTGCCTGATGTACATCAAAATATTTAATCTGATATTGATTGTCATATCCGAGTTTGAAGTAGGTTCGATAAAACAGTTGATTATCCCTAATGTGACGGAACAGTTTCAGATAATCGTTACTGTTGAAGCGTTGGCTTTTCTCTGCTTCATAAAGTCGGTTTACCTCATCTTCTAAATGCTCTCTTACTTTGTCTGCAAGGTCAAAAATGTCAATATAGTTTGCATAAAAGGTACTTCGATTTAATTCACAGGATTTGCAGATATCCGATACTGTAATTTCATGTAACGTTTTTGTTTGCAGTAATTCAAGAAATACTTTCTCAATACGCTCTATAGATTCACGCCGCCGCCGATTATTTTTTGTGTTCATGCTGCACCTCTTTTATTCCCGCAGGCAACGAGCCATGCGGATATGCTTACATATCCATTTGGCGACTGCTGCGAGGGTCAAATACCCCGCTGCTCTGCAGCGTTACAAATTTGATGCCACGTTGCTTGCAGCGGGGTTTTTGATTATTCCAACACATGTGTGTGAATTGATGATTGTTTTTCAGCTCCACTAGGAATTATACTTTAAACAGATTAAAACAACAACAGTTGCTTTAATAAAAAATAGGAGGTGCTTCAAATGAAGAAAAGCAGTTTTGTAGCTATGGTATTAGGAACAGTCAGCGGTGTACTCTTTGCGCTTGGCATGTGTATGGCGCTTATCCCAGAGTGGGGTGCATTTCAGCCGGGAATTATCTTTGGATGTGTGGGATTGTTTCTTGCGTTGATTACCTTGTTTGTATGGAGAAGAATGACACACAAAGAGCCTATCCGAATTTCGGGTAAAAACATTCTTACCATTATCGTCGGTGTTATCGGTGCTTTAGCCTTAGGTGTAGGTATGTGCTTTAGTATGGTGTGGGGCAAGATGATTTTAGGAATTGCCATCGGTCTTGCAGGCATTGTAATTTTGCTCTGCCTTATTCCTTTAACCAAAGGCATTAAAGAGTAAAACGATCTGTCCGCTATATGAAAGAAGAGCACATGCTTGTTTCTTGTGGAACAATGGACAAAGGCACAATACAGTTGATGAATAGCCTGACTGGTGTCACTGTCTGCCTGTTCATACTGATACTTGGAATTGCGATGATAGGGAGAGGTCAGAAAAGGAAAGGATAATATATTATGGCAAAGTCAAAATTAGTAAAAGCAAATGAAAAAATTGCAGAAAAAGTTGTTGGAACATTTGAAAAAATCGAAGATACAGTTGTCGGAGGTTACACAAAAATCGAGGATGCTTTTGTTGACCGCTATCTAACCAAAGAAGGCGAAAGTGTGGAAGAAGCAAAACAAAGAATAAAAAAAGAAGCAAATATTCAGTAAACAAGAAAAATTAAACTGCGTTTAGGCATCTGGCCTTGCGTAACTTGATAATAAACGGCAGCTTTGAAAAACAATAACCAGAGCTGCCGTTTTTGCTTATGAAAAGCAAATTGGGTGAGGGGTATTAAAGCTATCACTGTAAAAATAAGGCTTTTAAAGGATTTTATTCCCGCAGGCAACGAGCTATGCAGATATGTCTGCATATCCATTTGGCAACTGCAGCGAGGTTTTTGACTAAAGCTCCATGCAACCATATAATCGGCTGCAAAATTTTAAGTTTCTAATTTGAAAAACCGCATTGATTTTTTTCCTTAAACCGAATATATAAAATCTAAGAGAGTTCTCCCAATAGTTCCCTCTGCTTTTTCTTACTGAACCCCTTTAACACAAGTTCATAGGATTTATCCAGCAAATCTTTTAATAATTCATCCGGAACTGCACCATCTGCTTTGATGGAATTCCAGTGGAGCTTGTTCATGTAATAGCCGGGAAGAATGTCTTCGAATTGGGTTCGCAGAAATTCTCCTTCGGTCGGTTCCAACTTTAAGGTTATGTAGTAGGGGGCATTTTTGTCACCCAGACAGATGGCGGCGAACATTTTGCCGCCAATTTGATAGCGAATCCAGTTCCAGTCGGGCTGCAAATCTTTAGCAACACCTTTTTTGTTTAATAGAAATTCGTCAATCCAAGGATATCTCATGTGAAAAATTCTCCTTTCATGTAAATTTGGATGGGTTTTGCAAGAAGTACAAGCCCGTCAAGGGCTGTGATCTCATCTCCGGTTTTTAAAATATAGCCGGTAAAGTAGTAGTTGTTCAGATGGTTTTCAAAAAAGCCATCACCTGTTTTTGGAATCATAGGTATCGTTCCATGGCTCGCGGGAGAAGGTGTCCATAAATAGTTCGACAGAAGGTTCGAGATGAGAACGGTCGAATTTGTATAATTTTAGTGTTTTCACTTATAGAAGTAGTATACTTTGATACCGGAGAACATTCAAGGGATCTTTACTGTATCGGTCAGATGGCAGATGCTTTTTTATGCAAATCTGAAGCTTCGCAGGCTTTTTTTATTTTGTGCAAAATGTTATGATAAATATGACATACAGTTGACATGTTTTACGTGATATTATAAGACAGGAAGTGAGAAATATCATGAAGATAGACAGACTTATCGGAATTCTTTCTGTGTTATTGCAGGAGGAAAAAATTACTGCACCTGAACTGGCAGAAAAATTTGAGGTATCCAGAAGAACCATTCATAGAGATATAGAGAATCTGTGTAAAGCCGGTATTCCGATTAGTACATCGCAAGGTATCCATGGCGGCATCAGCATTATGGAGGGATACCGGATGGATAAAACTTTACTGACATCCAAAGATATGCAGATGATACTGGCGGGGTTGAGAAGTCTTGATAGTGTAAGTGGAAGCCATTATTACGGACAGCTTATGGAGAAAATCAAATCTGGTTCTTCTGAATATATGAGCGGCAGTGAATCAATACTGATTGACCTGTCATCTTGGTATAAGGATTCCCTGCCGCTAAAAATCGAAGTGATTCAAAAGGGAATTGAGGAAAGAAAGGTGCTTAGTTTTCATTACTACGCACCAACGGGAGAAAGTGTAAGAGAGATTGAACCGTATTTTTTGATATTTAAGTGGAGCAGTTGGTATGTCTGGGGGTGGTGTAAACTTCGAAAAGACTATCGGATGTTTAAAGTAAATCGAATGGATAAAATAGTACAAACTGTGGAGGATGCAGTGAACAGGGATGTACCGATGCCGGATTTGTCTGCGAAAGCAATTTTTTCTGGTGGAATCTATGTAAAAGCAGTATTTCAACCGGAGATGAAATGGCATTTGATTGAAGAATTCGGTGCAGATTCCTTTGAAGTGCAGCCGGATGGGACATTGCTTTTTGAACATGAATACACGGATAAAGAAAATTTGGTCACATGGATGTTGACCTGTAAAGATAAAGTGACCGTTTTGGAACCGGAAGAAATCAGAAATGAGCTTTTGAGTATAGCGGATAGTATAAAAAAGAAATATGAGGTGTAGACGGTGAGAATGGCGGCTGAAATTGGTTCATTTGCAAATTAAAAGGAGGGAATTGACATGCCAAGACCAAGAAATAAAGAGGATTTAATAAGTGCAGCGGCAACAAATTATGAGAAAATGCTGAAATTGATTGAAAACAGAACAGAAAGTGAAAAGAGTATCTGCTATGACTTTTCCGCTGACGAAAAGAAAAAGGAAGCGCACTGGAAACGGGATAAGAATCTGCGGGATGTGCTGATGCACTTGCATGAATGGCATCTGTTATTATTGGAATGGATAAAGAATCGTGAGGATGGAAGTAATAAACCATTTTTGATGGAGGGATATAACTGGAAAACATATGGCGCTATGAATGTTGTTTTTTTCAATCGCTGCCAGAACGTAACGGAAGCAGAAGCTCTGAAAAAATTCATGGAGTCTCACCGAATGGTTATGGAGGCGCTGAATACATTTTCAAATGAAGAGTTGTTTACAAATACCTACTATCCGTGGGTTGGCGGAAGCTGTATCGGAAGCTATTTTATCAGTACAACAAGCAGTCATTATGATTGGGCGGTGAAGAAAATGAAGGCGCATAAGAAAATTTGCATGTAGGAGGGGAAAATATGGCATTCGATTAAGAAGCAGGCGATTTTGCCGTTGGCTGATGGAAAGTAGGATTGAAGTGGATAACACCAGTTTTGAAAAGACAGATTTAGATGAAATTATTCGGAAAATCAAAGGGGATTTGCAGCCGTGAATCAGAAAATAACAAAAATCAGTTGAAAACAGACGGAAATTATGCTTGAATGAGAATCAGAAATCATTAAAATTGGGGGTAATAACAAATGGAACAAAAAGAAAAAACAATTCCGGTCCCGGAAAAAAGAGTTGCCGATTTTGAAAATCTCGGTTTTGGCATGTTTATTCACTGGGGGCTGTATTCCCAGTTGGGAAAAGGGGAGTGGATTCAGGATTTTGAAAAGATTCCCCGGGAGGAATACAGTAAGCTGAAGGATACCTTTACGGCAGAGGATTTTGATGCGAGAGCAATTGCCCGGCTTGCAAAAGAGGCGGGGATGAAATACATCACTCTGACTACCCGCCACCACGAAGGTTTTTCTCTGTATGACACCTGCGGATTATCTGATTTTGACGCACCGCATTCGCCGGCCAAAAGGGATCTGATCAAAGAATTTGTGGAGGGCTGCCGGGCAGAAGGCATTATTCCGTTTTTCTATCACACCACACTGGACTGGTATCAGGAAAGTTTTGAGAATGATTTTGACAGCTATCTGGAATATCTGAGAAAATCTGTGGAAGTGCTTTGCACCAATTACGGGGAAATCGGCGGACTGTGGTTTGACGGCAACTGGAGCAAACCGGATGCAGACTGGAAACTGGACGAACTGTATTCCACTATCCGCAAGCACCAGCCAAATGCCATGATCATCAACAATACCGGATTGGGTGCAAGAGGAGAGCTGGGGCACCCGGAGATTGACAGCGTGACCTTTGAGCAGGGGCTGCCCAAACCAATCGACCGGACAGGAATGTCCAAATATGTGGCAGGAGAAATGTGCTGTACCATGAACGACCACTGGGGAAACGGGGAATTTGACCTGAATTTCCGCTCCCCGGCCGAGCTGATCAAAACACTGGCAAAATGCCGAAGAGCGGGAGCGAACCTTCTTCTGAATATCGGCCCGGACGGAACCGGAAAGATTCCGGGAATTATGGCGGAAACCTTGAAAATCGTAGGCCGCTGGACGGATCTGTACAAGGATATCATTTATACCGGAAAACCCTATCCGGTGGCGTGTGCCGGAGATGATTTCGCCCTTCAGACTCCTGACGGAAAGATTTATCTGTTTGTATTTGACCTTGGAATCGAGGGAGATGAAAATGTTACGGTTTCAGATCAGACAGACGCATCCCATCTCCGCTGTTACGGAGGAATCAGCAAACCGCTGAGAAGGGTGAAATGGCTGGACAATGACCGGGAGCTGCCATTTGTTCAGGATGCAGAGAAACAGATGCTGACAGTACATACCACAGGATATCCTTACGGAAAGAATCTGGTTGTCCGCGTGGCACAACTGGAAGGGTAAGGGAAAATAGAATACAGATATACCGTGACGCCGGATTTCATCGGAAAGAAAAGATGAAATCCGGCGTTTAATTTTTCTGTCCATCACATAAAATTTCGCTGTCCACATATATATAAGGATAAGAGGTGATGCATATGAACCGTGAGGAAGTACTCCGCCTGTTCCCGTCAACCATCCGGGAAATTTTAAAACAGGCAGCATGGGATGTAGATGCGCTGCAGGAAATCCGTCTGCGGACGAACAAGCCCCTGATTCTCTGGCTGGATGGGAAGGAATATTTTGTGACATCCCAAGGGCTCCTTACCAGACACAGTAAGATGGCTTATGTGGTACAAATGGAAGAAATCCGGACAACCATGGAATATCTGGGCCAGTATTCCCTGTACGCGTATGAGGAAGAACTCCGTCAGGGCTTTTTGACGATTCAGGGAGGGCACCGGGTGGGAGTAACCGGAAAAACAATTATTGAAGATCATCAGGTAAAGGGGGTGCACCAGATTTCCTGTATTAATATCCGGTTTTCCCATCAGATTAAGGGATGCGCCGGGGCAGTTCTGCCCTATGTGATTGAAAATAATGAGATTTACCATACCTTGATTATTTCCCCGCCCCGTTGTGGGAAAACTACGCTGCTGCGGGATCTGGTACGCCAGATTTCCGATGGAACAGGGAAATTTCCCGGCTGCACTGTGGGAGTGGTGGATGAACGGTCTGAAATCGGCGGAAGCTATCAGGGAGTTCCGCAAAATGATGTAGGCATGAGAACAGATCTTTTGGATTGCTGTCCGAAATCCGAGGGGATGATGATGCTGGTCCGTTCCATGTCGCCGCAGGTGGTGGCAGTGGATGAAATCGGAAGCTATGAGGATATTCATGCCATTGAGATGATTTTAAATTCCGGGTGTAAGCTGCTGGCCACGGTGCATGGAAGCTCGATTGAGGATATCAAAAAGAAACCGCTGTTTGAACGATTGATTCGTGAGCATGTTTTTGAACGCTATATCGTACTGCAGAGTATGAAACACCGGAAAGAGGAAAATAAATCCATGGAACCGGATAACAATGCTTTCGGGGATCATGGTAAATGCAGTTCTGAGGGTAAAATCGGAAATATCGCCCAAATCTATGACGAAAGAGGAACCTGTCTCTACTATTCGGGGAAAAAAACATGATCAGGCTTACAGGAGCAGTGCTCCTTTTTATCGCCTGCTGCGGGATGGGTTTCTGGAAAAGCCAGCAGTGTGCCGGAAGAGTCCGGCAATTGCAGGAGCTGATGCGCATCGGGGAATTTTTGAAGGGAGAGATCACGTTTGCAAGGACGACGCTGCCGGAAGCCATGGAACGAATCGGAGAGAAAACGGAATCTCCCTTCGCGGAATTTCTGGGAGAACTGGCGGTGCGGCTGAGAAAATATTCCGGTGAAAAATTTTCCGTTATTTTGCGGCAGACCATGGAGGAAACCATGAAAAATACATATCTGGAAAAAGAAGATGTTGAAGCTTTTTATCAGGCTGCCTGTAATCTGGGTTATCTGGATAAAGAGATGCAGATTCATCTTTTGGAACGCTACCTGAAGGAGCAGGAACAGAAGGTGAAGCTTTTGACAGCGCAGTTACCCGGAAAAAGAAAGCTGTTACGCAGTCTGGGTGTTTTGGGCGGAGCGTTTCTGGTAATCTTGTTTATATGATACCCGGGTCAAAAGGTTATGTGTTTCATGCTCACAGGCTGGGAAATGCGGCTGTGAAGGGGGGAGGCGGTTGTGGAAGTTGGAATTATATTCAAAATCGGAGCGGTTGGAATTCTGGTCTCGGTGCTCTGTCAGGTTTTGAAACACAGCGGGAGAGAAGAGCAGGCATTTTTAACCAGTCTGGCCGGGCTGATCGTGGTATTGTTCTGGGTGCTTCCGTATATCTATGATTTATTTGAAACAATCAAAAAGCTATTTTCCTTATAAGGAGGGAATATGGAAATCATCCGTATATCGGTAATCGGCATGGTCGGGATTTTTCTGGCGATTTTGCTGAAAGAGGTCAAGCCGGAGTATGCTTTCTATATCACGCTGGCGGCCGGAGTGGCAATCCTGTTCTTTTCGGTTGGGAAGCTGACATATCTGTTTACAGCCATAAGAGAGATCCAGAGTTACGTTCCGGTGGAGACTACTTATATCAATATTTTGCTGAAAATGATAGGAATCACGTACATCGGACAGTTTTCGGCGGGTCTTTGTAAGGATGCGGGATATTCCGCGGTGGCGAACCAGATAGAGGTGTTCGGGAGACTGGCGGTGCTGGCAATCAGTATGCCGATTCTTACGGCTCTTTTGGAGACAATCCATGAATTTTTGGGGTAAAAAGGGAAAATGGATAGCCGCAGCCGTTTTCTGCCTGATGGGAAGCCTGAGAGGGGGAGAGACTTGTTACGGGGCGGCGCCGGAGCAGGAAATACAGTCGGAGCAGCAGGAGGAGGAACGGGTTCGGCAGGAAATTCTGGAGGATCTGGAATTAAAGGAAGTGGAAGAGGCGGTGGATGAACTGCTGGAGGAAGAAGTATCCTTTACCGATATGATCGGAAAAATGATGCAGGGTGGACAGGCTCTGGATTCTTCCGCATGGAAAGAGGTAATAAGCACTTTCCTTATCGAAGCCCTCGGAATCCAGAAAAAGGTGTGCATCCACATTCTGCTTCTGGTGCTGCTGGCTTCCATATTTTCCAATCTGTCGCGGATTTTTCAAAACCAGCAGATTGGGGAAATCTCTTTTTATATGATTTATCTCCTCCTTTTCGTGCTTCTTTTAAAAACCTTTGACGGATTCAGCGGGCAGATTCAGAGTTCCTTAGAGGGGCTGGTGGAATTTATGCGGGCGCTTCTGCCGTCTTACTATCTGGCCATGACGGTATCTACAGGCATTTCCACAGCGGCCATGTTTTACCAGATGATTATATTTATTATTTATCTGGCAGAAAAAGTTATCCTGAATATACTTCTTCCCGGAATACGGGTGTATATGCTGATTGAATTGATCAATTATCTCACAAAAGAGGAGTTCCTATCAAAAATGACAGAGCTTTTGAAGTCGGCAATCCTCTGGGTATTGAAAAATATGGTTGGCATTATTCTGGGGATCCAACTGATCCAGAGGCTGATTTCCCCGGCGGTGGATGCGCTGAAGCGCACGGCGCTGGGAAAAACGGCGGGTGCGATTCCCGGACTTGGAAATATTTTCACCGGAATCACAGAGATGGTGCTGGGTTCAGCGGTGCTGATCAAAAACTGTCTGGGCGCTGCGGCTGTAATCATCATGCTGCTGGCAGCCATTCCTCCCGCGGTAAGGCTTGGGGTGAGCTGCGTCTTTTATCAGGTGATTGCTGCGCTGGTGCAGCCGGTGACGGACAAACGGATGGTAGGGTGTATTCACACCATGGGGGAAAGTATCGGTATGCTTCTGAAACTGCTGATGACGGTGGAAATCTTATTTTTACTGACCGTGGCGATTCTGGCAGGTTCTCTTGGATAGGATGGTGAAAATATGGAATGGCTGGCCCAGTGGGTTCGTAATCTGGCGTTTTACTTTATTTTTTTATCGGCCGTCATGAACTTTATACCGGGGGGAGAAGAAAAAAAATATATCCGTTTCTTTATGGGAATGCTTCTGATTCTGGTGATGCTTCAGCCGCTCCTTCAGATTTCCGGGCTGGATGGGAAGATTGAGGGAGAGGTGCTGGAGGATTCGCTGGGGGAAGCCTTTGAGGAAATGATGAGGGAAACGGGAAGACAGGAAATGACAGGTACGGATTATGTAAAGGATGCCTGCGGAAAAGAGGTGGAAGCCCAAATCGGACAATTGGCGGACCATTACGGTTATGAGACTATAACGTGTGAAGTCACTTTTTTTGACGGAGAGCGGCTGGAATTGCAGGGAATTTCCCTCAAGCTGCGTCCGACAGAGGAAAAATCTCAGGAGGAAGGCACTGCTTCAGCAGAAGAGCAGAAAGAAAATATTAAAAATGAATTGGAGGAAGTCTATAATATTCCCGGTGGGAATATAAATATAATGATACAGGGGTAACGTATGAAAGAGAGAGTTGTTGCTGCATGGAAAAAGATGAAACGGGAACAGTGGATTGTCTGCGGGCTGGCAGGGCTTTTGCTTCTTGTCATTGCCATGCCGGTAAAAAAGACGGATGACCGGAAAACGGAGACAGAAAAGAAGGCGAGTCAGGAGGAAAATACCGGGGATATCCGTCAGGAGTACGAACAGCAGCTTACGGAGGCGCTGTCGCAGGTAGAGGGAGTGGGAGATGTGAAGGTCACGGTCACCATGGAATCCACGGGAAGAAAGATCGTGGAGAAGGATGTGCCGGAGGATGCGGAAATTTCCAGCCAGAAGGACGGACAGGGAACAGAGACCAGCAGCGAATCCACCAGCGTGCAGGAAACCACCGTATACGAGGAAACGGACAGCGGAAGCCAGACACCCTACGTAGCTTCAGAAACGTATCCGGAAATCCGGGGGGTTCTGGTGGTGGCTCAGGGGGGAGACCAGCCGGCGCTGGTACAGCAGATACAGGAAGCGGTAATGGCATTATTTCATGTGGAGGCCCATAAAATTAAAGTATTGAAAATGAAGTGAGGAGAGAAGTTGTGAAAAAAATATTCAAAAAGAATCAGATCATCATTACAGCATTGGCGGTTATGATTGCAGCAGCCGGGTATATCAGCTATTCGGACTCCAAACTGAAAACTACAGATACTTCAACAAAAACGAAAACAGAGAATACAGCGGAAACTGCTGTGGATATGGACAGTGTACTTCAGGATATTGAAAGTCTGGACGGGGACATTACGGATGAGACGGTGGAGATTGCGGAACAGATGGGGGAGGAAGGAACGGAAACGGCAGACACAGCAGGAACGGAAACTGCGGCTGAAACAGGAACCGAGAGCGGTGACACAGCGGATACTTCGCTGGAAACTCCGGGCGAAGCAGTTCTTACCGGTGCGTCTACATATATGGCTCAGGCCCGGATCGACAGGGAGCAGGTGCGTTCCCAGAATAAGGAAACACTGCTTGAAATCATCAACAATTCGGAACTGTCTGAGGAAGAACGGCAGGGAGCCATCGCAAGCATGGTAAGCATGACGGATCTGGTGGAAAAAGAGGCTGCAGCGGAGCTTTTGCTGGAAGCAAAGGGATATACGGATGTGGTGGTCAATCTGACCGGGGAAACTGCGGATATCGTGGTTCCAAGCACTCAGGTAGACGATGCCAGCAGAGCGCAGATTGAGGATATTGTGAAGCGGAAAACAGGAATCTCCGCAGAAAATATTGTGATTACCCCGATGGGGGAAGAAAAATAAAGAGAATCTGGAAAGACCGCAGCTTGGAATAATTTCTGCTGCGGTTTTTTCTGACATTTTTTTGAAAAAGGATAAAACCTTCGCGGCATCACAGTAAGTATGCCGGGAGCGCTTTCAAGGCACTTTCAGGGCGCTTTCAGGGTGTGCTTGAAACGGATTCAGTTGTAGCACAGGGAAGAAAAGTATGTTAATATTAAAAGAACTATAAGCTGCAGACGAGGTGGAGAACGTGGAAAAACTGCTTGAGAAAATAAGGAAAGTTTGTCAAAACATTCTGGGGACAAATCTGACCGGAATTTATGTGCACGGTTCGATTGCTTTTGGGTGTTTTAGTTGGGAAAAAAGTGATGTGGATTTTATTATCGTTGTAAAAGAAAGATTGCCGGAAAGTGAGAAAGAAGCACTGCTTACCCAATTACTTGCAATGGAAGAAGAGTGCCCGCCTAAAGGGCTTGAAATGAGCGTGGTTTTGGAAACCGTTTGTAAGCCTTTTATATACCCAACACCCTTTGAGCTTCACTTCTCAAATATATACAGGCAGAGAATACAGGAAGATTTGCAGGGATATTGTGAGCAGATACAGGGAACCGATGAAGATTTGGCGGCACATTTTACGGTGATTCGTGCGGTCGGAATTGTTTTATGGGGAAAACCGATTTCAGAGGTGTTTGGAGAGGTTCCGAAAGAAAATTATATGGACAGCATCAGGGCGGATGTTGTCTATGCAGCAGAACATCTGGAAGAAAATCCCGTGTACCTCATCTTGAATCAATGCCGTGTGCTTGCTTTTGTACGGGAGGGGCTTGTGCTTTCCAAAAAACAGGGCGGCCAGTGGGCGATTGGGAAACTTCCGGGCAGGTGGAAACCTCTGGTGGAGGAAGCTTTGGCCAGTTATTGCGGCAATCATGATTTTCAACAGGAAATTTCTGTAGTGAGAGCATTTTCGGATGAAATGCAGAAAATCATCTCTTTGGACGTAAAACGGAAAATCCGGTTCAAATTATCCAAATAGCTGTGTCAAAATCCCTTAATTGCTTCATCTCAATACCTTTTTGGACATAGGAAAGAAATATGCCGGGATTACGTCCATGATTTTGATAAAATGGTGGACGTATGTAAGAAAAATTTTCCCACATGTCCAAACAGGATTATTAAACTATATTAAATATATTATTTTGGATATAATTAAAGAATTGCATCCGTATATGTCCAAACCGACAGAATTGGGATATTTGTAGTATTGTCAATTTCGGATAAATTCTATTATAATAAAAGGCAGAAAAAAATAGAAGATTTTTGAAAATCTGTGAGACATATCATACATAGATATGGTTGGGAGCGTGAAGAAATGATTACATATCGAAAGCTGCAGGAGGATGAAATATCCCGGGAATTGTTTTCCTGCTTTGAAAGAAGGCAGAAGGTGACAAAATGCTGGAGAAAAATCAAGGGAGAATGGGTAATCCGGGATATTGCATTTATAGATGAATGGACAGAAGAAGAGTATCAGGAGCTGATTGATTCCTTAAAAAATACGATTCGCACGGAGGGAACGGTGTTCGGTGCGTTTGTACAGGAGCGTTTGAAAGGGTTTGCGTCTCTGGAACCCGTTTTATTCGGGAGTAGAAAACAATATATGGATTTGTCCAATATCCATATTTCGGAGGATATGCGGAGAATGGGGATTGGAAAAGTCCTGTTCCAGATGGCAAAAAATCATGCCAAGGAGCATGGCGCAGGGAAATTGTACATATCAGCGCATTCAGCGGTGGAAAGTCAGGCGTTTTACCGGGCTATGGGATGTGTGGAAGCAGAGGAATACCATGCGGGGCATGTGGAAAAGGAACCGTGTGACTGTCAGTTGGAATGCAGTGTCATGTGAAAATACAGGTAAACATTAAGGAAGGGAAAATTATGCTGGACGCAATCAAAAACAGACGTAGTATCCGAAAATACAAGCCGGAAAGTATTCCGCAGCCGGTCATTGAAGCAATCATACAGGCAGGAATGCTTGCTCCATCCTCAAAAAACAGACAGCCATGGAAGTTTGTCGTTGCAGAGGGGGATGCAAAAGCTGAGGCGGTGGAGATTTTCCGCAAAGGAATAGAAAGAGAAAAGAGAGCGCCGTTTCTTACAGAAAGCGGGCAACATATCGGCGGAGCCGAGTATACCATGAAAATAATGGAGCAGGCTCCGGTGGTGATATTTATTGCGAATATTTTGGGAGAAGATTTCAGTCATGAACTGGATATGGAAAGACGGGTTTCCGAGATCTGTAATGTCCAGTCTATTGGGGCAGCGGTTGAAAATATGATTTTAGCAGCCACGGAATATGGGCTGGGAAGTCTTTGGATCTGCGATACTTACTTTGCACAGAAGGAACTGAATGATTGGATGGATACGGAAGGACAGCTATGTGCTGCTCTTGCGCTGGGGTATCGTGGAGAAAATCCCGATGCCAGACCGAGAAAAAGGCTGGAAGATGTTGTGGAATGGAGAAAATAGATATGGAGGAAAAGGGGATATATCTGGAAACAGAACGGTTGATTTTGAGAGATTACCAGTCGGCAGATAAAGAAGCCTATTTTAAACTGAAAAGTGATGCTGAAACGATGTATTATCTTCAGGATATTCAGTTATTTTCCAGAGAAGAGAGCGACAGGGATTTTGCTGAGGTATTGGAGGATCAGAGGAAGGAAGAAAGAAAATATTATTTTCTGCATACAGAATTAAAGGAGTCGCATGAACAGGCAGGAAGTATAGGATATACCGTGGAGGAGACAACGCCTGTAGGAAAGTTGGTTCATGTTGGGTATTTTACTTATCCGAAATTCTGGAACAATGGTTATGTGACGGAGGCATTAAAAAAAGTACTGGAATTTGCATTTGTGGAAAATGATGTATACCGGGTGACTACAGGTTGTCTGGCTGAAAATATTGGTTCAGAGAGAGTCATGCAAAAATGCGGGCTGATCAAAGAAGGGGAACATGTTGACTGGGAATGGCATGACGGAAGGATGAAAACCAGATTAGAATACCGTATGCTGAAAAAAGAGTGGATTGCTAAGAGACAGGAAGAAAAACAGCTTGAAAAAGGAGAAAACGGATATGGATTTTAAAGTGATAAAAGGATATAAAAACAAGGAACACCAACGAAACCAGTTCAATCATCTTGCAGAAAAGACCTTCGGACTGAATTTTGAGGACTGGTATCAAAACGGCTTCTGGCGGGAACATTACATCCCCTACTCTGTTTTCGACGGAGACAGGCTGGCGGCCAATGTGTCGGTGAACATCATGGATTTTATCTGTGACGGGGAGGAGAAACATCTGATTCAACTGGGAACGGTTATGACGGATGAAGCTTACCGGAACAGAGGACTGATTCGCCGTCTGATGGAGGAAATTGAGAACGATTACGGAGAAAAAACAGATGGAATGTATCTGTTCGCCAACGACAGTGTTCTGGAATTTTACCCTAAGTTTGGCTACACTGCGGCTGCTGAGTATCAGTACACAAAAAATGTCAGTATAACAGGAACAAAAACGGCGAGACAAATTTCCATGAAAAGCAGAGAAGATTGGGCAAAACTGGAAGAGGCCATGATTCACAGTGTCCCAAACAGCAGACTGGAGATGAAAAATAACGTGGGTCTGCTGATGTTTTACGTTACAAAGTTCATGCAGGAAAATGTCTATTATATAGAAGAATGGAATGCGTGGGTGGCTGCGGAACAGGAGGAAGGAGAACTGATGATTCATCATATTCTTTCTGATGGGAGTGTAGAGCTTCAGAAGATAATAGAAGCTTTTGGGGATTCCGTAACAAAAGTAAGACTGGGATTTACACCGATACATACGGAAGGATTTGCGTTGGAAGAACTCCGGGAGGAGGACACCACCCTTTTTGTAAAGGGAAGCGGCATTCCCGATATTGCAGATAAAAAACTGATGTTTCCAACTCTTTCCCATGCATAGGAAAGGATTTCAAGAGGAGGATTAGGCGTATGGAATTAGAAAAAATGGCAAGTTTTTTTGAAAAACGTTTGGACGGATATGAGGAACACATGTTAAATGGAGAAGAGGCAAAAGAATTTTATCCGTTTACAGCGGCGCAGCTTCCGGCTGAGGAAAATTGCAGAGTATTAGATTTGGGCTGTGGGACTGGTTTGGAATTGGATGAATATTTTAAACGGAATCCATCGGCAAAGATTACAGGAATTGACCTGTCTGCAGGGATGCTGGATAAGCTGAGGAAAAAGTATCCGAATAAGAATCTGACCTTGATCAATGCCTCTTATTTTGAGAAACCTTTGGGAAATGCCGTATTTGATGCGGCTGTTTCCGTGGAATCTCTTCATCATTTTACTAAAGAACAGAAAGAAAAACTCTATAAAAAGCTTCATGGTTCCTTGAAGGAAAAGGGATTCTTTATCTTAACGGATTATTTTTCGGAAGATGAAACGGAGGAAAAGGGTTTTTTTGAAACCCTTGCTCAGTTAAAGCAGAAGCAGGGAATTTTAGATGAAGAATTTTATCACTATGATACACCTCTTACACCGGAACATGAGATAGAAGCTTTAAGGGCAGGGGGATTTTCTAAAGTGGAAATTCTGGGACGATGGAAATCCACTGTGATGATGAAAGCATATAGATAGCAAAAAAATTGTGCCGGACATGGAAAAATTCGTTACTGTTCACTGGTAATATTCCGCGAGGTGTTTTCGCGCAGTTTGCGCGGAAATCCCGAGACATACAGCGCCAAAATGTGATGTAATCACATTTTGT
>JAHAFI010000028.1 GCA_018374355.1 Clostridiales bacterium
GGACAGACTTGCTGGAAGATGCGGCTGTACGCTTGACGAACTGGACGCTTATCTTGATGAAGTGATTGCAGAGGTATAGCGTATGGTATCAAACAGCAAATATAAAGTGATTGTTTCCGACAGAGCCAAAAGAATGTTAGGGATGCATATCCGTTTTATGGCACAGGTCAATAAACAGGCAGCAACGGAAAAGAAAAAAGAGATTATGACAGCAATGCGTTCTTTGTGCCAGATGCCGCAGCGTTTCCCTTTCTTTGAGGAATTGTATATCACTCCAAATAAATATCATAAGATGTTCATTGAGAAGTGGTATCTTGTCCTCTACCAGATTCAAGATGATACAGTCTATGTAGAATATATCCTTGACTGTCGCAAAGATTACAGTTGGCTCATCAAATAACAGCAGAATTTCGGAATGAAAATCGTCACTTACAAAAAGTGGCGATTTTTAATTGGAAAAATTTGTCCTCCAAATCGATAATATTGACCTCTAAATATAAATTTGTGAAGTTTTTATTGAATGGTTAGCAGAATACGAGCACAAAAAAGCACCTACCACTATGATAGATGCTCATTCTTCCGTATTAAATTTTTATTCAGATGGTTATTGTTAGGGTCAGGTAAAATTATCCACCCACGGTCAACTTAAAATAACCAATCAGAGACAGGATAAAATCGCCATAAAAAATCATATTTTCACCATGTCAGAAGATAATACGACGCTGATAAAATTCCGGCAGAAGAGTCGCAAACCTGCGGTTTAAATCCTGTATTACTTTGTCTGTATCCATAAATTACTTTCTTTCCTTCCTTAGTATCCGGCAGTTTTCTCAGCATATTCTTGCTCCAGTTCTTCTGCCAGATACGCATCGCTCATGCAGTGCATATCAGAAACACCGTCACGGACAAGCTGATAGACCTCGGAGTGATAAAAAAAATCCAGTGCCGCATCCAATGAAAGTCCCTGCTGTTTGGCAAAACACTCAATGACACGGCTATATTTTTTCTGAAGTAAAATGGGATTTGCTGTCATAGTGTTTCACTCCCTTCAAAATGCAGCAACGACAATGCTTTCTCTGTACGAAAACATATTTGCAGATTAGGCTTTTCATAACACAGGCGGTTGATGGCTTCCTTCTTATCAATCAGTCCGTCAAAAAACAGTTCCACTGTATTGAATACTTTATCATTGGCAACACCGCCCACTACAAGATCATAATCTGTCGAATCCTTCCCACGACGGCAATTCAAAATGAAATCCAGCCATTCTTCGGAATAAGAATCGAATTTCAATATTTTCAATTCCGTTTCCCGGCTTTCATCGTATTCATACCGTGAGATAATACCGTCCTTTCCACGGCGTTTAAACTTTCCACACCACTTCGCCGCCTGTTCATGCAGCGGCGTAGCATAGAAGCCACGCCCGAAGTCTACATTAGAGCGGGAATGAACTAAATCTGGCTTTGCAATCTCTAAAAAGGAACCATGATAGAGAATCATACTTCCACACCTCTTTCTTTCATCACATCAAGAAGGTCGTCAACGATATATTCTCGGCTCTGGGTATGCAGTACTTCATATTCCGGCACGATATAGCCGTTCAGAATGTTGCTCTTTTCAGTAAATGCCTGATAAACGCGCCCTGCATCCACACCCAGCTTTGCCGCTACGTTTTCAATGCAAAATACAGCAAACTCCAGCTCACTGGAATTTTTGATTTTTTCATCCTTCATCATACGCACCTCCTCCTTACTGTTCCTCTTTTTTATCAGGAACAAATTCCATGATGTCTCCAACATCGCAATTTAACACAGAACAAATTTTCGACACGATTTCTGTACTAACCTTTTCACCTCCGTCTTATTTTTTTAATATATCTGTTCACATTGTATTTATTATCATATCATAGAAATGCGTTTTGAACAATTTAATGTATTGAAAATCATAATTAGATTCTGAAATTTCGCATTTTCAAATTTACGATAGACTTCTGCGCTTCTTCTTTCAGTCTCTGCCTGTTAGATAAGAGCTTATTTATTGGAAGAATTTGTTTTTTCTGTTGCTAAAAACTATCAGGTGTAGATTTGGGGAAGTTAAATTAAACCAGTACCCTTTCCTCCGTACATTCTGAATATAAACCGGATATTATGGTGCGGCAGAGCCGCCGTGGCTCAAAGAGCACCGGAATAATCATAAACCGGATGAGTGGGATCACTCTCTATTCATCCACAATAATTTTTCTTCCCTGCTGAAATGAAATCAACACCTTTTGCTCCATCCATTTTTACAAAATACTTTCTGTAATAAGGATCATCATCAAATTTCAAAGTGACATCTTCATCGGGGAAATCAAATTCTATACCACTTTCCTCAATCTTCATAAATCAACTCCTGTTCTCTGTCATAAATGCTTTCAAACTCTCTCATAATAGAATTGTGTTCCAGTTCAGAAACTTTATCGCAAAGTTCATACTTGATTTTTTTATCCTTTTCATCTTCGTATAAAGAAATGAATTTAATATTCAAATTTGCATGGTTCGCTTTTGGATATGCCGCCGGAAAGTTAAAACACTGTTGCACAAAATAATCGTGTGTCGTAATGAAAATCTGTACACCCATTCCAGCCAATTCCATCATGGCATCGGCTAATGTTTTCATCATGATAGGATTCATATTTGTCTCCGGTTCATCCCAAAAAAGTATAGAATTTTTTCCCAGACTTCCGGATGTGATCAAATATATGATAGTTGCCAGTTTCCTATAGCCTTCGGAAACAAGCCCCATTTCAAATTCGCCTTCACCTTTCATTTTTAAATAGAATTTTTTATCCCTCTGAATAATCTTACCATCAATTATTTTTTCAAAACTGCTTAAAACATTATTTTGCTCTGTTGTATTTGCTCCTCGTTTTAACGGTTTATCTAATAATTTTGATAAGTCATAATACATTTCTTCAAAGTCCAAATGATATTCTTCATATAAAGATCGAAAATGTTCTGTTGAAGAAATCATTTCTTTTGGTGGCAAGTATACCGGTGTAAACTTCTTTACAGGCTGTCCAATTCCAACTTCTACATCAGCATGCCTTTCCTGTCGATTTCCAAATCCAATCGCTACCTCATTGTTATCCTCAAGAAACAACTTTAATTCAGCACGGTTGCTTCCCGGTTTCCTTGTCACTAATCTTCCCAGTTTCATTTCATCAGGACGAAACACACCTAAGAATTTTTCAACGATAAGTTCCTCCATCTTTTCCTTCTTCGTTTTGTCAAAATTAATATTACTGATTGGTTGGATTGCAGAATACATAGCCTTTAACAACGTTGTTTTACCCGTGCTGTTTTCACCACTAATAATATTAATATTCTTTGACCATTTAATATCCAAATCATTAAAAAGCATAAAATTATCTAATTTTAATCTATCAATTTTCATTCTGCTCTCCCTAAAAATATAGTTATATCCAGCTTTTGTATCTTACTTACTGCTTTTGCAGTCTTTGAAATAAAACATGTATCCCATATCCGTTTATATATTATCTACAGTATATCCATATTCAACAGCAAAATCAATTTCATTTGTGTTGTTTATTGTAGAATATAAGTACCTAAAGTTGCAGAGCAAAATGCAGAATATATTTTTCGCCATCTCATATAAAACTGTGATTGATAAGCATTAAAATTAAATAATTTTGTGATTTTGGTTGTGATTTTTATAGATTTCGCATATAATAAAAGTGTGATTATGAAGCATAAAACTCCAATAAAAATGTGAAGAGTGATTCTATGGAACGATTTATTTTAAAAAAGCTGCTGGATTGGAAAAATTCTCCCTACCGCAAGCCTTTAATCTTGAAGGGCGTACGTCAGGTGGGTAAGACTTGGATTCTGAAAGAGTTCGGCAGACGCTGTTATGAAAATACAGCTTACTTTAACTTCGACGAAAATGAAGAATATAAGCAATTTTTTGAAACAACCAAGGATGTGGATCGGATTCTGCAAAACCTTATGCTGGCAAGCGGTCAAAAAGTATTGCCAGAAAAGACCCTCATCATCTTTGACGAGGTACAGGACTGCCCGAAAGTTATCAACTCCATGAAATATTTCTGCGAGAACGCACCGCAGTACCACATTGCCTGCGCCGGTTCTCTGCTGGGTATAGCTCTGGCGAAGCCCTCCTCCTTTCCGGTGGGCAAGGTCAATTTCATGCAGATTGACCCAATGACCTTCACTGAGTTTCTACTTGCCAACGGTGATGAAAATCTGGCGCAGTATCTGGAACAGGTGGACACCCTTGAACCCATCCCTGACGCCTTCTTTAATCCATTGTATGAGAAACTGAAGATGTACTATGTCACCGGTGGTATGCCGGAGTCGGTATTGATGTGGACGGAGGCAAGGGATGTTTCTGCTATGCAGGAAGCATTGTCCGGAATCATTGGAGCCTATGAGCGTGATTTTGCCAAGCATCCTAATCTCAGCGAGTTCCCGAAAATCTCAATGATTTGGAAGTCTGTTCCTTCTCAACTGGCAAGGGAGAACAAGAAGTTTATCTATAAGGTGGTCAAGGAAGGCGCACGAGCCCGTGAGTACGAGGATGCTTTGCAATGGCTGGTGGATGCCCGTCTGGTGCATAAAATTTATCGCAGCTCAGCTCCCGGCTTGCCGATTGCAGCTTCCGATGACTTGTCTGCTTTCAAGATTTATTTGGTAGATGTGGGACTGCTCCGCCGTCTGGCACAGTTAGCCCCCACTGCCTTTGGCGAAGGTAACCGCCTATTTACTGAATTCAAAGGCGCATTGACCGAAAACTTTGTGTTACAGACCTTGATTACTCAGTTTGAAGTCATGCCTCGTTATTGGAGCCAGAACAACCCACCTTACGAAGTGGATTTCCTCATTCAGCGGGAGAACGATATTTTTCCTGTTGAAGTCAAATCCGAAACCAACACAACCAGCAAGAGTATGAAGAAATTCAAGGAGCTGTTCCCGGATAAGGTTAAGCTCCGTATCCGATTCTCGTTGGACAATCTGAAACTGGACGATGATGTGCTAAATATCCCGCTGTTCATGGCAGATCAGGCAGATCGATTGATTGGGTTGGCATTGGAGCAACTACAGAAATAGAATTTATTGCTAAAGAGCATCCCGTTTTAAGCGAAAACAGGATGCTCTTATGTCAAGATGAATTCAATTAATGAGCGAACAATTTTTTATTTTGTATATTTTCAAATCACCTGAATTTCATCATTTTCTGCATCTCATCTGCAAAGTTAAACACAATTTCCACACGTTCAGCATCATAGACGTAAACACAGGAAATCAATGCATCTACCATTTCCCTGTTTAGTTCAACTTCACCCCTATATTTCTCATATAAGTCAAACATTCCTTCCAAACGGGAAAACTCATTGATTGAATCGCCTGAATCCGTTTTCAGCATATCTTCCAGCCTGTAGAGTTCTTCCCCCAATTTTTTCTTACACTCCATAAAACCTTCTTCATTCATCTCTCCTTCACTATATTTTTCATATGCCTCCAATCTGCTGTTCTTTATCTGAAGAATTTTTCTTTTTATCTCTTTCCGCTCACCTTCCTTTTTTCTTCTCTCTTCTTCTGCTTTCTGCGCCACTTGTCTTTTCAGGTCATATACATTTCCAATTAACTGAATCTGTTGTTTGATCGCTTCTGATATTAAAAGCAGCATTTCTTCTTCTTTGATGTTTCCCGGACAGCACTCCACGTTTCCCTGCATATATTTATACCTGCAATAATATGATGGGGTTGTCCTGTTCCTTCTGGTTAAGTTGTGCCTGCAATTTCCACATTTCAGTTTTCCCTTAATCGGTGAGTCCGGATTGCCTTTTCTGCGTTTCTCTGCTCCTCTTCTCCGTTTTTCATTTTCCAGAGCAATCCTTCGATGCGCATCCTCGTATAACTGTCTGCTGACAATCGGCTCATGCATATGTTGTCTTTCTTCCTGCTCTGTTTTTGGGATATACCTCATTTTATCTGTTCCAATCTCTGCCACTTCTCTCGTGTGAAATACTACGCTTCCCAGATATTCCCTATTGTTAACTATTCTTTTTACAATTCCTCCGCTCCACTTTTTTAAGCTGTCTTTATATTTCCCCCGGATCAGCAGCTTCTTTTTTTCCAAATATAACTGCGGAGTCAGAAAACCGGCTTCCTGAAGCTTTCTCCCTGCTTCCGAATAATTACCATACATTTTTGTAAATAAAAATGCGTGATATATCGTGTTTGCAGCTTCCTCATCTACAACCAGATGGCCCGCAGTATTTTCGTCCTTCTTATATCCGTTAGGCGCAAATGTCGCTAAGTACCTCCCTTCATTACGGACCGTCCATAAATCCTTCTTTATTTTGATTGAATTTTCTTCGCTAAAATAATCGTTTAACAGATTTTTAAAATTAACATCAATTCCGGGTGTTTCCCTAAGGTAATCGGTACTGTCAAATTGATCATTGATTGCTATGATCCTGACATCCAGGAATGGAAAAATCTTTTCAATGTAATTGCCAACTTCTATGTAATCTCTTCCAAAGCGGGAAAAGTCTTTGATTATCAGAATCCTTACATCCCCATTTCGGATATCATTAAATAACCGTTGTACTGAAGGGCGTTCAAAGTTTTTTCCACTGAACCCATCATCGATATATTCCCGGATCTCATACTCACTAAATTCCATATGTTCATTAATAAACGTTCGGATTAATTTTCGTTGATTGATTATGCTGTTGCTCTCATCTATTAAATCCTCATCCTCTTTAGAAAGACGCAGATATATTGCAAGAATCCCGGCGCTCATAGTTCTCCCTTCCTTGTATATTTCCCTAATTTCAAAAACTCATCCGCAAAATGAAATATGATTTCTACCCTGTTATCTGCATAGATCTCTACTCTGTTTACAAAGCTTTCTATTACGTTTTCATCCAATTTGGAAAAACCATCATATCGTAGCCACTCTGTTGCCATACGTTTCAAGGCACACTCCATATGCGTCATATCCGTTTTTTTCTGTTCAAGGTTTTTCTTTCCCAGTTTGATCTGTTTTTTCTTTTCCAAATACTGTTTTCGGAATTCCTGAAATTCTTTTTCCCCAATTTCACCCTCTGAGTACCTTTCAAAATATCTCAGATAGCACTGTTTGAGCTGGAGCCCCTGTTGGTCTAATTTCCTTTCTTCTTTATTTATGCTGCATTTCTTTTTCTCAAAAGCCAGCTCTGTATTGGTCTGAATTTTTTTCTTCACATTCTTTAGTAAACGGATCTGATTTTGGATTGCCTTTTTTATTAACCCATAAAGTACTATTTCGTCGATCTTCTTACTGTCGCATAATCCTTTATACTGTTTATGGGCCGCACACATATATCCCTTTATATACTTTTCTCCGCTTTTCAAATATGTACTGCTCATTACAGATTTGCAGTCACCACAAAATATCATTCCTTTCAACATATTTTCTTCTGCGTATTGTATAATAGATGATGTAGTCCTTTCCTTGTTTTTACTTCTTTCTGCACGTTCCTCCAAGATCTGTTGAACCGCTGAATATTCTTCTTCACTAATCAGTGCTTCACACACATCTTTTATGACAACTTGATGATCTTTTGCCACTTTGTGCTCGGTTATCCCATAACAATATCTTTGTTCTGTTTTATGCCGCACTGCATTTCCAAGATATATATCGTTTGTAAGTATCCGCAAAACTGTCGATTGATACCATGGAAGGATCTGTTCTTTCTCCTCTCTGTATATTTTTCCGGTCATTTTATACTGTGTCGGCGTACATACTTTCATTTCTGTAAGCTTCATCGTTATGGAATATACCGTTTTTCCTTCTCGACACCATGAAAATATTTGTTTTACAATCTGCGCCGCCTGTTCGTCTATACAATAGCCCTTACTTTCTTTATCCTGAATATAACCATAGGGTATTTTTGACGATCTGTAAAATATTCCTTTTTTCTGCTTCATTTCGTAGACGGCCGAAACTTTCATGGAAAAATCTCTGGCATATATTTCGTGTACCAAATTTTTCAGGTGCATTTCTAAGACTTCCTGATCGCAGTAAGCATCTTCACTATCATACTTGTCATTAATGGAAATGAAACGTACTCCTAAAAACGGAAAAACTTTTTCAATATAATCTCCCGCATCCAGATGATCCCTTCCAAACCTCGACAAATCCTTTACTATGATACAATTGATGCTTCCCGTTTTAACGTCTTGAATCATCTGTTCAAATTCATCACGGATAAAATTAGTTCCTGTCGCACCATTGTCAATGTAAACATTCACAATCTCTATCTCTGCATGTTCCCGTTCAAAGGCTTTTCCTAAAAGAATCTGGTTTTGAATAGAATCACTTCCGGTATATGCACTATCTACGGAAAGCCGGACATAATTTCCTGCCAGCCAACGTTTCTTTTTTACCGTGGGTAAATATCTATTCGCTGTCCTTGCCATCTGTTATCACCTCGTTTTTCTTTGAAGATAAAAAAGCTTCTGTATCTTCCTGAATGCGAAGAAGCAATTTGAATTCATCCTGATACAAAAACTGAATTTCAATTCGCTTATCTTCATGAACAACGATCCGATCCACCAGATACACAAGAACCAGCCTGTCGATTTTCTTTAAGTTCTTGTATTTCTTAAACTCCTCCATCCACTTGTTTTTCGCTAATCCATTCTGAAAATGTTTCACGATTTCCTGTTGGATTTCTTCTATTTCATTTTGCAGGTTCATTATCTTTTGTTCATAAATCCCCTTAAACTCCTGATATTCCTCAAATGACAGAATCTGTTTTCCATAGCTTTGCTGAAACTTTATCATCAGATTTTCTAATTTTTCAATCTCTTTTCGTTTGTTTTGTATATCTACATCATTGACCAGAAGCCTGGCAGGTTGAATCTGCATTTTTTCGATAGTCTCTAACGTTTTTTCTATTTTCTCAATCAGGTCTATCTGGTGATTAATTGCCGTAAGCAGGATTTGATTAATCTCTTCTCCCCGTACACTATGCCGGGTACATTCCTTTTTCGTATTATAGGACGAACAAATATAATATTCTCTTCTGCTTTTTCCGTTTGAAACTCTTCGTATCATGGTTTTTCCACATTCCCCGCAAAACAGAAATCCCGAAAGGACATATACCGTGTTCTGCCCGGGGGCCACGCGCAGATCATATTTCCGCATCCTTTGTATCCGTGAAAATTTGCTGTCACTTATGATCCTTGGCACTCCTCCCTCTATAATATCCTGTTCTGCCTCCGGCTTTGGTATGATTTTTTTTAATTTGTAATTTACTTTTTCTGTTTTTCCCTGAATCATATACCCAAGATACATCTTATTTGTGAGAATTCTTTCTACTGCTACGTAGCTCCATTTTCCGCTCTGCGTTGGCTGGGAATTCCGGTATCGTATCCCCAGCGAACGTTTATAGGCTGCTGGAGCTAATATACCCAGATCATTTAGTTTATTCGCTATCTCCTGAATTACCATTCCTGACAGAAACCAGTCAAATATCTGCACCACAATCTGCGCCGCATATTCATCTACGATGATCTTTCTTTTATCTTCCGGCGATTTCAAATATCCATATGCCACATAAGCTCCTATATACAGCCCATTTTTTCTCATGATTGCCATATGACTGCGGGTTCTGATCGAGTTATCCCTGCTGTAATTGTCATTTACAAAGCTTTTGACCGGAAGCAACAGATTCCTGTCACTAGGCGTAGCTGTCAGGCTGTCATATTTATCTAAAATTGCCATAAATCGAATACCCATAGCCGGAAACTTTTTCCTTATATATCGTCCCGTTTCTATATAGTCCCGTCCAAATCTTGAAAGATCCTTTACAATGACCATATTAATCCGGCCGCTTGAGATATCTTCAAGCATACGAAGAAAATCGGGACGCTCAAAGTTCATTCCGGTATAACCATCATCAATATAAAATTCAATAAGGGAAACGTCAGGCATCTTTAGGATTTCATTTTGAATGAGTGCCTTTTGATTGGCAATGCTATTGCTCTCGGTCTTGACATTCGGATATATATCTCTGTCTTCTGCTGAAAGGCGCAAATAAGCTCCCGCCCGATAAGATGTGCAAACTGTAATTTCCTGCATAAAAATATCTCCTAACATTTTATAGTATTGAATACCTATAAAAATCAGGATTTTTACCATATGAAATTTAGTCCTGATTCTATATTAACATAGGCTCTATGCTTTGTCTAATCTTTTCTATTCTGCAGTTGCTGTGTTAAAAATAAGTTCCTGCAGCTTCTCCTCCAAAGTAACTTCTGTATCAGCAAAACTGATTTTCACAATATAATCATTGCATTTAAAGCAATATGGGTTTTTAATCTGTTCTATATAGGAACGAATCCGATTATGGATCGGCTGCTGTGTATTGATTGAGACCTCCGCAATATCCACCAGTTCATCTCTCGATACTGTTTTAATGTCCACTTTTTTCATCTTTTCCAACTCTGTCATAGGATTCCCTCACTTTTTTATACTAAAATATGTTTCTCTGCCTGTCCAATATTCCTTTTGCAGTGTCACATAACAAACGAATATCTTTATGAAAATTGTAATCATAAACCAACAAATACGGAAGAAACTACCGGTCATACTTTTCTTTACTATTTGTGAAGGTTTTGTTGAATAGTTAACAGAATAAGCGCATTAAGTATTTTAATTGTGCTAATGACTCTATTATTACGAAAATACGCATCAAAAATTCACTTTATGGACTTCGATGATTCAATGCAAGAATTATTCCTTACACTTATTGAATGTGTTGAATATCTGGATCCTGCCAAAAGACAAAAACCCCGCTGCAAGCAACGGGGCATCAAGTTTGTAACGCTGCAGAGCAGCGGGGTATTTGACCCTCGCAGCAGTCGCCAAATGGATATGCAAGCATATCCGCATGGCTCGTTGCCTACGGGAATAAATCCGCCTAATCCAACAGAAACCGCTTCAATTATAGACGTTTTACCCTTTCCCTTCTCCTTTAATCAAGTTAAATCCCGGTTTAAATTTTATAGATGCTAAAACAAAACTGGAATTAGTCATTTCTGCTGAACTATGAATGATAACTTCTCCAGACAATAACACATTCTTATACGCAATCGCGTAAAAACTATACCTAAAGCTTGTTTTTTTCGGTGTTGTTTTCCTTATAATTGGTATTATCTTTTACCTTTTTAGTATATTAAGTTTCTAATCATATCCATTTTTTCTACCTACTTAGAAGGAGGTAGAAAAAATGGAAAATCTTAATACAATAATTCAAAAAGCAATTACTCACGATTCAGAAGCATTAAGTACTTTAGTTGTACTAATGACTCCATTATTACGAAAATACGCATCTAAAATTCACTTTATGGACTTCGACGATTCAATGCAAGAATTATCCCTTACACTTATTGAATGTGTTGAATATCTGGATCCTGCCAAAAATAAAGAGCAGCTTCTAAAATATATACAGCAATGTATTATACATAAATATTACTCTTTATGCAAAAAATATCTTTCAGTTCCGGAAATTTCTGCATTAGATTCCGATGGCAACTCCGAATTACCTGACAATACTATTGATATTTTTCAAACAATTGATTTATTTAATGACTTACGAAATTATATAATGGATATCTCAGAAAAAAATCATACTAAAGGGTGCATTCTTTCCTTATCTGTTTTTGAAAATTTAAGTGATAGTGAAATCTCTCAGATTATGCATTTGTCACGACAATATGTGAATCGAACTAAAAAATGTTTAATGACGGAATTTTTTAAAAATTATAAATAATCTCTTTACGGAAAAAGGTAGTTTATAGACTTTGCTTATTCTATAAACCACCTTTTCCATTTATTAATATGAAATCATTTATAAAAATTGTCTTTCTGCCAGTTTTTATATAATTCATATCCACCTGTGCTTGATAATCCTGAAATCATACCACTCAATATTATTTCAGGTGTGATTTTTCTCAATGTAAGCACGTTAATAACAACCCCTAAAATAAGCATGCTTAGAGGAATATACTTATTAGGAAATTTTGAAATCAGGTTTTTAAATACATATCCTATACATAAACATATTCCCCATGTAACAATATTTACGTACTTTGTTAATATTTCAAATAATTCCATACGTTATTCCTCCAGTGATATTGGTAATGTTCGTATTTTTTTTACTAATTGGCTTATCGTTCCATTGCCCCCCAATTGCGTATAATAAAAATACAATTCATCTATATTTTCCAAAGCATACACTGGACAATATTTCAATTCCTCATAATAATGATTATATTGCATCAATAATTGGCTTCGAAGCAAGGCTCGTGTCCCATCCATAATTGCAGCAGTAGATTTCTTTTCATTCTTAATGCTTTTCATCACTTTTTGACAGCTAAAAGAAACAACTACATTGATAACACCAAACAGCCAAATCACCCAATGTTCTTCTATGAACTTTAATATAGATACCATCTTTTTCACCTCCCTTTATCACTGTAAGTAGCAGTACATTTTTGTATTGTAAACCACCTACAATATTTCCTTAATTATTTCTCATGCAAAAATATAAAAGCAAATTTTAACTTTGATCGGTTTACAATGCCTCCTCTCCTCTTCTCTTTATATGGTGAGTTTGCAAATTCAAACAAAAGAAAGAGAGGTATTTATCATGTTATTAAAATTAGAATCAACTGGTGTTCAAGTCAAATGTTTGCAGTACGGTCTCCACATACTCTGTTGTTCTCCTAAAGCCTTTACCGGATATTTCGGGACCGCTACAGAATCTTCCGTCAGAAAGTTCCAGAATATTTTCGGTCTAACTGTCGATGGACAGGTCGGTGATGTTACATGGAACAGTCTCTGCGGTGAAATTCGTCCAATCCAGCGGGCTCTTTCCTCCAAAGGTTATTACTCCGGCTACGTTGATGGGGTTCCTGGGGAAGAAACTTATAACGCTGTTATTAACTTCCAGAACAAGAACGGACTTAGTCCCGATGGTCAGGTTGGCTCTGCAACACGAATTAAATTAATGCGTGAAGGTTCTGTCGAAGTAGGCGATTCTGATTTCCCCTTAAAGGAAGGAGATTCCGGCGATAAAGTCAACTATCTTCAGTATGGCCTTCGTATCCTATGCTGCTCTCCAGGAAGCATCGACGGTGTATTCGGAGCAGGAACCACGGCAGCCGTAAAAAAATTCCAGACAAAATATAGTTTGACTTCTGATGGCATTGTTGGCTCTGGCACATGGAGCAAAATGGAATCTCTGATTCTGGAAATTCAGAAAGCACTCTTGAATAAAGGATATGATATTGGAACTGCTGACGGAGTTGCTGGTCCTGGAACCTATGATGGAGTCATAAATTTCCAAAAAGCAAACGGCTTGTCTCCTGATGGACAGGTAGGCCCTGCTACACGCGAAAAATTAATGGGAACTTCCACTGATGGTAGCTCCGATGCCTTTCCTTTAAAACCCGGCTCCAAAGGTCCATATGTCTTTTCTGTTCAGTATGGTTTGTGGATTCTGTGTATCAATCCTAACGGCATTGATGGCGGCTATGGGGTAGGAACTGCTACAGCAGTAAAGAAATTTCAGTCAAACAATGGTCTGTCTTCCGACGGTACTGTAGGTACTATCACATGGGAAAAACTCCGTTCCTGCATCCGCCCAATCCAGCAGGCATTGGTAAACCGTGGATATCACATTGGAACGGTTGACGGTATTGCTGATAAAGCAACCTATGATGCCATCAAGGATTTTCAGACAGTTAACGGATTAACTTCCGATGGAATGGTAGGAAACGCTACACGAGCAAAATTAGGTTTGGCTGCTATTGAAGGAGGAAGCGGTACAACCTCTTCTGTACTAAAGTTTGGTTCGAATGGCTCTCTTGTTCGTTATATGCAACATATCTTAGACTCTATGGGATATCATGTTTCAATTAACGGAACTTTTGATGAGGCTACCTCACTAGCTGTCAAGTCCTTCCAAAGTTCTTATGGCCTGACCTCCGACGGAATCGTAGGTGCTGGAACATGGGCCAAGATTTTCGAAAAATACCATGTAAACGCTGCCGGATCCGGTATAACCAAACTGGTCAATGTTGCAAAGCATGAACTTTCATGGGGATTCATCGAAGATAATGGAAATAACATCACTCCATATGGTGAATGGTATGGAATGAATGGAAGTGCATGGTGCGCGATGTTCGTTTCTTGGTGTGCAAAACAGGCTGGTCTCCTCGGAGTGCCGATTCCGAAGTTTGCATATTGTCCGCTGGGCATGCAGTTTTATAAAGCAAGGGGAAAATATTTCACACGAGGCGGTGGATATGTACCAAAAGTTGGTGATACGATTTTCTTCTGGAGTACTTCCTTAGGACGTGTGGCTCATACTGGTATTGTCGTTGCTACAGATTCTTACCTTGTAACGACCATTGAAGGTAATACAAGTGACGGCGTTCGTATGCATACATATGATAAGCATAATACCTATATCCATGGCTATGGCTGTAACAGTGATTCTTCTTCACCAGAATCACTCCCTTCTGAAGAAGAGATTGAATCTGCTTTAAGAGATAAATGGCTTCAGTTTTTAAAGATTGCTTTAAACTATGCTCCCGGATTTACTTTAGAACTTAATCAAGAGTACACTCTATTAGATAGTCCTGTAATCAAAATTTCAACTGAATTTGGTCCTGGAGTTGAACTCTTTAATAATACTCCTTATCAAATTACAGCGACTATTCAAAACGGAGTTGCTCTCTCTGGTTCTACTTCGCTACTTGATGTCATCACCACTACTTTCCCAATTATTTCTTCGGATGAATTACTCGCACCAATAATTGAGATTTCAATGGCAGTAAAAGACGGTAAAGTGAAAATGGACTATACACTTGAAGATGGCTGGGCTACCATAGGATTTTGTTATACCGGAGAAACAAATATAACAGAAGTGGTCACCAAAACTTTTTCTTTTAAATATAAAATTAGCATTAAGAATGGTGCTTCTTCTGCTCCCCCTGAACTGGCATATGTTCCTGAAAAAGTTCATGCCCATTTACAGACTGTAGGTAATATCGTGCTTGCAGCTGCTTGTCTTGGTTTAGTTGCATTTGCAGCTTATAAGCTTGATTTTTCACAAGTTGAAATGTATTTTAGTAAATTCCTTGAATACATTGGACGTCTTTTCGGACTTATTACAAATTAATTATTTATTCACTGCTTACACCACCGTACGCACCAGTACACGGCGATTTAAATAATTGATGTACAGAGACTGATAGGTTGCAGGTAAGTCATAAAATCCCAACTTATCAGTCTTTCTTTGTTTAACATCCAATTAAACGCCTTATTTCCTGCATTATCAAATTGCTTTCTGGTCATGCACTGGTAAGAAGCAAGAAATCTAAAGTAACATGCTTATACGACGTATTTTTCCCACATCATTTACGGAAACAGCTTTTTCTCTGCTTCTCGTTCCATACCTTTCTTCAATGTCTCCTTAATCTGTTCGTGGAACTGGAACAGAACCGCATAGATTTTCGTTATCTTCATGTTGGCATGGTCAAGTACGGCTGCTATTATCTCCAATGGTACTTCGTACTTCGGCACTCCATCCCTGTAAAGTTTGGAGGAACGTGAGCAACGAAACATGTAGGGATATATATTTTCCAGAATATCTGTCACGCCTTCCTTTGCCATGTTACCACATATTTTGACTATATATTCAAGAATTCTTTCTGACATATGGTTTTTTATACGTCCATGGATGACGATATAGAACAGTGATCTTTCAGCCTGCATCTGCCTGATGGAATTCCCTGATATAATTCCTCCGATGTCCTATGGTTTTGTCGCAAGGGGAAACTGTACGCTGTTTTTCCCCTCGCCATTAATCAGTATGCATGGGAAACACTGAATAATGTCTTCAAATTTATCCTTCTCAAGGGCAGAATAGGCATCTGCAATTCTGCTGATGTTGTTTTCTGAGATGATTTGTCATATTTGTTCCTTGACCAGAGACACAAATTAATTTACACTACCAGCTCAGAAAATCAGTAACTGATTTTAACTTGTCAACTACAGTTCCTTATCTTTCTAAAATCACTTTTTTTCTTTATCATCTCTTACCTTCAACCACCGCCGCAAACACTTCCATTCTCCACTGGTCAAATACTTGCGTGGGACAAAAAACATTCCTTCTGCGAAAATCAAAATAATTCCGCTTCTTTTTATACAAATCCGACTCATCTTCGAATATTCAATTTGACCGTTTCCTTTTTGTTCTTTCAAGGAACCTTTAATTTCTAAATAATCTGGATATAATCTAATAGATGCTATCTTTACTTCAGCGTTTGTTAACACTTTCCAGATTTTTCTCATAAACTGTCGAAAAGAAATAGCTCTAACAACGAACATAACTATAGAAACACATATCAGTCTCTTTCCACACGCCAAAAATTCTGGAGCCAACTGATAACCAGCTATAAGTTCACATATCATAAGTGCATTATATGCAATTGAATAAATCAATACTATAAAATATATAACGTCGAACCACAGTATGTGTTTATGATAGATGTAATGAAACATTCCCTTATAATCATTCATTTTCTTTTCGTAAATAATCTCAATACTTTCCATCGATATCCTCCTATCGTCTTCATTCTTTAACAACTTATAATCGTACCAAGTCGATAACGCGACGGCTAGCTCTAAGTACGTTAAACCATTATTTTTTGTAGAAAAATAGCATTTTTTGCATTTATGATATATTGTTAACTATAAATGAGCAAATATTGAAATTTGCACAAAGTCACTCTACCATCCTAAGAACATCTTCCAGTGATGCACCATTTTTAATAAAACCATGAAAGTTGCTGAGTCGTTCTATCCTGATCTGATTCTAAAAATACTGATATCCATCTTCAAAAGTACAGTATTTTCCAGAATACATACAGCACATATAATGAACCAGTGACATGATTAGCCAGTCTCGCTGAATTTCCTGCTTAGAACGGAGCTGGTATTTATCCAGAGTAAGCTTACCTTTGCTCTGACAAAAAAATAATTCCTTCGGATTTCCAAAGGCCTCTTTGGATAACTGATAAGCACCACTGCATTCGGAATATCATTCAGTTCCCCTTCATAGCGGTACACATAGTATTCACGGCCGCCAACGGTCACGAGACTGACGGCAGAATCAGATTTTCGCAGATAAAGGGCGAATGCACTGACTTTCTGGCCGATTCGCATGGATAGATGATCCGGTTGGTTTTTAACACACCAATGGTATAAAATCCTTTTCAGATAAAGCTGTCCATGACTTTTGCAGAAGTATACCAGCAGTCACAGAGAAAATAAGAAACTACCGGTGCCACGGGAAGTTCCTCTGCAATTTCCTGTACGATCTGAATTTTAGATTTTGATTTGCCATACAGGATAACCGCATAATTCAGGGTGATTCCGTCACAGGAAAGCATAACCGAAACAATGACGCCCATTAAATGATTCCGGTAAACATCGGGTAAAAATAATCCGAGCTTTAAAGACTTAAAATAATTGTAAATACTGTTAGAATAATGTATAATGTTTGCAACAGGCCCCCCTTGTTGGAATGAGCAAGTTGTTTGGCGGTACTTCAATTATACATCATTTCGCAGAGGGTGTCTTTATTTTGTGCAATATTTGCTATTTACTCATTCATAGTTAAAAATAAAGAGAATGAATCTCTGTATGCTAACTGAGTGTTTCGTTTACTCCCAACCTGCCCAGGAAGATATGTTGACAGGAACTGTGTCAGATATCGAGCAAAATCAGTTTCCTTCATGGCATACCTCCGGGATGACATATGCACAGGATTTTTCCACTCTTTTTATCAGATCAGGATAAACTTCGGCTGTCAGCCGCAGATACTGTGCGGTTGAGCGTACTGTTTTGTGTCCCATATATGTGGAGAGAATCGGGAGCATAGCAGTCAGATCTGCTTCTTCTTTGATCCACTTTTGCAAAACGTGAACGGCAAATGTGTGACGAATATCATGCAGACGAGGTCCTTGACCTTTTCCACCATGTGAAATACCTGCAACTTCCAGATATCTACGATATCTTTGATATACAGTCATGGGACTGATCATGGTCTTGTCAGGGGCAAGAAAGAAAAAGTCACTGTCTTTTTCCCACCAGGTTTTATCTGCATAGGATATACAAGCTTCTTTCACGGAATCTGATAATGGGATATATCGGTCACGGTCAGTTTTGGCTTCACGGATTGTAAGAATCCCATCTTCGAGATTTACATCTTTATAGCGAAGGCCAACAACTTCAGATACACGAAGTCCACAGCCATAGAGAATACGAAATATCACAGGTAGCGCCAGATGCATGTTTCTTGCAACCTCCCGAGGTTCTGTTTCATCAGCTGCTTTTATTACAGATGCTATCTGTTCATGTGTAAATATATAGGGAACAAATGAATTATGATTCAAGCCTTTTACTTCTGGTACTATATAAGCATCATAGCCAAGATTATTCAGGTAGATAGCAAACTGTCTTATACAGGTAATACGGTGTGAACGGCTTTTTTCAGATTCACTTTCTCTTGGTGCAATCCATTTTTCTGCAAGAGAACGGGATATTTCTATTTCTGTGATACCCAGTTCTTCACTGAAACGACAAAATCGTGATAAGCATTTCGGTTCATCTGCGTATTTAAAACCGGCACTTCTTTTGTATTGAATGAATTCCTGAGCAACCTCAGCAAATGGTCCTGTCATTGTTGGTGATTTTCTGATTCTTGTCATGTTAGATTGCCACCTCCAATGCACACTTTCTGAGTTCGGCGATATCAATACGAAGGTATGTCATCGTGGTTTCGGTAGTTGTATGTCCCAAGATTTCTGAAATGACCGGAAGAGGGATCTCATGCTCTAACAGACGACTTGCAAGGCTGTGGCGAAGCGTATGGGAACCTTTCTTTTTCCCTTCAAGATGAATCCCTGATTTCTGGAGATGAACTCTTACAAGGGCACCGACTGCACCCGGATTAAAATTCGTATACGGTGGAACCTGCCTCACAAAAACATGATCTGAATCAGTTTTTGGCCTTGCGTTCTTCAGATAATTGATGATTACTTCACCCACATCTTCAAGCAGGGGAAGTTCCAACGGATTTCCTGTTTTTACCTGAGTTAAACGGATAATCTCTTTTTCCCAATCGATATTGGAAAATCTGAGATTGGCCACATCACTGCTACGCAGCCCGAGTCTTGCAACCAGAAGAATGATTGCATAATCACGGATTCCACAAGGGTTTCCAAGATCAATCGAATCAAGAAGTTTTTTTACTTCGTTTGCAGTATATGATGAAGGTAAACGGCTTTGCCTGTTGTAATGGGGATTGGGAAGCTTGGAGAACATCTCCGTATTCATAAAGCCATTCTCATAGCAGTATTTCAGATAATATCGAACTGCCCGCATTGTATGATTTACGGTTGGTTTTTCATAGCAGCTCAGTGATGCCATGAAATCCAAGACATCTTTAAGAGACAGTGCATCCAGAGAAGATATGTTCTCCTTTTTCAAAAATGCAAAAAATCTTTCCAGATATAAACTGAAAATCTTATTTGATTTTTTAATGATTCCTGTTTTCTCTCGATGGGAGAGGTAGGACTCAGCACTGTCTTTGAAACTGTCAGGAAAAGTGTATGCTCTTTTATCCATAACAAGATATAGAGTCACATTTCCTGAATGTTGGTATTCTGCTAAAGCATTAATACAACGGGAATAGGTTGCACACCATTTCTTCTGCTCGATTTTAGATGACATGGAATAATGGTCTTCTAAAAACTGCAATCCAAAATCCATACTGAAAGATTCCGTGTTATGTTCTTTTTCGTAGAGCAAAAGTTGCTTTGTAAGAGTTTTAAATACGTTTTGGTAATAATTGGATGCACCAGCTTCAATGAGTGCCTCCTTGGTTTGGTTGATTAGTTGCTGCAAAGTTAAATTTTCCACCTTGTGTTCCTCCTTAAGTGCTTTGATAAAAATACACTTAAATCGTGATGGATTATGAAAAGTAAATCAACCAAAGAATCCTTTATTTATAAGGTTTTCTATCGCCTACTTTGCATAATATGTAGCTTTTCATAACCCACTCCACCTTTTTGGTTTGCTATAGCAATTACTCTGCACATAAATTTTTCCTCCGACTATTTACGTATTTTATCTACCTCTGCATACACACGGACATAACGGTTTGTTCCCTTATTTTTGTAAGCTTCTGAAATATCCAGCACAGCAATTTTTTCGTCCTGCATTAATCTGCTTTGAAACCACCTAATATCCTCAATTGTGCCTTGCATTCTTATTTTCAGCATCTTTTCCCTCCTGTTATTTAATTTCCACTTCCTGTATACTCAGGATAGCGGATTTTGATTGCTTCCCAAAAATAGCGTGCATAACCACAGCAAAACAAATTTTCTGGTGTATACCGGCTGCACTCTTCCAGAGCTTCTTCCGGGTCAAACTCATCATCTTCTGCATATGCACTTGGAGTTCCATTACAGTACAAATTGAATGCCATGCGTATAACCCGAGCACTGCCGCTGGTAATCCATCCCTCTTTTAAACATTCTGTTTTTACACATCCCGTTTTAAAATCATAAATTGCATGAATATGATTTCTTGTATCACTGCTGATACCGAGACAATAAATCAGGGCTTTATGGTATACGTCCTGCCATCTGCATTCCAATAAATAGTTTTGGTAGAATATTTCGTGTTCTTCATCACAAAAAGTTATTGTTTGAGTGCCTCCATAGCCTCTAGCACTTATCGCTGTGTTCAATGACATTTTTCTTCCTCCTTTACATAAAAAGGCCAAATCCACATGTAACTGTGCATTCAGCCCTAATATATGCAGTATGATCCGCATGTTGTTCCAGCCCAAGAAAGGCTTGTCCTATACTGCAAGTCTTCTTTATTGGCTTTCATTATTATTTTTTTCTGACAGCGCTGTCCTATTCAAAAAATAATCTGTTAATAGTTACAATTTTGATTAGGACTAAATTGGTAAAACCCTTTGATTTTATTAGGCTTTCTTCAATCTATCACCATTATAACATGTTGACCCGCCGGAGTAGCCGCCCACCCCAGCCCCAGAAAATTAGCAATCATATTCATGGCAATATGCTTCTGCGCCGGATGTCCCTCCGGAAGCTCCGGAAAAAAGAATCTCATGAGCGGCTTCATTTTTCCCATCATAGCCTCGATCAGCCCCGAATTTTCCGCAATCCGCATGATCCCCACCCACATGGAGGTTACCCCTGCCATAACGATGCACAGGCTGACCGCCTCTTTGGAGGAGTTTACCGCCGCCTCTGTTACCGCCTTTAAATTCCCCGTCGCTGTCCCGTAAATAATTCCTATCAAGATCATTCCACCCCACAGATAATTCATTTCGTTCCACCTTTTTTCTTATCCTTTCAATATATGAAACCCCAGCAAAAATCTTGCCGGAACCACGCTTTTTCTGTTTACAATTGCCTGTACTTTCAGTACAATATTTGTGACTATGAAGGACAGAGTCCTGAATAATTACCAATATTTTTATCATTCTTTAAGGAGGTTTTTACAATGAGCTATACACTTTTGGGCACAAAACAGGATATTCAGAAAGTTGAAGAGGGAACTTCCATCCTGTTTCAGGACATCCGCCCGTGCCTGCCTAATGATTCCCTGAACATCACCGTTGTTTTTCAGGAAACCAATGAACTTACTATCGTTAAAGAACAGAATGAGGTGCAGATTACCTGCAAAGAACCTGCTCACTATTTCCGTGGGCTGACATGGGTTCTTCATCATCTGGATGAGGCTGCTGCCCACAAATCCGAAACCGTATATTTTCCTAAGAACGGCTTCATGATGGACTGTTCCAGAAACTCCGTTTTCACTACGGATAAAATCAAATCCCTGATCCGCACCTTTGCAAAAATGGGTATGAATGAATTGATGCTTTACACCGAAGAAACCTATACCGTTCCGGAAGAACCTTATTTTGGTATCTACAGAGGACGCTATTCACAGGAAGAGATTCGTGAAATGGATGATTACGCCCAGATTTTCGGCATTGAGCTGATTCCCTGCATCCAGACTCTCGCTCACCTGAGAAATGCCCTGAAATGGCCTCTGGGCAAAGACATCAAAGACACCCCCGACATTCTCATGGTGGGAGAAGAAAAAGTTTATACCTTCATCGAAGAGCTGCTTCGTGCCATCAAAAATTCTTTCCGCACCAACCGGGTGCATCTGGGAATGGATGAAGCCATACAGCTTGGACGGGGAAATTACCTCTCCCAAAACGGATTTACTCCCAGCGCACAGCTTATGGAAACGCACTGCGCCCGCGTCTTTGAAATCTGTCAGCGATTAGGTCTTGACCCCATGATCTGGAGTGATATGTATATTACTTCCAACACCGGAAAAGGCTATTATGATATCGACCATACCACAGATACCTCCAACTGGAAAAAGCCGGAGGACGGTCTGGGAATGGTTTACTGGGATTATTATCATGACGATATCACTGTTTACCGCGACATGTTCCGGGTTCACACAGAGCTTTCTCCGAAACTGAGTTTTGCTGCCGGTTCTTGGATCTGGAACGGAATCGCCCCAAACTACGGAAGAGCCTTCCGCTGTACCATTCCGGGTCTTCAGGCTGCTCAGGAATACCATGTTCCCGAAGTTTTCTGCACCTGCTGGATGGACAACGGCGCCGAAACACCGGTAGACACCGTATATCCGGGAATGATCCTGTTTTCCCACCTCTGCTTCCATAAGGAAACAGACAGACAGGAACTGGTTGAAGAATTCCAAAACATCATCGGCGGCCGTCTGGAAGATTTTTATCAGTTGGATGCTTTTGACTCCCTGTTTGTGGGCATGGGAAATAACCTCACTGCCGACAATCCCTCCAAATATCTCCTGTTTCAGGATACTCTGCTGGGAATGTTCGACTACCATGTAAAAGATATCGATACCGCTTCCTACTACAAAGACCTTGCCGGAAAAATGGCAGAATGCCAGAAAACCTCTCCTGCTTACAAAGACCTGTTCCGTTACTATGAACTTCTGGCCATGGTACTTTCCGAAAAAGCAGGAATGGGTATCCGCATAAAAACTGCTTACGAAAACAAAGATTTATCCACACTGGAACAGATTTCCGGAGAAGTTATCCCCCGTGTCCTCGATACGCTGTGGGAAATGAAGCTTCTGCGGGAGGAATTATGGCTTCGTGATGCAAAACCCTTCGGCTATGAACTTCTGGATATCAAGCTGGGCGGCGTCATCACCCGTCTGGAAAGCCATAAACGCAGAATCCGTTCCTATCTGGACGGAAAGGTTTCTGCGCTGGTGGAACTGGAGCAGGAACGTCTTCCTTACTTTGCAGTGTCTCAGACACTGAACCACGGAAAAGAAGAATCTCTCAATGAAAATCTCTGGAATAAGATTATCAGCGGATGCGATCTGATTGACTGTGTATAAAGTCAAAAAAGGCTGCGGCAGGAAAATTAATTCCTGACACAGCCTTTTTTCAGATTTTAAATCCTTCTCCTAACACCTCATTGGACTCCAGAATAATGATAAAAGATTTGGGATCTACTTCTTTTATCGCCTTTTGAAGACTGTACATCTGCTTATTGTTGCAGGCGCACATCACCACCTGTTTTTCCTCCTGTCGATAGCCGCCCTGTCCTTTCAGAATTGTAGAACCTCTCTGGCTGCAGGCATCGATGGTTTCCGTCACCTCTTTCCCCTTCTCCGTCACGATCAGCGCCAGCTTTCCGGCATCAATTCCGTACATCACCTTGTCAACCACCATGGACAGAAGATATGCCACGATCAGTCCGTAAATCACTCCGTCCACATCTCTGAACACCAGTCCTCCCAGCAGAATAATCACAAAATCCATGACAAATGCAATTTTTCCCAGAGACAGGTACGGCTTCCATGCTTTCACAGCCATGATAATGAAGTCTGCACCGCCCGTAGATGAATTTTTCATATAAATCATTGCGTAGCCAAGACCTTCAAAAATACCGGTGCAGATTGCAGCCAGCAGCCTGCTTCCTCCGTAAACCGGAAGAAGAGGCGCCAGATAGTCGATCATCAGTGAGGAAATCACCATGCATCGGAGAGAGCGGAATAAAAATTTTCTTCCCAGCATCCGGTAACACAGAAGCGTTACGGGGATATTCAGCAAAATTGTGGTCATACCGATCGGCAGATGAAACAGTCGGTACAGTATAAGAGAGATACCGGAAAATCCTGTCAGCGGAAAATTTGCATTCACGGCAAAGTTATAGATTCCGATGGCAATCAGAAAACTGCCCAGAATCTCGGTTGCCAGCTCCATAAAGCCTTCTCTTACATCCATTCTTTTAACTCTTACTGCTTCCATTTTTTCTCCCATTTTTCTGCCCTCTTATTCTCTGAACCGTTCTCCGGTTAACCTAATAGCTGCTGATAAATCTCTCTTTTAGAAACACCTCTGTCTTTCGCCACCATTTTCATCGCATCTTTTCTGGGTATTCCCTGACTTTCATAAATCTCCATATGCTCTTCCAAAGTCATGGATTCCCATTCCTTCTGCTTTTCTGCCTCCATTTCCTTCCTGCTTCTGCCTTCCATAACAATCACGCACTCTCCCCGGGGAGCCTCTTCCTTATAATGGGCCAGCGCCTCTGAAAGTGTCGTTACAAATGCCGTTTCATGTTTCTTCGTCAGTTCCCGGCAAATCGTCACTCTTCGCTCTCCCAGCGTCTGATACAGCTCTTCCAAAGTCTTTATCAGACGGTGGGGCGCCTCATATAGGATGGTCGTCCTTGTTTCCTCCTTCAGTTCCTCCAAAACCGCCTGCTTCTCCTTCTTATCTGCAGGCAGAAATGCTTCAAATGCAAATCTTCTCGTGGAAAGCCCGGAAATTGTCAGCGCTGTAATGCAGGCTGCCGGACCCGGAAGGGAGGTTACCGGAATCCCGGCTTCCTGACACATAGCCACCAGCTCCTCCCCCGGATCAGAGATTCCCGGTGTCCCCGCATCCGTAATCAAAGCAATCTGCTGCCCCTGCTGCATCAGCTCTGTCAAATATTTTCCCTTTTCTATCTTATTATACTCGTGATAGCTGGTCATGGGCGTCTTGATTTCAAAATGATTCAAGAGTTTGATACTGTTTCTGGTATCCTCCGCCGCAATCAAATCCGCTTCCTTTAAAATTCTCAGCACCCGGAAGGTAATATCCTCCAGATTCCCGATGGGTGTTGCACATAAATACAGCTTTCCGCTCATAACTGCCTCCTGCTTAAACTCAAGTACGCCTCTTCAATCTGCTGTCGGAGGCTTTATCTTTCTCACAGACAAAAAGCCCCCTGCCGCACGGCAAAAGGACTTTGACTGCTTTATCTTCCATCTCCATAAATGTCCCGGATCTCCTGCGTGTACACTCCCGGTTTTTCATACACGATCAGCGGTTTTTCCACGGTAATCCTTGCATTTCCACCGAGAAGACCTTCAATCAGCACCATATTGGGTTCCTTATCCACATAGGGGTATACCAGACGCATCCTTTTGGGTTCCAGTTTATATTTCATCATCAATCCCATGATTTCCGCCAGACGAAACGGCCGATGTACCATATAGAACCGTCCTCTGGGTTCCAACACGCTGGCCGCCTGAGAAATCACATCCTCCAGAGTGCACAGCACCTCATGCCGCGCAATCGCTTTCGGAAGATGGGGATTGGTCAGACCGTGGTTTCCTGTCATATAAGGGGGATTACAGGTAACCACGGAAAAAGAAGCCTTCCCGAATATGGATGCTGCTTCCCTGATATCTCCGGTTTTGATCGTCACTGCATCTTCCAGATGATTATAAGCTACGCTGCGTCCCGCCATTTCGGCGCTTCTTTCCTGAATCTCCAGCCCGGTGAAATGTTCGCCCGGGGTCTTAGCCTTTAAAAGAATCGGAATAATCCCTGTGCCCGTACCCATATCCAGTACCCGCTCTCCCGGTTTCACTTTCGCAAACCCGGAAAGCAGCACCGCATCAATGCCGTAACAAAAGTCCTGGGTATTCTGAATGATATAATATCCATTCTGCAGGTCATCCAGACGCTCATGCTCTTTTAGTTCAACCGTCATCTCAGATGCATTCCCTTCTACTCTTTCTTATTTCTCTTTTTCCAGCTTTTCCAGTTCTTTCATTTCTTCTTTGGAAAGCTTTACCTTATCTTTTTTATGTTTCGGACGGAATTTCAGCTCGTCCACCTTGTACTCCCGAATCTCCTTCTCATCATTGATGTCAACGATCACCTTCACCTGCTGGCGAAGTACGCTTACACTCTGGACTTCTCCCTTGATTCCATCGGGAGTCATCACAGTGTCGCCTGTATTCGGAAGCTTTTTATTCAGATACTCGTAGGTTTCCTGTTCATTTTTCAGACAGCACATCAGCCGTCCGCACACACCGGAAATCTTGGTTGGATTCAGAGAAAGATTCTGCTCCTTTGCCATCTTAATGGAAACCGGCGCAAATTCCGAAAGATAGGTATGGCAGCAAAGAGGTCTTCCGCAGATTCCCATACCTCCCAGAATCTTTGTCTCATCTCTCACACCTATCTGGCGCAGTTCAATCCTCGTCTTAAACACTGCCGCCAGATCTTTTACCAGATCACGGAAATCAATCCTTCCGTCAGCAGTAAAATAAAACAGTACTTTATTATTATCAAATGTGTATTCCACATCGATCAGCTTCATATCCAGCTCGTGAGCACGGATTTTTTTCAGACAAACCTTATATGCTTCCTTCTCTTTCTTTCGGTTGCTCTCTTCTCTCGCATCATCCTTCTGGGTGGAAATGCGGATCACATCCTTTAGCGGCTGGATCACTTCCTGATCCTCCACCTCTTTCGGCCCCAGAACCACCGTGCCGTACTCCACGCCTCTGGCCGTTTCAACAATTACATGGTCTCCCGGTTTCACCTGAAAGCTCTTTGGGTTGAAATAATATATTTTGCCTACGTTCCGAAACCGGACTCCAATAATTTTTACCATTCTAATTCTCCCTGATTGTCAGGAACAGCAATTCCATTACCAAATCAAAGTTTACGTTTGAACGCAAACGCTCCTTTGCCTTCTCCACAGCATCAATCATCGTTTCAATGCCTTCATAAGAACTCTGCCTTGCCCGTTCCTTAATATAATTCAACTGGTTCTTAAACACCAGCCCATCCACTTCCTTCGTGGCCTTAAAAAATAAAACGTCTCTGAACCACATAATAAACAAATCCAGATAATCATAAATACCCTGTTTATCCGTGGACAGCGCTTTCACCATCTCTACCAGCTCAAACAGCTCCAGTTCCCTGCTCTTTTTCAAAATCCTGAGCGCCTGATCCGTCATCACGCTGAAGTCTTCCGATTCAGCCATCTGTTTGGCTTTTCCCACATTTCCCTGTGAAAATGAAGCGTCCATCTGCGCCTGATAATCCGGCAGATGAAGTCTTTCCATCAGATACTCCTTCACCATACTTTCCTTCACCGGACGAAGACTCAGCTTCACGCAGCGGGAGGATATGGTTGGCAGCAATGCATCCATATTGCTTGTGAGAAGCAGGATGATCGCATAAGCCGGAGGTTCCTCTATTGTTTTTAAAAGTGCATTCTGTGCCTGAAGGGTCAGTTTTTCCGCCTCATTCACAATATAAATCTTGTAAGAACTGCAGTAAGGTTTGATCGATACATCCTCGATCAACTGCGTCCTGATATCTTCAATCCCTATGGAATTCGGTTTTTCATGGGTAATATGAATAATATCCGGATGATTTTTGCTCATCGCCTTCTTACAGGAGCTGCAGTCCAGACAGGGATCGATTCCCTTTCTTTCGCACTGCAAAGTCATAGCAAATGTGGTTGCCAGTAATTTTTTGCCGGAACCCGTCTCACCGCTGAAGATATATGCGTGTGATACCTTGCCTGACTCAATTGCTTTCTGTAAATGTCTGATTATCTCTTTGTGACCAACTATTTCTTCAAAGCCCGGCATACTAACCACCTCCTGTTTTTAATAACTATTTTGATTATAACATACCTCTCAGATATTTTTCAATGTCCGACAGACAAGTATTGAAATCCATATTCTGAAAACGATGGGAGATTCCGGCAGCTTTGATGTTTGCTTCGGCAAAATCCTGACTGTCTGCAAGAAATCTCCGGCACATTTCCTCATATTTGGGAACTTCCTGGGTTTCTTCTCTGGCAATGGCCCGTTTCAGGCGCTCCCCGTCCTCCACCTCGATATAAATCGGACAGAGAATTTCATCACCGTAATATTCCTTCAGTTTTTCATAGGATTCCAGAGTACCGATTCCCAGATAATTATGCTTTTCCAGATTCATATTATCCGCCGTAAAATATCTCCACAGTCCATAAACCGTTTCATATCCCCGGTCCTCGATAATTTTCCCCTCTGCTTTAAGCTTCTGAAACGCTGCTTCATTTACAAAATAATATTCCTGTCCATCCTTCTCCCCATCCCGAATGGGACGCGTGGTGTAAATGATCAGCCTGCGAAGATCAAGCCTGGGATTTTCCAGCATTCTCTGATAAACCGTATCTTTTCCCGAGGCGCTTTTTCCCATGATATAAAATAGTTTTCCCATTTATTTACATTCTCTTCCTGTTTTTTTAGTTAAAGCCTGGTTTAGAATCGCTTAATAACTTTCTGTTTTCTTTAATCTTTCTTCAGAAAACCTTTATTCCTTCTCCACACTCTGTACACAAAGCTGGTTTATACTTACAGTATCAAATCAAAGAGGACGGCGGCTGCGTAGTACAGTAAGCCAGAGATTTTCGCGTGGCTGTTGGACCTCGACAAACAACAATTTACATTTACATAGATTTTTCGTAACTGTTCAGAAGGTCACTGTCCCGCGAGGTGTTGACTTGCATTTGCAAGGCAATCCCGAGACATACGGGCGCCAAACTGCATGAAATGCAGTTTGTGTGCATGCATTCGTGACTATGAAGGACATGGTCCTGAATAGTTACGATTTTTCATACCGCCGGGTCGGAATATTCTGTCCCGGCCCCTCCTTTTTTAGCCTGTTCAGCCTTTTTTATCCCAGATATGCCTTTAAAAGTTCAAATGTATTTTCCATACCTTTGATATGGCTGCGCTCATATCCGTGAGAAGCATAAACCCCCGAACCAATCAGACCATGTCGGCAGTCATATCCCGCACGAAGCGTTGCCTCCGCATCCGAACCGTAATATGGGTAAACATCCACCGCAAAATCCAGCCCCGCTGATTTCGCAGCATTCACAAGCCCGGTCACCACATCATAATGATACGGTCCCCCGGAGTCCTTTGCACAGATGGATACCTGTGTTTCACTGCATCCCAATCCTTCTCCGACACAGCCCATATCCACAGAAAGAATTTCCGTCACATCCGCAGGCACAGACGCTGATCCGCCGTGTCCCACTTCCTCAAATACCGTAATATGCTGGTAAATCTTTCTGTCCGTTTTCACACCATTGTCTTTCAAATATTTTGCATATCCCAGCAAAATGCCCACACTCAGCTTATCATCAAGAAAACGGCTCTTGATGTAGCCGGATTTTGTAACAACCGTACGGGGATCAAAGCAGACGATATCCCCGGGCATGATTCCCAGCCCCAGAACCTCCTCCTTAGTACTGACCATCTCATCCAGCACTACTTCCATCACATCATAAGAACGGGAAGTGCTGCTGTAATCCCCATTTACATGAACGGAAGCATTCTTCATCTGAAAGGTTCCGTCATAGATTTTTCCATCACGGGTATAGACACGGCAGTTTTCCGCTTCCGCATTATTTGCATTCATTCCTCCAAGCGGAGTCAGCTTCAGTCTTCCGTTCCCGCTGATTTCGCACACCATAGCGCCCAGCGTATCGAGATGGGCCTCCAAAAGAATTCCCCCTTCCGACGGTTCCTCTTTCCCTTCACTGACGCATACCAGCACTCCTCCCTTTTGGGTAAGCTGCGGTTCATATCCCGATTTTTTGTATTCCTCCATCACATATTGGGCTGCCTGCGCTGTAAATCCGGTGGGACTGTCAATTGCCAGTATATTTTTTGTCTGTTCTACCATGTAAGTAATCATATCACTCATATTTTCTCCATTCTGCCGTTTGAGCGGCGGGTATTATCTCTTTAACTGTAACGCTTACAACTTCTTTATCATATCAAATCTGCCATAAATAGTCAAAGACCGATGCAGTCACCAAATGCAGGTCACATCCCCCAGAATAGCAGATGGCTGAATCGTAACAATCACTTAGCCTGCCGCTCGCAACAGTATAGCATACAGGAAAAAAACATGGTAATATAAAAGAGTGCAATTAACCGAAAATGAAAGAGGTGTAAGTTATGATAAAACCAAACGGACAACAAAGAATTTCCAAAACAGATACCTACTTAAATGTAGCTGAAACTTTTGCCTATAGAAGCACCTGTATCAAGCGTAAATACGGAGCCGTTATCGTCAAAGATGATGTGGTGGTGTCCACCGGTTATAACGGTTCACCCAGAGGTTACACCAATTGCTGCGACATCGGAAAATGTCTCCGCATGGAACTGAATATGCATCAGGGTGACGGCTACGGAATCTGCCGCGCCATTCATGCAGAGCAAAATGCCCTGTTAAACTGCAGCCGGGAACAGACTATGGGGGCAGATCTATATCTGGCCGGGGTAAATCCTGACGATAATTCCGTCCACAAAGCAAAACCCTGTCCTCTGTGTGCACGGATGATCATTCAGGCGGGAATTCGAAATGTTATTATGCGTACCGGAGAAGCTCCCGATGAATATATCGTGATTCCGGCTTCTGAACTGGTGTGGCATAATCTGCCGGATAGTTCCGGCTGTTAATTCCGGCGGCAGTTTTTCTGCCGCCTTTTTTATATCCCCTTGACATGTGTAATAAAAAATGCTATTATGTGTGTAACAAAAAATGTCAAAGGAGGAAATACCATGAACGAAACATTATACGTATCTTTTCATTCAGAGCTCAGCAGCATCACCGAAGATATTTTAGAAAAACTGGATGCACTTTTATTTGAAAACGGCTGGAAATACAGCGGTTTCCGAAACATGTATCTTCCTACGGACAAAAGAAAAAGAGATGAAGCCATGTGGCAGGTCTTACATACATTAAAACACACAAGCTGGCTGAAAGAATATAAGCCGCAGGCATTCCTTGGAAATATGACTAACGTCTGTGGGTTATCCCAGATTGATATTTCCTCTATGTCTGAACCATCAAAAGAAAAATTTCAATACTATGAAGATTATTATCTGCGTACCGGAAAACTGCCCCATGCAATTGTTGTTGATGAAAACCATCTCCTCAGAGACGGCTATACCGCCTATCTCTTAGCCCAAAAGTATTCTATATCTGCTGATGTCATGGAAGCATGGTCATGGCAGCCCTTGAAAAAACTGGTATACGGAAAACATGTTCGTCAGACAGACGGAACCTATCAAACCAAAGGCAGCCGGATCTACTGCTGGAATTACGAGTTAAAGCATCCGGTGCTTCCCGGAGATATTCTGAAAGTCAAGACAAAAAACGGGCTGGATTATATCTATGTAACAAACATTTGCTATGCAACAGGTATCAATGAATGTACCGCACACCGTAAGGTAAAAAAACATATGGGGAGCCATATTTCCGACAGAACCACCAAAGATCCCGCTGAAAGCAATGAGGAAAAAGCATGAGAGAAGATACATATGAAAAACTGCAGTTGACTGCAGAAAAATACAACGGATATATCCGTACAGCCGATTTATTAAATGAAGGATTCACAAACCGCCAGATAGCCTATCTGACCGCAGCGGAAAAACTCCAGAAAGTATCCCATGGCTGCTATTGGCTGCCTTATCGGAACATGCACAAGCCTTCTGACTATAAAGCTGTGGAGGTGGGGCTCGTAAACCCTAATGCAATCATCTGTGCGGACAGTGCCTGTTATTATCAGGGACTTATTTCAAAAGAACCTCCCATTTTATCCATCGCAACCCGAAGGAGTGACCGCCATAAAATGGATATGAACTTCCCGGTAAACAGGCACTATTATTCAGAAAATCACTTTGAAAAGAAATATCTCACCGTCCAAACTACATTTGGTTCCTACCGGATTTACGGAATTGAACGAAGTGTTTGCGACTGCATACGTTTCCGCAGCGATATTTCGGATGATATTTTTTATATGATCATAGATAATTATCAGAGAACTTGTCATGACCAAAACGCCCGTCTCATGGCGTATGCCAAAATGCTGAGGATTGAAAGTAAAGTCAAAAATATACTGTGTTAGAGACAAAATGCTCCATGATTGTAGATTCGTCTCTTCATGCACATCATCAACCGATGGAACCAAATTTGCACTATAATCTGGTAAAAATCAGATTATGAAGCGCTTGTTTTACCTTTTCAAAATCCCCGCACTCCGGACACTGGACAGCAATAACCAATCCTTTTTCCGGAAGCACCATGCTGATCTGTCCATAAGCGCCATCTGCCCTATAAGACGCCGGATAGGGAGACAGCCAGAACTGATATCCGTAGCCGCAGCGCCAGATATCGCCGCAGCTTTCCGTATCAATCTGTTTGGAAGTTGCTTCTTTTACCCAAGAAGGATCTACGATCTGCTCTCCTTTCCAGCAGCCATTTCCGAGGTAAAGCTGCCCCAGTTTCATCATATTGGTAAGCGTCATGAACATACCACCGCCTCCGATGGGATGTCCCTTAGGATCATGTTCCCACATGGGCCAGCCCTGTTCCAGTTTTACAAAAACCTCCTGATATAAGTATTCACTCAGCCGCATCCCTACTGCTTTTTCTACCATTCTTCCGGCAAGTATACTGTCGGCAGTAGAATATTCAAAACGCTCTCCCGGCTCTGTTTCTACAGGCTGTTTCATCATATATGCTATATAATCAGGCATTCCTACCCCTGCTCTTCTGTCATCGTTCATAAGCAGCGGACGGTTAAACCCGCTGGACATCGTCAGCAGATGGCGGAGTTCAATTTTCATAAGCCTCAAATCCGGATTTAAAGGCAGTGATTCCGGGAAATAATCTGCCAATCGATCATTTAAGGTCAGCTTCCCTTGATGAAGGGCAATTCCTACCGCAGTTGCCATATAGGACTTTGTATGAGAGTAAATATTTCTGGAAAGATCCGGCATAAAATGATGCTCCAGAAGAACATTCTTCTCATCAGCAACAGCAATTCCTTCTATAAACAAATTTTTTTCATCGGCATAGCGAATAAAATCCTGAAACAGTTTTTCCAACATTTTTCCTTCTCCTTGTTCTGTAAAGTATGTCTTTCTGTGACTATGAAGGACAAGAGTCCTGAATAGATACGTCTTTCTATTTTTCTTTCGATTCTGTTCACAAATTTTCTTAAAAAATTTTACTTCCATTATTTAATATATCATTTTACGTCCTATTTTTCAAAAAGATTTGTTGTTTTTGGGAATACTTCTTTTTTTAACCTCTTTAAATTCTGTTATGAATTTTAGTCTCAAAATATTCTTAATACCTGACAGGAATCTGCGTTTATGCTACAATAAGCACACACAAATAGATTATTTCACTTTCTCGATTCATCAGGAGGATTTCATAATGATTATTTTACTGGCCGGAGCTTCCCACACCGGAAAAACCTTATTGTCACAAAAACTGCTGGAGAAGTACAAATTCCCCTACCTTTCCATCGACCATCTCAAGATGGGACTTATACGCAGCGGCTATACCGATCTAACCCCGGATGATGACAGGGAGCTCACCCGCTATCTCTGGCCGATTATCCGCGAAATGGTCAAAACTGCCATCGAAAACCATCAAAATCTCGTAATCGAAGGCGCTTATATCCCTTTTGACTGGAAGACAGATTTTGACGCTGAATATCTGGAACATATCCGGTATTATTGTCTTGTAATGTCAGAAGAATATATCCGGAATCATTTTTGTGATATCAAGAAACATGCCAGCGCCATTGAACATCGTGGTGATGACTCTTGGTGCACATTGGAATCTGTGCTGGCAGAAAACCTGGAAAATCTGGAGCTGTGCAGGAAATATAACTGCAGCTATCTTCTGATCAATGACGGCTATGATGTTTCCATTGAGCTTTAACGCCTGATAACGTTTTTCAGAACAGTCAAAAACCTCGTTGCTTGCGGGAATAAATTTATCGTGTACTGCTTATTCTTCAATCCCGGCGGTTTCGATAATAAACTTCACGCTTCCGTTCATGTCCTTATCCCCACCGTCAAATGCATGATACGCTTTATCCGCATCCGCAACATCCGTCAGCCGCTCCAGTACATCCTGAATTCCATCTTCCATTACACTAACCAGCTGCTGGATTCCTTCCTCATCGAACTTCTTCATTCCATCTGCCAGTTCACCAGAGCCGGATTTTAATTCTGTTGTTCCATTTTTCAGTTGTTTTCCGCCTGCTGCCAGCAGTGCCGTACCATCTTTTAGCTCATTTGCTCCGCCTGCAAGAAGAGACATTCCATTTCCCAAAGTGTTCGCACCGATTTTCAGGCTGTTTCCACCTGCAAGAAGAGCCGTGCTTCCCTGGGAAATCTGTTTTGCTCCGCTGTTTAAGGCGATATTATTCGCAAGCAGGGCATTTGCTCCCTCTTTTACCTGCTGTGTTCCGGCTGCAAGGCTCTCTGCTCCGGCTGCAAGCTGGGAAATTCCTCCGTTCAGAGCACTGGCGCCTGACTCCAGCGCTTCCGTTCCCTGTCTTGCACTTTCGCTGCCTTCGGAGAGAGCTTTTGCCCCACCGTTCAGCGTATCATTATTTTTGCATAGTTCTTTACTTCCCGCTGCCAGTTTTCCCAATCCGCCTTTTAGTGTCTCAAAAGCATTCCCGATGCTTTCCATACTGCTTTCATCTATCATCGCTTTAGACAATTCCTGAGAGATCTGATTCAGGTTGTTTCGTGCCGTTGTCAATTGCTGGCTGATTTCTTCATTGCCGTTAACCATATGCTCCGGTATTGTCACAGAAACATCGCCGGCATTTGTAGAAATTTCTCCAAAGCAGCTCTGTATGGCAAGTTTTTGTTCTTCTGTAAGCCCTTCTACAGAAAGCGCCTTCTGTAAACTCTCCGCCTGCTGTGCATTTGCCGCCTGAAGCTTTTCTGCTGCCGCTTCCTGCGCCTGCCGCGTTGCTTCCTCAGACAATGCATTTACATCTGTTTCCGAAACAGAATCCAAAGCCTGGACTGCTATGTCTGCATAGCTTTTTGCTCCATTGATTCCTGACATCAGTCCCGGCAATTTCTCTGTCAGTGATTGAAACATTTCCGCATAATTATCGATATTTCCATAAAGCTCCTGCAGTCCGCCGGACAGTTCACTGACTTTTCCTGTATAGGCTTCAATTCCTTCCTGCAGGGTTTCAGCACCTGCCTCCAGCTCTTTAGTCCCGGCTGCCAACGCAGATACACCCGTCACCAGTTCACCTTTTTTCTCATTCAACTCGTCCATTCCACTTTTCAAATCGGCAGCTCCGGCATCCACCTGACCAATTCCCTCAGCCAGTTTGCTGACGCCTCCCGTATAAGACGTCACACCTTTTTCCAAAGTTCCGGCTCCACTTCCCAATTCTTCTATTCCTGTTACCAATTGATCGGCTCCAGCCAGCAGTTCACCCTTTTTGTCATTCATGGTGTCTATACCGGTTTTTAATTGCCCGGCTCCGTCATCTGCGCTGCTTAATCCCTCCACGAACGTATCTGCTGAAGAGTCCAATTGTTCTATCCCGTCCTGCAAAGCCTCACTTCCCTCCACCAGAGCCTTCGAGGACTCTGAGAGAGTATCCAGACTTTCCTGCAGCTCATCCATACTATCGATATCAGAAAGTCCCAGTTCATTCAGTGTTCCGGTTGTAGCTGCTGTTGCGGTCAGTGCCAGAGAAAAATTCTGCACATCTGCCGTGATTTCCACATAATCGGGAATCTTTTTATCTTCCAATCCCTTTGTCTCCGAAAGCTTTAAACTGTCTGCCAGACCCGGAAAGCCCATTCCGACTACGATATTGTTCTGTCCATCGGAAATGACTTTACCGTTCTCCACTTCCACATTTGTAAATTTTTCTGACGGGAGAATCATCCCGGTAACCATCAGAAATGGCGTACATACCTCATTTCCTTCCCCGGTTTTATTTTCATAATTAATACGGATTTTCACTTTTCCGCTTTTTCCTGCCAGCTCGGAAGGCTCAATCTCTTTTCCATCCAGAAAATACGTCATTTTTACAGAAACAGGAAGCTCCTCTTCTGTTTCCCCTTGGTAATAGATGTCATTTCCTCCGGCTTTCCATGTAATTTTCCCATTGCTATCCTGAGAGAATGTTTCCTCTCCCTTTACATTCTGAATATTGCTCAAACTGGTCTGATCGGTGAGGATATCTTCCTTTCCCGGATTTTTCAGCCAATTACTGACAATCACTTTTTCAGCATTTCCATTTTCATCCGCATTGACGTAGACGGTCTGCTCTTTTTCCGGCACTGCCGCCCAAACACTCGTTGCAGGTACGGAAACACTCAATAATATTGCTGTAGCTGCCATCATGGCCTGTACATATTTTCTTTTCATGATAAATTCCTCCTATCTTTGTCTGAAACCTTTACTCGTTTTACAAATCAATCCATCAAACAGCCAGTACATCGCCGGTAAAAACAGCAGTACCGCACACATACTGATCAGCGCGCCTCTGGCCATCAGAAGGCACAGGGAACTGATCATATCGATTTTTGAATAAACTCCCACACCGAAAGTTGCTGCAAAAAAGCTGAAGGCCGATACCATTACCGGACGAAGGCTGCTCTGATGGGCAATCTGAATCGATTCCCGTTTTCCCTTTCCGCTTCCCCGCTCTTTTTCATAACGGCTGGTCATCAGGATTGCATAATCTACCGTGGCGCCCAACTGAATCGTACCGATTACAATCGATGCAATAAACGGAAGTTCTGTACCTGTCAGATACGGAATTCCCATATTGATGAAAATAGCGCCCTCGATGACCAATACCAGAATCACCGGGAGAGAAATAGATTTAAAAACAAACAGGATGATAAAAAATACTGCCAGAATAGAAACTGCATTTACCACATTAAAATCGCGGGCGGTAATTTCAATCAGATCTTTCGTGCACGGCGCCTCACCCACCAGCATCCCGCTGGGATCGTATTTTTTCAGAACAGTATTCAGCTCATTAATCTGATGATTTACTTCCTCCGATGCCACCTGATATTCATTCATAATCAGCATCAGCTCATAATTATCACTTTCCAGTATCTCCTTGATTTCTTCGGGAATCATGCTCTTAGGCATTGACGGTCCGATCACGCTTTCCAATCCCAAAACCTGTTTGACACCGTCAATCTTCTCCATATCTGCAATCATCTGGTATTTTTCTTTTTCAGAAATTTCATTATCCAGAAGAATCATGTGGGCGGCTCCCATTTGATACTCTTCCTGAAGCTTTGTATTCGCCTGAATACTTTCCAGTTCCTTCGGCAGCGTGGCATCCAGATTGTAATACACCTTCGCATTCGCCTGAAAATAAGCAAAAGGAATAAATAAGATCACGAATACCACAGCAAATAACTTATGATGTTTCACTACGAAGTCGGAAATCTTAGGAAAATCCGGGATGAACTGCCTGTGTGCTGTTTTTTCCAGCGCTTTATCAAATATCATGATCAGGGAAGGCAGTACGGTCACACAGCAGATCACACCAAAGACAACACCTTTCGTCATTACAACTCCCAGATCCATACCAAGAGTAAAACTCATGAAGCAAAGAGCGATAAATCCTGCAATCGTAGTAATTGAACTTCCCACTACAGATTTCAAAGTAGCCGCAATCGCCTGAGCCATAGCCTCTTTATGATCCTCCTGATACATTTTCTTCTGCTCCTGATAGCTGTGCCACAAAAAAATGGAATAGTCCATGGTAACTCCAAGCTGAAGCACTGCACTTAATGCCTTTGTCACATAGGAAATCTCTCCGGCAATGATATTGGTTCCCATATTGCAGACAATCGCCATACCGATACTGATCAAAAATAATACCGGTATCAAATAAGTCTCCATCGTCAGCCCTAAAACAATGCAGGAAAGGAGAACTGCAATCAGTACATAAATTGCCACTTCCGATTCTGCCAGCTCTTTGGTATCCGTTACCACAGCCGACATACCACTGAGAAAGCACTGTTTACCCGCCAAATGCCGGATATCTTGAATGGCCTCCATGGTCTCATCCGCTGAAGTGGTGCTGTCAAAGATGATAAACATCATTGTAGAATCATCCGAGTTAAATGCCGTCCGCACTTTTTCCGGAAGCATCTCCATGGGAACACTGATGTCTGCAAAGCTGTCATACCAAACAACTTTTGCTACATGTTCCACCTGTTCTATCTGTTTTTTCAGGGATACTACTTCCTTATTTTCCATGCCTTCACATAAAAACATGGAATAGGCTCCGGTTCCAAATTCCTCCACCAGAATATCCTGCCCTTTCATCGTCTCGATATCCTCCGGCAGATAATACAGGATATCGTAATTGACTCTGGTATTGATATATCCGATTGTCGCAGGAATCAGTAAAAGAATGCTGATAATGAAAATCGGAATCCGAAATTTCACAATCTTTCTTCCCAATTTTTCCATGATATTTCCTCCCTTTTCTATTTTATGACTATCGGTCATTTATTGTTATACTCCAAAAGTGACTATTAGTCAATATTTTTATTCTATTTTTATGACTAAAAGTCATTTATATCTGTGTTTACCATGAAAAATATAAAATGGTAAGGATTTCAATTGACTTTTGGTCAGTTAAGTTTCTATAATATAGATGCAGTTACTATAACTCTTTTTAAGGAGCACCTTCATGGGAAAAATAGATCATAATAAGCAACAAAAAAGGGACTCCCTTCTGGAATCCGCTTTTTCTCTTTTTATTAATAATGGCTTCACGAAAACTTCCATCTCGGACATTGTCAGTCAGGCAGGAGTGGCAAAGGGCACTTTCTATCTGTATTTCAAGGATAAGTATGATATCCGCAACAACCTGATTGCTCATAAGGCCAGTCAGGTTTTCCAGACGGCCTATATTGAGCTGCAGGCCCACCCGGAAGTGACTGATTTTGAAGAACAGATTTTATTTATGATTGACCACATCCTGGATCAACTGGCGTCCAATCACAGCCTTGTCTTACTTCTGTCCAAGCATCTTAGTTGGGGATTTGTACGAAATTCTCTGGTGTATACTTCCGGAAAGGATATGCCTTCGATTCATGTGATTTTTGAAATGATGCTGGAAAAATCTGCCTATCAATATCGAACACCGGAACTGATGATGTATATGATTTTGGAAATTGTCAGCGGAACCAGCTATAATGCAATCCTGTATGAACAGCCAGTCGGGCTTGCGGAACTGAAGCCTCATTTGTATGATGCTGTAAGAGGGATTTTCCTTGGGTATCGGATGAGCAATAAATAAGTATCGAAAAAGAGACTGGTGAATATTTCACCAGTCCCCCGCTTACACTTTAAATCGGTAACCCACACCCCAGATCGTCTCAATATACTGGGGCTTTGCCGTATTAAATTCAATCTTCTCACGAATCTTCTTGATGTGCACCGTAACCGTAGCAATATCCCCTACAGACTCCATATCCCAGATCTCCCTGAACAGCTCGTCTTTGGTAAACACCCGGTTGGGGTTCTGTGCCAGGAAGGTCAGAAGATCAAACTCTTTAGTCGTAAAGTTCTTTTCTTCCCCATTGACCCAGACTCTGCGCGCCATCTTATCGATCTTGATCCCGCGGATCTCGACAATATCGCTCTCCTGTACACCACTTCCGATCAGTCGCTCATACCGCGCCAGATGGGCTTTCACGCGAGCCACAAGCTCGCTGGGGCTGAACGGTTTGGTCATATAATCATCTGCTCCCAGTCCCAGTCCGCGGATCTTATCGATATCATCTTTCTTCGCAGAAACCATAATGATCGGCGTATTCTTCTGCTCCCGAATCTCACGGCAGATATCAAACCCATTCATCTCCGGCAGCATCAGATCCAGTATCACCAGATTAAACTCTTCCGCCAGGGCGCGTCTTAATCCCACATCACCTCTGTGTTCAATCTCCACCTCAAATCCACTCAGTTCCAGATAGTCCTTCTCCAGATCTGCAATCGCCTCTTCATCTTCCACAATCAAAATCTTACTCATTGGCCGGTACCTCCTGATATTTTCTGAAAGCGAGGTACATCGTTGTCCCCGTTCCTTCTTTACTTGCTGCCCAAACCTGTCCACCGTGATCTTCCATAATCTTCTTCACAATCGAAAGTCCTATACCGCTTCCGCCCTTGGAGGAATTCCTCGATGCATCTGTCCGGTAAAAACGGTCAAAAATATTTGCCAGATCCTTTTGGGCAATTCCCTTTCCGTTATCCTCGATCTCCACCTGAATAAAGTCTCCCACATCCCGCAGACGGATATTGATAATCCCTTTGGACTTGTTCATATACTTCAAAGAGTTGCTGATAATGTTGTTCACTACCCGCTTAATCTGTTCTGCATCTGCGATCACCACCGCATCCTCTTCCAGATAGTTGAAGTATGTGAGAGATACGCCGCTGGAATCCAGTTCTGCATGAAGCTCATCCACACAATCTTCAAAATAATCGCTGACATTGATTTTATTGAAAGTGTAAGGAATTCGGTTGGTATCAATTTTGGAATAGAATGTCAATTCGTTAATCAGGCGATCCATCTCATTGGCCTTTGTATAAATCGTCCGGATGTATTTGTTCATCTTCTCAGGTGTGTCCGCCACGCCGTCCATGATTCCCTCCACATATCCCTTTACCGCCGTAATCGGCGTCTTCAAATCATGGGAAATGTTGCTGATCAGTTCTTTATTCTCTTTATCAAATGCAACCTTCTCTTCAGCGGACTGTTTCAGTCTCTGGCGCATCGCTTCAAAGTCCTCACAAAGATCGCTGATCTCATCCACACCGCTTTTTTCCACAGTAAAATCCAGATTGCCCTCTTTGATGTTATTTGTTGCCTCTTTCAACTGGTTCAGAGGTGTAATCACACCCCGGTATGTCCATGTACAAAGCCCCAGAGACGTAGCAATCAGAATCATGACGATGACAAACACCATATTTGCCAGCATCTGCTGCATCTGAGGAATGACTGCATCTGCCCCGATGATGATAAAAGCGCTCCCCTCCTCCCCGTCAGGAAATGAAAAATCTACCTGTTTTACAAGCGCCTGCACATCCGCTCCGATATACACCCCATGATCATTTCCCGCCATGGCATTTCCATAATCCGGAAGCTCTTTCAGCATGGTACCGGGGTCTACATTCCCTCCGCAGTAGGTCATAGACTGCCCTTTCCGCACCACCAGACAGGCGCTTTTATTTTTCAGTTCGTCGTTTATCTCATCCAGATAAATGATGTCCTCCATCTTTTCCGGATATACCTCTGCCGTCTCAAGAAGATTGTCAAAAACCTTCTGAGTCATTTTACTGAGAATCACCGTGTTATTGGACAGACTTTCATAAGTAATCCCTTCGATTCCATACTGTTTTTCTATGGAACGAACCTGATAAGCGGTAAATCCCATAAAAGTAATTCCTGTCAGTATCAGCGGGACTAAAATGATAACGAAAAAAGAAATGATAATTCTGTTTTTCAGTTTCATAGCCTCACCTTTTCTTATATCGATTTCAAGATAACTATTCAGGACCCTGTCCTTCATAGTCACAAATGCATGCACACACACTGCATTTCATGCAGTGCGGCGCTCGTATGTCTCGGGATTGCCTTGCATT
>JAHAFI010000029.1 GCA_018374355.1 Clostridiales bacterium
ACTGGGTTTGTTAGGTTTATTAAGGTTACCCTTTTTTAGAAAATTAAAAATATTCAACTTTTTTCACATCACCCCTTGACATTTCTTAGCTGGACTTTTCCTATAACAGGGTTCACCCCATTAGATTTTTATCTCCATCCATTTCCCGCTTTTAAATCTGAGGGAATTAAATGCCAGACGGCAGAACTGATCCGCCACGATTCCCCACCAGATTCCATTGATTCCCCAACCGCATATATAGCAGAACACATAGGATGCAATCGTCCGCACAAAAGTTACGCTGACACAGGAACTCATCATAGTATAAGCCACATCCCCCGCCCCACGCAGACATCCGGTAAAGATAACCTGTGAAATCTGAAATAAAACAATCACCATCACAATTCTGGTAATATCGATTCCGATGCTGACAATATGCTCCTCCTGAAAAAACAGCCGATACAGCGTTTCTCCAAAGAAAAAGTAAAATAATGACATCAGAGCCGCCAGCATCAGTCCGATTTTCTGGCACAGCATCCCGTATTTTTTAGCCTTTGGTTTGTTATTTTCTCCCAGACTCTGTCCAATCAGCGTCACTGCGGCCGCCTGCATACCATCACCCATGGAAAAGGATAAACTCAGCGCATTCATTCCCACCTGATGGGCCGCCATGGCTGCTGTTCCCATATCTGCCGCCATCACCGCCGTGCTCATAAACCCGATACGCATCAGCACCTGTTCTACAAACGCACTGCTTGCCAGCCGGAAAATCGTTTTGACTTCCCCGAATTTTTGCCACAGCTTTTCCCGCAAGATCAAAGGCATACTCAGAAAAGAATCCTTCCTGAACAGGGAAAAAATACTGATCGTGCAGGCAACAGCCGTACCAAATACAGTTGCCAAAGCCGCTCCCTGAATTCCCAGCTTTGGAAATCCCATATTGCCCCCAATCAGCAGATAATTTCCCACAACATTCACAACACTGGATATAGTATTCGTGTACATGGCAATCCGGGTATTTCCGGCGCCTCTCTGAGCCGCATTGATCACCATCGAAAAAATGTTAAACATCATCCCTCCCATGATAATCCGAAAGTAAAGTACCGCCCCGTCATGGGTATCTTCACCGGAACCACAAAGCTCAATGATCCAATCTGCTCCTGCCACAAAAAGAATGCTCATCACCACTCCCAGCGCTGCAACCAAAACCAGAGCTTCCCCCAGAACTTCATTGGCCTTCCGTCGGGAATTTTCTCCTTTCCTTCTGGCTACAATCGCCGCCACTGCCACATTGATCGCTATAAATAAAGCCAGCCCCAAAAATTTCGGCTGAGTGGTCAGTCCCACCGATGCCACCGCATCCGCTCCGATTCCACTGACCATCAGAGTGTCAATCATTCCTGCCAGCGAAATAAAAAACGATTCAAATACCGCCGGCCATGCTGTTTTTACAACTTTTCCCAGTTGCTCCTTATTCTCTGTCTTTCGTATCTCATTTTCCATATCCTGCCCTCTCCTGCTCCTTCATGTTTTCAGGTACATCTCAGCGTATATACCTTTACGCGCTATAGTAAACCCATTATACCATTCTTTACGGCACATTTCACTATTACTTTCAAAAGACACCTGTCAAAATGACAGATGCCCGTAAATTACACTATTTTTTCACTATTTTGTCCGCAAACTCCCCATACCAGTCAAAAACCCCGCTGCAAGCAACGGGGCATCAAATTTGTAACGCTGCAGAGCAGCGGGGTTTTTGACCCTCGCAGCAGTCGCCAAATGGATATGCAAGCATATCCGCATGGCTCGTTGCCTGCGGGAATAAAACGTCAGGAGACCCACAGCGCACCGTTCCTTCCTAAGGCATCGGGAGCGGGGGCATGCAGAGACTTATGGAAAACAGCCGGAGAATATGGGGAGAGAATCGGTTCTCCAAAACCGATTCTCAGGAGTGCTGAAACGAGAAATTCTTCAGAATTTCTTGTTGAATCACTCCGGTGCCCCATATTCTCCGGCTGTTTTCCATTAGTCACTGCTGCCCCCGCTCCCTGCCTTAGGAAGGAACGGTGCGCTGTGGGTCTCCGTCCGGTTTACTTAATCCCCTTCATGGACAACCCAATTCTCTTCTTATTGAGATCCACGCTGATTACCCGCACATCCACTACATCGCCCACACTGACAGCCTCCAGCGGATGTTTGATATATTTCTCTGTCATCTGCGAAATATGCACCAGTCCGTCCTGATGGACACCGATATCCACAAATGCTCCAAAGTCAATGACATTCCGGACCGTTCCTTTCAGGATCATTCCCTCTTTCAGATTCTTCATATCCAGTACATCGGATCTTAAAATAGGCTTCGGCATGTCTTCCCTTGGGTCTCTTCCCGGACGGCCCAGTTCTTTCACGATATCCTGAAGGGTGATTTCACCAACTCCCAGTTCCTCTGCAGTCTGCTTATAATCCTTGATATAAATCGCTTTCGGTCCTGCTGCAAAGTAATCTTTCACGGTAAATCCCTGCTTTTCAAACAGCTTTTCCACTGCCTCATAGCTCTCCGGATGAACGCTGGTGGCATCCAGCGGATTTTTTCCTCCCAGAATGCGCATAAAGCCTGCACACTGTTCAAAGGCTTTCGGGCCCAGCTTCGCTACCTTCAAAAGCTCCCGGCGGTTGGTGAATCTTCCGTTTTCTTCACGGTAGGCCACGATATTTTTAGCAATCACCTTGCTGACTCCCGAAATGTATTCCAGCAGTGACGCGGAAGCTGTATTCAGATCCACCCCAACCTTATTTACGCTGTCCTCAACTACACCGTTCAAAGCCTCTCCCAGCTTCTTCTGGTTCATATCGTGCTGATACTGGCCCACACCGATGGCTTTGGGATCGATCTTTACCAGCTCTGCCAGCGGATCCTGCAGCCGTCTTGCGATGGAAGCCGCACTTCTCTGTCCCACATCAAAGTTGGGAAATTCCTCTGTTGCCAGCTTACTTGCAGAATATACGGATGCTCCGGCTTCGTTGGTAATCACGTACTGCACCTTCTGGGGAATTTCCTTCAAAAGCTCCACGATAATCTGCTCAGATTCTCTGGAAGCCGTACCATTTCCCACGGAAATCAACTGAATGCCGTATTTCGTAATCATTTTCTTCAATGTATCTTTTGCCGCTTTGATCTTAGCCTCTGTGGTTGGGGCTGTGGGATAAATGACTGTAGTATCCAGTACCTTTCCCGTCTCGTCCACTACCGCCAGCTTACATCCGGTACGGAACGCCGGGTCCCATCCGAGAACCACCTTGCCCACGATTGGCGGCTGCATCAGAAGCTGTTCCAGATTCTTCCCAAATACCTTGATTGCTCCGTCCTCTGCCTTCTCGGTCAGATCGTTTCGGATTTCCCTCTCGATGGCCGGGGCTATAAGCCTTTTATAGCTGTCTTCCACCACTGCTTCCAGAAGAGGTTTGGTATTGGGATTCTCTTTTTTGATCACCTGACGTTTCAGCCATGACAGGATTTCTTCCTCCGGTGCGTTGATCTTTACAGTCAGGATTTTTTCTTTCTCACCACGGTTCAGGGCAAGCACGCGATGGCCTGCAATCTTTGCAATCGGCTCTTCAAAGGCATAGTACATTTCGTAAACGGATTCTTCCCCTTCTTTTTTCGCAGAAGAAGAGATGGAACCGCTTTTTACTGTCATTTTGCGTATGGCAATTCTGTAATCCGCCTCGTCGGAAACTGCCTCTGCCAGAATATCCTGCGCCCCTGCAATGGCTTCATTTACATCTGCCACTCCCTTTTCCTCAGATACGAAGCTTTCCGCTTCCTTCTCCAGTGTATTGGCTGTCATCTGAAGCAAAATGATATTTGCCAGCGGCTCCAGTCCTTTTTCTTTGGCAATGGTAGCTCTGGTGCGGCGTTTCGGACGGTACGGACGGTACAGATCCTCCACAACCACCAGTGTTTTTGCTTCCAGAATTGCTTTTTTCAGCTCTTCGGTCAGCTTTCCCTGCTCTTCGATGCTTGACAGCACCTGTGCTTTTTTATCTTCCAGATTTCTCAGATACAGCAGTCTCTCATGCAGATTTCTCAGCACTTCGTCATTTAAGGAACCTGTAGCTTCCTTTCGGTATCTGGAAATAAAGGGAATCGTATTTCCCTCATCTATTAATTTTACGGCAGCCTCAATCTGCCATTTTTCCACTTTCAGTTCTTCGGTTAATGCCTGAATAATATCCATCTGTGCAGCTCCTTTTCTATTACTTATGTCTTGTAATACCTTACCAAAGGCAGGCTTCTTTTGTCAATACTGATAATATTCCGCAAGGTGTTTTCGCGCAGATTGCGCGGAAATCCCGAGACATACAGCGCCAAAATGGGATGATGCATCGTGAAGCGTGTTGCTGTGAACAGAGCAAACAGTAACAATAGTTCCCCTTCATCCGCAAAAAACGCTCCGCGGAATATTGCCAGTGAATACTAAGATATGCTATACTGTCCTATAGATGTCGGGGCTAAAAAGCTTTGCCCCAGTATATCGTCTATCAGTATGGAGGAAAATTTTATGGATGAAAATCAGAGACAGGATTGGTGGCCGGAAGAACGTCCGGCTGGCACTGCACAAAATCCTGAACAAAATACACCGCCTGCCGGAAATGATCCTGCGCAGGAGCCTCTCCGGGAAGCACCGTATTCCTATGAACCCGGCGCAGATTCTGACCATTCCCCTGATCAGAATCTGCAATATTCAGACAGTTTCCGGAACCAGCAAAACCAATCTGGTCAGCAAAATTCCGACAACTACTGGAATCAGCAGAACCAGTCTAACCAGCAAAATTCCGACAACTATTGGAATCAGCAGAACCAGTCTAACCAGCAAAATTCCGACAACTACTGGAATCAGCAAAGCCAGTCTAACCAGCAAAATTCTGACAACTACTGGAACCAGCAGAACCAGTCTAACCGGCAAAATTCCGACAACTACTGGAACCAGCAGAACCGTCAGAATGCAGGAAACGGCTGGAACCAGCAAAATTACGGCTATCAGCCTCAGCGTCCGCTAAATAACGCCATGGCTATTGCCTCTCTGGTAATGGGAATTTTGTCCATCGTTCTGATTTGCTGCGGGCTTTCCTATTGCTTCGGCGCACTGGGCATTATTTTTGCACTGCTTTCCAGAAAGAACGGACCTATGGAATCACAGGCCAAAATCGGACTGGGACTTTCCATTGGCGGTACGGTATTCGGGCTGCTGACTATCCTTATGCTTCTGATAGGAAACTCTTCCTTTGAAATCCTTCAGGAATATCAGCGCTTCTACAATGAATACGAGGAGAATCCTTATTTTGACTCCGACAGTCCCTTCGATTCCTATCCGGGTCTGGATAATTTTGAAGACTGGTACTATGAAGTACCTGACAGCAGTGATTCCCTGTAAGTTTCCTTACAGGGTTATATGGAAGACCAGCAATAACAGATTACGAAGAAGGCAATTAACAATCACAAGAACGGCAGCGCCGGTTCCGTACCACCTGTGGTAACGGCTTCCTACAGCGATTTTTCTTCCCGACAGCCACTCGATGGTATTGGAAATCAGATACCATCCATACAGTCCGGCTGCGTAAACCACAATGGGATGATACCAGACTGACTGTAAGATATGGCCCCTGAGCAGTTCCAAAACCGCCCGGGTTCCGCCGCATCCGGGGCAGTACAGCCCCACCATAGAACGGAATACGCAAGGTGGCATCAGACGGATCAGACGCTCCGGGGATATCCCCGCAACCTGAAGCCACAGCCACCCCAGTCCTGCCAGCGCTATCAGGCACCAACTGATCTGGCAGAGGCGGTATGATTTTTTTTCTTCTGTTTGTTCCATGTGATAATTCTCCCTTCCTCTCTACCATGGAGGTTTATTATGAAATATTCGTCAAAAGACTTGAAAGCCATGGCCAGAACACAACTGACCGGCAAATACGGCATCTTTATCGGCGCCTATGTACTCTATAACGTGATTACCGAAATCGTCTCACTCATCCTTAATTTTGCAGTGGGAATCCCTCTCGCAGGTCTGGGTATGCCCTTTTATTTACAGCAGCAGCAGCCTTCACGGCTTATTCTTTATTTTTTATTTATGGTACTTATTACTCTGATTCTATCAATTCTCAGCCTCGGATTCAATAAAATGTTTCTGGATGGAAGCCGCGGCCTGCAGGTTCGTTTTGAAGATCTTTTTTACGGATTCCGTCATCATCCGGATCGGGTGATCCTCATGCAGTTTCTTATGCTGCTGATTAATCTCGCCTGTATCCTGCCGGGATTTGTTCTGATGATTCTGGGTATGTTCAATGAATCTGTAGGGCTTCTCATTACTTCCAGTGTTCTGATGCTTGCTGCCTTTGTGCCTGTTATTTATTTTTCCCTTGCCTTCAGTCAGGCCATGTATCTTATGGCAGACTATGACGATCTGGGTGCGGTACAGGCGCTGAAGGAAAGCCGCCGCCTGATGGTTGGAAATAAAGGCCGGATGTTTTATCTCCAGTTAAGCTTTATCGGTCTCAGCCTTCTGGGAATTTTGTCCTGCGGTCTGGGTCTGCTCTGGGTATTTCCTTACCAGTCCATGACCTTTGCAAACTTTTACCGGAATCTGGGAAATGAAATTTAAATGGCAACGGTTCACGCTTCATAGTTGCATTTCATTATAGTATACAACCAAAGAAAAGCCGATGGCGCAGTCAACTCACTGTTCCATCGGCTTTTCTTTTACTCGGATAACCCAAAGGCCTCATGTACCGCATTCATAGCCGCCACGGCATCTCTGGTAGCCACCAGCACCGTGATACGGATCTCAGATGTCGCGATCATGTTGATATTGACATTCTGGCTGTACAGACATTCAAACATCTTCGCTGCCACCCCCGGATTGGACATCATGCCTGCTCCCACGATGGACAATTTTGCCACATCTGTATTGTACTCCACACGCTCAAATCCCAGTACCTCTTTATATTCTTCCAGAAGTTCAATAGCTTCTTTCAGATTTTCATGGGACACGGTAAAGGAAATATCCTTTGTGCCCTCACGGCCTACTGACTGGATGATAATATCCACGTTGATATTATGTCTTGCCAGCGTATTAAATAATTTAAATGCGCTTCCCGGTATATCCTGTATTCCAATCACGGAGATTCTGTCCGCATTGCGGTCCAGAGCCACTCCGCTGATAATCATTCTTTCCATCTTCTTTACGACCTCCTTAACCACAGTTCCTTCCGACTCATTCAGACTGGAGCGCACCACAAGGCGCACGCCATATTTTTTCGCCATCTCCACCGAACGGTTGTGAAGCACTCCCGCTCCCAGTGCAGCCAGATCCAGCATCTCATCATAGGTGATTGCTTTCAATTTTTTCGCTGTAGGCACAAGCCGGGGATCTGCGGTATAAACGCCGTCTACATCCGTATAAATTTCACATGCATCTGCATGAAGGGCTGCGGCCAGAGCCACAGCTGTGGTATCAGACCCTCCTCTTCCCAATGTGGTGAAATCATCGTATTTATTTACTCCCTGAAAACCGGTCACAATAACGATTTTCCGGTCATCCAGTTCTCTTCTGATTCTTTCCGTATCCACCTTTTTCAGACGGGCATTTCCATGGGCGCTGGTGGTATTCATGGGCACCTGAAAGGCATTCAGGGATACCGCACGGACACCCAGTTCTGCCATAGCCATGGCCATCAGGGATACCGACATCTGTTCGCCGATGGTAAGCAGCATATCCATCTCTCTTTTTGGTGGGTTGGGATTGATATCCTTTGCTTTTGCAATCAGCTCATCCGTATATTTTCCCATGGCAGAAAGTACAACCACTACATCATTTCCTTCGTTGTACTCTTTTACGCACCGTCTTGCCACATTAAAAATCCGCTCTTTGTCCGCCACCGAAGTGCCGCCGAATTTCTTAACGATTAACATCACTTTCCTCCTGACTGTGTAATGATGCAGGGGAAATCCCCCGTTATCACTTCATCCGGGCAGAAAATCATCTCAGCAAATACGTCATCAGTTCATATCCTTTTTCAAACTTCCGTCCGCTTTCGACAGCTTCTGCCTCGCTGTAGTTCCATGTATGGCGCTCTTTCACGGTACTGTCATATAACAGATAGGGGATAGGGTCTGCTGTATGGGTTCTCACACGAATCGGAGTGGGATGATCCGGAAGAATCAGCATACGGTAGGGTTCTCCCGATGCGTCCAGCTTTTCCTTCACCGGACGGATAACCTTTTCGTCCAGATACTGAATCGCCTGAATCTTGCGCTCCACACTGCCCTGATGCCCCATTTCATCCGGAGCTTCCACATGGATGTAAGCAAAATCATACCCCTTTTTTGTCAGTGCGTCAACTGCTGCCTGCGCTTTTCCCTCATAATTTGTATGGAGTCCGCCGTTTGCCCCCTCCACGATTACATTTGTCATTCCAGCGCCAACAGCAATGCCTTTCAGCAGGTCTACCGCCGAAATCATCACGCCTTTTTTACCGTATTTTTCTTCAAAAGAATCCAGAGCCGGGCGGGTTCCCGCACCCCAAAACCACAGGCTGTTGGCGGGATTCAGACCTTGTGCTTTCCGCTCCAGATTAAACGGGTGGTTGGACAGAATCTCATAGCTTCGGCTCTGCATATAGCGGAGGGCTTCATTTTCCGGAAGATAATCACCGATTTTTCTCTCCAGAATATCGTGAGGCGGTGTCAGCTCCACCACCTCTCCCTGATTCCAGATTAGGCAGTGGCGGTAACTGGTTCCCACATAAAACTGATAGAGTTCATTCTGCATCTCCTCCATAACAGCCTCCAGAAGTATGCGGGCATCCTCTGTACTGATCTCCCCGGAGCTGTGGTCAATCATGGTTTTCTCCCCGTAAGCTTCCTCGTCCTCGGAAACAGTGACCAGATTGCAGCGGACCGCCACATCCGTATCTTTCATAGGTACGCCGATACTGAGGGCCTCCAGCGGCGATCTTCCTGTATAGTATCTTTTCGGGTCATAACCCATAACCGCCAGATTGGCGGTATCGCTTCCCGGGCTCATTCCTTCCGGAATGGTCTTCGCCATACCGATCTCTGAAATTTTTGCCAGTTCATCCATCATCGGTGTCCGGGCATATTCCAGCGGTGTTTGATTTTCCAACTGTTCCAGCGGTTCATCTGCCATTCCGTCACCTAATACTACCACATACTTCATTTTCCCATCCTCCTATGCTCAAAGGACGGCAGGCACATCAGCCAGCCGTCCCTCTCTTTTTAAAACCGCACACGGATCATTCCCATGATATTATCAAATTTTTCTGCCTTCTGCTGATACTCTGCTTCTGTCATCTTTTCCGTGATGAAACCGAATTCCCCATCAACACCTGCATCTTTCGCATCTACCGGACCGAATACTTTTTCCACTTCTGCCAGTTTTTCTTCCATGCTTCCGTTCATACGGATAAAGAAACGGTTTTCCACCTGCTTCGTGTCCATCAGTTCCAGTTTTTCCCGGCTGCAGGTTGTGATTACATGGATGCCCAGATGCTTTGCCGCATCCACAACGTCCGCCACAACAGCGCTGGCTGTAGGAAGCTTTCCTGCTCCGCTTCCGTAAAACATCGCATCACCCAGCATATTGCCCCGCACGAAAACCCCGTTAAATACGTCATTGACGCTGTATAACGGATTGTTGCTCCTGATCATTGCCGGAGAAACCATGGCATAAACGCCCTCTTTCTCTCTGCGGCTGGTTGCCAGAAGCTTGATGCTGGCATTCCATTCTTTAGCATACCGGATATCTGCGGATGTAATATTTGTGATTCCTTCCGTGTAAACCTCTTCAAAATCCACATGTTTTCCGTAAGCCAGAGAAGACAGGATTGCAATCTTACGGCAGGCATCCCAGCCTTCCACATCGGCCGCAGGATTTCTCTCTGCATAGCCTTTTTCCTGCGCATCCTTCAGCACTGCGTCAAACTCGGATCCGTCATCTGCCATTTTACTCAGAATATAATTTGTCGTACCGTTCAGGATGCCGGTAATCTCCTCAATCTCGTCGGCCGTCAGAGACGTATTCAGCGCTCTGATAATCGGGATACCGCCGCCGCAGCTTGCCTCAAACAGGAAGTTGCTGTTTTTCTCCCTTGCAATCTCCAAAAGCTCCACGCCATGTTTGGCAACCAGTTCCTTGTTGGAGGTACAGACGGATTTGCCGCTTTCCAGCGCACGCTTCACAAAGGTGTACGCCGGGTTTGTGCCGCCCATCACTTCCACAACGATCTTTACTTCCGGGTCATTGATAATCGTCTCGTAATCGTGAACGATTTTTTCCTGAACAGGGTCTCCCGGAAAATCTCTCAGATCCAACACATACTTGATGTTGATCTCGTCGCCTGCTTTTTTATTGATGCTGTCATGGTTGGTGCTGATCACCTCCACAACTCCTGAACCTACGGTACCATATCCTAATACTGCTATCTGTATCATTTGTATCACTCCCTGCCTAATATTTTCAAATAATGGACGCCGGTCTGCTGTTCCATCCTCCGGATCATATCCTCCGCATCCCCGACCTCCGGCAATATCTCCACACTCAGCGTCAGCGTTGCAATGCCATTGATGGGAATACTCTGATGGATCGTCAGTATATTTCCCCGGAATTCCGCCACTGATTTCAGAATATCGGAAAGAATCCCCGGCGTATCATCCATCTGGATAATAAATGTCACGGTTCTTCCTTTCGCCTGCTCGTGGAACGGAAAAATATCATCCTTATATTTGTAAAAAGAACTTCTGCTGATGCCTACCTTTTCCGTAGCCTCCTGTACGGTAGCTGCTTTTACCGAATCCAGAATTCGTTTTGCTTCCACTACCTTCAGCAGAACTTCCGGAACTGCTTTCTCTTTTACCACATAGTATTTTGTCTTTTTTTCCATAGTTCCCCCTGCTTCAGTAACTTTTCCGGTCCATCAATGTACGTCACAGGAATACATTTGTATTCACTCAAAAGATATTACCACAAATTCTTTACAGATGCAAGTTTTTTTCTAAAATCCCCGTCCGCCGCCTCCATGGCTTCTTCCGCTGCTTGAAGTATGTACGCTGCTCTTTCCGCTTCCGCCCCCTCCGCCGGAGGAAGTATCCTTCGGTATCTTTCTTCTCGTCACCACTTCATTGATGAAATCGTCATCCCGGTGTGTCAGATCCATTCTTCCTTTATTCTGGAAAGGATAGGAATAGCTTCCGTGTTTCATTTTGTAGGAAGCTGTCACGGAAACAGCAAAAATGATGCCCACTGCTGCTGCTACGGCCAGTGCGATCAGAAGCTCTACAGTGGTAATTGAACGGTATCTGGAAATCTTTCCGGTCTCCACATCGTAGGTATACTGGTCGTCGGGGATTCCCTGCTCCATATAAGCCTCCGTCTCTTCCAGCATGTTCATCAGGCAGTCCCCATAGTTCCCTGCCTGCAGTTGTTCATATCCGGCATCGATCACCAGCTCAATCCGGTAATCCGGCAGAAAACGGATCATTGCTCCCGATGTGGAAAGCTGTACGTTGCAGTTGTCCATGTCGATCAAATACAGCACGCCGTTTTCACCGTAACCGTTGTAATCATAATAATCGTCCGCATACTCTTCCGAGGTCTTCCCCTCTGCATTGGCAGTAGTCACCAGTACAAAATCCTGATTCCACTCCTCTGATAACCGGCTTGCTTTTTCTTCCAATAATTGTTCTTCCTGATCTGTCAGAAGATCGGCCTGATCCACCACTGTTTTTCCCTCTGCTGCCCATACTGCCGCCGGCATCAGCAGATAGATACATAAAATCATTCCGGTAATCCATCTCAACTTTTTCATATCAGAAAACCTCCCACCAGTCCCAGCGCAAATACTGCTGCTGAAATGATTGCAGATACCACTCCCACTTTGGAGTAATCCACCGGAAGCTCACCGCATACCTTGCCCGTCTGTCCGTTGATGGCATAGTAATACATTTTTCCGTTCCGTCCCCGATAAGTCAGTACCCATACGGGAACGAGAACGTAATCCCATTCCTCCCGGTCCGTCCTCGCGTCCGTATTCTGAGGAGTCACTGTGGTATAACCCTGAATACTGGAGCGGAGCATTTTTTCCGTGTACTCCCGGATTTCCGAATGGATTTCCTGCTGAAATTCCTGCTGTTCCATATCTCTTTTCTCCGCCTGAAATCCTGACAGATATCCCAAGGAAAATGGTTTTGCATCCTTCTGCTCATACGGCTGAACCCCTTCTACCAGAATCCGGTTGGCTTTTTTCAAAGCGGTTCGGGACATCTCCGGAAATTCCAGCGTTCCTTCCCGGTAAATATTGTAAAATCTGGTCTCCGTATATTCCGTATCACCGCTTCTCCACACCCGCACTTTGGTAGCTTTTGCTTTCATCCGTCCCCGTCCCTGCCAGTCGACCATCCAGTACGGGAAATAGACGCCGCTGAGTTTTTCAATCTGCTTTGCACTGAAAAATCCTTTGGGGATAAATTTTTTCTTTTTCACATTTTCCAAAAACATGGATTCCGCTTTTTTCCGGTCAATCCGGAAAGGAATAATCCATTCCGGAAGATATTCCCCGGATACCCGGCCGGAAAGAACCACCGGGTTGTGACAATAGTAGCAGAAGGTGGCTGCTGTCGTCTCATCGGTGACGATCTCTGCACCGCAGCTCGGACAGGTGTAAACCACTGCGCCCTCCCGGGTTTCTTCTCCCGATGCGCCTTCATAGGTGGTATTTTCTTCTGCCTCGCCTCCATAGGCGCCGTTCTCTTCCATCCCGTCTCCGTAAGCGCTGCTTCCTTTCATCCCGTCTCTGTAGACGCTGCTTCCTTCTGTTTTCCCTTCACCGATGCCGCCTGCCGCTCCGGCAAAATCAGCCGTCCCGGATTCCCGGGACGGCTGTTCCTGTGGCTGCATCTGATCCACCTGTTCCTGTGTGAAATCGGAACCGCAGTAAGGGCATTCATACTGCTGAGTGGAAGGTTCAAATACTAACTCCCCATCACAATTGGGGCATTTTAAACTGATAACTGCCATGACAAAACCTCCTGTTGCTCACCGCTTATACACGGGGAGCCTTATCGCGCTTCCTGATCAACGGGATTTTCCGCATTCGCTGCAGAATTTTCCTGTGTTCTCATGACCGCATTCGCATACCCAGCTTCCTGCCGGACGCGGTTTTCCGCACTCACTGCAGAATTTCCCTGTATTTTCATGCCCGCATGCACAGGTCCATGTCTCTTTTTCCGGTTTTGCTTTTCCGCATTCGCTGCAGAATTTTCCTGTATTTTCATGTCCGCAGCCGCAAATCCAGCTTTCTGGCCGGGATGCCGTCTGAGATGCTCCTTGTCCCGCTGGCTGACTTCCCTGATTCTGCTGCATCTGGTTTCTCTGGGCTGCCTGATTCATCTGCATCTGCTGCATATTTGCCGCAGACATGGAAGATGCCATATTGCCGCCCATCTGTGCGCCCATATTCAGACCCATGAAGCCTACAGTACTTCCTCCCGGGTTCCTTCCTGCCGCTTCTATGCCTCTTGCAAATGCACCCTGCATATAGCCTTCACGCACGGACGGGTCGCCCAGCATCGCACCCTGATTTCTCATATTGATCAGCTTCTGGGAGGTCTCATCGTAAGACACGCTGGCAATGCCAACTGCCTGTATTTCCATACCACGGTTCTGCTTCCAATCCTCATCCAGAGTCTCTGCCATATATTTTGACAGCTCCCGGCTCTTGGACGCAACGTAAGAGATTCTCACACCATCTGCGGACATCTGATTGATGGAGGACTGAAGGGCATCTAAAAATTCATACAGATACTGTTCGTTGATATCCGTAATCTCCACCTGATCCCGGTTCTTGGGAATCGCTTCCACAAAAAACCGGATGGGATCGGTGATACGGATAGAGTACGTGCCGTGGGCACGTAAAAACAGCTCCGCATTATAAAAATTATCAAAATAGTTGATCGGATTTCTGGTGCCGAATTTGATTCCCTTGATTTCCTGAAGATTCAGATAATAAACCTTCTGGGAAGTGGGGGTAATGCCTCCAAACCGGAACCGGTCAAAGGAATTTTTGATCACATCATCCAGATTTCCGCTGAACATGGAAGGCATGGAGGAATTATCCACCGTAAAATATCCCGGCTCCGCACTGTAATCCACAATTTTTCCGCCGTCAACCAGCATCATAAACTGGCCTTCATTTACATGAATAACCGAGCCATTGGAAATAACATCTTTTCCGCCCTTTTTATTAGCGCCTTTTCCGGTACGGATTCCACAGGTCATAACCGTCTGTCCACCCATATTTTCCGGTTCCACAACCTCAAGCCACTGATCTGCAAATGATCCGCCGATGGTTTCTTTCAATGCTTTGATAATACCCATGATACCTTCCTCCCTGTTTACTCCTCCTGAGCTTCCTCTTTTTTGCCGCCCAAGGCAATCCATTTAAGATATCCATTGATGAACGGATCGATATTTCCATCCATCACGCTGTCTACGTTTCCGCTTTCCGTTCCTGTCCGGTGGTCCTTGACCATGGTATAGGGCTGCATGACATAAGACCGGATCTGGTTTCCCCAGCCAATGTCCGTAACTTCTCCACGGATACCGGAAAGTTTTTCCATATTTTCCTGTTGTTTCTGAAGATACAGCTTCGCCTTCAGCATCTGCATCGCCTTATCCTTATTCTGGAACTGGGAGCGCTCATTCTGGCACTGTACCACGATTCCGGTGGGGAGATGGGTGATTCGGATAGCCGAAGATGTTTTATTGATATGCTGTCCGCCGGCTCCGCTGGAACGGTAGGTATCAATCCTAAGCTCATCCTCCTTGATATCCACATCCAGATCCTCCTCAATATCCGGCATCACATCACAGGATACAAATGAGGTCTGTCTCTTTCCGGCCGCATTGAACGGGGAAATGCGAACCAGACGGTGAACGCCTTTTTCTGATTTCAGATAACCATATGCATTTTCTCCGTGAACCTCAAAGGTGACAGATTTGATACCCGCCTCATCGCCGTCCAGATAATCCAATACCTCCAGCGCAAATCCCTTTTTCTCAGCCCAGCGGCAGTACATACGGTACAGCATACCCGCCCAGTCGCAGGATTCCGTTCCTCCTGCTCCTGCATTCAGTTTTACGATCGCATCATTCTTGTCGTATTCTCCGGACAGCAATGTTTTCATGCGAATGCTTTCAAAATCCGCCTCGAACTGGTCAAGGATTTCCTGAATCTCTTCGATCAGGGACGCATCATTTTCCTCGTATCCCATCTCGATCAGAGTCTCCATATCTTCCATCTGGGTTTCCAGATTTTTATAGATCTCCTTATCGTCTTTGAGGCTTTTCAATTCTTTCATCATTTCTTGGGAGCGCTCCGGGTTATCCCAGAAATCCGGCTCCTCCATTTTTCTTTCTAATTCTTCGATCCGCTTTTCCTTGTTAGCGAGGTCAAAGTGAATCCCTCACTTCCACTAATGGTTTTGTATAGGAATTCAGGATTGTTTTGAACTGGTCTAATTCTACCAAAAGTTTCACCTTCTTTCTATATATTTACCTTTCCATTATACGGGGTTATGGGGAAATGTACAAGGAGAAAATGTTGGTGTTCGTTGAGGGAACATTGTATAATGGGGGAAAGAAGAGTTTGTTGGTCGATGCGGAAGTGTGCGGGAGAGGGAGGAGAAGGGAGGCAGGAGCCGGGACGCTTCCCCTCAGCTAACTGCTAACTGCGACTAAGACGCTCGGGAAAGCCCTCGCGCCTAAGTCTCCGTAAGCAGTGGATCTTCGGGCGCGCTTACCCAACGTCTCCCGCCCCCCTTCTCCTCCCTCTCCCGCTCCCTGCCCGATACGGGTTGGTGGCGTGAGGTGCGTGTGTTCTACACTTATCCGGCATGCTTTTATTCCCGCAGGCAACGAGCCCAGCGGATATGCTTGCATATCCATTTAGCGGCTGCTGCGAGGGGAAAATACCCCGCTGCTTGCAGCGTTACAAATTTGATGCCCCGTTGCTTGCGGCTGGTTTTTTTACTTCCATGGCGTGACCATGTTACCAGTGTGAACTCCGTACCGGAGCGCCCCTCCCGGGATGCCGATAAAGTGGTGTGGCCGGGCGGGTGACGTTCTGGTTTCAGGGGCATCGGGTAAGTGCGTCTATATATTTTCCATAGTATTCTGGGAGCGAGATTCCGCGAGGTGTTGGATTGCTTTGCAATCCAATCCCGAGACATACAAGCGCCAAACTGCCTTTGGCAGTTTGTGTGCATCTCCGTTACTATGTAGTCTGAAAGACTGCATAGTAATCCACGACTTACGGAGACTTAGGCGCGAGGGCTCTCCCGAGCGTCTTAGTCGCAGTTAGTCGTTAGTTGAGGGGAAACGGCCTGCCCCTGAAACCAGAACGTCACCCGCCCGGCCTCATAACTCCCCCAAGACTTATCCCCCTCAAACCTGTCAATACTTCATATAAACCAAATTTTAAAAGGAGGTACCCTTATGACTTCAACCCTATTTTACAACGGCCCAATCCTCACGATGGAATCCCCGAATTCCCGTTTTGAAGCCCTTCTGATCAAAGACGGCAAAATCGCAGCCACAGGTTCCAAAGAAGACCTTCTTCCTCTCACAGATCAAACCACCGAAAAAGTGGATTTGGAAGGCCGCACCCTGATGCCCTCTTTTCTGGATGCCCACAGCCATTTTTCCGGCTATGCGTCCTCCCTTCTTCAGGCTCCGCTGGAAGAAGCGGCCTCTTTTGAGGAAATCGTTTCCCGGCTTCGGAATTTTATCGCGGAAAACAAGGTTTCCCCCGGGGAATGGGTGGTGGGAAAAGGCTATGACCACAATTTTCTCCGGGAACATACCCATCCCCGAAGAGAGGTTTTGGATCTTGTTTCCATCGAACATCCTATTGTCATCCAGCATGCTTCCGGGCATGTCGGCGTATTTAACACCCCGGCGCTGAAACTTTTAGGAATCACGAAAGATACCCCCAGCCCATCCGGCGGCACATTGGAAATGATCAATGGGGAGCCCTCCGGCTACATGGAAGAAAATGCATTTATTTCCTTTTATCAGAAAGCGCCCCTCATGCCATCCCCGCAGAAATTAATGGAAGCTTTTCAGACGGTTCAGAAACGGTATGCCTCTTACGGAATCACCACCATACAGGAAGGATTTTTCGCCTCCCAGCTCATTCCTCTGTACCAGCAGCTCCAAAAAAATCATCTGCTGGAATTGGATGTTGTGGGATATCCCGACTGGAAAACAGGAGATGCTGTGTGGAATGCCTTTCCGGATTCCCAAAAACAATACGGGGATCATTTGAAGCTTATGGGATACAAAATGTTTCTGGACGGTTCTCCTCAGGGACGTACCGCATGGATGCGCCAGCCCTATGTCAATGATGAAACTTACCGTGGCTATCCCACCATGGATTCCTGCGATGTGACAGCCGCCTGTGAAAAAGCTTTGAAAAAAAATGTACAGATACTGGCTCACTGCAACGGAGACGCCGCTGCCGCTCAATATCTCCAGTGTTATGAGGAAGCTTTCCGGCGCTGGGAAAAATCCCATCCGGACTGCTGCCCTCCCGATATCCGTCCGGTGATCATCCATGCCCAGCTTCTGGGCACCGACCAACTGGCTAAGGTGAAAGAGCTGGGCATGATTCCCTCATTTTTCATCGCCCACATTTACCACTGGGGAGATATCCACATCTCCAATTTCGGTCTGAAGCGGGCAAGCCATATCAGTCCGGCAGGTTCCGCGCTGAAAAGCGCAATCCCCTTCACCTTCCATCAGGACGCTCCGGTCATTGCCCCGGATATGGCGGAAACTGTCTGGTGCGCTGTAAACCGGACAACAAAAAACGGCGTCCTTCTGGGCGCCGATGAATGCATTTCTGTCTGGGAGGCTTTGAAAGCCGTAACGGTGTCTCCGGCTTATCAGTATGGGGAGGAAAGTGAAAAGGGAACTCTTGCACCGGGAAAACGGGCCGATCTGGTCATTCTGGATCAGAACCCTCTCTCCATGAACCACAGCCGCTTAAAGGAATGGAAGGTTCTGGAGACTTGGAAGGACGGCCGACGGATTTTTGCATTATAAGAGAATCCCGCCATATGAATGAAAAAATGAACACCTTGCCGCTGCCAGCAGGGTGTTCGTTTTCTCGTCAACCGATTCCGCCAAAGAATATTCCCAATATATATACTCCCAGCGTAATTCCTACAAATACATATTTTGTTACCGGTTCAAACCACTTTCCGAGAGGTTTCTCCATTCCCATCTCAACCTGTTTTCGGGCGAAGCCTTTTGGGCATACCCAGAAGAACATGATTCCAGCCAACAGCGCTCCCAGCGGAATGATGTAGATGGACACTGCATCCATCCACATACCCACCATATCGCCGCTTTCGATAAAGATTCCCACAGCGGCTGAAATCACAGCAATTATTCCTACGGAAGCGCCTCTCGACAGTCCAAACTGTTCCTGCAGCGCTTCAATCGGGGTTTCAAACAGATTCACCAGAGACGTAAGCGCAGCAAACAGCACTGCGATGAAGAACACTACTGCAAAGATTCCGCCCAGCGGCATCTGCTGAAATACTACCGGAAGAGTGATAAACATCAGCGGCGGTCCGCTGGACACATCCAGTCCGAAGGCAAATACCGCCGGAATCACCACCATGCCTGCCAGCAGCGCTGCGCAGGTATCAAAAAATGCAACATTTCTTGCACATTTCACCACATCAATATCCTTTTTCAGATAGCTTCCGTATACAAGCGTTCCGCTGCCCGCCAAAGACAGGGAGAAAAATGCCTGCCCCAGCGCATATACCCAAGTTTTTATATCCCCAAGCCTGCTCCACTCAGGGACGAACATATAGCGGAAACCATCCGCCGCTCCCGGCAGCGTCACTACGCGCACCAGCAGAATCAAAAAGAAAATGAAAAACAACGGCATCATCACCTTATTCATCTTCTCGATTCCTTTTGTGATTCCGAGAACCATAATTAAAAAGGTCAGACCCAGTCCCAGCATCTGCCAGCCGATACTTCCGAAATTCACTGCCAGACCGCCGAAATAAGCTCCCATATCCTCCACTTTGGTCAGGCTTCCCGTAACCGCACTGAACAGATATTTAAAAAACCAACCAACCACAACGGAATAGCCAATCGCGATTCCCAGAGAACCGATCACCGGAATCATACCGATGATTTTTCCCGGAGTTCTTCCCTTCTTTCCGAAACGCAATTCCATAGCCTGCGCAAACGCCCCAAGAGGACCTGCTTTCATTCCCCGGCCAAATGCCATTTCACCGATCACGCCGGAAAAACCCAGCAGGACCACAAAGATAAAATACGGAATCAAAAACGCTGCTCCGCCGAATTTTCCGGTTCTGTATGGAAACATCCAGATGTTTCCCATTCCTACAGCCGAACCGATACAGGCTATGATAAATCCCAGCCTTGTCCGGAACTCTTCTCTCTCTTTCCCCTTACTCTTTTCCATTTTCAGTACCTCTTCCTTTTTCTTTAAATAGCGGGAACTATTCAGGACTCCCTCCCTCATAATCACGAGACAGCGGCCCATTGAACAGTTACAGGTATTTATTATACTCCCGAAATAGAACAAGGGCAAGTATGTTGTCATACTTGCCCTGTAAACCCATACGCCTCTATAAAATCTTACCGTTTTTCTGCCCATTCCGTAAACCTGAATATCTTTTCTTTATTACCGCAGAGAAACAGTACATCCTCTTTTTTAAATATATATTCCGGCATAATGTTTTCAACCAGATTTCCGTTATTTTCGATGAGAATGATATTCAATCCAAACCGGGAACGCACGTTGACTTCATGCACGCTTTTTCCCACCATGCATTCCGGTACAAGAAGTTTTGAAATATTTACCTTCTCACTGAGCTGCATGAAGTCAATCACTCTGGATATTTCCAGACGGCTTGCCAGCCTGTGAGCCATATCCCGTTCCGGATAAACTACTTCCACACCGAGTTTTTCAAGGATTTCTCCATGCTCCACACTGTTTGCCTTTGCTATTACCTTGGGAATATTCATTCCCACAAGATGGAGGGCAGTCAAAATCGATGTATCGAGATGTTCTCCGATGCAGAGAATTACAATATCACAGTTTTGGACACCGGTATCATACAGCGTGTTCTTATCCAGTGAATGCACCAGAAAAGCATTTTCGGTATACTCTCTCAGTTCCCGCACACATTCCTCGTCCTTATCTATTACGAGAATCTCTTCCCCCGCTTCTGCAAGGTCAATGGCAAGGGCTTTGCCAAAACGTCCTAATCCTATAATTCCATACGTTGTTTTCTTCAGCTTATTATTCTTAAACATATTTTTTCACCTGTTACCCTATCATTATATTTCCTTCCGGATATCCGATTCTTTCGCCTTTGCTGAAATGCCATACCGTTGCCACCGTGAGGGGACCCAATCTGCCTATCAGCATGATCAGAATAGACAGCAGCTTACTGTCCACTCCCAATGTTCTTGTTATTCCGGTAGAAAGTCCTACCGTGCCAAAAGCGCTTGTTATTTCAAATAGAATGTCTGTCAGTGATAATTGCGGTTCAAAAATCACCATGAGATACGTTCCTGTTATGACCACTCCTATGGCCAGAAGAAACACTACGGCAGCCTTTCGAAATGCGTCTTTGGGTATCGCATATTTAAAGGCCTTTTCTGAGCAGTTTGTGGAGGATGCCTTGATTCCCTGCAGCAAGACAAAAAAGGTACTTGTCTTGATACCGCCTCCGGTTGAACCGGGCGATGCGCCTATAAACATCAGCACGATCAGCGTAAGCAGTCCCGCATTGGAAAATGTTCCTAAATTGTAGGAGGAAAATCCTGCAGTTCTGGCAGATACGCTGTGAAAAAATGCCCCCAGCCATGAAATATTTTCTGTCGCTTTCAGCAGTAAGGTTCCAGCTGCGATCAGTATAATACTCACGCTTAATACAACCTTTGCGTGCATGGAAAGTTTTTTCCATCTGAATCTTGCCTTCCAGATTTCCCAGATCACCAGAAAACCGATGCCGCCGAAAAATATCAGGCCGCTGGTCACAAGATTCAGTAGGATGTCCGTCTGATAGGGAATCATATTCTGGTAGTTTCCAAGGATATCAAATCCTGAATTATTAAATGCCGCTACGGAATGAAAAATACTGATGCCCACCGCCTGAGGTATGGGATAGTCACCGGAAAACACCGGAAAGCTGAGAATGGCTCCGGCTGTTTCAAATAATACCGTTACGATCAGCACTTTTCGGATAAGAATTACCAATCCTTTCCCGGATTCCACATTCAGGGCTTCCCGAATCAGCGTCCGGCCTCTCAGATTGATTTTCTTTCCCATAGCAATCATCACGCTCGCTCCTACCGTTGTCACTCCCAGCCCACCGAATTGAATCAGCATTGCAAGGAAAAACTGGCCCACCGGGGTAAAGGTATCACCCGCATCCGCTGCAATCAGTCCGGTTACACACACAGCGCTTGTGGATGTATACAGCGCATCGATGTACTTTAATTCTACTCCTTCCCGCACACTGACCGGCAGGCTCAGAAGCAGGGAACCGATCAGGATCAGCAGTGTAAAGCCCAGCATAATGATCTGTGCAGGCGTTAATCTTTTTATCACCGTCTTCATAATAAAGCATCCTCCTGATCACACATTCGATATCCCACACCGAGTTCATTTTCTATGTAATTGTGCTTGCCGGGTCTCGCTCCGAATTTCCGCCGTATATTTGCCATATTGACCTGCAGCTTCTTTTTACTGTTCGAATCGTTATATCCCCATATTTCCTTAATGATTGCTGTATAAGTCATGACTTTTCCTGCGTGTTCTGATAGAAGGGCAATAATGTTATATTCAATCTGGGTGAGTTTAATTTCTGTATCCTCGATAAACACCCTCCTGCTGTCATAATCAATCAAAAGTCCTTTTGCCTTGAAGGTTCCCCCCGGCAGCTTTCCGTCCTCACTGCTGTGTCGTGTTACTCTAAGCGCAGAACGTACCCTTGCGACCAGCTCCGCAGAGCTAAAGGGTTTTGTCACATAATCGTTTGCTCCCATATCCAGCGCGCCGACCTTCTCAGCATCATCAGACCTCGCAGACAGTACGATCACCGGAGTCAGCGACGTTTTCCTGATCTCCTTTATGAATTTTGTTCCATCGAAATCCGGAAGTCCCAGATCCAAAATCACCAGATCCGGTCTGTGGGATTCATACAGCATGATTCCGGTCGAACAGTCATCTGCCGTAATCGCAACGTAATCATTTGCTTCCAACAATGCCACTAACAGATTTCTTATATTGGTTTCATCTTCTATGACAAGAATTTTATACCTATTATTCATTGCTTACCTCTTCCATCTCTAAGGCAAATTTGAATTCACAGCCGCCTTCCTTCAAATTAGCCGCCATAAGCTCTCCACCGTGGGCTTTAACAATCGTTGCACACACGGACAAGCCTATTCCCGCGCTGTTTTTGCCTCCATCTGCCGGAATATGATCCTTATAGATCTGCCCGGTAAAAATATTTTTTATTATCTCTTCCTCGATACCGCTTCCATTATCCCTTACACAAAAGATCGCTTTGCTTCCCTTTGCGGCTACTCTTAAAGTCAGCTTCGTCATTCCTTTGGCATGTTCCACTGCATTTTCCAGCAGATTAATGATAACTTGCTCAATCAATATGGCATCCATCGGTATCACGATAAAATCCTCCGGCAGATCAAGCTCCACTTCCTGATGGGGATATCTCTTTGCAAATTTTACCAGTACGGAATCCACCAGTTCATCCAGAACGGTTTCGTTCTTTATAATCTTGACATTTCTTCCGTCAATCCTTGTTACCGACAGGAGATTTTCAACCATCTGGCTGAGCCACTGGGAATCTTCTTTGATTCCCTGCAGCATCTGTCGGTTTTGTTCCATGCTGAATTCACCGTAATGTTCCAAAAGCGCGGAACTGGAGCCGTAGATAGTCGTAAGCGGTGTCCGTAGATCATGGGATATCGCCCGAAGCAGGTTGGCTCTCATCTTTTCTTTTTCACTTTCCGCTTTCATCTGCTCCTGCCGCTTGATCGTTGTTGTCAGACCGCAGGTAATCACAGCAACAGCCAGCAGGATCACTCCGGAAATCATATTTTCCATCACTGTAAAATCAAATCTGAAATAGGGAAACGTAAATGCAAAATTTACTGCAAGCACGCTGATCAGCGCCGATACAATTCCGTAAACATATCCCTGTGTAAGCACAGAAGTTAAAAATGCACCCAATACAAAAATGGATGGGATTAATGAATTATCTTCGAATATGCTCTGGATATACAGACATAATAAGAAGCTTATGATCAATATTACACTTGTGATGAGCAGATCCTTTATCGCCATTCGTTTTCTTTTCATGTTCTTTATTCCCTCGATGATCTTATTTTCCTGTCATATCTTTTTAATGGATACCTTCTCCGCACACTTGTCCTTTACTCCGAGTACAGTAATCTCATATCCCTTAAATGCAAAGGTGTCCCCCTTATCAGGTATATGCTCCAGTTCCTTCATGACCCATCCATTGACAATCACGGAGGGAAGTTCCTCATTTTCATCAATTTCGATATTTAATACCTCAAATACTTTTTCTACATTGGCCACGCCTGATACAATCCATTCACCCTCAAATTTCTTCTCAATTTCCGAATTTACCTCATCATGTTCATCCCAGATTTCTCCAACGAGTTCTTCCAGTATATCTTCCAGCGTAACAATTCCGGTTGTTCCGCCGAACTCATCCAACACCACTGCGAAATGCATCTTTTTCTGCTGTAATTCTTTCAATAATACGCCGATTTTTTTATTCTTATGTACGTACAAGGTAGGCCGCACAATTTCAAAAATATCTTTCTCGGTACGGTAAATACTGCTGTGGAAATCTTTCTGATAAATAATCCCCACAATATGATCGATGGATTCCTCATATACCGGAATTCTGGAATAAGAGGTTTCTGCAAATACTTCTGCGATTTCCTCTTTGGTTGCTTTGGTTGAAACGGCCGTGATATTGATCCGGGGAGTTAAAATATCGATGACTTCCTGCTCCGTAAATTCCAGCGCGCTGTGTATCAGCATACTCTCCTGCTCATCAATTCCACCATCCTGCTCTGCTTCGTCCACGATAGAAAGTAATTCCTCTTCGGTAATCCCGATATCATCCGATGATTTAAAAACCAGCGACAGCAGCTTTTTCCACTGCCCGAAAAGAAAATTAAACGGTGTCAGAAGTTTAACCAGAACATTCAGTATGGGGGCAGAAAACATGGCGAATTTTTCCGGTGATTCCTTTGCGATACTCTTAGGTGAAACCTCACCGAAAATCAGCACTACAACCGTCGTCACTGCCGTCGATACGCTCGGCCCTGCCTCCTCGCCAAGCATGTGAATAAATAATGCGGTGGCGATAGATGCACTTGCAATATTAACAATATTATTTCCAATCAAAATTGTAGACAATAGACTGTCATAATTTTCAGAGAGCTTCATAACAAGCCTTGCCCTTTTGTTTCCCTTATCGGCCAGATTTTTTATGCGAATTCTGTTTAATGATGAAAACGCTGTTTCCGTAGCTGAAAAATATGCTGACATAACAATGCATATCACAATCATTACCAGTGAAAATGTGTCACTTCCCATTTGTTTTACCTCTTTCTTTTCTATCCTTTTTTCGTAACTATTCAGGACCCTGTCCTTCATAGTCACGAATGCATGCACACAAACTGCATTTCATGCAGTTTGGCGCCCGTATGTCTCGGGATTGACTTGCATTTGCAAGTCAACACCTCGCGGGACAGTGACCTTCTGAACAGTTACCTTTTTTTCAATTGCAATTCCCGTCTTTTGTCTTTGATAAAAACGCAAAAAGACACAGCCTGTATCTACTCCCGCAGACACAGACTATGTCCCATAATCTTTATCATATCCTTCGATGGTGGCTTACAACTGTCGCCGTCGTCGTTCATAATGTCTGTTCTCTCCTTCATCTCATGATTCGATGGTAGTTTAACAATTATAAACAGCGATGTCAATTCAGACAGAAAATCCTTAGCCAAAAATTAACCGGAATCGTTACTGTTCACTCCGTTCACAGTAACCCGGAATCAGCCCTGAACCGCCATATCCGGCCAGCTCAGTATCAGATCGGAAACCTCCTGCTCATAATCCCCAAAGATGTCAATGCTTCTTCCCGCATGTTTTACATTGGTTTCCACGCCCCAGACTCCGTTGTCGCAAAATTCCCAGATATGGTACCGCAGACCGCGGAACTGGAAATCCAGACTTCCCCGTCCTTCGTCCTCCACATAAGTAAAGATGATATTTTTCTTTGTCAGCGCTTCCTGTATTTTTTCCAACCGCATAGCTTTGTTCTTCCTTTCCTTTTCTCTTTTTATGTTCACGGGCACTGGCTGTTACTGCACACTTCCCACTCTGGCCCAAGGGCCCTTTTTTCTCTTCCATACCACTGCAAAGCAGATGGCGTGTATTGCGAAAGTAACCGTCCATGTAACCGGGTATGACAGGTACAGGACAAACAGGGTGGGTTTCCATGCAAATACTGTAAAAATCCACAGTACTCTCAATCCGCAGGCTCCTGCCAGAGATACCAGCATCGGCATAATGGAATAGCCCATTCCTCTTAATATTCCCACAGCCACATCCATCATTCCGCAGAGAAAATAAATCTGGCAGATCATCTGCAGTCTGGACATTCCGCACTCTATCACTTCCGGATCAGAGGAGTAAATGGACAGAAGCTGGGGACCCATCCGATAGCCCAGATTACCAAGCACAGCTCCCACAACAAATACAATGATCATGCACTGCATGACAATCTTTGGAATTCTGTCTCTTCTTCCGCCGCCCACATTCTGGCTGGTGAAGCTGAGAGCTGTCTGGTAAACCGCATTCATGGAGGTGTAGACGAATCCCTCAATGTTGCTGGCCGCTGTATTTCCGGCCATGACAGTAGAGCCGAAGGAGTTTACCGAAGACTGGATCAGAATGTTGGAAATCGAGAAAACCGCTCCCTGCAGCCCCGCCGGAAGTCCGATCTGAACGATACGGATCAGCTTTACCTTGTGAATCCGCAGGTTATGCAGATTCAGTTGGTACATTCCCTCACTCTTTACAAGGCATCTCACGATCAGTACTGCCGAGATCACCTGTGAAATCACTGTAGCTGTGGCAACTCCCGCAACGCCCATATGAAATCCGATCACGAAAATCAGATTCAGGATTACATTTACCACGCCTGCAGCCAGCAGATAGTAAAGAGGTCTTCTGGTATCCCCGATGGCTCTTAAAACCGCCGCCCCGAAGTTATATACCAGCATAGCCGGCATCCCCAAGAAGTAGATCTGTGTGTACAAAACCGCCTGATCCAGTACATCTTCCGGGGTATCCATCCATTCCAGCATCTTTCCTGCAAATGCAAGACCTGCTCCGATCAGGATAATCCCACCGATGATTCCCAGCAAAATGGAAGTATGTACCGTTTCCTGCACATTTTTTTCGTCCCTTGCCCCGAAATACTGGGCCACCAAAACATTGGTTCCGATGGAAAAACCGATAAACACATTTACAAACAGATTAATCAAAGCTCCGGTAGAACCCACCGCCGCCAACGCCTGATTTCCGGAAAATTTTCCTACTACCACGATATCTGCGGCGTTAAACAAAAGCTGCAGAATCCCCGACAGCATCAATGGAAGTGCAAAGACCAGCAATTTTCCCAGCAGGGGGCCGTTGCACATGTCCATTTCATATGATTTTTTCATAATGTAACTTCCTTCTTCCCGTCCTCGTTTTTCTTATAAGTATATCTTAAATGTTCTGATCTCGAATGGTTTTACATCGAAGTTCACAGATGCCCCTTCTGCTGCCTCACCGCAGTCATGCTCCAGCAGGTTACACGGCACGATCCGTTTTACCGGGAACTCTGATTCCAGTGTTACCTTCTGGCTGCCGCCCAGACATTCGTGGAGTCTCACAATCAGGCAGTCTTCATCCTCTGCTTTTTTCACCACATCAATCTGAACTGCGTCTGTGGATACCTTTACAATCTTTCTCTGATCTGCAAATGCACCGCAGACTGCCTGTGCCGAAAGATTCATCTGGTTTGCAGCCTGAATGGTTCCACCCTCCACCGGGGTTCCCGTATGCGGGAACAGCGCGTAAACAAAATCATGTTCTCCCATATCCGCAGAGGTATCCGGGTGTTTTGCACTCTTTAACAGACTCAGCTTCATGCCGTTGTCCTTGATGCTGTAGCCGTATTTGCAGTTATTTAACAGGCTGACGCCGTATCCGTTTTCGGAAAGGTCTGCCCATTTGTGGCCGCAGACTTCAAATCTCGCCCAATCCCAGCTATTGTTCCAATGAGTGGGACGTTCCACATGACCGAACTGAATATCATAAGTAGCCTTTGTAGAACGGATGTCGGTATAGAAAGCAGCTTTCAGCAGTCTGTGTTCCTCATGCCAGTCCACATGGGTGATAAAATCGATTCTTCTGGAATCCTTGTAAACAGTCATGTCCTGACAGATTTTGGAATTGTGATACTGATAAGTAAAGCGCACCACTGCTTTCAGCTTGCCGTTTTCCAGTAATTCCGGCGCTTTCGCCTGTTTTACCGTTTCCATCTTCTCAGTATAGAAAATATCAATATCCCACGCATCATAATTTACCGGCTTGTCCTCGTAGATTTCAAGCACATTGCCCAGTTGTCCCTCTTTCAGTACCGGACGTTCTGCCTCTTTGTCGAAAATACGGCTGAGCTGTCCCTCTTCGTTCCATGCAATGGTATAATACGGTGTTTCCAGCACATTTCCTTCCAGTGTAAATGAAGGCTGCTCCTCCTCTTTCTGCCCCGGCACAAAGGTAACGCTGACTGCTCCGAACGGCTGTACCGGAACCAGCACTTCATAGCCGCCCTCGTATCTTTGAGCCTCCAGCGGCTGTCCCTGATCATCCACAAAGCTTCCTTCTCCCTGTTCCGGAATCAGAACCAGTTCTTTTCCTCCAAAGCTGTTGGTGGAATATACACTGTAAGTATGCTCTTTCGCTTTGGTTACCGTCTCCAGCGCCTCTTTCAGCACATGATCTGCCCGTTCTTCTGCCACACCGTAATTGATGTGGGAATCTTCATATACCTCATGGATGGAAGATCCCGGAATAATGTCGTGGAACTGATGCAGCAGCACACATTCCCAACTGTCGTTCAGCTCCTGCTGGGCGTAATTTCCTCCCAGAATATAGGCCAGAGAGGAGAGCCATTCGATCTGGGCCAGTTTATTTTCCAGATGGCGGTTGGTTTTCTTATTATAAGCCTGAGAGGTGTAGGTTCCTCTGTGATATTCCAGATAGAGTTCTCCGTCCCATGTATGTACATAGCGGTCTGTATTCTCTACATTTTCATGCATTTTGCGGAAGAACTCTCCTGCCTGTACCGACTTCACATGGGGAAGTCCCGGAATCACATCCATGGCCCGGCGCATTTCCAGCATATCTCTGGTAACTCCGCCGCCTCCGTCTCCGAATCCGTAGGAAATCAGGGTATCCTTGCTCAGTTCTTTATTTTTGAATTTTTTCCAGCTTCCCAAAACGGCGTGAGGTGTAACAAATCCATTGTAAGTGGCGTATCTGGTAGAGCTGTCCTGTCCCTCGCTGGGGGTATTTACAAAGTAGGTAAGGATTTCGGTTCCGTCGATACCTCTCCATTTGAACAGATCATCGGGAATACTGTTGTACTGGTTCCAACTGATCTTTGTAGTCATAAAGGTATCGATCTCACACTGTTTCAGAATCTGAGGCAGGGCCCAGCTATAGCCGAATACATCGGGAAGCCACAGATATTCACATTTTTTGCCAAATTCTCTTTCCAGAAAACGGGTTCCGTGAAGGAACTGACGCACCAGCGCCTCACCGGAGGAAATATTACAGTCGGCTTCCACCCACATACCGCCGTCCGGTTCCCATTTTCCTTCTGCCGCTTTCTGTTTGATCTTTTCATACAGTTCCGGGCAGTCCTCTTTTACATATTTATACAACTGAGGCTGGGTCTGCAGGAAAATATATTCATCGTACAATTCCATCAGACGAAGTACAGTGGAGAAGGAACGCTGTGCCTTTTCCCTCGTATGTTTCAGACGCCACAGCCATGCTACGTCGATATGGGTATGGCCGACTACATTTACGGTCACATCGGTATTTTTCTCAAGACAATCCAGCTCCGCCATCAGCACATCGTGGGCTTTCTCTGCTGTCTCATAGAATGCTTCCCCGTCCCAGTTGATGCATTTCAGCGCACGGTCCAAAGCGCTCACCAGATTTTCATACTGCTCATTTTCCTGCGGCAGAAGAACTAATGTCTCCGTAATGGCTCTTGCAAAATAATAAAGCTCGTCTGTCTTTTTGTGCAGATACGCCAGATCGGCCTGTTTGCACTGATGGAAGAACGTGCGGTGAGGGCCGCCCCCTTCCAGTCCTGTCCACAGAAGGAAGGTCAGACGTACCTCTTTTCCCTCTTCCCCCTGAAAAATAACCTCTTTGTGGTTGGTGTCCACACCCTGATAAGGATGTCCGTCCACATACAGCAGAGATTCAAATCCGCTGTTATATCCTCCTCCGGTCTCGCCGAAATCAAATAAACCCACAACCTCTGCGCCATTTATGCTTTCCGGCAGTTTCACCTTCTTTTCAACCCACAGATACCGGTCTCTTCCCACGAAGGAATCATTGATTCCAAATGGTTCTCCTTCGATTCTTTCCGGCAGCTCATGGTAATGCTCCGCCTCCAAAAGATCCCCTTCCATAGATACAAACGGTGCGATACACTGATGTCCGAAGTATCTGCGCTGTCCTAATTCTTCCACTCTTCTTTTAAATTTGTCAATGGTAAAAAACATGGTTTTCCTCCTGTCATTACAGTTTTTCTTACTGCTCACCCCTGCATATGTAATTCTTTCTGAAATAATGCAAATTCAGTATACGTCAAAACCCCTGCTGTTTCTATCAGCTTAATACACAAAAAAAATTTATCTTTTTGTAGCATTTACTCATGCGCCCCTGAATTATATATGAAAAGAAAGCGCAGGACGCGGCTTCCACTTCACATGGGAAATCCTCATCCTGCGCTGAAAGCTTACAGGTACAATTTAAAGTTTTTGATTTCGAACGGTTTTACGTCGAAAGTAACTGCTGAGCCTTCCACTGCATCGCCGCAGTCATGCTCAATCAGGTTACACGGCACGATCCGTTTTACCGGGAAGTCGGAAGCCAGTTCTACCTTGTGGCTGCCGCCTCTGCACTCATGCATTCTGACAACCAGACAGTCCTCGTCCTCCGCTTTCTTCACAACATCAATCTGTACGTTGTGGTCAGAAACCTTCACAATCTTTCTTTCATCTGCGAATTTTCCGCAGATAACCTGTGCCGGAAGATTCAGTCTGTTTGCTTCCTCAATCGTTCCGCCATCCACAACGGTTCCCATATGAGGATACAGAGAATAGATCACATCATGCTCACCCATATCCGCAGAGGTATCCGGTTCTTTGGCACTCTTTAAGAGCGTCAGTTTTATTCCATTGTCCTTGATGCTGTGACCGTACTTGCAGTCATTTAACAGGCTCACGCCGTATCCTGTCTCAGACAGATCGGCCCATTTATGTCCGCAGACCTCGAATCTTGCCCAATCCCAGCTATTATTCCAGTGGGTCGGTCTCTCTACATGTCCGAACTGGATATCGTAGGTTGCCTTTGTGGAACGGATGTCGGTATAGAATGCTGTTTTCAGCAGTCTGTGGTCTTCCTGCCAGTCCACATGGGTCTTGAAGTCAATTCTTCTGGAATCCTTGTACACGATCATATCCTGAACGATTTCGGATTTGTGATAGCTGTAGGTAAAGCGGATCACTGCTTTCAGGTTTCCGTTTTCCACTACCTCCGGAGCTTTCGCCAGCTTTACGATCTCCATTTTTTCCGTATAGAAAATGTCGATATCCCATGCGTCAAAGTTGATCGGCTTGTCCTCGTAGATTTCCAGAACGTTGCCCATCTGGCCTTCCTTCAATACAGATCTTGATGCCTCTTTGTCATACAGTCTGGTCAGTTGTCCGTCTTCATTCCACTGGATGGAGTAGTACGGTGTTTCCAGTGTATTTCCTTCAACCGCAAATACGGAAGCTTCCGTTTCTTTCGCAGACGGCTGGAAAGTAACGGTAACTGATGCAAATGGTTCTGTCTCTACCAGAACTTCGTATCCATTTTCTGTTTTCTGGGCTTCCAGAGCATTTCCGTTTCCATCTGTAAATACGCCCTCTTCCTGTTCCGGAATCAGAACCAGTTCTTTTCCGCCGTAGCTGTTGGTGGAGTATACGCTGTAGGTATGATCAGCAGCTTCTGTAATCTTTTCCAGAACCTGTTCTTTTACTTTGTCGGCACGCTCTTCTGCCACACCGTAGTTTACATGAGAATCCTCATATACTTCGTGGATGGAAGATCCCGGAATGATGTCGTGGAACTGATGCAGCAGCACGCATTCCCAACTGTCATTCAATTCCTGCTGTGCGTACTCACCGCCTAAGATATACGCCATAGAGGACAGCCACTCAATCTGCGCCAGTTTATTTTCCAGATGGCGGTTGGTTTTCTTGTTGTAAGCCTGAGAGGTATAGGTTCCTCTGTGGTATTCCAGATAAAGCTCTCCGTCCCATGTATGTACGTAACGGTCTGTATTTTCCACATTGTCATGCATTTTGCGGAAGAATTCTCCTGCCTGTACGGTTTTTACATTTGGCAGTCCCGGAATGGCATCCATCGCCCGGCGCATCTCCAGCATATCTCTGGTAACTCCGCCGCCGCCGTCTCCGTAACCGTAGGAAATCAGGGTATCTTTGCTCAGCTCTTTATTTTTGAATTTCTTCCAGCTTCCGATAACGGAATGAGGTGTCACCATTCCGTTATAAGTGGAAAATCTGGTGTCCATATCCTGCTCTTCATCCGGAGTATCCACGAAATAGGTAAGGATTTCTGTTCCGTCAATACCTCTCCATTTGAACAGATCATCAGGAATGCTGTTAAACTGGTTCCAACTGATCTTTGTAGTCATAAAGGTGTTAATTTCACACTGTTTCAGAATCTGCGGCAGCGCCCAGCTATAGCCGAATACATCCGGCAGCCACAGATATTCGCATTTTTTTCCAAATTCTCTTTCTATGAAACGGGTTCCGTGAAGGAACTGACGTACCAGCGCTTCGCCGGAAGAGATATTACAGTCAGCCTCTACCCACATGCCGCCGTCCGGTTCCCATTTTCCTTCTGCCACTTTCTGTTTGATTTTTTCATACAGCTCCGGGCAGTCCTCTTTTACGTATTTGTACAACTGAGGCTGAGTCTGCAGGAACACATACTCATCGTACAGCTCCATCAGACGAAGTACGGTGGAGAAGGAACGCTGTGCCTTTTCTCTTGTATGTTTCAGTCTCCACAGCCATGCTACGTCGATATGGGTGTGTCCTACTACGTTGACCGTCACATCGGTATGCTTTTCCAGTCTGTCCAGCTCTGCCATCAGTACGTCATGGGCTTTCTCCGCAGTTTCATAGAAGGATTCTTCATCCCAGTTGATGCAGCAAAGCGCCTTATTTAAAGCTGCTGTCAGATCTTCATATCTTTCATCATCTTTCGGAAGCAGCACCAGTGTCTCGGTGATTGCTTTTGCAAAATAGTAAAGTTCATCGGTTTTCTTATGCAGATAAGCCAAATCTGCCTGTTTGCACTGATGGAAGAATGTACGGTGAGGGCCGCCGCCTTCCAGACCTGTCCACAGAAGGAAGGTCAGACGGGCATCTTTTCCCTCTTCGCCCTGAAAAATAACCTCATTGTGGTTGGTGTCTACGCCCTGATAAGGATGTCCGTTCAGGTACAGCATGGATTCAAATCCGCTGTTATATCCTCCTCCGGTTTCACCGAAGTTAAATAAGCCTACAACCTCACAGCCTTCTTTTGCTTCCGGCAGGTTTACTTCTTTCTCGATCCAGAGATAACGGTCTCTTCCGATAAAGGAATCGTTGATACCGAAGTCTGCACCTTCGATTTTTTCCGGCAGTCCATGGTAATGTTCATCCTTTGTAAGGCCGCCTTCCATGGATGTAAAAGGAGCGATACACTGGTGTCCGAAATATCTTTTTCTTCCCAGTTCTTCTACTCTTCTTTTGAATTTGTCGATCTCAAAAAACATAATGTTTCCTCCTGATATAAAACATACTTTGTTGTTTAATATAATGCAAAACTACTTTATTTTCCATGGGATTAATGTACAAAAAATATATTTATTTTTGTATACTTTCATCATAATATTTTTATTATAAAATAGAACATTCCGTATATCCTGTCTTATGTCTTATTTGTCATCATCACTTCTTTATTTGACCATTGTTTCTTACTATTGTATAATACTGTTTAACCAAACGAGGAGGTGATTTTTTGTCTTTTTTTCACATACCTGATGATTGTCCCAAATGGCTCGATCACTACAAACTGCTTACCCGTAAACAATTGAACATTCCAGCCCTTCACATGATGGGACATGCAGATTTTAACAATGCGTCCGACAAGCTGGATAACCATTACCATTGTAATATGGAATTTGTAGTAGTTCTCAATGGCAAACAGCAGTATGTCGTCAATGATAAACACTATATGCTGTACGGAGGTGATATTTTCATGACTTATCCTTATGAACATCACGGAAATGGAAACCTTCCGCAGGATATCTGTGAGTTCATCTGGTTTCAGTTTGACCTTTCATCCTCCAAAAATTTTCTGGGGCTTTCTTCTCCGCACAGTGAGTATCTTTTTCGGCAGTTGCTGAATTATCAGCAGCGCATTAAAAAAGCAGATTCTCAGGATCTTGCGATACTCCACAAAGCCTTTCACCATCTCAGTTCTGAGAATCCCCAAAAACAGATTTTGGGATACAGTTATTTTCTTCAATTTGTTATGAAAAATCTCTGCAGCAAAGACACGATTTTAACAAAAGATATTTACAGCAGTGATATTCAGGAAGCTATGTCCTATGTTCATTCACATCTTTTAGACGATTTGAATATAGATGCAATCGCTGAGCACTGCGGTCTTTCCCCCTCCAGATTCAAAGCGAAATTCAGAAAAGAACTGGGGATCACCCCTCATGCCTATATTGTTTCACTGAAGATTGATACTGCAAAAATCCTTCTGAAAGATCCACAAAACTCCGTTACCGATGTAGCATTTCAATTAAATTTTTCTTCCAGCAACCATTTTGCTTCTGTGTTTAAAAAACATACAGGATATACTCCCACGGATTTTCGCCAGCAGCGTCTGGCAAATATTTATTAGTTTGTATGTAAAAGAGGTATGCACACCGCTTCTCCGTATGTGTATACCTCTTTACTCCCTTCCATGGGTTTCTTATCTCATTTTATTCCATGTTTCAAATACTGTATAAACATTTTCTTCTTTGGCTCCCGGACCAAATTCACATTGTGCAATGCATCCGCCATTTTCCCAAAGTCTTTCTTTTACTTCCCTTACTGCATTTGCGATATCTGCTGTGGTGCCTTCCGGAAGCAGATGCTGTCTGTCAATTTCTCCCCAGAACGTAATTTTTCCCTTGAATTCCTCTACTTTATCCAGACCCATACAGAAAATCTGAGAATTGAAAGCATCCAATCCCAGCTCGATCAGGCGCGGATAAATGGCCAATGTATTTCCATCGGAATGCATAAACGCCTTCTTTCCATGACGATGGGCTATATCGATGAATTCTTTATAAAACGGACGGAAATATTTATCCCATGCGATTGGGTTTATCAAAAGGCTGTTCTGACTTCCCCAGTCATCCATAAAACTGATGCCATCCACATCTGTCTTCGCCCATTTTTCTACCAGTTCACAGTAATAGGCGAACATTTTATCCATGAATCTCAGCATTTCTGCTGGCGGATCAATCAGATCCATATAAAGTTCCGGCGTTGTTCTGATAAACTGAAGCTGTTCAAAGGGACGGGGATTACATCCTGCCATTACAAATTTATCGGTATTTTTGCAGAATGCGTTTACCTGTTCCACATCAAACTCCAAAAGTTCTGTAGGAATATGGATATTCTCCCAATCTTCCCAGTCCTCGTCCTTCACAATTCCTTCCTTTACTTCTCCGATTACCCCTTTATGAATATTGGTAAACTTACAGCCCCACTCATCAATGGATTCACCAATTTCATGAGGATCTCCGACTGCAATAGTCGGTGTCCGCAAAATTGTCGGAGCTCCCACGATATCATCGGGAAATTCTGTATGGATTCTCTTTATCGTGTCTCCAGCATTTTCATGTGCCCATGGAAGAGTCCACATCTGTCTCGGTACCCTGCCGGAACGATTTTCAAATTCCAGTGTTGCTTTTACTAAATCTCTTGATGTCATATTTCTTTTCCTCGCTTATTCTCATATTTTTTTAATATGTAAGTTCTTCATACTTAACCTTTTACACCGCCAGCGATGTTATCTGCAAATCCTTCTTTACAGAACATGAATAAAACAACTACCGGAATGGAGATAATAACAGCTCCTGCCATTAATCCACCCCAGTCGGTTCCGTGATTGTGTACGAAACTTTTCAGTGCCACTGAAACTGTCTTATATTCATCTTTTGTAATAAAAGATACTGCTACCAGATACTCCTGCCATACACTAACAAATGCAAAAATAGCAGTAGATATAATTCCGGGTTTGGCTAATGGGAAAATAATTTTAAACATTGCCTGAAAGGCATTACATCCGTCAATCTTCGCTGCTTCCTCCAGTGAAGTGGGAACATCCTGAATATAATTAGTCAATAATACAACGGCCATCGGGAAAGATGTTCCGATATAAGTAATCAGCAGACACCACAGCGTGTTCAAAAGTTTCAACTGACTCATAATCAGATACAGGGGAATAATATAAGCTACCATAGGAATAAACTGAGTCAAAAGAATCATGGTATTTATCATTCTTTTCCCTTTGAAAAACAGTTTCGAAAATGCATATCCCATTAAAAATCCCACTATAATCGTCACGGTTACTGTAATCAGAGTAACAAGCAAACTGTTTTTCATACTTGTCAGCAGATTTACCCCTGTAAGAGCTTCAATGTAGTGATCAAATGTAAAAGTTTTTTGTATAATACTTACCGAAGTTTTCTGTATCTCTGCCGTATCTCTGAAAGATGTGGAAATCGTCCAATAAAGAGGAAAGCAGAGAAATAAAAACATAAATCCAAACAACGTATAACGGAATATATATCCCGCTTTGCTGACTTTTCTAATCATGCCTCTCTCCTCCTACTCATTGTCTCCCTTTCCCAATAATTTGGGAAGGAACATTGCGCACAATACAATAGTTACCAAAATCACAAGTCCAACTACTGCGTAAGTGGCAGCGCCGGAATAGTCATAGAACTGGAAAGCCTCTCTCTGCAAAAATACCGGAAGAGTCTCTGTTGCTTTTGCCGGACCGCCTCCCGTCATTACATCAATGATACCAAAGGAATTGAACGTCCATACAAAGCAAAGTGTTCCTACTGACATTAAAACCGGCTTAATATGCGGAATTTCTATATAGCGGAGTATGTCCCTTCTGTTTGCACCATCCAGAACAGCAGCTTCTACTTGATCCACCTGAATTCCCCGCAGTTTTGCCAATACTGTCATAGCAATAATCGGGAAACTTCTCCATACATTCGCCATTACGCAGGCAAACATAGCCGGAAAATCATTTGCGAAAATATCATATTTCTCCGGAATAATATGTAAAAATTGAAGCAACTGATAATAAACTCCTGTCTCATAATTCAAAAGTAATTTCCAAATATATCCTGTTACCGCCTCTGGAAGCACCCAAGGAAGAAGCAGAAAAATCTGAAAAATAAATGTGCCTTTTATATGTTTGGAGTTCTGCAGGAAGGCTGCCAGTACTCCCAGAAGCATCATCAAAACAATATTCAACACTACCCAAACCAGAGAATGCTTTAATGCTTCCGTCAAATCTCCCTTTTTAAATACGTCAATGTAGTTCTTGAGTCCTATTATATCGTAGTCCGGATTGGTCAGTTTATAATCGGTAAAACTATACAATACATTTCGTATAAACGGTAAAAAAATAATTGCCAACAAAACCACCAATCCCGGAATCACCAAAAGATACGGGAATATATTTCTTTTTTTCACCTGTATTACCCTCTTTTCTGTTATGTTAGTAGCTTACAGGGAGGGTTAGACCAAAGCTTCCTGTCCTGCCCTCCCTGTAATCAGTTATTATTCATTTTCATCCAGAAGTTCCTGTACAGCGGTCTGCGCTTCTTTACAAACTTCTTCTGGAGTCATTTTTCCAAACAACAAGTTCTGCCAGTATTCATCAAAACACTCCACAACTTCACCCAGATTTGCTACAGGAATCTGAGGTACATTGGATGTTTCCAACTGTTCTTTAAAAATCTGATATTTTTCTTCAGCAAATTCACCCTCATTATAGGCTGCTTCAATAGTCGGCAGACCTATTTTAGCCCATGCAGATGACTGTTCAGGATTTTCGCACAGCCATTTCACAAATGCCCATGCTGCATCCAAGTTATCTGTTCCAGCGCCGATTCCCAACTGGAAACCACCAGATGTAGAATAAGCACCTGCTTTACCTGCCGGAATTGTAGCCAGATCAATTGTAAAATCAAGACCTTCCATATCAATCTCGGTATAATCCCATGGTCCAAAGATATACATTCCTACATTACCATTACAAAACTGAGCTCTTGCATCTTTCGTTGTAGTAGAGTCTTCCGGCATATACTGCATCAGTTCCTGAACGAATTCAAGATATTCCTTCATTTCCGGTGTGTCTACAGTAGCTACGGCTTTACCACTCTCATCAATTTCATACAGACGGCCGCCGATACTCTGCAGAAATACTCCCATCTCATAGGTTGACTGATATGCACTGCTTGTCAACGCATTACAGAACAGATAATCTCCATTTTGTGCCATAGTTTTACCGCATTCCAGCATTTCTTCCATGGTTGTAGGATATTCCAAATTATATTTTTCAAACAGTTCTTTGTTGAATGCCATTACACGTGTATCTGTATCTCCCGGAACTGTGTAAGCTTTTCCATCAATTGTACATGCCTCTAACATAGAACCCATGAAAATTTCATCAAGCTTAACTCCGTCTTTCTCTGCCAGTTCCCCTACCGGGTATAAGATACCGGCTTTCTGGTATGTCATGGTATCTACATGGTTTACAAGCATCAGATCATAGTCATCACCTGCCTGATGTGCCGCCTGAATTCCCTGATTCATTGCAGTAAAATCAACCGAAGTAGCAATCTCCACTTCAACATCGGGATACTCTTTACAAAACGCATCAAATACAGGCTGATAAATTTTTTCTCTGTCTTCTGTTGTAGCAAACGTCAACTTACCAGCAATTTTTCCGCTTCCTTCTTCTGCTGTTTCGCTGGATGCTGTATCTTTTGTTCCGTTGTCTGCTGTTTCATCCTTTGCACCACACCCAGCCAAAGCACTTGCCAAAAGTGTACAAGTCATAAAGAATACTACCGCTTTTTTCATATGTTTTTCTCCTTTTTTTTACTATTCTCAGTAGGCGTTTGCGAAACGCCACAAGCCGCATAAATACGGCATTTTAACTTCTATAAAACAAAACATCTCCTCAACGGATTATGGTAAAATAGAGTTGCCT
>JAHAFI010000030.1 GCA_018374355.1 Clostridiales bacterium
CCTTATGAGTTGGAGAAGAGGCCAACCGTAAGTGAATTTCTGGATATTCTGCATTGGCAGTTGACAAAGGAAGAGGAATAATCGGGAATGGAAGGGAAAGGTTCCGGCTGGATAAGAGGCCGGAACCTTTTTTTCAAAGAAGGGGCGGTCTATAAGATTTAAGTTTATTCAGCTTTTCGGGCTTCATAATTGCAGATTTATACCCATTTACAAGGGTAATAATTGCACCGCTATACAAAAATGTGATAAGATAATCATAAGTTGCGATATCTATTGAAAACATGCAAAGAATAAATTCTAACAACGGCAGAGAAGGGATACTATGAATAAACGCACATGGACAGCCGGAAAACCGAAAAAGAAACCAAACTATAATCCGTCCAAAGTCACACGCGATTTGCTTGAAGTGGCTGCATATATATACTGTAGTGAGGACAGCGAGGGAAAACATCCATCTCTTCAAAGTATTATCGAGCAGCTTGAAGCACAGGGATACGGGGCATTAAATCCAATAAAGGTCAGAAAACTGCTGATTACGGCCGGAGTTTATGAATCTCATATTGCTGAGCAGGTCTGCAGACTGCATAAGGAGGGAAAAACAATCAATCAAATAGGAGAAATGCTGCATTTAAGCCGTTCTTCTGTTCATTCGTACCTTCCCTATGAAAAGATTATCTATAAACTGGACGAGGCTCCCGGAGGAGATATTTCCGTGGGTGCAGAACGTCAGCGACTGTTTAAAAACAGGAAAGCAGCAGTTGAAAAATTGATGAAAGAGCCGGGGATGGACAATTTGTGGGAGGCAGTTATACTATTTTCGGAATATCACTTTCATACAAGCAAAGGTCTGCAGTTTACTTATATAGTAAAAGGAAATGAAATATTTTTCAGCCGTCGGGAGAAAAGTATTACAAGGGCAACCGTGAAAATGGCCTATGAAAAAGTCATGGAGCTTGGGGGAGATGTATCCGGTCCGAAAAAACTGGGGGTGTTCGGCGCATCGTATTTGTATCCGGTTTTGAAGCGGCTGGGAGTGATTAGAGATGCCTACAGGCCGCAAGAAAAGCTTAATAAAAAAATAAGGTGACATTACACCATTACAGTGCTATAGTAAAGGATGTGAAAAAACAAAATGGAGGAAAAACTCATGAAAAAGAGAAAAACAAAGAAAATCATCCTGATTATCCTGTCAGTGATTCTTGTTCTGCTGATTGCTCTTGGAGTGACCGTCTATGCAGTTACCCACGGTTTTTATAAATCCAGTAATTATACGTCGGATGAAGATGCAATGAAAAACTTTACCAAGACAGAGGAGACAGAAGAAATCGCCCCGGAGGATGCGCAGGGAGAGGTGCTTTCAGAGGAAGAGCAGAAGGAGCTGGATGCAAAGCTTGCAGAATTTTCGGAATCTGAACCCATCACCAATGACGGCGATGTTTATAACGTACTGCTGATCGGTGTAGACCGCCGGGACAAATCTTGGGCAGGAAATTCGGATAGTATGATTCTTCTGTCCGTCAATTATAAAAAGGAACAGATCAGCATGATTTCCCTGATGCGGGACACCTACGTGGACATTCCGGGAATCGGCATGAGAAAATTGAACGCAGCCCATGCAAATGGTGCAGGCCCTCTGCTTTTGGAGACGGTTACCCAGAACTATAAGATTCAGGTGGATCGGTATGCTTCCGTTGATTTTGACAGTATGATCGATATTGTTGACGCGGTAGACGGCGTGGAACTGGATCTTTCCGCAGACGAAGTGCGTGTGGCGAACGGCTATATCCGGGATATGTGCGATCAGTTGAACCTGAATGCGGACAAGTATTTGTTTGCCAAAGAGGGTACCCAAAACTGTTCCGGTATGCAGGCGGTTGCGTACGCCCGGATCCGTTATGTGGGACATGCAGATTATCAGAGAACAGAGCGGCAGCGGACGGTACTGACGAAGATCATGGAAAAGATGAAGGGGATGAGTGTTAAAAAGCTTTACGCGTTTACCGAGGAGGTTCTTCCGCTGGTAACCCATAATATTCCCGAGGACGAGATGTGGGGGATGCTTGCAAAAGCTCCGTCTCTGTTCGGATATGAGCTGGTAAAAGACAGAATCCCCTACGATGATATGTACAAAGTAATTTATGTGAAAAAACAGGATATGCTGGTGCCGGATTGGGAGGCGACCATTAAAAAGCTGAAAGATACGCTGTATTAAAAGGAGCAGATGATGAAGAAATATGATTATTTGGTGGTAGGAGCGGGCCTTTACGGAGCCGTATGTGCCCATGAGGCTGCCATGCAGGGAAAATCAGTCCTTGTGCTGGACAGACGTCCCCATATTGCGGGAAACGTCTATACCGAGGAAGTGGAGGGCATCCATGTCCACAAATACGGCGCCCATATTTTTCACACCAACAATAAAAAGGTGTGGGAGTACGTCAATCAGTTTGCGGAGTTTAACCGTTTTACCAACAGCCCGGTAGCCAATTACCAAGGGGAGTTATATTCCCTTCCCTTTAATATGTACACCTTCAACAAGATGTGGGGTGTGGTGACGCCGGAGGAGGCGGAGGCGAAAATCTGTGAGCAGCGCCGGCAGGCGGGTATCACGGAGCCGAAAAATCTGGAGGAACAGGCTATTTCTTTGGTGGGAACGGATATTTATGAGAAACTGATTAAGGGATACACGGAAAAGCAGTGGGGGCGTCCCTGCAGAGAGCTTCCCTCCTTTATCATCAAACGGCTTCCGGTCCGCTTTACCTTTGATAATAATTACTTCAACGCCCTGTATCAGGGGATTCCCATCGGCGGCTATACAGCAATGGTGGCAAATATGCTGGCCGGGGACGGGATTGAGCTGCGTCTCGGAGTAGATTATCTGGAGGAAAAAGAGGAGTACCACAAGCTGGCAGAAAAGGTGATTTATACCGGAGCGATCGACGCATATTTCGATTTCCGGCTGGGAGCATTGGAATATCGGTCAGTGCGGTTTGAAACGGAAGTGTTGGACAAACCGAATTTTCAGGGAAATGCGGCAGTGAATTATACGGATCGTGAAACCCCTTGGACCCGGATCATTGAGCACAAATGGTTCGAATTCGGTAATCAGCCGAAAACCGTCATCAGCCGTGAGTACAGTTCAGAATGGAAGCCGGGAGACGAGCCGTACTATCCGGTAAACGACGAGAAGAACAGTAAGCTGTATGCAGAGTATAAAAGAATGGCAGAACAGGAATCCCATGTGATTTTCGGAGGCCGTCTGGGTGAATATAAGTATTACGATATGGATGCTGTGATTGCAGCGGCGCTGGATTTAACAAAAACTTTGTAAACATAAAAATCAGAAAACAGGCGGTTGAACTGTTTTCTGATTTTTTTGTTTTAGTATTTTGGAAGATGGACTTCCTATCCGGTTTTACCGGTTGGCATACATTTTTTCGTAATAATTCTGGTATTCGCCGGAGATAATGGTTTCCCACCACTCCTTGTTGTCCAGATACCACTGGATGGTTTTCTTGATACCGTCTGCGAATTTTGTCTCCGGCAGCCATCCCAGCTCGCTGTGGATCTTCGTGGGATCAATGGCATAGCGCATATCATGGCCTTTGCGGTCAGCTACATAGGTGATCAGGCTTTCCGGTTTTCCAAGTTCCTTGCAGATGATCTTCACGATATCGATATTGGTCATCTCATTGTGACCGCCGATATTGTAAACTTCACCGACACGGCCGTTGTGGATGATCAGATCGATCGCTTTGCAGTGGTCTTCCACATACAGCCAGTCACGGACATTTTCCCCTTTTCCGTAAACCGGGAGAGGCTTGTCATTCAGGGCATTAGCGATCATAAGCGGAATCAGTTTTTCCGGGAAATGATACGGTCCGTAGTTATTGGAGCATCTGCTGATGGTAACAGGGAGTCCGTAAGTTCTGTTGTAAGCCAGAACCAGAAGGTCTGCGCCGGCTTTGGAAGAACTGTAAGGGCTGCTGGTATGGATCGGAGTTTCCTCGGTAAAGAACAGGTCCGGTCTGTCCAGAGGCAGATCGCCGTAAACTTCATCGGTGGAAACCTGATGATACCGTTTGATACCGTATTTTCTGCAGGCATCCATCAGGACAGCAGTACCTTTGATGTTGGTGTCTAAGAAAACTTCCGGGTTTTCGATGGAACGGTCAACATGGCTTTCCGCAGCAAAGTTTACCACCATATCCGGGTGTTCTTCCTCAAATAATTTGTACACAGCCTCGCGGTCAGTGATACTTTCCTTTACAAAACGGAAATTCGGGTTATCCATCACCGGTTCCAACGTGGACAGGTTACCTGCATAGGTCAGGCAGTCCAGACAGATGATACGGTAATCCGGGTATTTTTTTAACATGTGAAAAATAAAGTTGCTTCCGATAAATCCGGCTCCGCCGGTTACAATAATATTCATGGCAATGTTCTCCTTATTGATTAATTGTGGTAACTGTTCAGAAGGTCACTGTGACTATGAAGGACAGGGTCCTGAATAGTTACTAGTTGTGCAGGATATCCAGATATTTTCCATCCAGAACATCCTTCAGATACTGTCCGTACTGGTTTTTCTTCAGTACTTCATAAACCTTCAGAACGTCATCTCTGGAAATCCATCCGTTTAAATAAGCGATTTCTTCCAGACATGCAATTTTGCGGTGCTGGTGGGACTCCATGGTTTTTACGAAATTCGTCGCTTCCACAAGGCTTTCGTGAGTTCCGGTATCCAGCCAAGTAAATCCCTGTCCCAAAAGCTCCACGTTCAGATTTTCGTTCTCCAGATAAATCCGGTTCAGATCGGTGATCTCCAGTTCGCCTCTGGCGCTGGGTTTCAGGTTCTTTGCATATTCTACCACCTTATTGTCATAGAAATACAGGCCGGTTACGCAGTAGTTGCTCTTTGGCTGCTCCGGTTTCTCTTCGATGGAAATTGCTTTTCCTTCTTTGTTGAATTCAACGATACCGAAACGTTCCGGATCGTCCACGTAGTAGCCGAATACGGTTGCGCCTTTTCCTGTTTCCGCATTGGAAACGGCAGCTTTCAGTCTCTTTTTCAGACCGTGTCCTGCGAAAATATTGTCTCCCAGAACCATGGCAACGGTATCATCTCCGATAAATTCTTCACCGATGATGAAAGCCTGTGCCAGTCCGTCGGGACTTGGCTGAACTGCGTAAGTCAGCTCCACGCCAAACTGATGTCCGTCTCCCAGAAGCTCCTGAAAACGGGGAGCATCCTGAGGGGTGGAAATGATAAGGATTTCCCGGATGCCGGCATTCATCAGCACGGACATGGGATAATAAATCATCGGTTTGTCATAAATGGGAAGAAGCTGTTTGGAAGTTACCATGGTAAGCGGATACAGCCGTGTACCGGAACCTCCGGCTAAAATAATTCCTTTCATGAAATGTTCTCCTTAAAATGAATTTATGCATTTTGGGACCGCATGCGTCCATATCGTGTTATACGTTTGATGTCTTATACCCATTATAAAAGGTGACGCATGGTTACCTTCAAGCTGTTTTTCGTTTTTTTAAACGATTTGTAGATAATAGTGAAATGGTTTCCCGGAAAAACATCATTTTTTGTGGAAAATATCCAGTATTTTTCGGGGGAATACGATAGTTTCGAAAAGAGATTCAGGGACTGCAAAAAAATGCTCCGGCGTCTTTGGTAATGAAGAATCCGTTCCGCGTTTTTGCCTCCACAAAACTCCGGAAATCCTTGTACCGTTCCAACAGAAACTGATTCTGGTTTCCGTGGCAGGAGAGGATATATTCGATCAGCGGTTCGGCGTGATCCAGCTCTATGGCATCCTCGTACCGACGGCATTCCACCCGGGAGAAATAGTGATTGAGGATTTCTTCTCCGTTTTCCAGCCCGAAATGCTCATAAAGATTTTCAGCCGCCAGAACGATACGGTTGTCAAATTCCTGTACCAGTTCGCTGATTTCTTTCATATGAAGGGAACCGTAGGTACTGCAGATAAAGGTTCCTCCGGGTTTCAATACTCTCAGGATCTCACGGCAGGCCTGATGGATGTCCTCACAGTAGAACAATACATGGTTGGCGATCACCAGATCAAAGGACTGATCGGGATGGGGGATTTTGTGACAGTCGAAACAGCGGAAGGAAAAACGGGCATCCTCCTGCCCGATATTTCTCTTGGCATCCCGGAGCATTCCGTCGGAGATATCGGACAATTCCACCTCCAGATTGTCAGGAAGCAGGGAAAGATTTTCCGTCCACAAAGCGCCGTCCCCGCAGCCAAGCTCCAGAATATGAAGTCCTTCCGTGATATGGGCCTGCTGGAAGATCCATGGAAACCAGCCCTGCTTATTTTGGGAGTAATCCCGGTGAAGGCGAATGCGGGCGGAGATATTGGTGGCATTCTGGTACTGGGTCTTCAGGCTTTTTTCCATTCCTGTCAGGTGGATCAGATCAAGCATCTGGCTCCAGTCAATCTGGTGCTCCTGCTCAATGACGGAAACTGTATTTTCAATAGCACTTTCCACAAGCTGCATCTGCTCAATCCGGTCCTGCACCAGCTTTTTCTGCATATTGAGGGCGTTGAGCATGAAGTGGTAGTCGGTGTCGTCGATCGTCATCTCACGGATATCATCCAGAGAAAAGCCCAGATATTTCAGCAGAAGGATCTGCTGGAGGCGGGCAAAATCCGAATCGGTATAGAAGCGGGCACCGGAAGGCTTTACATAGGAAGGCTTCAGGATATTCTGTTTGTCATAGAAGCGAATCGTGCGGATGGATACGTTGGCCATCTGCGCAAATTCACCGGAAGAATAGTAACCGGGTATTTTCATAGGAATCTGTCCTCCTTCTATAGGTATTATAAACAGAGGAGAAGAATAAGTCAAAAAATATAGAAAAATCTATTGCAAAATCCACTTGTTTGTGATAAGTATGTTGTCATGGCATTTTGAGCGGATCAGATGAAAGAGAGGTATGGAAACAAATGTGGGGGAATTTCAGAAAGAAATTTATAGGTGATAAGGACTTTTATAAAATGGTTTTAGCCATTGCGGTGCCGATTATGATTCAGAATGGAATCACAAACTTCGTCAGCCTTCTGGACAATATTATGGTAGGTCAGATCGGTACGGAACAGATGTCGGGGGTAGCCATTGTCAATCAGTTGATTTTCGTGTATAACCTGTGTATTTTCGGAGGACTGTCGGGAGCCGGTATTTTTACGGCCCAGTATTTCGGCCAGCAGGACGATGAGGGAATCCGCCACACCTTCCGGTACAAAATCTGGCTGGCATCCATTCTTACGATTCTGGCAATCGGCATTTTCCTGATCGGAGGGGAATCCCTGATCCAGATGTATTTAAATGGAAGCAGCGACGGGGGCGATCTTACGGCGGCACTCCGTTATGGAAAAGAATACATTCTTGTGATGCTTTTGGGGCTTCCGGCGTTTATGATGGTACAGACCTATGCCAGCACCCTGAGAGAATGCGGGGAGACCCTCCTTCCCATGAAAGCCGGAGTTGCGGCTGTTCTGGTAAATCTGGTCTTTAACTACATCCTGATTTACGGAAAATTCGGCATGCCGGCTATGGGCGTGACCGGTGCGGCCATTGCAACGGTACTTTCCAGATATGTGGAGATGGTGATCGTTCTTGTGTGGACCCATAAGCATAAAGAGAAAAATACTTATATTGTGGGACTTTACCGTACCATGAAGATTCCGGGGCATCTGGTAAAGAAATTCTTTATCAAGGGCTCGCCCCTTCTGGTGAACGAGACGCTGTGGTCAGCGGCGCAGGCCTCCCTTTTGCAGTGCTACTCCATCCGGGGACTGAGTGTGGTTGCGGCTTTGAATATCGCCAGCACCATTGCAAACCTGTTTAATGTGGTATTTATCGCATTGGGAGATTCCGTTGCCATCGTTGTAGGGCAGCAGCTCGGTGCGGGCAGGATGGAAGAAGCCCGGGATATGGACAACAAGATGATTGCATTTTCTGTGATGAGCTGTACGGCGGTGGCAGTTTTGATGCTGTTTATTGCGCCGCTGTTTCCGAGACTTTACAATACTGCTGACGGTACCCGTCAGCTTGCGGCTCAGTTGATCATGGCGCAGGCAGTCTTTATGCCTCAGAATGCGTTCCTGCATGCGGCTTACTTTACCCTGCGTTCCGGGGGAAAGACCATGGTCACCTTTTTCTTCGACAGTGTTTTCGTCTGGATCGTCACGGTTCCCATTGCTTATGTACTGAGCAGATACACGGCCCTGTATGTGGTATGGATTTTTGCCTGTGTCCAGATTGGAGACTGGCTGAAATGTGCGCTGGGATTCATTTTGGTGAAAAAGGGCGTATGGCTGCAGAATATTGTATCATCGGAAAAATAAAAAAGTTTTTGCTTGCATTAGGGAAACAGGTGTAGTATAATACTCACGGTAAATAAAAGAGATGGTCCTCTGTTACAGAATGTATTAAGAACATCCGGAATAAAGGAGATAAAGAAATGAACGAAATTATCAGAAACATTGAAGCTGCACAGCTTAAAGCAGAAGTACCGGCATTTAACGTTGGTGATACCGTAAAAGTTTATGGTAAGATCAAAGAAGGAAACCGTGAAAGAATTCAGGTTTTCGAAGGTGTTGTTTTAAAGAAACAGGGCGGAAGCTGCCGTGAGACCTTTACAGTAAGAAAGAACTCCAACGGTATCGGCGTTGAAAAAACATGGCCGCTGCATTCCCCGAACGTTGAAAGAGTAGAAGTTGTAAGACGCGGTAAAGTAAGACGTGCGAAACTGAACTACCTGAGAGGACGTATCGGTAAAGCTGCAAAAGTTAAAGAATTAGTAAAATAGTAGGTAAAAGAGCAGGGGCAAATACTTAGAGGTACTTGTCCCTGTTTTAGTTGTTGAGATGCGCCTCTGGCGTAGGAATGTGCGGTATTCACATTTGAGGAAAGGGATATGGGATTTTTTAAAGCAAGATATGTAAGGGATTATATTGCGGCTACAAAAGTCAAATCCGTCCTTTTATGGATTGTGGAAATTATTGCTGTGATTGTGCTGGGTGTTATGCTGACACTGGGCTTCGGAAAGACGACAGTGATGCAGGAGGGTTCTATGGACCCTACGCTGGCAGCCGGCGACGTTTTGCTGGTAAACAGAGCGGCATATAAAATAGGTACGCCGAAGAGGGGAGACATTATCGCGTACAAACTCAGTGATGAGGAGAAAGCGAGTACGCATATCAAACGGATCATCGGGCTTCCCGGTGAGACGATTCAGATTAAAGACGGACAGATTCTGATAGATGGGGAGACCTATCAGGAAAAGAAAAATTTCCCGGCGATTCAGAATCCGGGAATGGCTGATTCCTCCGTTACGTTAAAGAGCGGAGAGTATTTTGTGCTGGGCGATAACCGCAACAACAGCGAAGACAGCCGTTTCGTGAATGTGGGAAATGTAAAGAAAAAGAACATCATCGGGAAATTATGGTTTGTGGTTTCCCCATTGGACAAATTTGGTTTTATCGAAAAATAGAGGTGACTATATGATTTTACAGTGGTATCCCGGTCATATGACCAAAGCCAAAAGGCAGATGCAGGAGGATATCAAGCTGATTGATCTGATCATTGAGCTGGTGGATGCCCGCATTCCTTTGAGCAGCCGGAATCCGGATATTGATGAGCTGGGAAAAAATAAGGCCCGGCTGATTCTTCTGAATAAATCCGATCTGGCAGATGAGCGGTACAATGAAAAATGGGCAGAGTTTTTTCAGCAGAAGGGCTTCTTCGTGCTGAAGGTAAACGCCAAATCCGGGGCAGGACTGAAGGCGATTCAGGGCGTGATTCAGGAAGCCTGTAAGGAAAAGATTGAGCGGGACAGAAGAAGGGGCATCAAAAACCGTCCCATCCGCGCCATGGTTGTGGGGATTCCCAATGTGGGAAAATCCACGTTCATAAATTCTTATGCAGGAAAGGCCTGCACAAAGACAGGAAATAAGCCCGGTGTGACCAAAGGAAAACAGTGGATTCGTCTGAACAAATCACTGGAGCTTTTGGATACTCCCGGAATCCTCTGGCCGAAGTTTGAGGATCAGGAGGTCGGAAAACGTCTGGCTTATATCGGCTCTATCAAAGATGAAATCCTGAATCTGGAGGAATTGTCCCTGCTGCTTCTGGACTACATCAGAGAAAATTATCCGGGAACCCTTCAGGGAAGATATGGAATCTCAGAAGAGGGAACTCCTCTTTCCATGCTGGAAGGAATTGCCGAAAACCGCAGATGTCTCGTCCGCGGTCAGGAACTGGATTACGGAAAGGCAGCAGGAATTCTGATGGAAGAATTCAGAAACGGTAAACTGGGCAGGATTACTCTGGAATACCCGAAAGGTCTGGCAGAAGAAAATGAAGACGATCAGTGAGATTAAGAAGGAATTGGCTCAGGCGGATGACCGGGAACGGGAAGCGCTTCTGGAACAGTGCCGAGAGGATTCCAGAGCCGGTGTGAAAGCGCTGGTGAGCAGGTACGAAAAGGAAAAAGAAAAGCTGGCTCAGGAGAAGCTGCGCATTGAGCAGATGAAAGCGTATGAAAAAAAGTATGAGTATCTGGGATATGTATGCGGAATTGACGAGGCGGGCAGAGGTCCTCTGGCCGGTCCGGTTGTTGCCGGTGCCGTGATCCTTCCGCAAGACAGTAAAATCCTGTGGATCAATGATTCCAAACAGCTCTCGGAGAAAAAGAGGGAGGAGCTGTATCAGGTGATTATGGAGGAGGCTGTGGCGGTAGGCGTAGGATATGCCAGCCCTGCCAGAATCGATGAGATTAACATTTTGCAGGCCACCTATGAGGCTATGAGGGAGGCGGTGTCCAAACTTCCGGTTGTGCCGCAGATACTTTTGAACGATGCAGTGAGGATTCCGGGAATGGAGATTCCGCAGGTGCCGATCATCAAGGGAGATGCGAAAAGTGTTTCCATTGCGGCAGCCAGCATTATCGCTAAGGTTACCAGAGACAGGCTGATGAGGGAGTATGATCAGATTCTGCCGGAGTACGGATTTGCTTCGAACAAAGGGTACGGCGCCAAGGCGCATTTGGAGGCTCTGAAAAAGTATGGACCGTCACCGATCCACAGGGCGTCTTTTATCAAAAATTTACTGTGAAAGCTGATTTTCAAGGTTGTCACTTGCCCGGTGACAGCCTTTTGTTGTATAATCGGAGAAAAGCAGTGGCCGAAGGGCAAATGAGGTAGTTGAGTGAATAAAAGAAAAACAGGGCAGGAACAGGAGCAGAGGGCAGCAGAATTTCTCGAAGGATTGGGGTATCGGGTGATTCGGCGAAATTACCGCTGCCGGGCGGGAGAGATCGACCTGATCGCAGAACACAAAGGCTGTCTGGTATTCATAGAGGTAAAATACCGGAAGCAGAATTTTGCGGGATATGCGGAAGAGGCGGTAGATCTTCGTAAGCAGCGGCAGATTTCTAAGGTGGCGGCATGGTATCTGGCGGAACAGGAATTGAATATGGATACGCCCTGCAGATTTGATGTGGCGGCAGTGACACCGGAGGAAATCCGGGTGTATGAGGACGCATTTTTTTATACAAGATAGTGGTGTGCAGGATGATGCCTTTGCCGTACAAAGGATACAGGGATGTGCCGGGATAGAAGAAAATACGGACAGACAGGAGGAGACGTAACGATTGGATAAAAATTTCAGGGAAATAGATGAAATCAAATGGGTGCAGGAAAACCATCCGGGAATAGAAGTGAAGGTGGAGAATGGGGTTCCCTTCCTGAGCTGGCCTTCTCTGACTGAGACGGGAGTGGTACGTCACGGATTTACCACCCGGCTGGGAGGGGTAAGCGAAGGAGACTGCCGTTCTATGAATCTCAGCTTTACCAGAGGGGACAAAGAGGAAGCGGTGCAGGAAAATTACCGAAGGATTGCCGGGGCAATCGGTTTTCCATGGGAAAGCGTGGTGTGCTCCGATCAAACCCATACCACCAATGTGCGCCGGGTGGGAAGAGAGGACAGGGGAAACGGACTGACCCGTCCCCGGCCGTATACCGATGTGGATGGGCTGATTACCAATGAGCCGGGAGTGACGCTGGCAACCTTTTATGCCGACTGTGTTCCCCTGTATCTGGTGGATCCGGTAAAGAGAGCCATCGGCCTGTCCCATTCCGGATGGCGGGGAACGGTGGGAAAGATCGGAAAAATAACGGTGGAAGCGATGGAGTGGGAATTTGGCTGTGCCCCGGAGGATATCCTTACCGTCATCGGCCCGTCCATTTGTATGGACTGCTATGAAGTGAGTCAGGATGTGGCGGATGAATTCCGGAAAGCTTACCGTAAGGAGCTGTGGCCCCGGCTGCTTCTGGAAAAAGGAGACGGAAAATTCCAGTTGGATCTGTGGGAGGCCTGCAGGGAGAATTTTCTGGAAGCCGGAATTTTGCCGGAACATATCACCATGCCTCAGATCTGTACCTGCTGTAATCCCCAATTTTTGTTTTCCCATCGGGCATCGAAGGGAAAGAGAGGAAATCTGGCGGCGTTTTTGATGTTGGAAGAGGCGTAGCAAAAGAAAAAACCTGAAGAAGTCCGATGGATTTCCTCAGGTTTTTTAAAACATAAATTTATTTGCTTGCTCGGTTTTTCTCCAGCAGTTTGTTGATCTTTTCGGTTGTGGAACGAACCTTTTCAACAGAAACGTCATGGTTCAGGGTATCCAGAATGCTTGCAAGATATTTGCCCATTTCTGCCGGCTCGTAATATGGACGGCTGAGAAGCTCTTCGGGACGGTAGTTCAGGTCGGTGGTGATTACTTTGTGGAGATATCCTTTTTCGTAATACTCATCAAATTTCTTCATACCGTCGGTGAAAAGACCAAAGGTGGTGCAGACAAATACACGGTTTGCATCCCGTTCTTTCAACTGCTTTGCCACATCCAGCATACTCTCACCGGAGGAAATCATGTCATCGATAACGATTACATCTTTTCCTGCAACAGAGTCACCCAAAAATTCGTGTGCAACGATCGGGTTCTTTCCATTGATGATGGTAGAGTAGTCACGGCGTTTGTAGAACATACCCATATCCACGCCGAGAATGTTGGAAAAATACACGGCTCTTGCCATAGCGCCTTCATCCGGGCTGATGATCATCAGATGTTCATTGTCAATCTGCAGATCCGGTACGGAACGCATCAGCGCTTTCAAAAACTGATAGGTAGGCATGAAATTGTCAAAACCATGCAATGGAATGGCGTTCATAACACGGGGATCATGGGCATCAAATGTAAGAATATTGGAAACACCCATGTGGATCAGCTCCTGTAAAGCCAAAGCACAGTCTAAAGACTCTCTTTTGGTACGTTTGTGCTGTCTTCCCTCATATAAGAAGGGCATGATGACATTGATTCTGTGTGCCTTTCCGGTAGCAGCAGAAATGATTCTCTTGAGATCCTGAAAATGATCATCCGGTGACATATGATTTTCATATCCGCTGACTTTGTAAGTAATGCTGTAGTTGGTTACATCGCACATGATGAACAGATCTACGCCGCGAACAGATTCGTTGATCTTTCCTTTTGCTTCTCCGGTACCGAAACGCGGGCATTCACAGTCGATTAAAAAAGACTCCTCTGAATATCCGGACCATGAAATACCTGTTTTCTGGTGGGACACCAGTTCTTTACGAAACTGTACCAGATAATTGTCCACTGTTTTAGCCAGTTCTTCGCAGCCTTTCAGCGCTGCAATCTTAATTGGCGCTACAGGAATGGAATTTTCCAATAAATCTAAATTTGCCATAGAAACCTCCGCATAATGTGATTTTATTAGATTTTAATTTTACTAGATTTTTACAGACATATTAGTTATACCATCAGAAAGGGAACCCGTCAAGAAATATGTCGGATTCTGGGGAAAATCAGTAACTATGAATCCGGAAAGGCTGAATAGTTACGAAAATCCCTCTCGTCATTGACAGGCTTTTCAGGAAAACCTATAATGAAGGCATATACTTGACAAGGAGAATGATGTTCTATATAGTAAGGAAGCGATGAATTCAGAAATGGAGAAATGATCATGAAGAAAAGCAGGCATGTGATCCGGAAGGTTCTTCCTGAGAGTATTGCGGAAGAATTGGAGCTGGAGCCGGGGGATGAGCTGATTTCCATCAACGGACAGCCAATCGAGGATGTATTTGATTATCACTATCTGATAAATGATGAATATTTGGAAATCCTGATCCGTAAGCAGGACGGGGAAGAGTGGGAATTGGAGATTGAAAAGGAGTTTGAAGAGGATTTGGGTGTGGAATTCGACAACAGCCTGATGGACGAGTACCGCTCCTGCCGAAACAACTGTATTTTCTGCTTCATTGACCAGATGCCGGAGGGGATGCGGGAGACACTGTACTTTAAAGACGACGATTCCCGGCTTTCCTTTTTACAGGGAAATTATGTGACACTGACGAATATGAGCGACCATGATATTGACAGAATTATCCAGTACCATCTGACGCCGATCAATATTTCCTTTCAGACCACCAACCCAAAGCTTCGCTGCAGGATGCTGAATAACCGCTTTGCGGGAGATATTTTTCCTAAGGTACAGAGGCTGTATGAAGCGGGGATTGAGATGAACGGACAGATTGTTCTGTGTAAGGGAATCAATGACGGGGAGGAGCTGGAGAGAAGTATCCGGGATCTGAGCGGATATCTTCCCCATCTGAAAAGTGTTTCCATTGTTCCCGTGGGCCTCAGCAAATACAGGGAGAATCTGTATCCTCTGGAGCCGTTTAACAAAGAGGATGCCTGCAAGGTGATTGCGGCGGTAGATGGCTGGCGGGAAAAATTGTACCGGGAATACGGTCTGCATTTTATACACTGCAGTGATGAGTGGTATATTCTGGCGGAACTGCCGATCCCTGAGGAGGAAGCCTATGACGGCTATCTGCAGCTTGAAAACGGTGTGGGAATGCTCCGCCTTCTGGAAAATGAAGTGAAAGAGGAGTTAAAGCAGCACAGAGGGGATCAGAGAGAGCGAAAGATTTCCATTGCCACCGGAAAGCTGGCGGCCCCCTTTATCCGGGAAAATATTTTACGGATTCAGGAAGTCTATCCGCAGGTGCAGGCAGAGATTTATCCTATCCGGAATGATTTTTTCGGGGAGATGATCACGGTGTCAGGACTGATTACCGGACAGGATCTCAAAGCACAGTTGAAAGGAAAGGATCTGGGAGAATGTCTTTTGCTCCCCTGCAATATGCTGCGGGCGGGAGAAAATGTTTTTCTGGATGATGTAACTGTAGAAGAACTGGAAGAAGAACTGGGCGTGCCGGTGGCAGTGGTGGATCAGGATGGAGCCTCACTGGTACAGGCCGTCATAGAAGAGCAGGTTTTGAAAAAACATAAAAGGAGACAACAATATGAGCAAACCGATTGTAGCAATCGTGGGACGTCCCAATGTAGGTAAATCTACATTGTTCAACGTCCTTGCGGGAGATAACATTTCTATTGTAAAAGATACGCCGGGAGTTACCAGAGACAGGATTTATGCCGATGCAAGCTGGCTGAATTATAATTTTACCCTGATCGATACCGGCGGTATCGAACCGGAGAGTAAGGATGTGATTCTCTCCCAGATGAGAGATCAGGCGCAGATCGCCATTGACACAGCGGATGTGATTGTTTTTATCACGGATGTGCGTCAGGGACTGGTGGATGCGGACTCCAAAGTGGCGGATATGCTGAGAAGAAGCGGAAAACCGGTAGTTCTGGTGGTAAATAAAGTAGACAGCTTTGAAAAATATATGGCGGATGTGTATGAGTTTTACAATCTGGGTATCGGGGAGCCGGTGCCGATTTCCGCTTCAGGAAAGCTGGGGCTGGGAGATATGCTGGACGAGGTGGTAAAATATTTCGACAGCGGGGATCAGGAGGATGAAGAAAATGAGATTCCCCATATTGCCATTGTGGGAAAACCGAATGTGGGAAAATCTTCTATTGTCAATAAACTTCTGGGACAGAACCGCGTGATCGTATCCAATGTGGCGGGAACGACAAGAGATGCCATCGACACCAATATTATCTGGAACGGCAAAGACTATATTTTCATCGATACAGCAGGTCTGAGAAGAAAAAATAAAATCAAAGAGGAGCTGGAGCGCTACAGCATTATCCGTACCGTTACGGCGGTGGAGCGGGCTGATGTGGTCATTGTGGTGATTGACGCCACAGAAGGAATCACAGAGCAGGACGCTAAGATTGCAGGTATCGCCCACGAGAGGGGAAAAGGAATCATCATTGCGGTGAACAAATGGGATGCCATTGAAAAGGATGACAAGACCATTTACAAATTTACCAATAAAGTGAGAGAGACTCTGGCATATATGCCCTATGCCGAGATCCTGTTTATCTCTGCACAGACGGGACAGAGACTGCCGAAGCTTTTCGAGACCATTGATATGGTTCTGGAAAACCAGACGCTCAGGGTGCAGACCGGTGTGCTGAATGAAATCATGACGGAAGCCATCGCCATGCAGCAGCCGCCGTCAGATAAGGGAAAACGCCTGAAGCTGTTCTATATGACGCAGGTAGCGGTAAAGCCGCCCACCTTTGTTATTTTTGTAAATGATAAGGAACTGATGCATTTTTCCTATACCCGTTATCTGGAAAACAGGATCAGGGATGCGTTCGGATTCCGGGGAACTTCGCTGAAGTTCATCATCCGGGAACGAAAAGGAGAAAAATAAGGAGCGGTAAAAATGCTGGAACGTTTAATTTGTGTTGCAATCGGTTATCTCTGTGGCCTGTTTCAGACCTCCTATCTGTACGGGAAGGCCCACGGAATCGATATCCGTAATTATGGAAGCGGAAATGCAGGAACGACAAACGCCCTGAGGACTCTCGGAACAAAAGCCGGAGTGGTGACCTTTTTTGGCGACTGTTTCAAATGTGTGGCTGCAGTGCTGATCGCTTGGCTGCTTTTCGGGAAAAGCCATCAGGATATTTTCCGGCTGCTGGGACTTTATGCGGCAGCAGGAACCATTCTCGGCCACAATTTTCCCTTCTACCTGAAATTTCGGGGTGGAAAAGGAATCGCCGCTACAGCAGGACTTTTGGTGTCCTTTGACTGGAGACTGACGCTGGTGGCGCTGGCGGTATTTCTGACGGTGTTTTTTGCCACCCATTATGTATCGCTGGGTTCCCTTCTGGTGTACGTGGTATTTGTAGGCGGTTTGATTTTCATGGGGCAGACCGGGCAGTTTTCCATGGAGCCGGAAAGGCTTCATGAGATGTACCTTCTGGCTGTTTTACTGGCGGCGCTTGCAGTTTACAAGCACCGGGAAAATATTGTCCGTCTGGTACATGGAAACGAAAACAAAACATATTTGAAGAAAAAGAAATAAGCGGAGGTGTGGCGTGAGAAAAATAGGTGTGATCGGAGCGGGAAGCTGGGGAACAGCCCTTGCTGTTTTGCTGTGCAATAACGGGCATGATACAACTCTGTGGTCTCACAGAAAAGAACAGGCAGAAGAACTGAGCCTTAAAAGAGAACACAAAGAAAAGCTTCCGGGGGTGAAACTGCCGGAGGGAATTAAAATTACATCTGATTTTCAGGAAACACTCTGCGATAAAGATGTGCTTGTGATGGCGGTACCCTCTGTGGCTGTCCGGGAGACAGCCGAAAAGATGGAGCCTTACGTCCGCTACGGCCAGCTTATTGTAAACGTGGCCAAAGGCGTGGAAGAAAAAACATTGATGGGAATGAGCCAGATCATTGAGCAGGAGATTCCCCAGTCAAATGTTTGCGTGCTGTCCGGCCCCAGCCATGCGGAGGAAGTGGGCAAGGGACTGCCTACAAGCTGTGTAATCGGAGCAAAAGAAAAAGCTACGGCGGAATACCTTCAGGGGATTTTCATGAGTCCGGTATTCCGTGTCTATATCAGCCCGGATGTCCAAGGAATCGAGCTGGGCGCGGCGCTGAAAAACGTGATCGCTCTGGCGGCAGGAGTGGCTGACGGACTGGGTTACGGAGACAACACAAAGGCTGCCCTGATCACCCGGGGAATTGCGGAGATTTCCCGTCTGGGAATCGCCATAGGAGCAAGAGCGGAAACCTTTTTCGGCCTTTCCGGTATCGGAGATCTGATCGTTACCTGCGCCAGCGTCCACAGCCGCAACCGAAAAGCCGGTTACCTGATGGGAAAAGGCTATACCATGGAAGAAGCCATGGCTGAGGTAAAAATGGTGGTGGAGGGTGTATACTCTGCAAAAGCCGCTCTGTCCTTAGCTGAGAAATATCAGGTGGAGATGCCTATCGTCGCTGAGGTCAACAAGGTGCTGTTTGGCGGCAAGAAGGCTGCCGATGCAGTGGAGGAACTGATGCAGCGGATGAAAAAGGATGAGATCGGTACGGATCTCTGGTAAATTCAAGTACGTGCTGTAATACGCCGGATTCGTAAGAATCCGGCTCTTTTGTGTATTTTGACATATTTATTCTTTTTTCATGAAAAAATATATATAAAAAAACGATTACACTGGATAAAATCGACATTATGTGTTATGCTTATATTCGTAAATACAATTTCATAAGGAAGGTGAGAAATTGGAGAATTATACAAAGTATAAGCTGAAAGAGCGAGAAGAACTGAAACCGCTGCTGGCAGGTGCGGAAAATGTTTTTGTGATCGCTTGTAACAAGTGCTTCAAGGAGTTTGAGACCGTTGACGAACCGGATTGCGGCGAATTCGAAAAGATCGCCGGGGAAGAAGGAAGAACTGTCACAGGCAGCGCAAGGGTCGATTTTTTGTGCAACAAAATTCAGACTGCCAGAAAATTACAGGATATGATTCCGGAAGGTACGGAGAATGTTTTCGTGGTTTCCTGTGGTCTGGGTGTTCAGACAGTTGCGGACATGGTGGATATGCCTGTCTATGCGGCAGCCAATTCACTGAACTATACGGGACATCACGGCATGGCATTGACGAAAAAAAGCTGTGATGCGTGTGCACAGTGTTACCTGAACGTAACCGGAGGTATTTGTCCCATCGTTGACTGCTCCAAGAGTCTGGTAAACGGACAGTGCGGAGGCGCCAAAGACGGCAAATGCGAACTGGACCCGAACAAAGATTGTGCATGGGAAAAGATACATAACAAACTGGAAAAACAGGGCCGTCTGGAAGAGTTCTTAAACCAGCCTGTTCAGTTGCGGGATTATTCAAAAGTGAATGTAAAAGTGATCCGCGAATATGTAAATTCCATTCGTGAAAAGAGTCTGGAAGGCTATTATGGCGGTGTTCATCCTTCTGAGCGCAAGGAGCTCAGTGAGCATCTGGCTCTGAAACGGTTCCCGGATCCGGAAATCGTTGTTATTCCGTTATCGCAGCACGCAGGCGCTCCGGCGAATCCGTTGGTAGAAGTAAATGATACCGTAAAGGTTGGCCAGAAAATCGGTGAAGCAGCCGGATTTATCAGCAGCCCGATCCATTCAAGCGTCAGCGGAACCGTTATCGCTGTTGAACCCCGGATGCATGGAACGAGAGGCAGCGAGATGCTGTCCGTTGTGATTCGGTCCGATGGAAAAAATACTCCGGACGAATCTGTACAGCCGAAAAAACCGTTGGATGAGCTGACACCGGACGAGATTGTTGAGATCGTACGGGAAGCCGGAATCGTAGGAATGGGCGGCGCGGGATTCCCCACATCCGTAAAATTAAAACCGGCAAAACCGGTAGATACCATTCTCTTAAACGGCTGCGAATGCGAACCGCTCCTGACAGCGGACCACAGAGTCCTTCTGGAGTATGCCAATGACGTTATCTTCGGTCTGAAAGCAATGATCAAGACGGTAGGAGCCCAAAAGGGTATTATCGTTATCGAAGATAATAAACCGGATGCTATCGAACTGATGGAAGCAAAAACAGCAGATATTGATAATATCGAAGTTGTGACTGCAAAGACAAAATATCCGCAGGGCGCTGAGAAAATGCTGATCAAACGTGTGATGAAGAGACAGGTTCCCAGCGGCGGACTGCCGGCAGATGTAGGCTGTGTAGTAAGTAATATCAGTACCGTAAAGGCAATCTCTGACGCGATTCAGACAGGTATGCCTCTGGTAGAACGTGTAGTAACCGTGACCGGTGAAAAGATTAAAAATCCGGGCAACTATATCGTGAAGATCGGTACAAACGTGAAAGAACTGATCGATTACTGCGGCGGCGTGACCGATGACGATGTGATGATCAAGATGGGCGGACCGATGATGGGCTTCGAACAGAAGGATCTGAATGTTCCGATCATGAAGGGATCCAACGGAATTATTGCAATCGACACCGACCAGACACAGGAAGTATCCTGTATCAAATGCGGACGCTGTATGGATGTCTGTCCGATGGAGCTTTCTCCGCTTTATTTTGCAAAATATGCGGATGAAGAGAACTGGCAGGGTATGAAGGAAAAGAATGTCATGGATTGTCTCGAGTGCAGATGCTGTGAATATATCTGTTCTTCAAAAATTCCACTGGTAAGCAAGATCAAAGCCGGAAAAAATGCGGTAAGGGGGATGAAATAAGATGTTAATTACCCAGTTAAAAGCAAAGGAAACGGTTGAAGCGCTTGTAAGCGGAAAAGTTTTTATTATCAACTGTCATGGATGTAAGGAAGTCAGCTTCCCGGAAAAAGAAGCAGCCGAGTTCCAGAAAGAACTCAGCGATGCAGGAAAAGTAACGGGGATTCTGACAACGGATTATATCTGTAATCCGGAAAACCTGAAACTTCGTCTTGAAAAATATAAAAGTGCAATCGATGCCGCTGATCAGGTACTTGTATTCTCCTGCGGTGTCGGCGTACAGACAGTGGCAGCATATCTGGAAGATAAAAAAGTATACGCAGGATGCGATACCTACCCGCTGCCGGGATTTCAGGGAGTGACACCTCTCGAATATGACTGCGATCAGTGCGGAGAATGTTATCTGAATCTGACCGGAGGAATCTGTCCGATCACTGCCTGCTCCAAGAGCCTTGTCAACGGCCCCTGCGGCGGTACGAAAAACGGCATGTGCGAGGTAGACGGCGAAATGGAATGTGGATGGGAGCGCATCTACAGACGTCTGGAAGCGATGGGACGTCTGGATGTATTAAAATGCCCGACACAGATTCGCAATTACGCAACCGACGATGAAGTGTCCAAATAGAAAATATATATGTTAGGAGAAATCTATAATGAAAATTACTGAGTTATTTGAACGTGGTGAATTTGTAGTTTCTGCAGAAGTAGGTCCGCCAAAGGGATTTCATATTGAACATTTACTGGAAGAAGCAAAGACTTATCTGAGTGGTATTACGGCGGTGAACGTGACAGATAATCAGTCCTCCGTTATGCGTCTCGGCTCTCTGGCAACGTGTAAAATGCTGAAGGACGAAGGCCTGACACCAATTTTCCAGTTGACCTGCCGTGACAGAAACCGTATTGCACTGCAGTCTGACCTTTTAAGTGCAGCAGCTCTGGGCATTGAAAACCTGCTGCTTCTGACAGGTGACCATACAAAGATGGGAGACCATCCGCAGGCAAAACCTGTATTTGATCTGGATTCCGTTTCCCTGATCCATGCAGCAAAAACACTGGAGTCAGGATACGATCTGGGCGGAAATGAACTGGTTGGTGAAGCTCCCAGTTTCGCAAAGGGTGCGGTAGTATCTCCTTGCAGCGATTCCGTTGACGCACAGCTTGCAAAAATGGAACGTAAAGTTCGCGCAGGCGCTGACTACTTCCAGACACAGGCAGTTTTTGAGCCGGAAAAATTCATCAAATTCGTGGAAAAAGCAAAACAGTTCGGAAAACCTGTTCAGCTTGGAATCATCATCCCGAAATCCGTGGGAATGGTAAAATTCATGAACAATAACGTTGCCGGCATCCATGTTCCGGATGATATGATTGAAGAACTGAGAGCGGACAAGGAAAAGACTAAAGCCGGTATCACCGGTGTGGAAATCGCAGCCCGCATTATCAGAGAATGTAAACCATATTGTCAGGGTGTACATATCATGGCTCTTGGATGGGAATCTAAAGTACCGGAAGTGCTGAAATTAGCAGGACTTTAATCCTGAAACAAAAAATCCTTGGTGCATGAAGAGTTTTCATGTACCAAGGATTTTTTGTAGGCAAAGAGCCAAGCGGATATGCTTGCAGCGGGGTATTTGACTGAAATCAGAATGATTTGAAAAAGAAACGGGGATTCAGCGCATATCTTCAGGAATACCGGCGCTTCGGAATTGTTCGTCCAGCGCATCGATGGCCTTCATCTCGATATCGTTCAGTTCAAAATCAAAAACGTCTGCATTGGAAGCAATCCGGGCAGGGTTGGAAGATTTGGGAATCACGGAGATTCCTTTCTGGATCATCCAGCGGAGACCGGTCTGGGCCGGAGTTTTTCCGTATTTCTCACCAATCCGGATAATAGTATCCCGGTTAAAGTAAGCGCCCCGTGCCAGAGGAGCATAGGCCTGAACGGCGATTCCCCGTTCCTGACAGTAACGGCAGAGCTCGGACTGGTTCCAGAGGGGATGATATTCAATCTGGTTGACCGCCGGGATGATACCGGACACCTGAAACAGTTCTTCCAGATGATGGATCTCAAAGTTGCTTACACCGATGGCTTTGGCTTTTCCGGAAGCGTAGATTTTTTCCAGTTCGCTCCAAGTTTCCAGATAGCAGCCGGGTACCGGCCAGTGCACCAGATAAAGGTCCACGTAGTCGAGCTGCAGCCGTTCCAGACTGCGTTCAAAAGCGCCGTCCACATTTCCAATCCGCTGAGCAGTGTTCCAGACCTTTGTGGTGATGAACAGCTCGTTTCGGGGAATCAGGGAAGCTTTTACTGCGCGTCCAACGCCGTCTTCATTTTTATAAACAGAAGCCGTGTCGATCAGACGGTATCCGGATTCCAGAGCGGAAGCGATAGCTGCTTCCACCTCATTCGGACCGGTTGATTTGTAAACGCCCAGTCCCAGCAGCGGCATTTTATCCTGTGTATTCAAAGTCAGTGAAGGTATTACCGACATTTTGGAAACCCTCCTTTTATGTACAAATTTCATTTAGTATAGCACAGAAATATGAAAGAAAAAGGTTAAAAATATTAAGAAAATTTAACATGGGAAAAATTTGCTGTATTTTAACAGATGTTCAGGAGCGGTTTCCCTGTGAAAAACTAAAGTTTTAGCATTTTTTACAAAATTTCGAGTTTGTATGAAAAAAAATACAGCTTTCTTTCCTATCAAAATTAGGTAAGTCTATTGAATATAAGTGAGAAATGGAGTATAATAAATCATAATTGACAAAAGATTATCATGTCCTAATCAGGACTGGAGTCTGATGGGAAAGGAGTAGGGACATGCATTTAATCAAAGATGAAAATGGCAATGTTTTGCCGCACAATCATGGAGACGGACATACGCATACACACGAGCATACGCATTCCGATTCCGTTACACATTCCCATGAACATGTTCACGGTGAAGGTCATGACCATGACCACGATCATGTGCATGAACATTCCCACGGATGCGGGCACAGCCACGATTGCGGTTCCGGCTGCGCAAGTGCAGGAGAATGTAAGAATGAAACTGTAGCGCTGCTGAGCTATATGCTGGATCATAATGAACATCATGCAGCAGAACTGGATCAGATGGCAGATAACCTGCAGAAACTGGGCATGGACTCTGCGGCAAAGCAGATCCGGGATGCGGTTTCTGATTTCCAAAAAGGAAATATGCGTCTGAGTCTGGCGCTGAGCACTGTAAAAGAACAGCTAAAGGAGGCGTGACAACATGTGTCTGGCTACCGTTTATAAAGAAAGTGATGATACGATCATCTGCCGGAATGTAAGCAAGATTCTGGTTGAGGGGGACACCGTTATCATCCGTGATATTATGGGAGCTGAGACCACCGTACAGGGAAGTATTCTGATGGTGGATCTGGCGAACAGCATTGTCAAATTAAAATGCGATTAAATCCGGTATATTAAGGCATTGCCTTAGTAATAGATAACAAAAATCATGAGGAGGTGAGTAGCTATTCGACAAAAGGCCATCGGCCGCTTCGATTGATCGGTGAAAGCTGACCTCAGGAAATTGAGTGTAAGTGGTAACAACAGCGGTCATACGAAGGAGTCTGGCTGCGGATAATTTTAAAATTGAGGAGGTGCCGCACATTGGCACATGTAATTGCAGTTGCAGGTAAGGGTGGGGTAGGAAAGACCACATTATGCGGACTTTTGATCCAGCACCTCTGCGAACAGAAAAAAGGACCGGTTCTGGCTGTGGACGCTGATGCGAACTCCAATCTGAACGAGGTTCTCGGTGTGGAAGTGGAGAGTACACTGGGAGACATCAGAGAAGAGATTGCACAGGCGGAGATATCCAAGGATAATCCGATTCCGCCCAGCATGAGCAAAGCGGATTATGCGGAATTCAAATTCAATTCCGCTCTGATTGAAGATGATGACTTTGATATGCTGGTAATGGGCAGAACACAGGGAAAAGGCTGCTATTGCTTTGTAAACGGGCTTTTGCAGGCCCAGCTTACGAAACTGCAGAATGCTTACCCATACATCGTGGTAGATAACGAAGCGGGTATGGAACATATCAGCAGAGGCGTACTTCCCAGTATGCAGACTGCCATTCTGGTGAGCGACTGCTCCAGAAGAGGCATTCAGGCTGTAGGAAGGATTGCGCGGCTGATCGAGGAATGCAACATGCATCCCCAGAGAGTAGGGCTGATTGTAAACCGTGCTCCCGGCGGGGTGCTGAACGAGGGAACAAAAGAAGAAATCGAGCTTCAGGGCTTGGAACTTCTTGGAGTTGTTCCTCAGGACGAGCTGGTATATGAATACGATTGTGAAGGAAGACCGACTGTGGAGCTTCCCCAAGATTCTCCGGTTCGGGCAGCGCTGAAAGAGATCGTTGCAAAATTAAACCTGTAAAGGTATTTTATCCCCGGGACTTAAAAAAGAGTCTCGGGCTTAAAATAACTCACATGGCAAAACCGTGTGAATCTATAACACCCATGTATCCGGATGAGGATTGCCGGAGGATGGGGTATAAGTACGTTACAAACTTTAAGGAGGTTTATAATGAGTGAATTCAAGATGACTACCGTTGAAGAAATGGAAGCGGCTACCGCCCGCCTGCTTGAAACGGGAGCAAAAGTAGGAGCTGACGCTTGGCAGTTACGAGTAAAAAACCAGACACCACATTGTAAATTTGGCGAGCAGGGTGTATGCTGTAGAATCTGTTCTATGGGACCTTGCCGTATCACACCGAAGGCTCCGAGAGGAATCTGCGGCTGTGACGCACACGGAATCGTAGGACGTAACTACCTGAAATTTACAGCCGGCGGCGGAGCAACTCACTCCGACCACGGACGTGAAATCTGCCACACCCTGCACTGTGCAGAAGAAGGCGGAAACTATCAGGTAAAAGATCCTGAGAAACTGCTTCGTATCGCAAAAGAGTGGGGAGTAGAAACAGAAGGAAAAGATATCTACGCACTGGCTCACGAGATGGCAGAGATCGGTCTGATGGAATACGGTAAACCGTTTGGTTACCAGAGATTCTTAGACAGAATGCCGGAATCCCAGAAACAGATGCTGATCGACAACGAAATCGCACCTCGTGCAATCGACCGTGAGGTTGCTTCTTCCTTACATATGACTCATATGGGATGTTCCTCTCTGCCGGAAGCACTGGTAAAACAGTCTCTGCGCTGCGGTCTTGCAGACGGATGGGGCGGTTCCATGATGGGAACAGAGTTCTCCGACGTACTGTTCGGAACTCCGAAGCCAATCGATACAGAAGCAAACTTAGGTGTTATGGTAGCTGACAACGTAAACATCGTTGTTCATGGTCATGACCCGAGCCTTTCTGAGATGATCTGTGAATTTGCAGATTCTCCTGAAATGATCGCTTATGCAAAAGAAATGGGAGCAAAAGGAATCACTGTATCCGGTGTTTGCTGTACTTCCAACGAAGTAGCTATGCGCCGCGGTATTCCGATGGCAGGTAACTTCCTGCAGCAGGAAAACGTAGTTCTGACAGGTGCCTGCGAAGCAATCGTAGTTGACGTTCAGTGTATCTTCCCGGCATTGGGACCTCTGAGCAAATGCTTCCACACCAAATTTGTTACAACTTCTCCGATCGCTCAGATGCCTGATTCTGATTTTATTCGTTTCAGCCCTGAAAATGCAGGAGAAAATGCAAAAGCTATCGTTAAAATGGCTATCGAAAACTTCAAGAACAGAAAACCGGAACTGGTACATATCCCGGATATGAAACAGAAAGCAACAGTTGGTTACTCTGTAGAAGCAATCGTAAAAGTTCTGGACGGCGTTACCAATACACAGGTTGACGTTACAGGAACAACAAAACCGTTACTGGAATGTATTACTTCCGGTGTTATCCGCGGTGCGGTTGCTATGGTTGGATGTAACAACCCGAGAATCCGTCCTGACTATGCACATATCGAACTGATGAAAAAATGTATCGCTAACGATATCATTATCATCGCTTCCGGATGTTCCGCACAGGCTGCAGCAAAAGCAGGTCTGATGGACAAAGCGGCAAAAGATATCTGCGGCGCAGGTCTGAAACGTGTATGCGAACTGGCTGATATCCCGCCTGTACTGCATATGGGATCTTGTGTAGACATTTCCCGTATGATGGTTCTGGCAGCAGAACTGGCAAAAGATTCCGGCCTGAGAATCAATCAGCTTCCGGTAGTAGGATGCGCTCCTGAATGGATGTCTGAAAAAGCGGTATCCATCGGTAACTACGTTATCGCTACTGGTATCGATACTTATCTGGGTGTTGATCCGTACGTTTCCGGTTCTACAGAAATGTGTGAACTTCTGACAGAAGGAACCAGAAAATGGTGTGACGCTGCATTTACGGTAGAAACAGATATTGAAAAATTAGTAGACCTGATGATTGCAAGAATCGAAGAGAAGAGAGCTGCTCTGGGAATCTAATCGACAGGAAAAAATTTATGTAAGGTGGATGAGAAAATGAAAATTGCAGTTACCGGCAAAGGCGGTGTAGGAAAGACAACTTTTGCTGCAACTCTGGCCAGACTTTATGCGGAGGAGGGCCGGCATGTGCTGGCTGCCGATGTGGACCCGGATGCGAATCTGGGACTGGCATTGGGATTCTCCGAGGAGGAGCTGGACAGTATTGTTCCCATCAGCAAAATGCGGAAACTGGTGGAAGAACGGACCGGTGCAGGCCCGGACAACCAGTATTACAAGATCAATCCGAAAGTGGATGATATCCCGGATGCATACGGAAAGGTATGCAACGGTGTAAAGCTTCTGGTACTTGGCACAGTGGAAACTGGCGGTGCCGGATGTGTCTGCCCTGAGCATGTGATGCTGAGAAGAATCATCAACAACCTGATGCTTCATCGGGGAGATGTGGTGGTTCTGGATATGGAAGCAGGTCTGGAGCACATGGGCAGAGGAACCACGGAAGGAATGGATCAGTTTATTGTGGTGATTGAGCCGGGTTCCAGAAGCATTCAGACGTATAAAAATGTCAAACGTCTGGCCAGCGATCTGGGTGTCAAACAGGTTCATGTAGTTGCCAATAAAGTCCGCGATGAAAAAGATGAGGAATTTGTAAAGGCACATATTCCGGCAGAAGATCTGCTGGGCTTTATCCACTACAATACGGAGATCATGGATGCGGACCGTCAGGGATGTTCCCCGTATGATTTCAGTGAATCCGCAACCGCAGAAATCCGTAAAATTAAAGAGACCATCGATAAAATCGATGATTGCAATGAATAATAGGAGGAAAGAACATTGACATTATTTGAAAGAGTATTTAATGGAAATGATGCTGTATATGGTTTGACAGAACAGGCTATCGATGCAGCAATCGCTCAGCACGGCGAAGACAAAGCTGTCAGCTTTCCTGACACAGCTTACTGTTTACCTTGCTATTACGCTGTAACAGGTGTAAAAGTAACAAACTTAAAGGAACTGAAAGAGGCTCTTGGCGTTGTAAAAACTCTGATGACAAGAGAAAACCGTCTGAATGACGCATTCATGTCCGGTGTTGCTACCGCTCTGTGTGCAGAATTCATCGAAGCACTGAAATACATCGACGGAGCTGCTCCTTACGCACTGCCGCAGTACGGTCATCTGGGTGATGCAGCGATCCGTGAACTGGGTGTACCGCTGGTAACCGGAGATATCCCTGGTGTAGCAGTTATCTTAGGAGCTGCTCCTTCCACAGAAGAAGCAGTAGCATTGGTTAAATCCTATCAGGCACAGGGTATTCTGGTAACACTGGTAGGCGGCGTATGTGATCAGGTTGCAGAAGCAGGCATGAGCACAGGTGCAAACGTACGTGTCATCCCTCTGGGAAATGACGTTACAGCAGTTATCCATGTAGTATCTGTTGCTCTGAGAGCAGCTCTGATCTTCGGTAACGTAACACCTGGCGATGCAGCATCTCTGATGGAATACACATTCAAACGTGTACCTGCATTCGTAAATGCATTCGCTCCTCTGGATGATGTCATCGTAGCTTGCGGAGCAGGCGCTATTGCACTGGGCTTCCCGGTAGTTACAAACGAAACAGAAAATATCTTCCGCGTACCAAAGAGCCTGATCGTTCAGGAAGACGTAAGCAAATTCAATGCTACTTCTCTGGAAGCGCGTGATATCAAGATCAAAATCACAAATATCGATATTCCGGTTGCTTTCGCATCCGCATTCGAAGGTGAAATCATTCGCCGCGGCAACATGCAGGTTGAATTTGACGGTTCCCGCGTAGACTGTGCAGAGCTGGTACATACTGTAGAGATGCAGGAGATCGAAGACCACAAAATCACAGTCATCGGACCGGATGTTGATGAGATGGAACTGGGCAGCAAAAACAATATCGCTTACGTTGTAAAAGTTGCAGGTAAAGCAATGCAGCCTGACTTCGAACCGGTTATCGAGCGTAAATTCCATAACTACATCAACTGTATCGAAGGCGTATATCATACAGGACAGAGAGATATGCAGAGAATCCGTATCAGCAAAGATGCATTTGCTGCAGGCTTCCGTCTGAAACATATCGGTGAGGTACTGTATGCTTCTGTTAAGAACGAATTTGAAGCAGTAGTAGACAAATGTGAAGTTGTTATCTACACAGATCCGGCTGAATGTACAAGAATCCGTCATGAAGTTGCGATCCCGACCTTCAACAAACGTGATGACCGTCTGAGAACTCTGACCGATGAGTCTGTAGATGTATACTACAGCTGTATCCTGTGTCAGGCATTCTCCCCGAGCCACGTATGTGTTGTTACACCGGAACGTCTGGGACTGTGCGGTGCCGTTTCATGGCTGGATGCGAAAGCAACCAACGAACTGGATCCGAACGGACCTTGCCAGATCATCACAAAAGAAAGAGTCATCGATGAAAGAATCGGTGAGTACGAAGACGTTAACGAAGCAGTTCGCAAATTCTCCCAGGGCGCTCTGGAAGATGTATCTTTGTACTCCATCATGGAAAAACCGATGACATCCTGCGGATGCTTCGAGTGTATCTGTGGTATCGAACCATTCTCCAACGGTGTATGTATCGCTAACCGTGAGTACGCTGGTATGACTCCTCTGGGAATGACCTTCCCGGAACTGGCTTCCATGACAGGCGGCGGAGTTCAGACACCTGGATTCATGGGACATGGTAAACACTTTATCGGTTCCAAGAAGTTCATGAAGGCAGAAGGCGGAGTAGAACGTATCGTTTGGATGCCGAAAGAGCTGAAAGAATTCGTTGCAGACAGACTGAATGAAACAGCAAAAGAACTGTACGGAATTGAGAACTTTACAGACATGATCGGTGACGAAACAATCGCAACCGATCCGGAAACTCTGGTTGAATTCCTGACAGAAAAAGGACATCCGGCACTGGGTCTGGAACCAATGATGTAAATTGTCTAAGGGAAATGCGTGTTTACACGCATTTCCCGGCAGTTTAAATATATGAAAAAATTTTAAGGAGGCTAATGAGAATGCCGTTTAATCGTAAACCACAGAAGTTTAATGCATCTATCAAAGAAGTAACTATTGGATGCGGTGAAAAAGCAATCACATTAGGAGGAGAAAGCGTATTTCCTTTCTACACATTTGATGGAGAAATGAAAAATGCACCGAAAGTTGGTGTTGAAATCTCTGATATGGGAATTCCTGCAGTAGCTGGTATCAAAGCTTACTACGAAGGATGCACCACAATGGGAGAAATCGCAAAGAGAGCAGCTGAAATGGAAGGAGCTGATTTTGTTTGCCTGCGTCTGGAAGGCGGAGATCCGAACGGAGCAAACAAATCTGTTGAAGAGCTGGTAGCAGTTGTAAAAGAAGTAGCAGAAGCAATTGATATGCCTCTGGCAGTAGAAGGAAGTAAGAATGTAGAAAAAGATTCTGAACTTCTGGCTAAAGTTTCTGAAGCTCTTCAGGGTAAAAATGCTCTGATCCTGTCTGCAAGAGAAGAAAACTATAAAGCTGTAGGAGCATCTGCAGGTCTGGCTTATGACCAGAAAGTAGGAGCTGAATCTTCTGTAGATATCAACTTAGCAAAACAGTTAAACGTTGTAACTACCCAGTTGGGTGTAAAACCGGAAAGCATTGTTATGAATATCGGTACAGCAGCAGTTGGTTACGGATATGAATACGTGGTATCCACTATGGACCGTATCAAAGCAGCAGCTCTGGCTCAGGGTGATGCTATGCTCCAGATGCCTATCATTACACCAGTATCTTCTGAAACATGGGGCGTAAAAGAGTCCATGGCTTCTGAAGAAGATATGCCGGAATGGGGACCAGTAGAGGAACGTGGAATCTCTATGGAAATCATGACTGCATCTGCAGATCTGGCTTCCGGATCTGATGCCGTTATCTTAATGCATCCTCAGTCTGTAGCAACAATTTCTAAAATGATTAAAGAATTAGTTTAAGTGTAAGCGATAGAACAGGAGGATAAAAAATTATGGCATTATCAGGTATTCAGATTTTTAAAATGTTACCAAAAAAGAACTGTAAAGAATGTGGATGCCCTACTTGTATGGCATTCTCTATGAAAGTAGCTCAGGGCGCTATGAAGATTGAACAGTGTCCTCACGTATCCAGCGAAGCTCTGGAAGCTCTGTCTGAAGCTACAGCACCGCCGATGAAGACAATCAAAGTCGGAACAGGCGAAGGAGAATATACTCTGGGTGGAGAAACTGTTTTATACAGACACGAAAAAACATTCGTGAATAAAACAAGATACGCAGTATCTCTGTGCAACTGCATGGAAGATGCAGCAATCGACGCAAGAATCGCAGCAATTCCGGCTGTAGATTATGAACGTATCGGTGAAAGAATGGTAGTTGACATGGTATATGTAAACTATTGTGCTGAATCTGGTGCAGACAAATATCTGGACATCGTGAAAAAAGCAGCAGCTACCGGAAAAACTCTGGTACTGGGTGTTGATGATGTTGAAGTTGCAAAAGCAGCTCTGGAAATCTGCAAAGATGGAAAACCGGTTCTGAACGGTGCAAACGCTTCCAACTATGAAGCTATGAACGCTCTGGCAACAGAAGCAGGCGTGGTTCTGGGTGTTGGCGGAGCTAACTTGGACGAAATCTATGATACTGTAGCAGCTCTGGAAAAAGCTGGAAACAAGAACTTAGTAATCGACGCTACAGGTTCTTCCATCAAAGAAGCATACGGCAATGCAGTACAGATCCGTCGTGCAGCTCTGAAAGATCAGGATAGAACTTTCGGATATCCGACAATCGTAAATACAGCAAAACTGGCTCTGAATGACAGATACATGCAGGAAGCTCTGGTTTCCCTGTTTACAATGAAATATGGCTCCATCGTTGTTCTGGAAGATCTGGGATATGCAGAGGCTCTGGCTCTGTTCGGTCTGCGTCAGAATGTATTTACCGATCCTCAGAAACCAATGAAGGTTGAACCGGGTCTGTATCCTCTGAATGGAGCAGATGAGAATTCTATCTGCCTGACAACCGTAGACTTCGCTCTTACATACTTCATCGTATCCGGCGAACTGGAGAGATCCGGTGTTCCGGTTAACCTGATTATCAACGATGCAGGCGGACTGTCCGTACTGACATCATGGGCTGCTGGTAAGTTCTCCGGAACATCCATCTCCAAATTTGTTCAGGAAAATATCGAAGGAAAAGTAAAATCCAGAAAACTGATCATCCCGGGTAAAGTTGCCGTTCTGAAAGGTGATCTGGAAGCAAAACTTCCGGGATGGGAAATCATTGTAGCTCCTCTGGAAGCTGTACAGTTGGTTAAATTCCTGAAAGATATGAAAGAAGCAGGCGAACTGTAAGATTGAAAAAATAGTATAACTGTACGGAATAGGATGATTCTGTATTCTGGATAGTTGATACTGAAGTGCATATCAGGAACTCCTCCGGAGTTCCTGATAATGAAAATGAAAAAAGGAGAAAATACTATGGCAAAATTTGTTACAATTGGTGAAAGACTTTCCACCACAGCTCCGGCAGTAAACAAAGCATTCCTTGAAAGAGATCCGGAACCAATCCTGAAAAGAGCAAAACAGCAGCTTGATGCTGGCGCAACTTATCTGGATGTAAATATCGGACCTGCAGAAGGATATGGCGAAGACCTGATGAAATGGGCTGTTCAGCTTCTTCAGGAAAACTTCGACAACGTTCCGCTGGCACTGGATACTTCAAATAAAAAAGCGATCGAAGCTGGTATTTCTGTATACAACAGAAGCAAAGGAAAACCGATCGTTAACTCCGCAGATGCTGCCGGAAGAATCGAAAACATCGATCTGGCTGCAGCTAATGATGCAATCGTAATTGCTCTGTGTAACGGTGAAGGTATTGCAGCAGATAACGATGAGCGTATGGCTTTCCTGCAGACACTTCTGGAAAGAGGTATGGAGCATGGCATGTCTGAGACAGATATGTGGTTTGACCCGCTGTTCCTTGTTGTAAAAGGAATGCAGGACAAACAGATGGAAGTTCTTGAATTCATCAAAATGATCTCCGATATGGGTCTGAACTCTACAGGTGGTCTGTCCAATAACTCTAACGGTATGCCTAAGCATATCCGTCCGATCATGGACTCTGCACTGGTTGCTATGTGTATGATGAATGGTCTGACATCTGCAATCGTAAACCCGAATGACCTGCGTCTGATGGAAACCATCAAATCCTGTGACGTATTCAAAAACAATACTCTGTATGCAGATTCTTATCTGGAACTGTAATCGTTACAGTAGTAGCCTGAAAGGCTGAATAGTTATCTGTAATCAGAACAGGAGTTGCGGCTGTCCGTGATTTCGCAAGACAGGCTGTGTCGGCAGTGATGCCGGCATGGCCTTTTTGGGATGTTATCTTATTTCAAAATCAGATAACAGGCATTTGTTGGGGTGTCTCTTAATAGATAGATTATGAAGAGACAAGGAGCAGATGTTTATGCTGGAGATTATTGGAAAGGCAAATGAAAGGGTAAGCGAATGGATCTGGGGACTGCCGATGCTGGCCTTACTGGTAGGAACCGGAGTGGCAATGACAGTGCTGACGAAAGGATTTCAGATTACGCATTTAGGCCATTGGATGAAGCATACCTTAGGAAAAATTTTCACTGATGCGGAAACCAGAAAACATACTTCGGAAACCGACAAATCCATCTCTCAGTTTCAGGCAATCTGTACGGCTTTGGCCTCCACGCTGGGAACGGGAAATATTGTGGGAGTGGCCTCGGCTCTGATCTATGGAGGACCGGGAGCAATCTTCTGGATGTGGGTGGTGGCCTTCTTCGGGATGATGACCAGCTTTTCTGAAAATGTTCTGGGAATCTGTTACCGGAGAAAAAACAGCGAGGGTGAGTGGTGCGGCGGGGCCATGTACTATCTCAGGGATGGAGTGGGGGCAAAAAAGGGCTGGAAAAAGGCAGGAAGTATTTTGGGCGGGATGTTCGCCGTATGCTGCCTTCTGGCTTCCTTTGGAATGGGAAATATGAGTCAGGCCAATTCTGTGGCAGGAAATATGGAGGCGGCCTTTGGCATACCGCCTTTTTTGACGGGAGTCCTTTTGATGGGATTTACCGGAATGGTGATTCTGGGAGGAATCGGAAGAATTGCCTCTGTGACGGAGAAAATGGTACCCTTTATGGCGCTGGTCTATATGGGCGGCACCATCATCGTCTGTGCTGCTCATATGGACAGAATGGGGGCGGCTCTGGAGGCCATTTTTAAAGGCGCTTTCGGTAAAACGGCAGTGGGCGGAGGAATCGTAGGTTCCGGTATCAGAATGTCCCTGAATTGGGGAATGCGCCGGGGAGTATTTTCCAACGAAGCGGGGCTTGGTTCCGCGGTAATCGCCCATTCCAATTCCAATGTGAAAGAACCGGTACAGCAGGGGATGTGGGGAATCTTCAATGTGTTTGTTGATACCATTGTAGTGTGTACTCTTACGGCTCTTGCGATTTTAACCTCCGGTCTGGTAGATCTGAATACGGGGCAGGTGATTGGCAGCGGAGAGGACTCTGCCTTGATGGGCGCGGTATTCGGTACGGTTTTCGGAAAGGCGGGACCAGCTTTTGTGGCCGTCGCAATTTTTCTTTTTGCTTTTGCTACGATACTGGGCTGGAGCTATTATGGAACGAAGGCATATGAGTATCTGTTCGGGCTGAAATCCCTTCTGTTTTACCGTCTTTTATTTATCGGGGGAACCCTGTTTGGCGCAGTTCTCAGTCTGGAGCTTGTATGGGGACTGTCAGATACCTTTAACGGCCTGATGGCTGTTCCGAATCTGGTGGGAATACTGGTGCTCTCCCCGGTTGTCTGCCGGGAAACAGAGGACTATGTAAAGAGAAAGATCCGGCGGAAGACTTCCGGTACTGTTCAATGGTAATATTCCGCGAAGTGTGTTGCTGTGAATGAAATGAACAGCAACAGATTTCCCCTTTTCATTGACGATTTTTACGAATTGTGGTATTTTATAAGAGACATATATGTTAAAATTTGCTATGACGATAGCAAACCCCGAAAGAAAAAAAGAGAGGCTTAAATCATGTTTAAAGTAACTTTTCGTTTCGAAAGCGGCGAAGCGGTAGAAGCGTTTGCAGCCGCTGAAGAGAATCTTCTGGAGGTTGCCAGAAAAACCAATGTTGCAATTGATGCCCCCTGTTCCGGCAACGGCTCCTGCGGTAAGTGCAGGGTAAAGTTATTGAACGGAACTCTGGATTCCCCGAGAACCAGACATATTTCAGAGGAAGAATATGCAGAGGGATGGAGATTGTCCTGCTGCAGTAAGATTGAAAGCGACGTGGAAGTGGAAGTTCCCGATATCGCATCCGCATACCGCAGCAGAATGAAAGTTGCGGATTTAAGTTCAAAGGAAGAGGTTGCCATCTTCGAGAACGCGAAAGCGGATGTAGAGGGAGCAGGACTCCAGCTAAAAAATGACATGGAACTTCTGGATGTGACCATGGATGTGCCGTCTTTGGACGATACCATGCCGGATAACGAAAGACTGATGCGTGCCCTGAAAAAACAGACGGGCGCCAATATTGTCAGACTTCCTTATACGGTAATCCGAAAGCTGGCGGATGTACTCCGGGAGAGTGATTTCTCCATTCGCTGTGTGGTAGGAAGAACAGGCAGCAGCAAAAATCTTTTTGTATATGACGTATTCCCGAAAGAGGAAGAAGTGGTTATCGGAGGACTGGCGGTGGATATCGGAACGACTACGGTTTCCGCACTGCTGATCAATATGGTGACCGGTGAGATTCTGGGTAAAGCATCCTCCGGAAACGGGCAGATCCGTTACGGAGCTGACGTCATCAACCGGATCATTGAATCCACAAAGCCGGGAGGAAAGAATAAACTCCAGAAAGCGGTGATTGAGGAGACTATCAATCCTTTGGTAGCTCAGATGTGTCGTTCGGCAAAATTCCCGAAACAGCGCATCTACCGGATGTGTGTGGCGGCGAATACCACCATGAACCATCTGTTTGCAGGAATCAATGCAGATCCTGTGCGTATGGAGCCTTATATCCCTACGTTCTTTAAGACTAATTCCCTGTATGCGCTGGATTTGGGCATTTCCATCAATCCTGACGCGCATATTATCATCGCACCGAATATCGGAAGCTACGTAGGCGGAGATATTACTGCCGGCACGCTGGTAAGCATGATCTGGAACAAACCGGAATTTTCCCTGTTCATTGATCTGGGAACCAATGGCGAGCTGGTATTCGGCAATTCCGACTTTATGATGAGCTGTGCCTGCTCTGCGGGACCGGCTTTTGAGGGCGGAGACATTAGCTGCGGTATGCGGGCTACAGACGGAGCCATCGAGGCCTGCACCATCGACAAAGAGACGATGGAACCCACCTTCCAGGTGGTAGGTGACGAGGGACAGAAACCCATCGGACTTTGCGGTTCCGGTATCATTGATGTGATCAGTGAGCTGTATTCTGCAGGTATCATCAATCCGAAAGGAAAATTTGTCCGTGAGGGCGAGAGGGTCCGCCATGATAAATACGGTATGGGAAGCTATGTGCTTGCTTTTGCAAAAGATGCGGGAGCAGAGAAGGATGTAGAGATTACAGAGGTGGATATCGACAATTTCATCCGGGCAAAGGGTGCTATTTTCTCAGCTATCCGGACCATGCTCAGTTCTCTGGACTTTGATATTTCCATGATTGAGAGTGTTTATGTTGCCGGAGGAATCGGAAGCGGTATCAATATGAGAAATGCCGTGAATATCGGCATGTTCCCGGATATTCCGCTGGAGATGTTCCATTATATCGGAAATTCCTCTCTGTCCGGAGCTTATGCGATGCTGCTATCTAAAGATGCAGAGCGCAAGACATATGAGGTGGCAAGCAATATGACCTATCTGGAACTGAGTACAGTGCCGGGTTATATGGATGAATTTGTGGCTGCCTGCTTTATCCCCCATACGGATACAACGATGTTTCCATCTGTAGTACAGGGATAGGAAAATACAGTCCGGCGTTTCCAAAAAGAAGGAGATGCCGGACTGCCATAGTGTGTATTGCTTTCGGGCAGATGACGTAAACAGGTGTAAGGAGAGACAACAATGGAATTGCAGTATGAGAAGGACAGTAAGGAAAGGATTCCTTATGAGCATTATATGGAGCTGTTTCAGAAGGCAGATCCGGCAGAGATCAGCCAGAGAACGGGAATTCCTTATGATGCAGAAACAAAAACATTTACACTGCGTCTGATGGGGGTGACTTATCAGATTAAACATCCGGAATACGAGGTAACTCATATACAGGAAGACCAGATCGGATATTATCCGCTGGAATCAGCAGTCAATGCAAGAATTTTGGTACTCCGCTATCTGGTGGAAGGCCATGAGGCGCCAACAACGGGAAAATTCCTCACTTACCGGGAAACCCCTTGGGGAACGGTCTACCTGAAACAGTTTCAGGGCAGATGCCTGATGCGGTTTGCCTTTGGATTCGGCAACAAACAGGAACAGTTTCAGAGGGCAATGGAAAAGATCGGCGCCCAAAAACTGTCCCACGGAGATATTGCCTATGAATTTGAATTTTTAAATGGTTTCCGTCTCCAGATGATTTTATGGGCGGGTGATGATGAATTTCCTCCATCTTCCCAGATTTTGTTCTCCGACAATTTTCCGATTGCTTTTCAGGCGGAGGACATGGCAGTGGTGGGAGACATTACCATCACGATGATCAAAGCGTTATCGTAACTGACAGATAGTTGCGGTAGGATGCACACAAACTGTGATTATGCAGTTTGGTGACAGCAGATAACTAAGAAAATAAGGCGTTACACAATCCGTAAAGGAGAAAAATAATGTGTAAGTATAGTAGAGTAAGTATTGCGCGTAAAGTGTCACAGGATGGGAAGTTGCCTGTGGACGAAGGAAACCGTGAAATCTTTCCACGATGTAATGCTGCGTCCGCTACTGCATTGAAGATAGATTCAGAAAGCTCTCTTTCTGCCTTTGGTGTAGTAAACTACTATGCCGGGTAAAAGGAGAGATACTTATGAAAAAACTGAATATTAAAACTGTCGTATTTGCAGGGGTTTTGGTTGCAATGAATCTGATTCTGGCGAGAGTACTTGCTATCAATATAGGAACAACTCTGAGGATTACTCTCAGCAGCACTCCTATTTTTCTTGCAGGACTTTGGCTGGGACCTTTGACAGGTGGAATCTGCGGCGGCGCAGCGGACTTATTGGGATGCCTGATTCAGGGCTATGCACCGAATCCGTTCATTTTGGTGGCGTCTGTGCTGGCAGGCGTACTTCCGGGAATCTTTAAGCAGTATGTATTCCATGACAAAATCAATACATGGAAAATCGCCGTGATTGTTGCAGTGCACGGCCTGATCGGTTCTCTGGGCTTTACTACTGTGGGTCTTCATATTTATTATGGAACCCCATGGTCTGTACTGTATACAACAAGAACGATTCAGACGGTGGCGCTGGTAATCGCTAATACTATTCTGGTATCCATTTTATACCAGAGCGTATTGACCAGCTTTGTGACACAGACATTTGCACCGAAAAGAATAACGAAATAAAACTATGCATCCTTTCGGCGGAAAGCCGATGGAAATAGAAGGAGGTAACTATTATGGGCTACAAAACAGACATTGAAATCGCACAGGAGTGCGAAGCGCTTCCGATTACTGAGATCGCGAAAAAAGCAGGTATCGATGACAAATATCT
>JAHAFI010000031.1 GCA_018374355.1 Clostridiales bacterium
GACTTCTCCTAAACGGAGGATACCCGGAATTATATGCAAAGGAACTGAGTGAAAACCATTCCATGCTGGAATCCATCCGCAGCGCTTTGCAGGAGGGGCTTCCCCATATGGCGGAGTGCGGCGGCTTCATGTATCTGCATCAGGAAATGGAGGATATGGAAGGAAATTTCCGGCCCATGGTGGGAACCGTTCCGGGAAAAGCGTTCCGTACCCCCCGGCTGACCAGATTCGGTTATATTACGCTGGAGGAGGGAACCTGCTTTGGAAAGCAGACCGGCCCCATTCCGGCTCACGAATTCCACTATTTTGATTCGGAAAGCTGCGGGGAAGCATTTACGGCGAAGAAGCCCGAGAGCAGCCGCTCATGGAAATGCATCCACAGCGGGAAAAACCGGATGGTGGGATTTCCCCATATCTATTATTACAGCAATTTACAGGTACCAAAGGCATTTTTACAGGCGTGTGAAGAAAGGAGAGAGGAAAAATGAATCTGGAACAAGCGCTGAAACAGATCCGTCCGGCAGATACAGAGGCGATGGAGCGGGCGGTCAAACACTGGAATAATATCGCAATTCCTCTCCACAGTCTGGGAAGACTGCAGGATACCGTGGTGAGAATCGCGGGAATGACAGGAAAAGAACAGGTAGATTTAAAGAAAAAAGGTCTGGTAGTGATGTGCGCAGACAACGGCGTGGTGGAAGAAGGCGTGACCCAGTCCGGTCAGGAAGTAACACTGATCGTCTCCGAAAACTTCCTTCAGGAGAAAGCCACTGCCAGCATCCTGTGTAAAAAAGCGGGAGCAGACATTTTCCCGGTAGATATCGGAATCGCTTCAGACAGCAAAATCATCAACAGAAAAATTGCCTACGGAACGAAAAACATGGCAAAAGAAGCAGCCATGACGAGAGAAGAGGCCGTAAAAGCTGTGGAAGTGGGAATTTCCATGGCAGAAGAGCTGAAAGAAAAAGGCTACGGCATACTGGCTACAGGTGAGATGGGAATCGGAAATACCACCACCAGCAGCGCAGTCACTTCCGTTCTGCTGGATGCAGAGCCGGAAACAGTCACCGGACGGGGCGCAGGATTATCTCAAACTGGCCTGTCCAAAAAGGTGGAAACCATCCGCAAAGCCATTGCACTTCATCAGCCGGAAAAAGAGGATGTACTGGACGTACTCTCCAAAGTGGGAGGGTTTGACATTGCCGGAATGGCAGGGGTATTCATCGGCGGTGCGGCCTGTCAGATTCCCGTAGTGGCAGACGGCTTCATTTCCTGCGTAGCCGCCCTCTGCGCCATACGGATGTGCCCGGACATAAAAGACTATATCATCACCTCCCACAAATCCAAAGAACCAGCCGCCAACATGATTTTAGAAGCGCTGGAAATCCCGGTATTTCTGGACTGTGATATGTGTCTTGGCGAGGGAACCGGGGCCGTATCCATATTCCCGCTGCTGGATATGGCACTTTCGGTCTATAACAGTATGAGCACCTTTGCCGACAATGATATGGACAACTATGTACCGCTGGTATAAGGAGGAAAACCATGTTTCATTTGATAACCGGAGGAAGCGGCAGCGGAAAATCAGCCTTTGCAGAGAGCTGCATTCTGGATTTTGAAGGACATAACAGAATCTATATCGCGACCATGTTCCCCTTCGACGAGGAAAGCCATGCAAGAATCCAAAGACACCGTGACATGCGAAAAGAAAAACAGTTTTCCACCATCGAGTGCTACACGAACCTTTCCGCACTGGATATCCCGGCGGATGCCGACGTTCTTCTGGAATGCATGTCCAATCTGACCGCCAACGAAATGTATCAGGAAAACGGCGCCGGAGAACAGACAGTAGCGGAGATCATGAAGGGGATCGAGCATCTGAACCTAAGCGCAGCCAATCTTGTGGTAGTGACCAACGAAGTATTTTCCGATGGAATCACTTATGATTCGGAGACAGAAACATATCTTTCTTATCTGGGAGAGATCAATCGCCGGATGGGAAAAATGGCTGACCGCGTCACAGAAGTTGTCTATGGAATCCCGGTGGCTCTGCGCCCATGAGCAGTGCTGCAATCCGCCGGGGGGATTTATCCCGGAAGAAGATTGGACTCCCACCAAGACTGGACTCTTTGAAACTTGCCGCCTGTAGAGGTGGGAATATTATTTGATTACAAGAACAAAACAGGAGAATTTGTCTATGAAAAAGCTATACAATAGTTTTCTGATTGCATTTTCCATGTACTCTAAAATTCCCATGCCTCAGTGCGAATGGAGCGAGGAGAATATGGCATACGCCATGTGCTTCTTCCCATGGGTAGGAGCGGTGATTGGAGCCGTGACATGGGTTTTCGGAGTATTCGGAGACAGGGCAGGACTGAATCCTGCTTTCTACACCATCATTCTTGTGCTGATTCCATGGTTCATCACCGGAGGCATTCATCTGGACGGTCTTTTGGACACCGCGGATGCCATGAGCTCCTATCAGGAGCGGGACCGCCGTCTGGAGATTCTGAAAGATTCCCACGCCGGAGCGTTCGCGGTGATTACCTGTGTAGTTTACTACTTGTTTTACTACGGAGTTTACAGTCAGGTAACGCTTCGGGCATTCCCCATCATTGCGTTGAGCTTTGTACTTTCCAGAACTCTGAGCGCTCTTGCAATTGTCACTTTTCCGAAAGCAAAAAAAACAGGGTCTGTTTCTGCAATGGCAAGAGGAGCCAAAGACCGTCAGGTAAAAATCACCATGTTTTTGTATCTGGCATTGATTTTGGCAGCTATGCTGGCGCTGGACTGGAAGCTTGGCGCGATTTGTTTCGTCACGGCTCTGATCGTATATGGATTATACTACAAAAAAGCAATGAAACATTTCGGCGGAACGACAGGAGACCTTGCTGGATGTTTTCTGACTCTCTGTGAGTTATTTACAGCCTGTGCGGTAGTTCTGGCTGTTTTGATTCCGGGAATCTGATAATGGAATTGGAATGTATGAGATGCGAACCGGGAATTTTGCCATTTGGACATAAACAGGTAGATTTAACCGCTGTTGTCCAATATTTTCAGGCTTTTGTTTCAGCTTGGTCTGTCAGACTTCGCCCGATAAAGTCTGCAGAGCTTTGAACAGTTTCGTTTAAGACAAGGAGATTTCTCTTTAATTATATTCAGAAAGGAAATCAGCATATGAACTTAATCATCGGCGGCGCCCACCAGGGCAAACAACAATATGCATCATCTGTCTACGACATTTCTCCGGAAATGTGGGCAGACGGTGAAACCTGTTCTCCGGAGTCTGTTTATACCACTCCGGCAATCTGTAATTTCCATCAATACATTCGCCGCTGCATGGAAAGCGGTCAGGAAATTTCCAATCTGCCGGAAAAAATCAAAAGTAAAAATCCGGATATTCTGATTGTGACAGATGAAGTAGGCTACGGTATCGTCCCCATGGACCCCATGGAACGTGCATGGCGGGAAAAATGCGGACGGATTTGTACCGCTCTTGCCTCTTATGCGGACAGTGTAACAAGAGTCTGCTGCGGAATCGGACAAAAACTGAAATAATCCACCGGGGCGCATGTGAATACCGCTGTCAAACAAAAGGAGAATACAGAAATATGAAAATTTACCTGATCCGCCACGGAAAAACTCTGGGAAATACTCAGAATCGTTACATTGGCACAACCGATGAGCCTCTTTTGGAAGAAGAAGAGAAGAGACTGAAAGAACAATCCTACCCCCAGCCGGAAACGGTATTTGTAAGCCCTCTGCTTCGCTGCCGTCAGACAGCCGCAGCTATTTTTCCCGGTTATCCGGTGAGAATCATGGAAGAGCTGGCAGAGTGTGATTTTGGGATATTTGAAAATAAAAACTGGAAGGAACTTACCGGCAATCCACTGTATCAGGCATGGATTGACAGCAACGGAACCCTGCCCTTCCCGGAAGGCGAAGATTCCCATGCATTTCGCAGCAGATGCTGCCGGGGATTTGAGAGAGCAGTTCGGGAGTGCTTTCGGGAAAATATTGAGACAGCCGCTTTTGTGGTGCATGGCGGAACCATCATGAGCATTATGGAACGGTACGCTGTGCCGCAGAAAGACTTTTATAACTGGCATACAGGAAATGGAGAGGGATATGAACTGGAACTGAACCCTTCCTTATGGACACCGGCCCGCCGGGAAATCCATAGCTATGAAAAAATGTGTTATTAAGTAACTGTTCAGAAGGTCACTGTCCCGCGTGACTATGAAGGACAGGATCCTGAATAGACGTTATTAAAACGTAACAGCTACACGAAAATGAAAAAGGCAGGAAGAACAAATGAAATGGACATTACTGGCCGTGTGCTGCGGCTTTTTATTAGATTTACTTTTGGGTGATCCCAGATGGCTGTACCATCCGGTGCGGATCATCGGAAACGGGATTTCCCTTCTGGAAAAAGTGCTGCGGAAGATATTTCCGAAAAGCAAAACGGGCGAGCGGATTGCAGGGGGCGTTTTAGTCCTGCTGATCATTGCGTTTTCCGCCGGAATTCCGCTGGGAATCCTTTATCTGGCCTATGGCTGGCGGTTATGGCTGGGTTTTGCGCTGGAGACCTTTATGTGCTATCAGCTTCTGGCTGCCAGATCCCTGCGGGATGAGAGCCGGAAGGTATACGATGCGCTGAAGACCGGGGATCTGGAAAAAAGCAGGTATGCAGTCTCCATGATTGTAGGAAGAGATACGAAAAGCCTTGACGAGGCGGGGGTAACGAAGGCGGCGGTGGAGACCGTAGCGGAAAATACATCCGACGGAATCATCGCCCCCCTGTTTTACATGATGATCGGCGGAGCGGTTCTTGGATTTGCCTACAAAGCAATCAACACCATGGATTCCATGGTAGGTTATAAAAATGATAAATACAGGTTTTTCGGAACCGCCGCTGCAAAGCTGGACGATGTGGTGAATTATCTTCCGGCAAGGCTGTCCGGCTGTGTGATGATTCTGGCCGCTTACTGTGTGGGGATGAATGGAAAACATGCGAAAAAGATTTATCTGAGAGATCGACGCAACCATGCCAGCCCCAATTCTGCCCAGACAGAGGCGGTGATGGCGGGAGCTTTGGAGATTCAGCTTGCAGGGGACGCATGGTATTTCGGAAAGCTTCACAAAAAGCCGTTTATCGGAGATCCCATCCGGGGAGTGGAGATTGAGGACATTCCGAGATCCCACAAATTGATGTATGCCACAACCGTTCTGTCGGTGGTGATTTTCGGCGGGGTACGGCTTTTGATAGGTATACTTCTCTAGGAGATACCGACGATAGGAAACGCAGACGAGAAGGAGAGACAAATGAAGAAATACGTTCATGGAGGAGACATTTACCGCTATCCCGGTGTGCTGGACTTTTCAGCCAATATCAATCCGCTGGGAACCCCTCAGTCCGTGATTCAGGCTGCTGCGGACAGTATGGCATCCATCAGCCATTATCCTGATGCCTGTCAGGAAAAGCTCAAAGGAGCGCTGGCAGAGTACGAGCAGGTTCCGGAAGAATGGCTGATCTGCGGAAACGGGGCTGCGGAATTGATTTTTGCTCTGGTGCAGGCAATACGGCCCAAGAAGGCGCTGATTCCGGCGCCTACCTTTGCCGAGTACGAACAGGCGCTTCGGGGCGTGGAATGTGAGATACAGTATGAAATGCTGAAGGATGAGGACGGATTCCGAATGGGAAAGGGGATTCTGGAAAAAATATCTGAAAATCTGGATATGATGTTTCTGTGCAATCCCAATAACCCCACCGGAATTTTGCTGGATGCGGAATTACTGGAAAATATCCTTCGCCGTTGTCAGGAAAAACAGGTCTGGCTGGTGGTGGATGAGTGTTTTCTGGATTTTGTGCCAAAGCCGGAATGCCATACCCTTAAAGGGCGGCTGGCAGAGTGCGACAGAGTATTTCTGCTGAAGGCATTTACGAAGCGGTATGCCATGGCGGGACTTCGTCTGGGCTATGGGATTACGGCGAATTCATGGCTGCTGGAAGCCATGGAAAACCGTCTCCAGCCTTGGAATGTATCGATTCCGGCGCAGGAGGCCGGAGTGGCGGCTCTCGGGGAACAGCGTTATGTAGAACGGGCCAGACAGATCATAGAGACAGAAAAAATCTTTTTAAAAGGGGAATTGAAAAAGCTGGGCTGTCAGGTTTACGATTCTCAGGCAAATTACATATTTTTCAAGGGCGAACCTGATCTTTGCCAAAGGCTGATAAAAGAGCAGGTGATGATCCGGGACTGCAGCAATTACCCGGGACTTACCCAAGGGTATTTTCGGATTGCTGTGAGGACACATGAGGAAAATCTCAAATTATTGGAGGCTTTACGGAAAGTGAGGGAACGGTAGATGGCAAAAGCAATTATGATACAGGGAACCATGTCCAATGCGGGGAAAAGCCTGCTGGCGGCAGGATTGTGCAGGATTTTCAAACAGGATGGTTACCGGGTGGCGCCTTTTAAATCCCAGAATATGGCGCTGAATTCTTATATTACGGAGGAAGGTCTGGAAATGGGAAGAGCGCAGGTGATGCAGGCGGAAGCCGCAGGAATCAAACCATCGGTGCTGATGAATCCCATTCTTTTAAAACCCACCAATGATGTGGGAAGTCAGGTGATTGTAAACGGAGAGGTTCTGGGAAATATGGCTGCCCGGGAGTATTTTCAATACAAGCACAAATTGATTCCCGACATTATGAAAGCGTACAACCAGCTTGCCGAAGAAAATGATATTATCGTCATCGAAGGCGCCGGAAGCCCTGCGGAGATCAATCTGAAGCAGGAAGATATCGTAAATATGGGAATGGCCAAGATGGCCAAAGCTCCGGTGCTTCTTGTGGGAGATATTGACAGAGGGGGCGTTTTCGCCCAGTTGATCGGAACCGTGATGCTTTTGGAAGAGGATGAGCAGAAGATGGTAAAGGGTCTGATCATCAATAAATTCCGGGGAGATAAAACGATTCTGGAACCGGGTGTTGAAATGCTGGAGGAAAGGAGCAAAATTCCGGTTGTGGGAGTTGCGCCCTACCTGAATATTGAGGTGGAGGATGAGGACAGCCTGACGGAACGGTTTGACGGAAACCGGGAGGTGGGTGTGATCGACATTGCAGTCATCCGTGTTCCGAGAATTTCCAATTTTACGGATTTCAATCCGTTCGAGAGTATGCCGGGGGTATCTCTTCGCTATGTGAAACATGTCCATGAACTGAAGGATCCGGATATGATTATTCTTCCGGGTACTAAAAATACTATGGAAGATTTGCAGTGGATGCGGGAGAGCGGTATGGAAGCTGCAATTTTGAAACAGGCGGCAAGAGGAAAAGTGATCTTCGGTGTCTGCGGCGGCTATCAGATGCTGGGTGAGACATTATCCGATCCCTATGGTGTGGAAGCCGGAGGAAGCATGAAGGGCATGGGACTGCTTCCCATGGATACAGTTTTTGAGAGTGAAAAGACCAGAACGAGAGTCAGCGGTACCTTCCGGGAGGTGAATGGCGATCTGCAGGAGCTTACGGGAGCTGTTTTGGAGGGATATGAGATTCATATGGGTGTGAGCAGGCTGAAAGAGGGGGCACATGCCCTGACCTGCATTCAGGACCATGCGGCGACCAGAGAAGAAAAGGCGGACGGAGCGTATACCGGAAATGTGTACGGAACCTATGTCCATGGAGTTTTCGATAAAGAGGAAGTGGCGAAGGCAGTGGTAAAGGCTCTGGGACGGAAAAAAGGCATCGATACCGAAGAGATTACCGGTGTGGATTTTCAGGAGTTTAAGGAAACCCAGTATGACCTTCTGGCTGCGGGCCTGAGGGAACATCTGGATATGGAAGCCATTTACCGGATCTTGAAGGAAGGAATCGAGGGCGGCAGTGCCGAATTTTGAGAAGTGAGGAACAGAAAATGAAGATAGAATTGGAAAATGTACAGCCAAGGGACATTGAGCGGAGAAGCTTTGAAATCATCACAGAGGAACTGGGAGAGCGGAAGCTGGATCCGGATAAAGAACTGATCATCAAAAGATGCATTCATACCAGTGCAGATTTTGAATATGCAGACAATCTCTGTTTTTCAGAACATGTGGTGGAGAAAGCCATGGAAGCCATCAAAAACGGAGCGTGCATCGTGACGGACACTCAGATGGGCCGTTCCGGCATCAATAAGCGTGCGCTGGCCCGTTACGGCGGCGAGGTGTATTGTTTTATGTCGGACGAAGATGTGGCTGCGGCTGCAAAAGCCAATGGAACCACGAGAGCAACGGCCAGCATGGATAAAGCGGCAGCTATGAACCGTCCGCTGATTTTTGCCATTGGAAATGCTCCCACAGCGCTGGTTCGTCTGTATGAGCTGATTGAGGAAGGAAAGATAAACCCGGCCTTGATCATTGGAGTCCCGGTGGGATTCGTGAATGTAGTCCAGTCCAAAGAACTGATCATGGATACGGACGTACCGTATATCGTGGCGAAAGGACGAAAGGGCGGAAGCAATATTGCGGCCTGCATTTGTAATGCGCTGCTGTACATGATTGATGATAACAGAGAATAAGCGGATAGATGAAAAGGCGATTCTGAAACTGAGAGATGAGCCTTTCGGGGGGAATTACCGATAAATCTGGCAGTTGTTTGCAGCTTTATCGGTAAATTCAGAGAGAAATATAGAGCAATCGTTCCTTGTATACGGATAAAAATGTTTCCAGCAGGCATTTTTATCCGTATTTTCGAGAAAAAACAAATGCAAAATGAAAAAAATAAGGGAAATTACCGATAAAAATAGAGCAGATAGGCACTTTTATAGGTAGTTTTTATAAAATGTATGGTATAAGCAACAAAGAATTACGGATAAAAAGTGTGGGAAAGAGAAGAATTATCCGTAATTGGAAAAATTTCGGGGAGAGAATATGGAGAAAAGAGTTACAAGACATGAATTTCCGTATGGGGAAGGTCATATGCATATCTTCATGAACGGTGTGAATTATAAAGAGGCGGTAAAGGCTCAGGAGTGCGGGGTGGATGAAAGAGTTATTCGGAAAAATCTGGAAGCGTACCATCGGCTGGGAATTAGCTGGCTGCGGGATGGAGGCGATATTTACGGAACCTCCAAAAAGGCTATAGAGATTGCTCCGGAGTACGGGATTACCTATCGGACTCCGGTATTTGCAATCCACCGGGAAGGCCATTATGGAGGAATCGTGGGCAGAGCTTACAGAGACTTAAAGGAGTACAGAAAACTGGTTCGCATCCTCCGAAAACAGGGCGGACACTTTGTAAAAATCATGATTTCCGGGATTATGGATTTTGACAACGGCGGTTTGACAGAAGAGTCCCTTTCGGATGAGGAAATTCGAGAGCTGATTCACATTGCCCATGAAGAAGGCTTTCCGGTGATGGCCCATACCAATGGGAACCGGGCAGTGCGTGCTGCGGCGCTGGCAGGGGTGGATAGTATCGAGCATGGAAATTTCTGTGATGAGGACGGACTGGAAGCGATGGCTTCCTCCGATGTTGTCTGGGTTCCCACGGTGGTAACTGTGAAAAATCTTTTGGGAGACGGAAGATTTCCAGAGAAAGTTTTGGAAAATATCTGGGAAGGACAGAAGAAAAATCTGCACCGGGCGTATGAGCTGGGTGTACGGATGGCACTGGGAAGTGATGGGGGAGCATACAGGGTGCTGCACGGACAGGGGCTTTTGGATGAATATCAGGTGTTTGCGGAGATTTTGGGAGAGGATTTTCCCCAGTGGGAGGAAAGGATTCAGGAGGGAGACCGGATATTGAAAGAAAAGTTTTGAAAAGATACAAAAGTGATAAAAGCAAGCTTACAGACAGAGGATGTACAGGTGCACCGGATTGGATCATAGAGGTTGTCTCGCCGGGAAGTCAGCGAATGGATTATATGATTAAGTTGTTCAAATACCGTACGGCCGGGGTTCGCGAGTACTGGATAGCAGACCCAAAGGATAAAACGGTGTCTGTATATGATTTTGCAAATGATGATATGAGAAAGTATGAATTTGGTGATAAAATAAAAGCAGGAATTTGTGAGACGCTGGAAATTGATTTTTCAGCGATACAATAAAGCATTAGGAAGGTATTCTTCATGAGAAATTCAGCGAAGTTTTTTGCTGAGATAAAGATTCAGGTCATCATCGTTACAGTACTGTTCATAGGGCGATGCAAGAGTTCCTCCATACCAGACACCGGAACCGTCCGGGATATAGCCCCTTTTTACGTACATTCTCTGAGCAGAACCGTATCCGCTGTGAAGCCCTACGCCAAGATAAACTGTATCGGAATATTGGGCGGCAATTTCTTCTGCCACATCCATAAGCTTTGTGCCAATACCTTTCCGGCGGAATTTTTCCAGTACGCCGAAATCCACAATTTCACTGTACCCTTGATGGGCAAAAGGTCCCTCGGATGCATTGGGATAGACATTGATATACCCTGCCACAGATTCCTGATACTCGGCTACCAGAGAAATACATTTTCCGCTGTTGAAATCTCGGATACGGTTCAGGTATTTGTCAATGGTCTGCTTCCAGCCCTGTGCGATTTCTTCGTCGCAGATGATCCGGGCATCGGAAGGGCGAATGGTTCTGATTACGATGGTTTCATTTCTAAAATATTCCATGATACAATTCCTCCAAAAATATAGTCTATAGGAAAATTATAGCTTTATGAGGGAGCAGTTGCAAGAATAAATTGGATGCCGGAGAAAAAATCTCCGGCATCGCTTTTCCAATCATATAGTTTCCAAATGCTTAATCTAATACGATAGCATTTACCGCTTCAATCAAATCTACAACCTGACTCCGTTCCACAAAAGCCACTGATTCTCCGTCAACCACAGCAAGGCAGTTGGTTCCGTCATGGCGGTACAGGGTGATTTCCACTTCGGGAAAGTTTTCATTGTCCAAATACAATTTCAGACTGATTTCTTCCTTTCCGGCAGAAGCTTCGTTTGTAAATTCAGAAGCCTGCAGGGTGGTCAGACTGCTGCTGAGACTGGTAGTGTCCAGCTCTTCCTCCTGATAATAATAAGTACGCTGATCTTTTTCATCTTTGGAGGTAATGGTATACTCTGCATCCTCCAGAGAAATGTCAATCTGATGAATATCACTGAAATTACCTGAGAAGATTTCCTGATGGCGCAGGCTGCTGGAAGAGACATCCATCAGTGTTTCATAAAGGGCTTCAGTAATCTGGTAAATAATTCCCGAATCTCCGATTCTTACATAAGCCGGAATTTCTTCTGTGATTGTCTCATCAGCCTTTTTTTCTTCGGCCTTTTTCTTATCTTCCGAAGTCCGTCCGATGTGCAGGATTACCGTATCATCTTCGCTGCTTCCCGTATGCTCTCCGGAAGCAGCGTCATCGCTGTCTGCATCTTCGCTGTCCGCTTCCGTACTGTCTTCATCTTCTGTGTCAGCAGCAGTATACTGTACCGTGACGCTAAGCTCCGGTTCGTCCAGTCCGTACGTCTTTAAATCCTCCTCCGAAGCGTTGTAGGTCACATACTCCGTAGGATTTAACTGGCTGATAGTCTGAAGGTAACCGTCAACGAGAGAGGTATCCAAAGGAAGGGTCTCGCCGTCCAGTTCTGTAAAGTATACGTCCTCGTCGCAGTACGTATCGGGGCTTTCTTCTTTATAATCTACCTGATAGTTTTCTGCACCTGCAAAGGTAATCTGTGATACCTCCTCAAAAACAGGAAGTTCATCGTGGGCGATTACATCTTTCAGGCCTGCACTGAAATAATTTAACGGATCATCTTTCACAAGATATACGTTACCGTCGCCGATGGAGACATATCTTTCTGAATCCATGGCGCTGAAATCTCCGAGAAGAATTTCGTAGGATTCGGAATCAGTTTCTAAATGGATGGTGCACACCGGATCATCCAGACCGTACTGTCCGAAATCCTCTACATTTTCAATGATGAAGGATACGCCGAATTCCTGAAAAGGTTCCAGCAGATCATTTATTTTTTCTTCATCAACAGGAAATGCCTCGTCCTCATCATAGAGCCATGTTTCGTCTTTATGAAAAGCCAACTGGTCGGTTTCATTTTCCCATGACAGGGAGGTTACTTTTTCGCTATCCAGTGTCAGTATGATTTCATCGCTGTTTTTGATCTCTTCTTTCTTCTTTTCACGCATGCTGATGCCGAAGGTTACGGCACAGGCGGCAGCCAGAATAAAGAGCAGGATATATAATTTCTTAGCGCGCTTCATTTTGCGTCCTCCTTTTCACAATGATACAGATACCCACAGCCAGAAACAGACCGGGGAAAACGCCGATCATGATTACCTGAAGGATGGAGGAAGAAGAATCGGCAATGGTCAGATAATTGTAATTCAATGACTTACTCCGAATGGATACAGCCTCCCGTTCCCCAACCAGAGAGGAGAGGGCATTCATGGTAAGATCCAGATTTCCGCCGGAGGAGTAGGCATTGAATTCTTCATCCAGAAAACTGGAGGAAGCGAACCAGACGATCTGCCCGTCATTGGAACAGTCAATGGATACAGCGGTTGTAAACGGGCCGTCAATATCCCCTTCTTCTTTCTCGTAGGAGGTGAGGGCGTAGCCGTCCACCTTACTGAAAGCGGAGTCAGAAGTTGTGAGAAGCTCCGTCACGGTTCCGGTCAGACTGCCGTTTCCTGTTACCTTCAGACCCTGTGCAATGGGCATGATCGCGTAATAGCGTTCATTGATCAAAGGATCCGTAATTTCACTGCTGGCGATATCCGGCAAAAGAATATAGGGAGCCTGAAATGCATAATGTTCCCGGTCAGGATCAACGACAATTCCTTCGCTTGCTTCTACACCATAATCGGAAAGCAGACTGTACAGATTTTCCAGAGTTCCGTTTTCGGTAGGTCCGGCCATAACCATCAGTTTTCCTCCGTCGGTTACATAAGTTTGGAGAATTTCCTTTTCCTCAGAAGAAATATCACTGGTGGGGGCATAGATCAGAACGCAGTCTGCCTCTTCAGGAACGCTTTCCGAGGTGAGCAGGGACAACTGGTTCAGCTCGATATTTTCCTTTTCCAACTGTTTGCTGAAGACTTCAGAAAGCTCGGCTTCACCGTGCCCCTCCAGAACATAGAGCTGAGGCTGCTCCGCATTTACTACATAGTCGATGGCTGAAGTGATGGCGCCCTCTCCGTCAAAGGACACATCATAAGAACCGGTAGTCATATCGGCCTGCGAAAGGTAGATGTCGTCATAACCGATATAGCGGTTCCGCTCCCCGCATTCCACTACCAGACTGTTGTTCATCACCTCTTCTGAGGTATACTGTTGGGTAAAGGTAGGATAGATATCGGGATTTTTCTTTACCACCTCAATATGGTCGGAGAGACTGTCGTATTTGTTCAGAAGATTTTCTATTACATCATCCTCCTCACCGGACTGAACAATCCAGTAGAGCGTCACATCCTCCTCCAGTGCATTGACCACTGCTTTGGTATTGCTGGTGATGGAATAAAGCTTTGAGGAACTGATATCAAATTTCGTCAGCGTGGAAGGCAGAGCAGAGGCCATCATATTAAAAACAATCAGTATGGCAAGCACTACAGCGGTGATTGCCAGAGAGTAAGAGCCGCCTTTTAAAGCAATCCGGTTTCTTTCTGTCTTTTCTGAGCTGTGAAGGGACATCCATTTTTTCATCAGTTATACCTCCTTTTCTCGAGAGACTGTACGGACAGAAACAGGAAAAATATAATGACTGTCAGATAATAAACGATTGCTGTCAGGTCAAAGACACCGTTTACAAATACATTGAATCTCTCAAATAGTGATAACCGGGTCATAAGATCCGGCAGAAGCCCTTCAAATTTGGAAGAATCCACAAAATAAAAAGCAGCAGTGACAAGAATCAGTACGAAACTGATTCCATATGCAAGGGTCTCATTTTTGGTCAGATACCGGATCACCGCACCCAGAATCAGAGCAATGACACATAAGGCGATGAGAGAACCCATGGCGGTAGAAGATATATGCTCCGCAAGGCTGACGCTGTAATAATTGAACAGGATGACCAGCATGGTAATTCCCGCTGCAAAGCCCTGATTTTCCGTAAGAGAGGAGATAAAGGTACCTACAGCAATCAAAGCAGCTCCCATAAGGAAAAATGCTGCGAGAGAACCATAGGAGGTCAGCAGATATACCTCACCGTACTGTGCAAAAATCAAAGGATACAGGGAGACAATGCACAGAGGAATCAGATAGACAATCAAAAGAGCCAGATATTTTCCCGCAACTACCTGAGAAGTGGAGAGGGGAAGAGAGTATAAAAGCTGATCCGTTTTCTGCTTTTTTTCCTCCGCAATGATACGCATGGTCAGAATCGGTATAATAACGACAAAAACGAGGCTGACAAAGCTTAAAACAAATTCAAAATTGGCAACCGCCTGCTGAATGTTAAAAAACATGGCTCCGATTCCTATGCACACCAACAGAATCCCTCCGAATACATAGGTGGTTAAAGAGTGGAAATAATTTGCAAGTTCATGCTTCAATACTGCGATCATGCGTCATTTTCCTCACTTTCTTCCGGATTTTCTTCGACGGCTTCCGAATCCGGCTGATCATTTTCCGTCAATTCAATAAACACATCCTCCAGATTTGCTTTTTTGGAAGTCATTTCCAGAATGGCCCGTTTCTTTTCGGCAAAGGCAAAGAAAAGCCTTCTGCAAAGTTCATCGGAATCCTCCTGACTGAGCTTCAAGTGCACGGGTCCGTTCTCTGCCTCTTCAAAGCTCCATTCAGAGATACCCTCAAAGCCGCTTAAAATTTCTTCCAGTTCTCTTGGGGAGGCTTCCGTACGGAAAGTGACTTCATTGGATGTCAGCAGTTTTTCCAGATTTTCCGGTTTGTCATAGGCAACCAGTTTTCCACGGGAGATGATGAGGACCTTCTCGCAGATTGTCTGAACCTCCGACAAGATATGAGAACTTAAAATAACGGTGTGGGTCTGTCCCAACTGCCGGATCAGTTCACGGATTTCAATAATCTGAATCGGGTCAAGTCCAACGGTGGGTTCGTCCAGAATAATGACTTTGGGATTTCCCAAGAGAGCCTGAGCGATGCCCACCCGCTGCTTATAACCTTTGGAAAGTTTGGAAATCATCCGGTTTTTCACATCTTCAATTTTTGTCTGGGAAATGACATCTTCGATCTGACGCTCCAGCTCCTTTCCCTTCAGACCTTTTGCCTCTCCCACGAATTTCAGATATTCCCGAGGCGTTTCGTTCAGATAGAGGGGCGGCTGCTCAGGAAGATAGCCGATGAGTTTTTTGGCTTTGTCTGCTTCCTCGAAAATGTCGTGTCCGTCAATCAGGACACTTCCTTTCGTTGCGGACAAACATCCGGTCATAATATTCATGGTGGTGGATTTTCCGGCACCGTTAGGCCCCAGAAAGCCATAGACCTGTCCTTCACCTATTTCAAAGGACAGGTCATTGACAGCCATGAAATCACCATAACATTTTGTTAAATGTTCAACTGTTATCATTTTTAACCTCCTGCTTGAATAGATTTCAACATAGCTATTGTAATAATGTATGCTGAAATGAATCTGAAATCACAGGAAGACTACTTCATTTTCGTATCTGTACAAAAAAAGAAGCAGGTACATTTCAATGTACCTGCTGCAGACTGTAGACAATCGACCTCCTTTTGGAGGCGGTTGTCTATTTTTAGTTTAACCTGAACTTTCCAGATGATATAATAGAATTATCAGGAAAGGCAGGTTATCGTTATGATGGGGAAAAAGGATAATGCAGAAAGAACACAAATGGAAATTGCCAGTCTGGAAGATCTTGTTCCAAGAAATCATCTGGTACGAAAGCTGGATGAGGCAATCTATCTAAGCTTTATTTATGACGAGGTCAGAGATTTATACAGTGATTTTGGGCGTGAAAGCATCGATCCGGTAGTACTGATCAAAATCGCAATGATTCAGTATATCTTCGGGATTCCTTCTATGCGTAAAACAATTCGTGAAATCGAAGTGAATTTCGCCTACAGATGGTACTTAGGCTATGGAATGCACGAAGAGATTCCTCATTTTTCTACTTTTGGGAAGAATTATTCCAGACGTTTTAAAGATACGGACCTGTTTGAAAAAATATTTGCAAGAATCCTCTCAGAAGTTGAAGCCAATGGCTTTCTTGATACAGAAAGTCTCTTTATTGATGGTACCCATATCAAAGCCAGTGCCAATGCACACAAGTATCGAAATGAGGTTATCCAGAAGGAAGCCCGCAGCTATGAAAAAGAATTACAGGAAGAAATCGAAAAGGATCGTCAGGAACATGGAAAAAAGCCGTTGAAAGAAAAGGAACAAGAGCCTGAAACAATTACCCGGAAAGTCAGCATCACCGATCCTGAAAGTGGTTGGTTCCATAAAGGTGAGCACAAACAAGTCTTTGCATATGCTGCTAACACCTGCTGTGACAGGAACAATTATGTTCTGGATTTTGAAGTGACTGCAGGAAATGTGCATGACAGTGTATCGTTTTGGGAGCTGTACCGACGTTTAAAACAGAACTGGAAATATAGCATGTATTACGTGATGGATGCTGGATATAAAATACCGGCAATCGCCCGACAGCTGATAAAAGATGGGAAGACTCCGGTAATGCCGTATAAAAGGCCAATGACGCAGGATGGATTTTTCAAGAAATATGACTATGTATACGATGAATTCTTTGACTGTTATCTGTGTCCCAACCATAAAGTACTTCATTACAGCACAACAAACCGTGAAGGATATCGAGAATATAAAAGTGATTGGCTTCTTTGTCAGAGCTGTCCTCATCGAAATCGCTGCACAAACAGTAAGGATAGCGTCAAGGTAATTACCCGCCATATCTGGGAAGATTATATGGAACAGGTAGAAGAGATCCGTCATACAGCAGGAATGAAAGAAAGATACCAACAGCGTAAGGAAACCATAGAACGTGTTTTCGCAGATGCAAAGGAAAAACATGGGATGAGATATACACAGTACAGAGGTTTAGCAAAGATTAAGATGGAGCTTAACCTCTTGTTTGGATGCATGAACTTAAAAAAACTGGCAATTTGGAAATGGCGGAATAAATGGGGAGCGAAATATCGTTCCTCGGCATCACGGATTTTCTTTTTTAGAATAGAAACTATGTTTAAAAAATGGATATGGAGTAAAAAACGGTTCGCGATGTTATGTTCGCGAACCGTTTTGTCTACAGTCTGAAGCAGGTACATTTCAATGTACCTGCTGGTAACTTTTGTTTGCAGCAACATATTTAGAAAATCTCTTCCAGAAACGGCAGAGGCACTTCTGGTATCTCAGAGTAACCTGCTGGGGCGTATCAGACTGTGTGAAAACAGCGTTTTGGACCTGAGCGGGAATATTCTTTCATAATTATCCAGTCAAAAACCCCGCTGCAAGCAACGGGGCATCAAATTTGTAACGCTGCAGAGCAGCAGGGTATTTGACCCTCGCAGCAGTCGCCAAATGGATATGCAAGCATATCCGCATGGCTCGTTGCCTGCGGGAATAAATGCTCATATAATGCACTTCGAATTGAACTTCTCAGGTGATTTGGACGTGAGAAGTAAATGACAGCTTCCTACATCCATGATTTCTCAAAATAGTGGACGATAGCAGGTGAATTTACCTGTATACGTCCAAACAGGTGCAATAAACTGTATAAATGAAGTTTTCTTTCAGATTTGAAGCAAATATTTGGATAATATCGGTAGGATTTTCCAGCTCATGTCCAAAGTGCTGATTTCCAGTCGCTGCAGGCTTGTTTTTGGATACTGAAAGAGAAACGCAGACCTGTTCCGGAGGATTCTCACAAGCTGTTTACTACCGACTTACAAACAGCGAAACTCCACATGAAACGCATTCATCCCATTCTTACTTTCCGCCCAGATTTTCCCTTTATGCTGTTCCACAATATTTTCCGCGATGGACAGGCCGATACCGAAGCTTCCGTTACGGCTTCTGGCTTTATCGGTACGGTAAAAACGTTTGAAAATATGCTGCAATTCCTCCTGAGGGATGGCTTTCCCTTCGTTTGCAACAGTAAGAAGGCAGTGGCCTTTCCTGCGTTTTTCCAGATGAACCCAAGTACTGCCTTTGTCTTTGGCATATTTTTGTGCATTATCCAGAAGAATTTCCAAAAGCTGGCGAAGCAGAGCTTCATCTCCGGTGATAGTAAGACCGGGCTGGATTTGGGATGTCAGGGTGAGACCCTTTTCAAAAAACACCGGTTCAAAGGGAAGAAGAGCGTCGGAAACCAGCTTGCCAAAATCCACAGAAGCATAGACCACATGGGATTGGGGCTGCTCAGTTCTTGCCAGCGCCAGCATCTGCTCAATCAGTCCCTTCATCTGGTGGGACATGGTCAGGATACTTCTGGAAAATCTGGTACGGCTTTCCCCGTCAAACTCCGGATTCTGTATCAGTTCCGCATTGGTCATAATCACGGTGAGCGGCGTTTTGAGTTCATGGGAGACATCCGCCACAAACTGACGCTGCTGCTGCCACGCCTGATCCACAGGCTTAACGGCCCATTTGGCCAAAAAAATACTGATTCCCAGAAAAATCAGAAAACTGACTCCGCCAATCAGCAGGCAGTTTTCCAGAAGGCTTCGCAAAGCGGCTATTTCACTGGAAATATCTGCAAATACAAAAAACTGATTCAGCGGAGTATGGACTCTGTAATACCGCAGATTATACTCCTCCAAAACGCCGAAATTTTCGGAGGAGGAGCGGATGGTATCCACCAGAGTTTTTAAAAATTCATTGTCCGTAAGATCATAATAACCGCCGGAGGTGGTGAGCTCTCCTTGATTTCCAACGTAAAGGACAAAATAGGGAAGCCGGACATCTTCGCCGGGTTCCTGAGGAAGCCCGGGGCGCAGGGGATGCTCCGCGATATTCTGCATGGTCCTAAGGCTTGCCGTTTCAAGATTGGCCTTTGTAAACTGATAGACCATGACCAGAATAATACAGAGCATCAAGGTTACGATACTCATATTGATGACGATAAATTTAGCTCGCAGTCTTTTAAGCATTTTCACGCACCTCCAGATGATATCCCAGTCTGCGAATGGTTTCGATGCGGATATTGGAACCGATGCTGGCCAGTTTCTTCCTCAAAAATCCGATGTAAACCTCCACGTGATTTTCCACCGCATCGGAATCATATCCCCACACCTTTGTCAGGATGGCTTCTTTGGAAAGGTTCCTGCTTCCGCTTTGCAGAAGAAACCGCATGATATCAAATTCCTTTGCGGAAAGCCGCACGCTGTTGGAGCCGCAGACCAGCATGGCCGAGGACAGATCCAGCGAGGTATTTCCCAGAGCTGCTTCATTCACCTGACTTCCCTGTCTGCGGAGCAGGGCATTGATGCAGGCAAGGAGTTCTCTGGTATCGAAGGGTTTTGTCAGATAATAATCCGCCCCGCAGTTCAGGCCGGTAATCCGGTCCTCAAGCTCTGCCTTTGCGGTCAGCATCAAAATAGGAGTCCCCAGATGTCTGGCACGGATATTTTTTGCCACCTGATAGCCGTTCACCTTCGGCATCATAACATCGAGAATCAAAAGGTCATAGATATCCAGAGCAGCGTATTCGATTCCCGCTTCCCCGTCATATACAATCTCCACATCAAATCCGCTGCTTTTCAGCAGATCCCCGATGGAATCCGCCAGCAGCTTTTCATCTTCAATAATCAGTATTTTCAAGGTTGTTTCCGATAGCCTCCTTCACATGGCGGACAAACAATTCTCTTACAGCCGGATATTCCCCCAGTCCTTTCAGACGGCAGTCCACCCCGAAACCGTGTTCCTCAAACTGACATCTCCATGAATCCGGGTCATCCCCTGCCATATCGTTGGTGGCGTGATCACCGGCAACGATCATAAACGGAGCCAGAATAACCTGCTGATAAGATTTTTCTTTTACCATTTTCAGCAGCGTTTCCATAGAAGGGTAGGCTTCCACCGTGCCCAGATAAATATTGGAATGGCCCTTATCCTTAAAAGAATAATCCAGCGCCGCATAAATCGCATTGGCATAATGGGTGGTTCCATGGCCCATGAGCACCAGAGCCTTGGTATCGTCAAGCTCCGGAAACTCCCCGGAAATTGCTTCGATCATATCCCAGTTATCCTGCTCGCTGGTAAGCAGAGGTGTTCCGAAGGTAATGCTGTGAAAATCGTCCCGATAGGAGAGTGCATCCTCCTTCATCAGATCATTTTCAATACCGTTGATGACATGGGTAGGCTGAACGATCACATCCGTGATTCCGTCCGCCTTCATCTGTTCCATGGCTTCTTTTACGTTGTTGATTTTCACTCCGTCCCGTTTCAGGATTTTTGCCATGATCATTTTGCTGGTCCATGCCCGGTAAATCTGATAATCCGGAAATGCATTGCCGATTTCATTTTCAATCACATCGATGGTTTTTTCTCTCGTATCGTGGTAGCTGGTACCGAAGCTTACCACCAGAATTGCTTTCTTGCTCTGATTCATAGGTGTTTTTCCTCCGTAGTATGATCTTTCATTGAGCGCAGCGATGTGCGCTTCCAGTTCTTTTAAATTTCGGGGGATTGGAAGAGAAGTCTTTAAAATCCCCTTTTTGCATAAGCTGTCGAACAGCTCCAGACAGGCGGGCTGTTCCAGATTCGTTGCCGCCAGAGCGGACTTGTTGGCAAATACCTGCTCCGGGGTGCCGCTCATCAGAACCTTTCCGTCCTTCAGTAAAAAGACGTCATCGGCCCATGAAAAGGCATAATTCACATCGTGGGTAGCCATCAGAACAGTAATTCCATCTGCCGTGAGCTGGTCTACAATCTTATTGACCATGGTGGTGTGTTTAGGGTCGAGGGCTGCGGCCGGCTCATCCAGAATAATGATCTCCGGATGCATCACCAGAATATCGGCGATGGAGACCTGTTTTTTCTGACCGCCGCTCAGGGCATGAGAGGGCTTATGGCGAAAAGGCGTAATTTCCAGATAATCGATCACCTGTTCCACCTCCTGTTTTGCCTGCTCTTCGCTGACACCCAGATTCAGGATGCCGAAAGAGATTTCCTGATAGACGCTGGCGGAAAACAATTGGTTATCCGGATCCTGAAACACGATGCCCACCTTGCTTCGAAGGTTTAAAAGCCCCTTTCTGGAATAGTCCGCCGGTTCACCGTTAAAATATAAGGTACCCTTCGTGGGGCGGTGGATTCCGTTGCAGCATAGGAAAAAGGTGGATTTGCCGGAACCGTTTGCTCCCATAAAGGCCACCTTGTGTCCCCGCTTGATTTCAAGGGAAAGCCCGTTTAACGAATGGCTCTTTTCATCGTCATAAGAAAAATACAGGTTGTCGGCTTTTAAAATAATATCGTCATTCATAAAAAATCCTTTCTATAAAAATGTAACCGTAAAATGTAACTGTTACAAAACTGCCCAGCAGACCAGCAGGAACAGTTCAAATATAAGAATCGCCAGCAGATGTTTTTTGCTTGGCGGAAAGGTCTCATTGAGAACACGGATGGTTCCGTCGTAACAGCGGGATTCCATGGCGTCATAAAGGGCATTTGCCCGCTTAAAGGAGCGGAGCAGAAGCACGGAAGCCATGCCCTGAAGGATTTCAAAGAAGTTTTATAATTTTTATTTCCCAGACGGGAATGCTGGGAGGTGGTGATTGCCGAAGCAACCGACATTAGGATGAAAATGAACCGGTAAATAAGCATCATAAGCTCAATGAGCAGCTTTGGACAGTGAATCTTTTTTAAAACATTCAGAATGTCGGGAACCGGTGTGTTAAAGGAAAGAAAATACAGGCAGGATACGGAGGCCAGTGCCGTCAGCATCAACTGCAGGGAATACCGGAAGGATTCCCTGCTGCCTGTCAGATACCAAGAACCGATGGCCAAATGAAACAGGTCGGAGGGTTCTTTCGAAAGATTAAACATAATAGCCAGCGTGCTGAAGAATAAAAACACCAGAGGAACCATTAAAAAACGCAGATAACGGAAAAAAGGGATTCCGCCCTTTTTTACGGTTAGAATCCCTGTAGCTGCCAATACGATACATGCGACTGCAACTGAACGACTGATTACACACAGCAGCAGTGTAATAATTGCAAACGCAAATTTCTCTCCGGCGTTCACATATCTAAGCTTAGAATTGTAGCAAAGCTTGTCAATGGTAATCATGGAGAACTCCTTTCCTTACTCGCCTTTTCCCAGTTTTTTCCGTTCTACCAGACGGCCCATGCAGAAGGAAATGATTCCCACACCGATTCCGGTCTGTACACAGAACAGAAGACTTTCCACTTCACCGGGAAGCTCTCCGCCTAAGATGTTTTCAATCAGGGGAGCGGCGATTGGCTCGAAACCGGAGTTGACTTCCTCCACAACGGTGCTTCCCGCATCGTCTGAACCGCCGAACTCTGCATCCTTTAAGGCAAAAAGCGGAATAAATGCCATCAAAACGATAACGACGGATAAAATAATAACAATGGTACTCTTTTTCATATTATTTGCCCTCCTTCATAAATCCGATGGCCCGCAGTTCCGGTTTTGCATAGGTGTGAAGAGCCATGAAAATCATACAGGTGATCAGTCCTTCGATGATCGCCAGCGGAACCTGTGTCGGTGCAAATACCGTCATGAATTTTCCGATAGCGCCGAATACAGTGGTATCTGCATGGTGTGCAAGACCCAACTGGACAGCGGTTACGCAGTATGTAAACAGATCTCCCAGACAGGCTGCAAGGAAAACGGAAACATAAGTGTTGACTTTACATTTTTTACACAGTTTATAGATTCCGAAGGAAACCAGCGGTCCGGCAACAGCCATGGAGAAGGTATTTGCTCCGATGGTGGTCAGTCCGCCGTGAGCCAGTAAAAGCGCCTGAAACAGAAGAACAATGAGGCCCAGAATACTGGTGGCTGCAGGTCCGAACAGAATCGCGCCCAGACCGGTTCCGGTCATATGGGAACAGCTTCCCGTTACGGACGGAATCTTCAGTGAAGAAATAACAAAGATAAAAGCTCCGGACATGGCCAGAAGGATCAGCGCTTTCCGGTTTTCATTTAATACTTTCCGAATAGACAGGAAGCCTGCTGCAAGAAACGGCAGACAGATCACACCCCATGCTACGCAGAAGCCTGCAGGCAGATACCCCTCCATGATGTGCATCGCACTGGCCGTGGTCATTACACCGAAGTACAGTGAGAATGCGCTGATAACAGCAATGATACGTTTTTGTTTGTGAGTCATTTTTTTTCTCCTTTCATCCCTTGAAAAATTGTAAAAAAATACGCCGGATCGCTGACTACCTACGACCGACGTTCTGGGATAATCCACAAAGAAAAAGAAACTTTCCCCGTGGAACAATCCTACACTTTGCCATCGTTCGTAACACAAGTGTACCTATCGTGTGACGGGCAGGTCTTCTGGCTCAGGAGTCCTCATATTGTTTCGCCTTCCCAGTTTCCCAGTGACATATTGAAACATACTCGTCCATTACAGCGGCGTGACCGCGGGGGAATGTAACCCCTCTTTCCTCTTAGCCTGCGGAGAAAAACGCAGGAACCTCATCACATTCAATTATCTGTAGTTTACTCCACAGTTGGTTTTTTGTCAATTCACAGTGGACAAAATAATACTTTACAGATGAAAAAGTTGTGTTAAGATGGTGTATAAATATATATTTTCTTTTCGCAGACTTTCCTGCGGAATATTTTGGAGGAACAAAAGATGGGTATATGCATGGTGGGAATCGACCATAACAAAGCGAATGTGGACATCAGGGCTTTGTTTTCCTTTACGAAAAAAAATGCGGCGGCAGCGATGGAACGATGGAAAAAGATTCCCGGAATTAACGGCTGCGTAGTGCTTTCAACCTGTAACAGAATGGAAATATGGGCCAGTACCCGGGAGGATTGGGACGGTTCTCTGATCGAAGAGTTGTGCAAGGTCAAAGAAGCGGACCCCACCCAGTACGAAACGTATTTTGTGAAAAGAGAAGGGCGGGAGGCAGTAGACCATCTGTTTCATTTGACCTGCGGCCTGAAATCCCTGATTCTGGCGGAGGACCAGATCATCACACAGGTAAAGGATGCGCTGGCGCTTGCCAGAGAAAGCTATGTGACGGACAATGTGCTGGAGGTACTGTTTCGCAAAGCAGTCACCGCAGGAAAAAAGGTAAAGACCAATGTGATTTTTTCCAGGGCCAATCAGACGGCGATGGATCAGGCTATCGAGATGCTGAAGGCGAAGGATTTTCGATTTCAGGAAAAAAAATGTCTGGTCATTGGAAATGGTGAGATGGGGAAACTGGCGGCCCAGTCCCTGAAACGGGCCGGAGCGGATGTAACCGTGACAGTACGCCAGTATCGAAGCGGAATTGTTGCAATTCCCATGGGCTGCTCCCGGATCAATTACGGGGAAAGGCTGGAGTTTCTGCCGGAATGCGATCTGGTGGTGAGCGCTACGGCAAGCCCCAATTACACCCTGACCAAAGAGCAGGTAAAAGAGGCCGGACTGAAAAAACATACGGTTTTCATTGATCTGGCGGTACCCCGGGATATGGAACCGGAACTGACCGGGCTTCCTTTGGCAGAGCTTTACACCATTGATGATTTCAAGCTGGAAGGGCCAAGCGCCGGAATGCTTTCGTCTCTTGAACAGGCGGAGGCTCTTTTGAGCGAAGAAATCGATGAATTTTATGTATGGTTTGATAACAGGGATGTGATCCCGCGGATTCAGGAAATCCGGGAGGATGCGGTGACGGATTTGAATCTGCGGCTGCACCGGATTTTACATAAACTGCCTTTAGGGGCGGGAGAAATAGCAGAACTGGAAAAAGCCATCGACACAGCGGCAGGAAAAGTGGTGACGAAGATGATTTTCGGACTGAGGGATACTCTGGACCGGGAGGAATTTCTGGACTGTGTGGAAGGATTGGAGAAGGTGTATGAAGAATAAAGGATATTTTCCCCTTTTTATGGATATCAGCGAGAAAAAAATCGTGGTGGTAGGGGGCGGAAAGATAGCCGCCCGCCGGGTAAAGACCCTGAGTTCTTTTGGTAATAACATTACCGTGGTCGCTCCGGACATTCACCCGGACATTTCGGAACTTGCCCGAAAAGGCCGAGTGGAGGTTTTACAGAGAGCCTACCAAAGAGAGGATATTTATGACGCATGGATGGTTCTGGCAGCCACAGACGATCATAAACTGAATGAGGAGATTTACAGCGTGGCAAAATGTCTGGGCGCATTGGTGAATGTGGCCAGCAGCCGGGAAAAGTGTGATTTCCATTTTCCGGGAATCGTGAAAAAGGATTCTTATGTGGTAGGTGTCAATGCCGCAGGAGAGGATCACAGCGGAGCGGCAAAACTGCGGAAAAAGATTGCAGACCTGCTGGAATCCGATGAGGAAACCTGATAGATTGTGAGAAAAAAGCCGGAAATCCGGCAGGAATATAAAAATAATGTGACTGTTCAGAACAGAGAGAAGGAGCCATAAAACATGAAACGAATATGTATAGGGAGCCGGGAAAGCCGTCTGGCAGTGATCCAGAGCGAGATGGTGATGGAATATCTGAAACGGGAATGCCCCGATATGGAAATTTCCCTGCTGACCATGAAAACAACGGGGGATAAGATTCTGGATCGTACCCTCGATAAAATCGGCGGAAAAGGATTGTTTGTGAAGGAATTGGATAAAGCCCTGCTGGAAAAACGCAGTGATATCTCAGTGCACAGCCTGAAGGATATGCCGATGGAGACTCCAAAGGAGCTGCCGATTGTGGCATTTTCCCGCCGGGAAGACCCAAGGGATGTGCTGGTGCTTCCAAAAGGAGTGACGGAAAGAGACCCCAAAAAGCCCATCGGATGTTCCAGCAGAAGAAGGATTCTCCAGTTGAAGGAAATGTTTCCGGAGGCAGAATTTAAAAGTGTCCGGGGAAATGTGCTGACCCGCCTGAAAAAACTGGATGAAGGGGAGTACGGTGCGCTGATACTTGCGGCAGCCGGATTGAAACGGCTGGAGCTTGGAGACCGGATTTCCTTATATTTTGAGCCGGAAGATTTGATTCCCGCAGCGGGACAGGGAATCCTTGCCATTCAGGGAAGAGCGGGAGAAGATTACTCCTGTCTTTCCAATTATGGGGACAGGGAAGGTACGTTTGCGGCCCTCTGTGAAAGGGCGTTTGTCCGGTATCTGGACGGAGGGTGTTCCTCCCCGGTGGCGGCCCATGCCGTTGTGGAGGGTGACCGGATCCATCTGATGGGACTTTACTATCAGGAAAGTACGGGCAGATACAAAAAAGGAAGTATGGACGGCTGTGTGGAAGAAGCGGAAGAGCTGGGAATCCGGCTTGCGGAAAAATTGAAGAAAGAAGTTGAAGAATGCGTATGAGTGGAAAAGTTTGGCTGGTAGGAGCAGGCCCGGGAGATGTGGGCATGTTTACGTTAAAAGGAAAACAGGTGCTTGATCAGGCGCAGGTGGTAGTATATGACAGTCTGGTGGGAGACGGCGTGCTGGCCATGGTGCCGAAATCCGCCCGTCTCATCAATGTGGGCAAGCGTGCCGGGCACCATATTATGAAACAGGAAATGATCAATCAGGTGCTTCTTGAGGAAGCAAAGAAGGGATACCGGGTGGTACGGTTAAAAGGGGGCGATCCTTTCCTTTTCGGAAGAGGGGGCGAAGAGCTGGAACTTCTGGCGGAAAATAATATTCCCTACGAGGTGGTTCCCGGAGTGACCTCCTGTATTGCGGTTCCCGCCTACAACGGAATTCCCGTAACCCACCGGGACTACTGCTCTTCGGTCCATGTGATCACAGGCCATAAAAAGGCAGGACAGGAATACAATATTGATTTTGAGGCGCTGGTGCGTACCGGGGGAACACTGGTATTTCTGATGGGAGTGACTGCGCTGGAGGATATCTGCAGCAATCTTATGAAAGCAGGGATGGAGGCTTCCACTCCTGCGGCGATTCTGCAGCAGGGGACTACCGCAGGACAGAAAAGAATTGTTGCCACAGTGGGAACTCTGAAAGAGGAAGTGGACCGTCAGGGAATCGAGACACCGGCGATCATCGTGGTAGGCGGCGTCTGCGAAGTGGCGAATAAATTTGGCTGGTATGAAAAACTGCCGCTGGCAGGCTGTAAGGTATTGGTGACCAGACCGAAAGAGCTGATTTCCACCATGGCGAAAAGACTTCGGGAGCAGGGAGCGGAGGTTTTGGAGCTTCCGGCCATTGCGGTAGCTCCGGTTAAGGACCGGGGAACCATCGAAGCGTGTCTGTCACGGCTGGAAACGTATCAGTGGATCGCATTTACCAGCCCCAGCGGCGTGCGGATTTTCTTTGAACTGCTTTTAGAAGCGGGAAAAGATATCCGTGCTCTTGGCAATGTAAAAATTGCAGCAGTGGGAACCGGGACAAAAAAAGCGCTGAAGGAACACGGACTTTATCCGGATCTTGTGCCGGAAGTCTTTGAAGGAGCCGCTCTGGGAAGAAAAATAGCAGAGGTCTGTGAAAAGAATGCCCGGATTCTGATGCCCCGGGCGGCTATCGGAAATCACGAGATTCTGGAAGAACTTTCCAAAAGAGCAGATCTTCAGGTGGACGATGTGGCCACTTATGATACAACTTACGAGGCACAGGAGCTTATCGATGAGGCAGGAGAATTTGAGCAGGGAAAAATCGACTATGCGGTATTTACCAGCGCATCCACTGTGAGAGGCTTCGTAAATGCCACGCCGGGGCTGGATTACACAAAAGTGAAGGCAGCCTGCATCGGCAGACAGACTCAGGCAGAAGCAAAAAAACACGGCATGACTACGTATGTGGCAGCGGAGGCGTCTATTGACAGTCTGGTAGAACTGGTTATACAATTAAACGGTACGAGGAATTCGTAAGCACAGAGTGCGGAGAAATCCGGTACCGTATAACAGAAAAAAGAAAAATCAGGAGATGGAAAATCATGGACATGATAAAGAGACCCAGAAGATTACGGGGAGGAGAATATTTGCGGAAAATGGTCAGAGAGACCAGAACGGATAAATCTTCCCTGATTTATCCGTTATTTGTGCAGGAAGGAGAGGGAAGAGAGGACGAAATCTCTTCCATGCCGGGACAGTTCCGCTATACGCTGGACCGTCTTCCCTACGAGCTGGAGAGGCTTTCCGATGCAGGCGTAGGAAGCGTGATGCTATTTGGAATTCCGGATAAAAAAGATGAGAATGCAAGTCAGGCCTATGCGCAGGACGGCATTGTGCAGAGAGCCCTGCAGGTGGGAAAAGAGCGTTTCCCGGATCTTTATTACATAACGGATGTATGTCTCTGCGAATATACTTCCCATGGACACTGCGGAATGCTGTGCGGCCATGAGGTGGAAAATGACAGTACGCTGGAGCTTTTGGCAAAGACCGCCCTGTCCCATGTACAGGCGGGAGCCGATATGGTGGCGCCCTCCGATATGATGGACGGCCGTGTTCTGGCTATTCGCCGGATGCTGGATCAGAACGGATACAAGGAGACTCCGCTCATGTCCTATGCAGTAAAATATGCCTCTGCCTTTTACGGTCCTTTCCGTGAAGCAGCAGACTCTGCCCCGGCATTCGGGGACAGAAAGAGCTACCAGATGGATTTCCACAACAGCCGGGAGGGCATCAAGGAAGCCATTCAGGATGTAGAAGAGGGTGCGGATATCATCATGGTAAAACCAGCCCTGTCCTATCTGGATATGATCACAAAGGTACATGAGGTGACGAATGTTCCGGTGGCAGCTTACAGCGTCAGCGGTGAATACGCTATGGTAAAAGCAGCGGCGCAGAAGGGCTGGATCGATGAGGAAAAAATCATGTGTGAGATGGCTGTCAGCGCCTATCGTGCGGGAGCCCAGATTTATCTGACCTATTACGCAAAAGAACTGGCAAGATGTATGGATGAAGGGAGAATCGGGTAATGACAAAATCAGAAGAATTATTCCAGCGTGCAGTAAAAGTAATTCCGGGAGGAGTGAACAGTCCGGTGCGGGCCTACGGTTCCGTGGGAATGACACCCCGGTTTGTGGAAGGAGCAACCGGACCGTATATTTTCGATGCGGACGGAAAAAAATATATTGATTATATCGGTTCATGGGGTCCGATGATTCTGGGACATAACAATCAGGAGGTACTGAAAGAAGTCATCCGGAAAGCAGAAAGCGGATTAAGCTTCGGTGCGGCTACAGAGATTGAGGTGGAAATGGCGGAGTTTATCTGTGAAAATGTTCCGTCTGTAGAGATGATCCGTATGGTCAATTCCGGAACGGAAGCCGTTATGAGCGCCATCCGTGCGGCAAGAGGCTATACCGGAAGAAATAAAATCATTAAATTTGCAGGCTGCTATCACGGACATTCCGATGCCCTTTTAGTAAAGGCCGGATCGGGAGTGATGACTGCCGGGGTGCCGGACAGTGCCGGAGTACCGGAAGGCTGCACACAGGATACCCTGACGGCAGTTTACAATGATCTGGACAGTGTAAAGGAGCTGTTTGCCGGATTCCCGGGACAGATTGCAGCCGTGATCGTGGAACCGGTAGCTGCCAATATGGGCGTGGTTTTGCCGGAAGAAGGCTTCCTTCAGGGGCTTCGCGACCTGTGTACGGAGGAAAACAGCGTTTTGATCTTTGACGAGGTCATTACCGGATTCCGTCTGGCTTTTGGCGGGGCGCAGGAGCGTTTCGGTGTAAATGCCGATCTGGTCACCTATGGAAAGATTATCGGCGGAGGAATGCCGGTAGGCGCATACGGCGGAAAACGGGAGATCATGGAAGTGGTAGCTCCGGTGGGAAATGTTTATCAGGCCGGCACTTTAAGCGGTAATCCGGTGGCTATGGCTGCAGGAATTACCCAACTGAAGATCCTGAAAGAACATCCGGAAATTTATACCCAGATGAGAGAAAATGGGGAAAAACTGTTTGAAGGCATGAAAGCACTGGTGAAAAAATACGAAAAACCTTGGAAGCTGAATTATATCGGCTCTTTGGGCTGTCTGTATTTTACTTCTCAGGAAGTGGGAAATTATGAGGAGGCAAAAACTTCAGATACGGCGGTATTTGCCGACTACTTCCGCTACATGCTGGAGCATGGAATCCATCTGGGACCCTCCCAGTTTGAGGCGATGTTTATTTCCGCCGCCCATACACCGGAAACAACCCAAGAGACACTGAGGATTTTTGAGGACTATATAAGAAGATGACAAGAGAAAGCATACTGGTACTGACCGTTATTCTGGCTGTGTTTGTGGTTTCGGGGCTTTTGATGCTTAGGGAGAAACGCCGTCAGAGAAGATGGTTTCTGAGAAAAGTCAGGAATATGTGGGGCTCTGTTGCAGAGAGAGAATACACGGCAGAGGAGCTGGAAAGCATTTCCCACTATGCCGAGAAGCACCGGGACGGTCAGTTCATGATCGACGATATTACATGGAACGATCTGGGAATGGATCAGATTTTTGTAAATATGAATACCACAGTCTCCTCCTGCGGGGAGGATGTGCTGTACCGGATGCTTCGCATACCGGAATTTGACCGGGAGGTTTTAGAAGAAAGAGAGCGGCTGATCGAGTATTTCCGCAGCCATCAGCAGGAGAGGGAACAAATCCAGATTCTGGTGAGCGAAGTGCGGAAAATGTCGGATCTGTCCCTGTCGGATTATATCCACGTATTGAAGGATGTGGAACAGAAGGGAAAGGGAAAATACATTCTTCTGGCCTGTCTGACCCTTGCATCCATCGGATTTATTTTTCTGGAACCTGTAACGGGAGTCCTTCTTCTGATGCTGGTGCTGTCCTTCAACGGTGTGATCCATATGCAGGATGCGAAAAAAATCGAGCCATACCTGAACTGTCTGATCTGCATCCTGCGGCTTTTGAAAGCGGCAGAGGGATTTGATAAGGTAAAAAATCCTCAGATACAGGGTTATCTGGACCGCATCGGGGCAGCAGAAAAACAGATGCGGAAATTCCGCAGGGGCTCCATTTTGGTAACCTCTATGAATTCCGTTCAGGACGGGATTGAGGCGGTGATCCTTTCTTACCTGAAGATTGCCTTTCAGGTAGATCTGATCAAATTTTATTCCATGGTAAAAAATGTCTCAGGCCATGAACAGGATATCGAAGCGCTGTTTTATAACATGGGAGAACTGGATGCTCTGATCGCCCTCGCCTCTTTCCGGGAATATCTGCCGTACTGGTGCAGACCGGAGTTTCGGGAACCGGAAGAGAGAGGACAAAAAGGACAGGTTTTTGTGGAGATGGAGGATCTGTATCATCCGCTGATCCCCGATCCGGTGGCAAACAGCGTGAAAATCCACAGCGGTGTGCTGGTGACCGGCTCCAACGCTTCGGGAAAATCCACGTTTTTAAAGACGGTGGCGGTCAATGCCATTCTGGCTCAGACGGCGCTCACCTGCGTATCCCACAGCTACCGGGGAGATTACCTGAAGGTGATGACTTCCATGGCTCTTAGGGACAATCTGGAAGGCGGAGAGAGCTATTATATCGTGGAAATAAAATCCTTACAGAGAATTTTGGAAGAGTGTAAGAAGGAACAGCCGGTACTTTGTATCGTGGATGAGGTCCTCAGAGGAACCAATACCATTGAGCGGATTGCAGCGTCCTCACGCATCTTAAAATCTCTGGCTATGCCCCATGTGCTGCCGCTGGCAGCTACCCATGATATTGAATTGTCTTATATTCTGGAGCCTTGGTACAGGAATTATCACTTTGAAGAAGAAGTAAAAGATCATGATATCTGTTTCAATTACCTGCTGAAAGAAGGCCGGGCAACCACCAGAAATGCCATCAAGCTTTTGGAAATTATCGGATATGACCCGGAGATTATCCGGGAGGCACAGGATGCCGCCAGAGTGTTTGAAGAGACCGGTGTCTGGAAATAGTATCGGGAGACGTAAAAAGGAGAGAAATATGCTGGTAAAGATTTATACAGACGGTTCCGCAAGAGGAAACCCGGACGGCCCGGGAGGATATGGCTGTGTGCTTCATTATACGGACAGCAAGGGTCAGCTTCATGAAAAGGAGCTGTCTGCCGGATATGTAAAGACTACGAATAACAGAATGGAGCTTATGGCGGCTATCGCAGGGCTGGAGGCGCTGCTTCGCCCCTGTGAGATCGAACTGTATTCGGATTCCAAATATCTGGTGGACGCCTTCAACCAGCACTGGATTGACAGTTGGCTGAAAAAAGGCTGGAAACGGGGAAAAAATGAACCCGTAAAAAACGTTGACCTCTGGAAACGGCTTCTGAAGGCAAAAGAACCCCATAAGGTAACCTTCATCTGGGTCAAAGGCCACGATGGACACGAGATGAATGAACGGTGCGATTTTCTGGCTACATCAGCGGCCGATGGAGGAAATTTGCTGGTTGATCCGGGAGTTTCATAGGAAAATTGCGAAGGAACCTCTTGACAAAAAAACAGGGAATTTGTATACTGGGGAATGTATAGAGATTCAGATTTTAAAGGCTTGGAAAAGAACAAGTAGCAGTGAGGAATGCGGACAGAGAGGCGCCGGTTGGTGAGAGGCCCCTGCGGAACTTATTGTGAATACCTCTTGGAGCTGCACACCGAACAGAAATCAGTAGGCTGTGCCGGAAGGACCTCCGTTATACGGGTCAGAGTATTGCACCAAAGGAAAATAGATGGTGCTGTACTTGATGAGGCAGAAGGCGTGAGTTTTCTGTGAAATTAGGTGGTAACACGGGACTTGGATTCCCGTCCTAAACAAGGGACGAGGAAAACAGGTCCCTTTCGTATTTTAGAAGAAAAGGAGAACCAACATGAAAATCTACGATGAACTGGTAGCCCGCGGCCTGATCGCGCAGGTAACCGACGAAGAAGAAATCAAAGAACTGATCAACAACGGAAAAGCCACATTCTACATCGGCTTTGACCCCACAGCAGACAGCCTTCATGTAGGACATTTCATGGCGCTGTGTCTGATGAAACGTCTGCAGATGGCAGGAAACAAACCTATCGCCCTGATCGGAGGAGGAACCGGAATGATCGGCGATCCGTCCGGAAGAAGCGATATGCGTCAGATGATGACCGAAGAAATCGTTCAGCACAACTGTGACTGTTTCAAAAAACAGATGGAGCGATTTATCGACTTTTCAGAAGGAAAAGCCCTGATGGTAAATAACGCAGAATGGCTGATGGATCTGAATTACATTGAATTCCTCCGCGAGGTGGGACCTCATTTCTCTGTAAACCGTATGCTGACCGCAGAGTGTTACAAACAGCGTATGGAAAAAGGACTGAGCTTTCTGGAATTCAACTACATGATTATGCAGAGCTACGACTTTTACATGCTGTACCAGAAATATGGCTGTAATATGCAGTTCGGCGGCGATGACCAGTGGAGCAACATGCTGGGCGGAACCGAACTGATCCGCCGGAAACTGGGCAAAAACGCATGTGCAATGACCATCACCCTGCTTCTGAATTCCGAAGGAAAGAAGATGGGAAAAACCCAGTCCGGAGCCGTATGGCTTGACCCGAATAAAACCTCTCCATTTGATTTCTACCAGTACTGGAGAAATGTGGCGGATGCCGATGTACTCAAATGCATCCGTATGCTGACCTTCCTGCCGCTGGAACAGATCAATGAGATGGACGGCTGGGAAGGAAGCCAGTTAAATCAGGCAAAAGAAATTCTGGCATACGAGCTGACTGCTCTGGTTCACGGAGAAGAGGAAGCGAAGAAGGCACAGGAAGGCGCAAGAGCGCTGTTTTCCGCAGGAAATGCAGAAAATATGCCTACCACTGAACTGACAGAAGAAGATTTTCAGGAAGGCGCAATCGACCTGATTTCTCTTCTTTGCAAGGCGGAGCTGGTAGCTTCCCGTTCCGAAGGCCGCCGTGCCATCGAACAGGGTGGAGTTTCCCTTGACGGAGAAAAGATTGCAGATATCCGTTATACCGTAGCAAAAGCCGACATCCCGGAAGACGGTCTGGTACTGAAGAGGGGAAAGAAGAAATTTAAGAAGATTACAGTCTGCTAAAATCCCGCGAGGTGTTTTTGCGAGCGAAGCTCACGAAAACCCGAGAATTGCAGCGCGAAATGTCATAAATGACATTTCTGTGCATCGCGTAGCGTTTCTGTGAACGCAGTGAACAGAAATTTAAGAAGATTATTGTTTGCTAATATCCGCTAAATAAAAGAAAATATTTGCGTCCGACGGACAAGTGTGCTACAATATTTTCCATATTTAATGAAATGATATCAGGGCAGGGCCAGCGGCTCTGTCCTCTTGTGAAAAAAGTAACTGTTTGAATGGACAGCTACAAAAATGAATGAAATGAGGAGGAACAAACAGTGAAAAAGTATGGAGTAAATGAACTTCGTCAGATGTTTCTGGACTTTTTCGAGAGCAAAGGCCATCTGGTAATGAACAGCTTTTCTCTTGTGCCACAGAATGATAAGAGCCTTCTGCTGATCAATGCAGGTATGGCGCCGCTGAAACCGTATTTTACAGGAGCAGAGATTCCGCCGAGAACCCGTGTGGCTACCTGCCAGAAATGTATCCGTACCGGAGACATCGAAAACGTAGGAAAAACAGCCCGCCACGGCACATTTTTTGAAATGCTGGGTAACTTTTCCTTTGGAGATTATTTTAAACATGAAGCGATTGCATGGTCATGGGAATTTCTGACCAAAGTGGTAGGACTTGATCCGGAGCGTCTGTACCCGTCCGTATATCTGGAGGATGACGAGGCTTTCGATATCTGGAATAAAGAGATCGGCATCCCGGCAGAGAGAATTTTCCGTTTCGGAAAAGAAGACAACTTCTGGGAGCACGGCGCAGGCCCCTGCGGTCCCTGTTCCGAAATCTACTATGACAGAGGAGAAAAATACGGCTGCGGCGAACCGGGATGTACTGTAGGCTGCGAATGTGACCGCTACATTGAAGTGTGGAATAACGTATTTACCCAGTTTGAAAATGACGGCGAAGGTCACTATGAGACACTGAAACAGAAAAATATCGATACCGGCATGGGTCTGGAGCGTCTGGCTGTTGTTGTACAGGACGTGGACTCCATCTTTGATGTGGATACCATCTGCGCTTTGAGAAACAAGGTGTGTGAGGTTGCCGGTGTTACTTACGGAGAAAACCATGAGGCAGACGTATCCATCCGTCTGATCACAGACCATATGCGTTCCGCTACCTTCCTGATCTCTGACGGTGTTATGCCGACAAATGAAGGAAGAGGATACGTTCTCCGCCGTCTGATCAGAAGAGCAGCCCGTCACGGACGTCTTTTGGGAATCAAAGAACAGTTTCTGGCACAGCTCAGCGCAACCGTGATTGAAGGCTCCAAAGACGGATATCCGGAACTGGAAGAAAAGAAAGAATTCATCCTGAAGGTTCTGACAAACGAGGAAAGCCAGTTTAATAAAACCATCGATCAGGGTTTGAAGATTCTGAATGACATGGAAGCAGAGATGAAGGAAGCAGGAAAGACTACTCTGGGCGGCTCCGATGCTTTCAAACTGTATGATACTTACGGATTCCCCATCGATCTGACAAAAGAGATTCTGGAAGAAAAAGGATACGCGATCGATGAGGAAGGCTACAAAGCTGAGATGGAAGCACAGAGAAAACGCGCCCGTGAAACCAGAGAAGTGACTAACTATATGGGAGCGGACGCTACGGTATACGATGAGATCGACGCATCCATTACAACAGAATTTACAGGCTATGATAAACTGACAGATACATCCAAAGTAACGGTTCTGACTACAGAGAGCGAGATCGCAGAAGCGCTGACAGAAGGGGTGAGAGGAACGATTTTCGTAGAAAATACACCGTTCTACGCTACCATGGGCGGTCAGGAAGGCGATACCGGTGTGATCTGTACAGAAAACGGCAGATTCAAGGTAGAAGATACTATCAAACTCCGCGGCGGCAAATACGGCCATGTGGGAACGATGGTTTCCGGCATGATCTCAAACGGCGAAACCGTAACGCTGGAAGTTTGTCCGGAAGGCCGTAATGCAACCTGTAAAAACCACAGTGCAACCCATCTGCTTCAGAAAGCCCTGAAAACCGTTCTGGGAGCGCACGTAGAGCAGAAAGGTTCTCTGGTAACACCTACCAGACTGCGTTTCGACTTTGCTCATTTCCAGTCTATGACAGCAGAAGAGATCGCACAGGTAGAAGCTCTGGTGAATCAGGAGATTCAGGCAGGTCTGGAAGTGAAAACTCAGGTGATGGGTATCGAGGAAGCCAAAAAGACAGGGGCTATGGCTCTGTTCGGTGAAAAATACGGCGATGAGGTACGTGTGGTATCCATGGGAGATTTCTCCGTAGAACTTTGCGGCGGAACTCATGTGGCAAACACAGGAGCCATCACACTGTTCAAGATCGTTTCTGAGGCAGGTGTGGCAGCAGGTGTGCGCCGTATCGAAGCTCTGACAGGAAACAACGTTCTGGAATACTACAGAGATATGGAAAACCAGCTTCACAGCATTGCAAAATCCTTGAAAACTTCTCCGGCTGAGATTCAGGACAAGATCACTCACTTGCAGAAGGAAGTAAAAGAGCTGCAGAGTGAAAATGAATCCCTGAAGAGCAAGATGGCTCAGGATTCTCTGGGAGATGTGATGGATCAGGTGGTGGAAGTGAAAGGCGTAAAAGTGCTGGCTTCCGCTGTAGAAGGCGTAGATATGAACGGTCTGAGAGATCTGGGCGACCAGCTCAGAGAAAAACTGGGTGAAGGCGTGGTAGTGCTGGCTTCCGCAAAAGACGGAAAAGTGGGCCTGCTGGCTATGGCAACTCAGGGCGCTATGGATAAAGGCGCTCATGCAGGAAATCTGATCAAAGCGGCAGCAGCCATCGTTGGCGGCGGCGGCGGCGGACGTCCGAATATGGCACAGGCCGGCGGAAAGAATCCGGAAAAAATCGGCGAGGCAATCGCTAAGATTCCGGAGCTTGTGGAAGGCCAGATCAAATAGAGAGAATAACGGCTGTTAGAAGCAGTACGTGCAACAATTTTTCACAGCAAATTTTTACAAAAACTGTTAAAAACTAGTTGACGTACGGAAAAAATATGGTATAATCATTGTTAGTGCAATAAAATACCCAAACAGTTGTATTCTGCACAATCTGCAACTGGAGGGAGGTTAGGTGTGAGGCTATGTCAAACGTTATCGTAAAAGAAAACGAAACTTTAGATAGTGCATTACGTCGATTTAAACGTAGCTGTGCCAAAGCAGGCATTCAGCAGGAAATCCGTAAGAGAGAGCACTACGAGAAACCAAGTGTTCGTCGTAAGAAAAAATCTGAAGCTGCAAGAAAACGTAAATATAATTAATTTGTGCAAATGGGCTGTATAGCCCACATAGAGAGGACAATTTTCGAAAGAAAATTGTCTTTTCTCTTATTTAAAGGAATTCTGAAGTTTTCTTTAACATTGTCAGGATTCGATGGATTTTTCTAAGATACTGTGCTAAAATAACGCAAAAGAACACAGGACAATGTGAAGGAGAAAGAGTGGGGGAAAGTTTTATGTGGACGCATATGTTATATGGGACGGATTTATATCATGTAGTACAATGGTTTATTATATACAGTTTTCTGGGGTGGGTTGTGGAATCCATCTACATGTCTTTCTGTAACCGGAAGCTGACAAACAGGGGATTTGCATTTTCTCCGTTTTGTCCGATTTACGCGGTGGGCGCCCTTTCTGTTTTTGCCCTCTTGAAACCGCTGGCAGGACAATACGTGTCTCTGTATTTTGCCGGGGCTTTTACGGCAACGGCTTTGGAATACGTTACGGCAGTCGTGATGCAGAACTTTCTGGGAAACGTCTGGTGGGACTATACAGACAAGCCTTTTAACTATAAAGGAATCATCTGTCTGGAAAGTACGGTTGCTTGGGGATTTTATACGGTGTTCCTGTTTGCATTTCTGCAGGGCTTTGTGGAAATGGTATCAGACAGCTATCCGGTCCGGGCCGGGATGATTCTGGCAGCTATTGTGATTCTGGTTTACACGTTTGATTTTTCTATGCATCTGTTTCTGGCAAAAAAAGAGCGGCTTCCGAAAAGGGTGGAGGCTTTGAAGGAACGGGTGATGCTGTTAATACAGAGATAGAACTGAGACGATGAGTTTCGGCATAGGGGATGTGCTTTTGGCACATTCCTTTTTTGTGGAATAAAATAAAAATGCTCATCGTATAGTGAAACAAGAGGTATGGGTTCGGTGAGTTTATGAAGAAGAGAATAATCAGTCTGATAACGGCGGTCTGCCTGCTGCTTTGCCCTTTAAAAGCTTTTGGGCAGGAACAGCAGAAACCGGAGGAAATGGTACAGACGGAAGCTCCCAGCGTGATGCTTTTGGAGGTTTCCACCGGGACTGTACTGTCGGAAAAAAATGCCCGGGAGCAGAGAAGCCCGGCCAGCATCACAAAGATCATGACGCTGCTTTTAATCTTCGAGGAGCTGGAGAAAGGGAATCTCACTATGGAGGAGGAGGTTGTCACAAGCGCCCATGCAAAGAGCATGGGAGGCTCTCAGGTATATCTGGAGGAAGGGGAAAAGCAGACGGTAGAGACCATGATCAAATGTATCGTGGTGGCCTCCGGCAATGATGCTTCCGTGGCAATGGCGGAGCATATCGCGGGAAGTGAGGAGGAATTTGTGAAACGGATGAACCAGCGGGCGAAAAGT
>JAHAFI010000032.1 GCA_018374355.1 Clostridiales bacterium
AATACTGGGTTTGTTAGGTTTATTAAGGTTACCCTTTTTTAGAAAATTAAAAATATTCAACTTTTTCACATCACCTCTTGACATTTCTTAGCTGGACTTGAAATTATCTATTCTTTTGCATACGCTTGTGACGATTCGGGACGCTGCCCTTCTTCACTGCGAAATCTGATACTGTCAGTATAACCAGAACGTACGTTCCTGTCAAGTAAAAAACTTCTATTTTATCCTAAAAAATCCGCGAGAATCGGATTGCTCACACTAATTCCCTCCCGGGTGAACCTAAGCATATCACCCCGTTTTTCCAGAAAGCCCATTTGGCTGTATTTGCGGATCACATCCCCGTAAACGGCATCCATAGGCGTTCCAAACTGATTTTCAAATTCACGGCAGGAAATCCCGTCCGTAAGCCGCAGACCCAGAAATATAAACTCTTCCATCCGGCTCTGTGCATCAAGAACCTGTACATTTTCCCTGATCACCGCCCCATCATGGCTGTTTTCCAGATATTTTCTGAAATCCTCCGTGTTGGAAAACCGGGTTTCTTTTACCAGAGAAGCGCTTCCCAGCCCCAGTCCCAAATATTCGGTACGGTTCCAATATCCCAGATTATGTCTGCATTCCTTCCCGTTTTTTGCGTAATTGGAGATTTCATACTGGTGGTATCCGTATTCCTCTAAAATTTCATGGGTCCGCTCATACATCCTGCGCTCTTCTTCCTCACCGGGCAGATCTAACTTGCGTTCTGCAAACGGCGTCCCTTCCTCAATGATCAGGCTGTACGCGGAAATATGCTCCGGATCCAGCTTCGCAATCTGCCGCAGACTGTTCTCCCATGATTCCACACTCTGTTCAGGAAGTCCGGACATCAAATCTACGTTGATATTGGAAAATCCCGCCTCCCTTGCCAATTGAAAATTTTCCAGAAACATTTCCCATGTATGGATTCTTCCAAGGATTTTCAGCTCCCTGTTTTCGGTGGACTGGCAGCCGAAGCTGATTCGGTTGATCCCTGCTTTTCTGTATATTTCCAGTTTTTCACGATCCACCGTCCCCGGATTTGCCTCCATGGAAATCTCTGCATTTTCCTCAATCGAAAAGACCCTTCTTACACTTTCCAGAATTTCCTCCATCCATTTTCCTGCAAGCAGGGACGGGGTTCCTCCTCCTATAAAAATGGTTGAAACCCGGTAATCTTTAAAATCCCTGCAGGATTCTATTTCCCTGCACAAAGCTTCTACATATTTTCTCTGCTGTTCCCTGTCCGCCGGACCTGAAAGAAAATCGCAGTATTCGCATTTTCTTACGCAGAATGGGATGTGCAGATATAATTCCAATTCTCTCTTCACACTGATACCTCTTACTATCATTTGTCTTCAACAACGTTCGTTCACACTCTGGTATCATATCATATTTTCCCCAAAAATTCTATTGACATCCTCTCATTTTAGAGATATGATGATGATATCAAATTAATATCATTTTATTTTTCAGGAGGTAAGGATATGGAAAACACAAAAATAACTGAAGAAAAACTTTTAAAACCAATGTCCGGTATGCTCATGCTGTTCGTTTCTTTTCTCGCCATCGCAGGCGGCACGCTTTTCTTCGTGCTGGGAGTCATAAATTCCACCGGAGGTCCGGACAACAACACCGTTGAAAATCCCCTTCTGTTGGGAATATCAATCACCGTCTTTATCCTTGCAGTGATCGGCGGACCGATTCTCATGGGCGGCCTGAAAATCATCCGTCCAAACGAGGCTCTGGTACTGACCCTGTTCGGAAAATACTACGGAACACTCTATGAACCGGGATACTTTTGGGTAAACCCTTTTTGTACCGCTATCAATCCCGCAGCAGAAAAAGCTGCTGAAGCCCAGACCAGCGCTGCGGTTACAGGGATTGCCACCGGAAATGTAACTTCCGGAAAACAGGTTTCCACCAAAAAGAAAGTTTCCTTAAAGACCATGACTCTCAATAATGACAAACAAAAAGTCAACGATGAATCAGGAAATCCCATAGAGATCGGAACCGTAGTGATCTGGAAGGTTGAGAATGCCACCAAAGCCGTTCTGAACGTGGAAAACTTCTACGAATACCTTTCCATCCAGTGCGACGCGATCACCCGCAACGCAGCCCGCTGCTACCCCTACGATGCTGCTGAGGGAAGTGATGAAAAATCTCTCCGTGGAAGCAGTCGGGAAATCGCCGACATCATGCAGGAAGAGCTCCAGCAGAAGGTTCTGGAAGCCGGAATCAGCATTTTGGATGTCCGCATCACCCATCTGGCCTATGCGCCGGAGATTGCTTCCGCCATGCTTCAGCGCCAGCAGGCCGCAGCAGTCATCGATGCCCGCCAGAAAATTGTAGAAGGCGCCGTCGGTATGGTAGAAATGGCTTTACATCAGCTATCCGAAAATGATATTGTAGAACTTGACGAGGAACGTAAAGCCGCCATGGTCAGCAACCTTCTTGTAGTCCTTTGCGGCAGCAAGGACGCGCAGCCTATCGTAAACAGCGGCTCCCTCTACTAATTTTACCTTGTATTCCCTGTCAGAAAGGAGGACCGCAGATGGCCGATCAAAAACCAAAAGAAAAAGCAAAAAAGCAGGTTCCGCTCCGTCTCTCCGCCTCCCTCTGGAACGATCTGGCCCAGTGGGCCGAAGACGATTTCCGCTCCATTAACGGGCAGATCGAATATCTCTTGACGGAATGCGTCAAATACCATAAGGGTAAAAAGAAAGACGAGAATCACACTTAACCAAATGATGCAGATGCATTCAAAAAGGACTTTGCTTCGTTTATGAAGTAAAGTCCTTTTCTCCAACATTTTAGTAGATCTGTAAACATTCTGATGACGAATAAATTTGATTCCAGAAATTTTTGAATTCCTCCATAGAAAGAAAACCGCCTCTCGACAATATTTCATAAGACTCATTCCGCCATTCATAGGCCACATTCGTTTCTAAAAAACCATTATGCAAGTAAAATCTTTTCCGTTTATGGCGTTTGCTGTAATCCACCCCCTGTTTATTCTCCGCCTCAATGTCAACTATGATTCTTTTTCCTGCCTTTCTTTCTGCTATTGCAGATAATACGGCTGTTCCATACCCTTTTCCACGAAGTTCTTCTTCAATTGCAAAGTAGATGATATGCGAAATCTCCCCACAATTCAGCAGGCAGGCAAAACCGCAAAAAGTATTTTCATCCCAAAAAGCAAGCACCTCACCATGTCCGGTATGATCCTGAAGCAACGGCATAAGCGGCCGCCTTTCTTTATTCGGAAATGCTGAAATGTACAGTTCATTGATCATACCTATTTCTTTTGACTGTTCCGTTATTTTTGCAATATTTAAGTTCAAATCAAATCCTCCTATTTCAACACAGACAAATCCTGCAGCAAGCACAGCTCACCGTGATTCATTGATATAACGCCGTGTTTCTTCCTGAAGCTGCTTTGCAAACTGCTCAATCCCCTCAATAAATTCATCTGAAACGCTAAATAATGTCCGTTCCATCGCCTGTTCTTCAACTTCATAGACTTCTTTCAATATTTTTTTGGCCAACGCCTGCCCTGTTTTTGTCAGACAAACTGTTTTTTCTTTTTTTCCCATATCAGACTGGAGAAAAATGAGTTCCTTCTCAACGCATTCCTTCACAATCGTATTCAATGTTGTCCTTGGTATTAGCCATTCTTCGCAAATCTCTTTTTGAGAATGGGGCTGGCCGTCATCCAGTGCATATAAAAGGGCAAGCGTATTTTCCTTGATACCGACTTTTTTTGCAATCATATCATAAATCCCATCTATGACATTGACCGCAATCATAATTCTTCTGATTTCCTCCCTGTTTTGACCCATCGCTTTCTTCCTCTCATTCCATTTTTCTTTCACAAATCGTTTTCTTTCTGACACCATCCCTTACATAATACGAATTCGTATCAAACAATAATATAGTACGAATTCGTACCAAAGTCAACAAGAAAAAATCGCCTTTAAATATTGACCTAGTGGTCTATATTTGTTATAATGCAAAAAACAGACCACTCGGTCAATATTTATTTATGGAGGTATCATGAAACGAGAGGAAAAAAATCAGCAGACAAAGCGCCGTATTATGGACGCTGCTTTATCTGAATTCTCAGAACAAGGTTACGGCGCCAGTTCCGTCAATACCATTTGTTCTGCGCAAGGCGTCTCCAAAGGGATCATTTATCACTACTTTCGGACAAAGGATGAACTTTTTTTAGCCTGTGTGGAAGAATGTTTTGATTTACTTGCAGCATATGTCAAGGAAAAACTTCAAATGGAGAAGGGCAGTGTGGAAGAACAACTGGAAGAATATTTTTCAGTCCGGACCGATTTTTTTACCAAATATCCGGTTTATCAAAGAATCTATTGCGAAGCTGTGATTACGCCGCCAACCGTTCTCAAGGACGAGATACAAATGCGGAAAAAAACTTTTGACACTTTAAACATACAGATTTTGGAGCATTTGTTAGAACCGGTTTCCCTGCGTTCACAGATTTCAAAAGAGGAAGTCATTGAAACTTTTCGGCAGTTTCAGGATTTTATCAATGCAAATTATCAGGCAGATGATTTTGAAGTACATGAGAAAAAGTGCCGGAAAGCATTAAATATTTTGCTCTACGGTGTTATTGAAAGAAAGGAGAATGATTAAAATGTCTGATGCACAAAGTTCAAATTCTATTTTGGGGAGTATGGCCCCCTCCAAGGCAATTATAAAATTAGCCGTTCCCGCCACTCTTGCACTGCTGGCAAAAGCCGTATATAATCTGGTGGATACCGCTTATATCGGGATGTTAAACTCTGATATAGCCCTAACCGCAGTCGGTGTTACCGTACCTCTGCTGCTCATCATGGTGTCCATTGAAAATATATTTGCCGCCGGAGCCGCTGTTTTAGCAGGACGGCAGCTTGGGGCCAGCGACCATGAAGGCGCCAGCCGCACCGTGACTACCATTATCGGTATTTCTGTTATTATTGGCATACTATTGTGTGTAGGCGGAATCGTATTTATGGATCCTCTAATGCGTGCTTTTGGAGCCTCGGAAGCTTCCCTGCCCTTAGCAAAAGACTACGCTTTTTGGATGTTTATAGCAGCTTTGGCTAACTTACCGGCTCAAAGCATGAATTGCGCTGCACGGGCAGAATCCTCAGTGAAAATTTCTTCGATTGCCGTTATTACCGGAGCCCTTCTCAATGTAGTGTTAGATCCCATTTTTATGTTTGAGTGGGGATTCAATATGGGCGTAGAGGGAGCCTCACTGGCAACCACAGTCTCCCAGTTTGTCACATTTTTCATTCTGATGTGGTTTTACGCAAGCGGACGCTCTATCATCAAAATCAGATTAAAAGCCTTCCAGCCCGATTGGGAGCTTATCAAAACAGTTACCCTCATCGGTATTCCTACGGCAGTCATTCAAATCTGTCTGTCGGTAGCAGCTTCCCTAACAAATATTGCCGCCACCGGTTTACCGAATTCCGATGAAATTATCGCAGCTTACGGTGTGGTTCAACGTCTGATCCTAATCGGCTGTTATGTAATTATGGGATTCATGCAAGGATATCAGCCAGTTGCCTCCTACGCTTTTGGAGCAAAAAAAGAGGAACGCTTCCACCAGTCCGTCCGCTTTGCCTTAAAGGGCTCTCTGGTGCTGACAATCCTAGTAGCTGCAGTCTATATCCTGTTAGCAAAACCTCTGATTTCACTGTTCAATAACAATCCGATGATTGTAGACTACGGCAGATGGCTGCTTATCTCTCAGGTAGCATTATATCCTGCTTTCGGCTTATGCTATATGATGACAATAACTTATCAGACAATCGGAGCTTCCAAATACGGACTATTCCTTTCCGTAATCCGGCAGGGTTTATTCTATATTCCGTTTATCTTAACACTTCCAAAATTTTTCGGAGTAAACGGCATTTATTTTTCCCAACCCGCCGCCGACCTCCTGACAATTCTGGTGTGTATGTTATCCGTCAAATCCATGAAATCACTAGCCAGCAAAAACATGCTTCTATAACCCAATCAGGTGAAGCAGTCAAAAAAAATACTTTCTATGCCCTTTCCAAAAAGTACAAATCTCCCTTCTCCTCCACGCCACAGCGTCCCCAGCAGAGGAGGGATTGATTCCCGGCGGCGGGCATGGCGGAGTGCTTTTAGCAGGACTTGTAAAAAAAGTCAGCCACAGCGATGGAGAAAAATGGGTTACCGAACCCATTTTTCAGCGGCACTGAGGTGGGAAATCATCAGATTTCCCGCCGAACTGCCGCGGTGCCATCGTTGTGGCTGACTTTATTTACATAGACCTGCTTAAAGCGCGGAGCTGGCCGCCGCCGGGAATCAATCCCTCCGCTGCGGCCGCCACCACCACCCCTCTAATCCTCATCCAACTTCAACACACTCATAAACGCCTTCTGCGGAATCTCCACATTACCAACCTGTCTCATCCGCTTCTTACCTTCCTTCTGTTTCTCCAGAAGTTTCTTCTTACGGGAAATATCACCGCCATAACATTTAGCAAGTACGTCCTTGCGCATGGCTCTTACCGTCTCACGGGCAATGATCTTTCCACCCACTGCTGCCTGAATGGGAATCTCGAACAACTGTCTCGGAATCTCTTCCTTCAGTTTTTCACACATCTTTCTTCCTCTGTCATAAGCAGAACCTTCAAATACAATAAACGAAAGAGCATCCACCTCTTCCTTATTTACCAGAATGTCCAGCTTCACCAGTTCGCTCCGCTCATATCCCAGCATCTCATAGTCAAAGGAAGCATATCCTTTTGATCTTGATTTCAGCGCATCAAAGAAATCGTAGATGATCTCGTTCAGCGGCATATGGTACGTCAGCAGAGCTCTGGTGGTTTCCATATACTCCATGCCCTGATACTGGCCTCGCCGTTCCTGACAAAGATCCATGATCGGCCCGATAAATTCCGTGGTAACCATGATTTCAGCCTTCACCATAGGCTCTTCCATGTACTCGATCAGCGTAGGATCCGGCAGATTGGACGGATTAGTCAGGTCAATCACCTCACCATTGGTCTTATGCACCTTATAAATAACACCGGGCGCCGTAGTTACCAGATCCAGATTATATTCCCTCTCCAGACGCTCCTGAATGATTTCCAGATGAAGAAGTCCCAAAAATCCGCACCTAAATCCAAATCCCAGCGCAATAGAAGTCTCAGGCTCATAGAACAGAGATGCATCATTTAACTGCAGTTTTTCCAACGCATCCCTCAAATCGCCGTATTTTGCCCCATCTGCCGGATACATACCGCAGTAAACCATGGGATTTACTTTTTTGTATCCCGGCAGCGGTTTGGCACACGGACGTTTCTGGTTTGTCACCGTATCTCCTACCCGGGTATCCTTTACATTTTTAATACTTGCCGTAAAATAACCTACCATGCCGGCGCTCAGTTCCTCACAGGGAATAAACTGTCCGGCCCCGAAGTATCCCACTTCCACAATATCCGCGGTAGCTCCGGTATCCATCATCCGCACCGTATCGCCTTTTCCCATCCGGCCTTCCTTGATCCGGCAGAATACGATAACTCCCTTATAAGAATCATAGATGGAGTCGAAAATCAATGCCTGAAGGGGCGCATCCGGGTCACCGTGGGGAGCAGGAACCTTTTCTACGATCTGCTCCAGAACTTCTTCGATATTCAATCCGATTTTTGCGGAAATCTGAGGCGCATCCTGTGCTTCGATTCCGATTACATCCTCAATCTCATTGATTACCCGTTCCGGGTCTGCACTTGGCAGGTCAATTTTATTGATTACCGGCATCACATCCAGATCATGATCCAGCGCCAGATATACGTTGGCCAGCGTCTGGGCTTCAATCCCCTGTGCCGCATCCACTACCAGTATCGCTCCGTCACAGGCAGCCAGACTTCTGGACACCTCATAGTTAAAATCCACATGTCCGGGAGTATCGATCAGATTGAAAATATACTCCTCTCCATCTTTTGCTTTATAGACAATACGCACAGTCTGAGCCTTAATCGTGATTCCACGCTCACGCTCCAGTTCCATGTTATCCAGCACCTGAGACTGCATCTCACGCTCGGTCAAAAGTCCGGTCTTCTCGATAATACGGTCAGCCAATGTTGATTTGCCATGATCGATATGTGCGATAATACAGAAATTACGAATCTTACTTTGATCGACTGCTGTCACCTTTGTATCCTCCTTTTATGTTTAACGTCAGTATTTCCATTTTGACAATGCACCTATTATAGCACAGGTTCTGTGATTTTGTCATTCCCCTTTTAACACCTTATTCAGAATAACACTAAAGGGCTCCATAGCATTCATGGCCTCCTCCACCGTATTCGTCTGTGCTCCCACCTCCAGCAGAATGGATTTCGGCCGAACATGGAGATTATAGCGGTACCCCTTCAGATAAATGCATCTGGTAAACTGGGGATAATACTTCGCCGCCTGATACGAAAGCTGGAAAGACAATGCCAGATTATCGGAAATATAAGGATTCGGCAGGGAATCCAGATTTCCGTTATTCACGGTTCTGCTGAGCCCGTTAAAGTACATCACCTGCGCCGTAGGCTTCCCATTGATTTCCGTCACCAGATGTCTGTTCTCCGGTACACCGTCCCGGTGCAGGTCGATTACCACTTCAATGGACGGGTTTTCCGCCAATACCTGTTCCACCACCGGAAGGGCATAATTGTACGCTTTACTCCTGTCCAACTGTCCTTCCATCATATCAAACGCATCTTTGATATGGATCACCTGATATCCGAAAACATCCGTGAGAATTGATTCCAGATAATTTCCCACTCCGATCACACTGGTGTTTTCATCTCCCGGCACCGAATCCACATATCCTTCCTGAGAGTGCGTATGATATATGAGAATCTGGGGGCCTGTGTTTTCCCCCTGCAATTTCAAATCATCACTTAACAGCGATGCCGCATCCATCTGGGAACTGTCAATCGTTGTATTGGGGTCCACCACAAAAAAATTATTCAGCAGATAATCAAAGTCACTGAGCCGCTCCATGGACAATTCTTTCACCGGCGCTGTCTCCACCGCTGTGGTCCATGCGGGAAGCGGCTGGGAAATCTGTCCGGCAGCCTCTGTCCCTGACGCCTGCGCTCCCTCTTCTTCCGGCATCTGGGTTCCCGCCGTCTCCATTTCTCCGGTTTGTGTTCCTTCTGTCTCTGCTTCTCCTGTCAGGTTCTCTCCCGCCTGTACTTCTCCTGACTGCCCTTCCCCTGTCTCTTTCTCCCCTGCCTGCTCTCCTCCTGCCTTCTCTCCTCCCGCCTGCTCTTCTCCACTCTCTGTTTTCGCTGTCTGTGCCTCCCCATCCCCCGTCTCTTCCAATGCCGCCTGATTCTCCTTCTCCACTGCCGACTCCTGATTTTCCGCCAGCAGCCTGTCTGTAATTGTTTTTCCGTTTATCTCAATAATTTCATGGCAGGTACTTTCATCCTCCACTACGGTTTCCGCAGGCTCCTGAGCCTGCAAATATGTAACCAGAGGAATCCCTCCCCGGATTTTTTCCCACACCCCTTCAAAAAGGATCTCCGTTTCCCCCTCTTCATAAAATATTCCCGGTAAAAAACAAAAAAGCGCTTCCTCACCCACTTTTCCATAAGCCGTTTCCAGTACCTCCCTGCATCCTTTTGAGGGGCTTTCCCTGACCCATAAAAACAAGCGTCCGGCTAAATATCCTCCCAGACAGACCACCGCACACCATAATCCTATCCGTACAATTTTTTCTGTTTTTGTCACACCTTCACTCCTCCACAGGCTGTCCCGTTATGAATCCTCACTTCTGCCTCATTACTTCCCTTAATCCCTACCCTCAATATATGAATTTTCCCCTTCCATTATTCCCCTGCCCCTTTCCCCCTCCCGGTCATCCCGAAAAAGAGAATCCGCATCTGCAAAATTCACCGTCTTCAACACAAAAGCCGGAAACAGCATTTTCCCTGTCTCCGGCTTCTTTTTCATCTCTACACAATCTGAAAAGCTATATTCATGCCCTCTGAAATCGTAAAACTGAGCATTTTCACCGTCTCATCCACATCCTTTGGAGTTACAAACATGCTGTGGAGCTTCGGAGTGATCAGTTCACCTAAGAATTCTTCCATCTCCGCCTCCTCCAGACTCTCCAGCAAGTGAGCAATGGCATCATGGACGATTGTCGCCGCATCTACCACTGTGGGAACGCCGATTCCGATCACCGGAACACCCAGAGACTCTTCGTTCAACCCGTTTCTGAAATTCAGTACCCCTGATCCGGGATTGATCCCCGTATCCGTAATCTGGATCGTACAATTCAGACGCTTCATACTTCTGGCTGCCAGAGCATCGATGGCGATTACTACGTCCGGCCGGATTTCCTCCACAACTCCCCGGATGATCTCCATCGTCTCCATTCCGGTCTGGGCCATCACACCGGGAACCAGACTGCTCACCATATGCACTTTTTCCTCACCCATTCCCGCTTTTCCGTATTCCTTTACAATATGGCGGGTAATCCTGAGATTCTGGACTACTCTGGGCCCCAGCGCATCCGGCGTGATTTCCCGGTTTCCCAGTCCTACCACCAGAACGGATTTTTCCTCCTCCAAATGAAGAAGCTCCCGCAGATGATGGGCAAGGGCCTGAGAAATTTCCCGGTGATAGTCTTCATCCGGAACCACCAGATTGGGAGCTTCCATGGTAATATACGTTCCCTTTGGTTTTTCCATTACTTTCGCTCCGTGATCGGTCTTAATTCTCACCACGGTAGTACGAAGGTCAAGGTCCTCTTCATACTTCTCATGAATCGCAACCCCCTTAATCTCCACATTGTCCTTCTCAAATTTCTCCTTGCTCTCCACCGCAAGATCTGTCCGTACCCGATATGATCCAAGCATCGCAAATCTCCTTTCCCGTTGTTCATCCTTCTGCACCTTTCCGGTTTGTCCTTTGTCTATAGGATTTCCCGCTGCCGCTTAGGATATTCCTGATTTTCTTTAAAATAAGCGGAAAATAAGCGAAAAAACCTGTTGACAAAACCTTGTGGATAGCCTACACTATATAAGTGTGTTTAGGTTAGTCTGTCCGTGTCTGGACTAGCCATTCTGAAAATTATGTATGAAAATTATTGGAGGACAATAAAATGGCAAATATTAAATCCGCAAAAAAGAGAATTCTGGTAAACAGAACAAAAGCTGAAAGAAATAAATCCATCCGCTCTGCAGTTAAAACTGCTATGAAAAAAGTGGATGCAGCAGTTGCTAACAAAGATTTAGCAGCAGCTCAGGCAGCTCTGCCGGCAGCAGTAAAAGCTATCGAAGCAGCAGCTTCCAAAGGTGTATACCACAAAAACAATGCGGCTAGAAAAGTTTCCCGCATCACAAAAGCTGTTAACACAATTGCTTAATTTCGGCTGGTTAAACAATTGAATTTTAAAAGGACAATCATTCCGTCGTTGATTGTCCTTTTTTTGTGCAGCAGTCCTTGAAATCCGGGACTGCTGCTTTTTACTGCTTTCTTGCATATTTTACGATCAGAAGTTCCACACTCATCACATCATCCAGCCGTCCGGTTTTCACATCCTCTTCTGCCTGAGCAAAATCCTCCACGGCCTGACGAAGCTGTTCCACCGAATACCTCCCGGTACATCCCGTATAATTCTTTACCACGAAGCTTTGAAGTCCTGTCTTTGCGGCAATCTCCCTGCCCCCATATCCAAGCTGCTGCAGCTCTTTCACCTGAAGGAGGAGGTTAAACTGCCGAGCCAGAAGAAACAGGATCCGCATAGGAGGCTCCTTCAGCGCCAGAAGATCGTAGTAAAGCTCCAGCGCCTTCTTCTGATTCTGATCTGCCACCGCCTGCACCATGGCAAAAATCCGGTTGGTCACCCGGTTGGTGCACACATCCTCAATATCCTTCGCCGTGATCACATCTCTTCCCATGGTGTAACACAGCAGTTTTTCCAGCTCTCCCTCTATATTACTCATATCCGTCCCCGTCTTTGACAGGAACAGTTCCATATCCCTCTGAGTAATCTGCCGTCCTTCCCGCTTCATGATTCCCAGTACCCAGCGCATCAGTGTACGCTCGTCCTGAACGGAAAATTCCACCACACGCCCGATCTGTTTGACCGTTTTGAACATCTTGCTGCGCTTGTCCATCTCCTCCTCCACAAACAAAAGGTAGAGATACTCTGGAAGCGCTCCCAGATATTCTGCCAGCTCCGGACACTGGCTCTTGAAAAATCCTGAATTTTCCAGAACAATAATTCTTCTCTCCGCAAAAAACGGTATGGTCTCCCCCAGAGAAATCACTTCCTTCACATCGATTCCCTTGCCCTCAAACCGGGCCATATTCATCGTATCCCCGTCCGGATTCCATGCCTGCAGCAATTTATCCCTATACTGTTTTTTCAGATATCCCTCTTCCCCGTAGAAAAGATATACCTGCTTAAAATCCTGATTTTTGATATCTTCCAGAATGCTCTTCATGTTCGCTCCTGCCTGTCTCTGTGATTGGTCCCAATCGGTACCTGTTCATAACTGCCAAATAACTGCAGCCATTTACTTACTCACCAGTATACCGTTCCGCCCCCGATTGGGCAAGGGAATTTTTTCTGTGACCTTTGCTCAACAAACACCTCACAGAATATTGTCAGTGAACAGTCCCCCGCACCTTCCATCGCCCTCCTTTCTCTTCTGCGATAACCGCCCCCTGCCGGTCGGTACGGAAAATCCTGCTTCCGGCCTGTATCAGCCGTTTTAAAGCCTCCTCTCCCGGATGACCATACCGATTATTTTCCCCGCAGGAAATCACCGAAATTTCCGGTCGTGCCCTCTTTAGAAAATTTTCCGAAGAAGAGCCGTTGGAGCCGTGATGCCCCACCTTTAAAAGATCGCAATCTCCTGTCTCTTCCAGTAATTTTTCCTCCTCTTCCACCGGAAGATCCCCGGTAAATAATCCCTTCATTCCTCCCAGCTCCATCATAAAAACCAGCGATCCTTCATTTGGCTTTTTGGAAAAATCACTGCCGTCCGGGTGGAGGATATGCAGATTTATCTCTCCGACCTGAACCTGATCCCCCGCCTTCAGTGTTCTGCATTTCGTACCGGAGGCCCGGGCTGTCTCCGCTAAATGCTTCCCTTCCTCCGTGAACCTCATCCATTCCGGCATAAACAGATTCTCCACCGAAAGCCACCCCTTTTTCGCCTCCTCCAAAACCTCCTGCACTCCATTCGTATGATCCTGATCCGTATGGGTGAGAAAGACGGCTGATAATCTGGCAATTCCCTGATGCTTCAAATAGGGCAGAATCACATACGTACCTGCTTTCGTCTGGCTGCTGCTTCCTCCATCAATCAAAACAGCCGCCCGTTCTGCCTGCACTACGATTCCGTCTCCCTGTCCTACATCCAGAAACCCAATCTGTTTTCCGTTTTTCCATGGTTCTGCAAGAATTGTCAGCAAAATCACTGCCGTCCCTCCCAAAATACCAGCGGCCGGAAATCGCCAACATTTTCCTTCCTTTCCCCGACCTGCTGCATTTTTCTTTTCATCCTTTCTCTTTTTCCACATCCCCCAGACCACCGCCATAGTTCCGTAATACAGAAAAACAGCTCCCAGCGACGGCTTACCCGGTGTCCATACCCCAAAGGGCAGTTGTTCCGCAGCCGCTCCCATCCCTTCATACAAATGAAGAATTCCATAAGCCGGAATTCCCGCAACGCTTCCCAAACGGATATCCACAGTTCCCAACACCAGCGCAAAAACCCCGGAGCCCAACACCAGCGGCATCAAAGGAATCACCAAAAGATTACATAAAATTCCCACAAAGGATACCTGATAAAAGGAAAGCAGCACCACCGGAAGGGTGAAAAACCACAGAAGCGTTCCCGAAGCAAGATTCCTCCCCAAACTCCTGCCGAATCTTCTGATTTTCCCTTCTTCTTTTCCCTCCGTTTTTTTCAGCACCTTTTGACTAAATCCAATCCCCATAACAGCCAGAAAGGATAACTGAAACCCGCAGTTTCCCATCAGATCCGGATTATCCAAAAGCAGCAGAATTCCTGCTGCCGCCAGAGCAGACAGCATATCATAGGCCCTGCCCAGAACCTTTGCTCCCATCATAATCCCAAACATCACAAGAGCCCGAAAGGCTGTGGTGGGATTTCCGATCAGCATCCCATAGCCTGTCAGCAGACCGAACGCCAAACCTGCGGACACCCCCACAGGCATTCCCAGACGTTTCAGAAAATTCCAGACAGCCATTCCCAGAAGGCTGATATGCAGACCGGATATGGCAATGGTATGGCTGATTCCCGCAGCCTGATAAAATCCCTTTATTTCACTTTCAAGCCCGCCCTTTTCCCCCAGCAGCATGGCCTCCATAATTCCTGCTTCTCTGGGCGGAAATATTTTTTCCAGTATTTCCACGCAGCTTTCCCTCATCCGGGCAAAAAATACAATCAAAATTTCCGAACTGTTTCCCACCTCTTCCACTCGGGCTTTTTCCAGATAAAAATCAATTTTTCCCGAATGTTCATACTCTCTTTTATTAAATTCTCCCGGATTTTTCGGCATTTGGGGCAGTGTCAGCGTTCCGTTAAGCCCCAGCGCCTGCCCCATCATGGAAGGCATTTCTTTTTCTATAATACATTTTAAATTTCGTATGGGATATTTTTCAGAATCCAGCAAAAGGCTGGCATGTTTCAGATACAGATATGTATAAGTTTGATTTGTAAATTTCTTTTCTTCCTGCCGGTAGACCGTTCCCCGGGCATATGCAGAGCACGTTTTTTCCGCCGCTTCCTCTAAGAAGCTGCCTTGCGGAGATCTCCAAATCCATGAAATCCCCACAAGACGCGCCAGCAAAATCCCGGCTGCAAGGAGTACCGCCATCAGACACAACGGCCGTTTTCTCATTCACCTTCCCCTTCCTCAACGATGTCCGGGTTGGCTTCATACAACTGGTCAAGCTGCATACTTTCCCCGAAGGTGGTTTTCGTCTCTCCATTAACCGAAATCTGCACTTTCGATACATTCTTTGCTGCAATCAGCGAGTTTACAATAGAATAAATCGGCAGTTCTTCCTGAATGGGAAGCGCTTCCGTCACAAACCGCTGATTCAGATTCACATAAGCGATCCGGTCCGAAACCGATACCCCGATGATCCTGATATTGGGCGACAGGGTTGCCTGATGTTTTTCCTCCTTCGGTCCCCGAATCAACTGTTCCACCACAACCTTCTCAATGGGGGAATTGCTGGTGTGATACACCGAACGCTTTTCCTTCACCAGCTTATCTCCCGCTTCATTGGCAAAATAAAGTTCCATTTCCGTGTACTGATAAGCCGTGATGTCCTTTCCCGAATATTCCAGAAAACTGTCGCCGCTCATCATTCCTATGGCGTTTCCCTTAGAGTCCCCGAGAGGTTCGCCACCCACGGTAAATTCCACATAGCCGATCCCTGAAATCTGCACAAAGTTTTTTACGATCGCCGCCCTGCACAGAATTTCGTTCACACCCTCCATGTTTTTATAGGCTGGAGCAAAATCCAACGCCAGAATGTCTCCTGTCACCTCGTAGCTTTGAATCACCGCCTCCTCCGGCAGAAGCCTTCCGCCTTCCTCACTGCTCTCTGAAAGCGCCTGCATCACTTCCTTCACCATGGAAGCCCCATCCTCCGATTCCGGTTCAAATGGTTTGGATTCTATTGTTTTGTTATCGTAATTCACATAATACAGTTGATATGCCTGTTCTTCCTCTGTCTTTTCCCCACATCCGTTTAAAAACAGGCAAATGAGCAAAAGCCAGCAGATATTCCATTTTTTCATCTCACACCTCGTTTTCACATGATGTAATTCAGGGGAATCCGCACAGAAAATGTGGTTCCTTCCTGTTCTTTACTCTTCACACGGATTGCTCCGTGGTGCATCATAATGGCGCTTCTGGTAATCGCCAGTCCCAGTCCCGTACCGTCAATCTCATTGGAATGGGATTTGTCTACCCTGTAGAACCTCTCAAAAATATGGTCAATGGAGTCTTCCGGAATACCCTTTCCCGAATCCGCCACCGTCACATAAAAATATTTATGGTCCGCATTTAAAGATACCCGCACCCAGCCGCCGTCCACATTGTATTTGATGGCATTTTCAATCAGATTGCTGATGGCCAGCGTCAGCTTGGTCTCATCAATCTCCGCATTTACCGGACGGAAGCTTTCCAGCGTAAGTTCAATATCCTTCCTGCCGGCGATAGGCTTCAGCCGTTTTAAGATCAGCTCCATCAGTTCGTTGATATTTACCAGCTCAATATTCAGATTGGCCGCCTTTTTATCCAGCTTCACCAGCGTCAGAAGATCGGTGATGATTTTGCTTTCCCGGTCGATCTCATCTGCAATATCCTGCATAAATTCCTGATACAGTTCCACCGGAACATTCTCCTGCCCCACCAGAGAATCCGCCAGAACCTTCATGGAAGTCAGCGGAGTTTTCAGCTCATGGGACACATTGGATACAAATTCCTGACGGGAATTATCCAGAGATTTCACCCTGCCCAGCATTTTGTTGAAGGCATCGGTGATGAGCTCTGTTTCCGTGTAATCCGGTACGGAAATCTTATCATCCTGAAATCCATCCGTGATATCCTCGATGGCTTTTGTAACCTTCGCAAAAGGCTTCATCAGAATCCCCGCCAGCACATAGCCGAAGCCCAATACCAGAATCATGATAATGAGCAGGATATTCAAGCCCTTCTGTTCCAAAATCTCGATACTGGCCGCAATCTCTTCCGTTGAAACGCTGATGAGCATAACCCCTTCCACCTGATTTGCCTTTTCTAAATCCGTGTAAATGGGCATAATCATCTCTATGTAGCGGTTTTTCCGGTCATAGCTGCTGAATTCCTTCCCATCGCTGAAGCAGCGCATCACCTCTTGGGAAATCATAAATTTTCCCCTGTCAATATCGTAGGTATCTTTGATCACCCGAAATTCCTGATTCACGATCAGTATTCTTCCGTTATATACGTTGGAAAGCATTTTCAGCTCGCTGTTTATGGCCTCCGAGCTGGTATCCTGTAAATACTGCTCCGTAATCAACTGGTTGGTCAGGATATCGCACTGGTTTTTTACCCCAAAGCTTCTGAGGGACACAGCCCGGTCCTCATAGCTGTTTACGATGCCTTTTTCCACAATCACACTGGGTACGATTCCGATAATCACCAGAATGATCATGATCCGAAAACGGAGACTCTTGATAAATTTAAATCTTGTCTTCATCTTATCTATTTACCCTCTCATTGTTCCCCTGAAACGAGGCTTGGACAGTATGCAATAAGAGGACGCCCTATGACGCCCTCCTTTTTCTCACCTGATTATGCCTGAAAATAATAGCCCACGCCCCATTTGGTATGTACATATTTCGGTTCGCTGGGGTTTGTCTCGATTTTTTCACGCAGACGGCGGATATGTACGTCCACGGTCCGTACATCCCCCGGATATTCATATCCCCATACGATATTCAGCAGGTTTTCTCTGCTGTACACCTTATTCGGGTTAAACACCAAAAGCTCCAGTACGTCAAACTCTTTGGCTGTCAGATTAATCTCTCTCTCATTGATGAAAACTCTGCGGCTCTCGCAGTCCAGCTTCAGATCTCCGGCTTCCATCACCCGGGCCTTCTCTTCCTGTGCCGCAGGTTTTTTCGTTCTGCGCATAATGGCCTTAATCCTTGCCTTTACCTCCAGAATATTAAATGGTTTTGTGATATAGTCATCGGCGCCGTATTCCAGCCCCAGAATCTTATCCATATCCTCCCCCTTAGCTGTCAGCATGATGATCGGCACATCGGAAAATTCACGAACCTGCTGACACACCTCCAGACCGTTCATTTTCGGCAGCATCAGATCCAGAAGAATCATATCATATTCCTTGTTCTGAACGCACTCCAATGCCTCTTCCCCGTCATAAGCGCAATCCACTTCCATGCCGTCCTGTTCCAGACTGAAACGGATTCCCTTTACGATTAATTTTTCATCATCTACAACCAGCACCTTTTTTCCCATTTTCTTACTCCTCAATCCACTGTGATCTGATCTTCCAGCTTTTCATATGTTTTTCCTTTGATTCCCTCCACCTGCATCAGATCCTCCACACAGGAAAATCCTCCGTTTGCTTCCCGGTAAGCCAAAATCGCCTCCGCCCGAGTCTCACCGATTCCCGTAAGGGTCATCAGTTCCGTCTTATCCGCCCGGTTGATATTGACCTTCCCTGCAGACTGTTCCCCCGAAGGAGAACCGTTTTCGGATATCAAAGGCTGTTCTTTTTTTATTTCTTCTGCTTCCTCTTTCGTATAGATGCGAATCTGCTGTCCATCCTCCAGAATCCCTGCCTGATTCACCAAATCTGCCGCCCCGTCACCGGAAATTCCTCCGGCCAGCTCAAGGGCATGGAAAATCCGGCTCCCTTCCGGAAGCTGATATACTCCGGGCGCGTTCACCGCTCCCTGCACATCCACATAAATCATAGCATTCTCATCCTTCGGTTCTTCCGAGGACACCTTCCCGTCATGGCTGTCCTGCTCTGAAGGCTCTTCCGTTGAAACCACGGAAGCCTCCGTCTCCTCATTCCCTGTGTCGGACTGCAAAACGGAGGCGGAATCTCCACACCCTCCCAAAAGCGCCATACACAGAAGCAGGCCCGCAGCCGCCCTGCTGTATTTAAACATAATATTCATCTGCATTTCTCCTTAAAGCTTGCGCGATAAGGTTCCCTCAATGCATACACATTTTATTTTACCCAATTTACAGGCCAATTACAAGTAGGGTTTTAAAGTTTTTGTAACAAATACTTTATTTCCACTTAAACAGAATGATACCCCCGATAGCAATTGCCGTTCCGAATACCTTCCGCCACTCAAAAGGCTGACGTTCCACTCCAAACAGTCCGAAAACCTCCACCAGATACGACACCACAAGCTGGGCGATGACAATCAGCATCGTAGCCTGCGCCGGACCCAGATTTCCCATACTTTTGATAACCGTAACGGTGATAAACGCGCCGATCACCCCGCCCAGCAGCGTATATTTGTGTTCCACCTGCCAGAGCGCACCGATACTCTCCTGTCCGGTAAACAGCCATGCCCCGATGCATACCAGAAGCGCCGAAAACTGTACCCACCCGGTAGATACCCACAAACTGGTCTGCTTCGTCACTTCCGTGTTGAATACCCCCTGAATGCTCATCAGCGCCCCGGATAAAACCGCGATCCAGATTCCCCACATAAAAAATCCCTCCATACTGAAAATTTAACTGCCGGGAGCAAAAAGTATTTTGCCCCCTATTCCAGTATAGACGGATTTTTTTATTTTTATTCGATTTCGCTCTTATAATCCTCTACATCAAATTCCCGGTCCTTGAAATAGTATTTCCGGTCCTCCTCCGTGATTTCACGAATTATACGGCAGGGATTTCCCGCAGCGATCATGTTATCCGGGATATCTTTCGTTACCCCGGTTCCAGATGGTTGTAGCGGTAAATCCGCTTTTTGTTTTCGTCTCTCTCCTCCTGCAGACCGTCCAGCCATGCTTTGTACGGCAGTCCCGCCAGCATTCTCTCTTTCATGTTCATATTTGATGTTCCTCCTTAAATTGTATCAATTAAAGTAACTATGAAGGACAGGGTCCCGAATAGTTACCACTCTCTCAGCAATGCCACTTTACTTTCACCGGGTTTGGTTCATCCGAAACTGCTGCCAGCCTAAGAGAAGCCAGAATCCGGTCCAGCTCCGCGCTTCCCAGTGCATCGTATACCTCCGTACTCTCCTCTGGTCCCGCCTTTTGGTAGGCTGACGCTGCCGCCCCGTAAAATGCAAATCCCAATGCCCCGGTAGGCGTCTGAACCACCGAACACGCCGTAGCCAAAGCCCGCGCCGCAGCCTGTGCCGCCGGATCTGCATCCGCCTGTCTGGCAATCCCGTTTGCCTCCCGCAGAAACGGTTTGAGGTCTTTCGCTTTGATTACTCCATTGATGCAGTCCTTCACAGCAGAAATGATTTCACGAAACCGTCCATCCCCGGGATATGCATTTTCGTAAATATCCAGATAATTTTTTTCCACATAGTCTGCCGCCCATGCCGCAAGCGTCTGTTTGCTCTGGGTTTCTATCACGCCCATCATTTCCAAAATCTGCGGATCATCTGCCTTTCCCAACATTTTTCTCAATTTTGCCATTGTGTCTTCTCCCTGTATCTTCCAACTTCCTGAACCATATTTTTTCTGCTTCCGTCTTTTGGAATTTTCTTCATATCTCTTTGATCAATTTTTGTGATGTTTCAATAGTAACACGGATTTTTGTTTGCTTCAACGAAAAAAATGCAGCACCCTTTGCAATGCACAGACAGTAACTTCTCAGATATCCTTGTTGTCTAAGTCAATGTATGGTATACTGATTACAGATTATATACGTGTGCGTCAGTGGTTTCTCTATTTCACCGGAAATCCCCTGCACATTTCCCGGAGGGTCCTAATGAAAAAAAACGAATCTGCAGAAGATTATTTGGAAACAATTCTGATATTGAGTAAGAAAAAACCGGTTGTCCGGGGCGTAGATATTGCTGAAGAGCTGGGTTACAAAAAATCCAGTGTCAGTGTTGCCATGAAACACCTGCGTGAAGCAGAGCATATTACCGTTACAAAAGAAGGTTACATTTACCTGACGGACACCGGACTGAAAATTGCGGAAATGATCTATGAGCGTCACCAGCTTCTTTCCTCATGGCTGATTTATCTCGGAGTAGACCGGGAAACCGCTTTGGACGATGCCTGCAGGATTGAGCACGATATCAGTTCCCAAAGCTTTACCAAAATCAAAGAGCATATTTTGGCTACCATGAAGCCTATGTAAAAAAGCTGTCACACCGGAATACCCACAGTTCCGAAAGAACCGGGATTCCTTGTGACAGCTTTTTACTACAGCCGCAGACAGACGGCCGCTTTTCCCATCAGTGACAGCCGCCTCTGCATTTTCCGCAGTCACCGCCGCACTGAAGGGATTTTCCGTTTTTCTTATCACTCCATATTTTTCTTATGGCAAGAGAAACACTCACTCCTAAAATCATAAGGATTATCACTGTTCCCATCTCTGTCCGCCTCCTACTCCTTCTCTGCTAAATTGCCAAAGCAATCATATGAACCACAAACGCTGCCAGCCATGCAACCACGCACTGTCCGATCACAACAGCCACCGCCCATTTTCCACCCAGCTCCCGCTTGATGGATGCGACTGCCGCCACACAGGGCGTATACAAAAGACAGAATACCAGAAGGGCTGCCACGCCTGCCGGGGCAAGGGTGGAAACCAGCGCTTCTGTACTTCCAAACAGTACGGACAGCGTAGATACCACACTTTCTTTTGCCATGAATCCAGTAATCAGCGCTGTGGAAATCTGCCAGTTTCCAAATCCCAGCGGCTTAAATACCGGAGCAATTCCTCCTGCCAGAACCGCCAGAATACTTTCCTGTGAATCCGTTACGATATTCATCTGCATATCAAAGCTCTGTAAAAACCAGATTACGATGGTGGCCACAAAAATAACAGTAAATGCTCTCTGCAGGAAGTCTTTCGCCTTCTCCCACAGAAGCTGCCCTACATTTTTAGCTCCCGGCATCCGGTAATTGGGAAGCTCCATCACAAAGGGTACCGGTTCTCCCCGGAACATGGTTCCGTTCAATACCAGCGCCGCAAGGATTCCCATAACAATTCCTCCGAAATACAACCCAATCATAACAAGCGCTCCCTGCTTCGGGAAAAACGCCGCCGTAAAGAATGCATAGATCGGAAGCTTTGCGGTACAGCTCATAAACGGAGTCAGCAGAATTGTCATTTTTCTGTCCCGTTCCGAGGACAGGGTACGGCACGCCATCACTCCCGGCACGGTACATCCAAACCCGATCAGCATGGGTACGATGCTTCGTCCGGAAAGTCCGATTTTTCGAAGAAGTTTATCCATGATGAAGGCAACCCGCGCCATATATCCGCTGTCCTCCAACAGGGAAAGGAAGAAAAACAGAATGATGATGATCGGAAGGAAACTCAGTACGCTTCCCACACCGCTAAAAATCCCGTCAACAACCAGCGAATGCAGCACTTCATTTACCTGCATGGACGCCATCATCTGGTCCACAAGGCCGGTAAGCCCTTCCACACCTTTTTCCAAAAGTCCCTGTAAGAAAGCTCCGATTACATTGAAGGTAAGCCAGAATACTACTCCCATGATACCGATGAACATTGGAATACCGGTATATTTTCCGGTAAGGATTTTATCCATCTTTCTGCTCCGTATATGCTCCCTGCTTTCCTGCGGCTTAATAACCGTAGCGTCACAGGCCTTCTGTATGTAGTCAAAACGCATCTTCGCCATGGCCGCCGCCCGGTCCATACCGCTTTCTTCTTCCATCTGGACATTGATATGCTCCAGCATCTCTTTTTCATTCTGCGTAAGATTCAGCTTTTCCAAAACAAGCCGGTCATTTTCCGCAAGCTTGCTGGCGGTAAAACGAACCGGAATATTTACCTCTCTGGCATGATCTTCGATCAGATGCATGATTGCATGGAGACTGCGGTGCACTGCTCCCTCATTCTCCTCAGCACAGCAAAAATCAACTTTTTTGGGATGCTCCTGATATTTTGCAACATGAATGGCATGGTTTACCAGTTCATCAATTCCCTCTCCCTTAGCCGCGGAAATCGGAACTACAGGAACTCCTAAAAATGCTTCCAGCTCATTTACCCGAACCGAGCCTCCGTTAGCCCGCATTTCGTCCATCATATTCAGCGCCACTACCATCGGCATATTCAGCTCCATCAACTGCATCGTCAAATACAGGTTCCGTTCAATATTTGTAGCATCTAAAATATTGATAATTCCTTTCGGTCTCTCTTCCAGCAGAAATTCCCGTGTAACGATTTCCTCATTGCTGTAAGGGGACATGGAATAAATGCCCGGCAGGTCTGTAATCTGCGTTCTGGGGTATCCTTTGATCACGCCGTCCTTTCTGTCCACCGTAACCCCCGGGAAGTTTCCTACATGCTGATTAGCCCCTGTAAGCTGGTTGAACAGCGTTGTCTTTCCGCAGTTCTGGTTGCCAACCAGAGCAAAGGTCAGCAGTTCATTTTCCGGCAGTGGATTTTCATTCTTTTTGTCATGGTACTTTCCGCCCTCTCCGTAGCCCGGGTGAAACACCGATGCAGTCTGCTCTCTTTTTTTCTCCTTTTGTTTGGGCTGGCAGGTATCTGTAATCTCAATCTTCTCCGCATCCGCGAGGCGAATCGTCAGTTCGTAGCCGTGAAGCCTAAGTTCAATGGGATCGCCCATGGGCGCGTATTTTACAACGGTAACTTCCGTTCCCTGAATCAGCCCCATATCCAAAAGATGCTGCCTGAGGGCACCTTCGCCGCCTACTGAGAGAATCGTTGCAGTTTTTCCTATTTGCAAATCTTTGAGCGTCATTTTTCCTCTCCTTGCAGTGTATGATTTCTGTCACTGTCTTCACTGTGACCAGCAACATTTTTTCTTTAATTAGTTTACGCTAACATTTGTTAGCTGTCAATATTTTCTCATAAATTTTAAAAAAATAACAGCAATATAGTTCTAACCAAAAAGGGTTTTGCCAGTATCTTTCCACTTTCCGGCAAAACCCTTTTCCATATACTTTTCCGTTCACTCAAAATCGGCGAAGCTTTCCTTAATCTCTGACATAAAATACCCGGTGTTCCTTTCTATCTGCCGCCCGGGGGACATCGCCCTCTGCATATCCCAGTATGCAATGGCCAATCCCCTCATACTCCTCTTCGATTCCCAGCGATCTCAGGAATTCTCTTCCCCATTGGGTTTCAAATTCTTCCTTCGCCCTGTGAATCCAGCAGCTTCCGATACCCAGTTCATGTGCTGCAAGCATAAGATTTCCCATAACGAGACTGCCATCATACACACGGTTGCCGCACGTTTTCTTTCCCAGTACGATCAGCAGAGCCGGGGCACCGTAAAAGGGGTCAAATCCTTCTTTCCATCCGCCGATCTCCCCATTCATTTTTGCGATTTTATCCCTGAGTTCTTTTTGGGTAACCTGAATAATGATGGTATCCTGTTGTCCCATACCGCTGGCAGCGTAAAGCCCCGCTTCGATAATCCGGTCAAGGATTTCCTGTGGAACCATATCCTCTTTATATTTACGGATACTTCTTCGGGTTTTGATCTGTTCCAATACTTCGCTCATATCTGTTTCCTCCATTCATATTTTCTGAAAAAAACCATAATGCCTTTGTTTCTTCCTGCTATCTCATCTTGATATACTGCATTTCGAATTCCTCTTCCGCCAATGGCTTGTTCAGATAATATCCCTGAATTACATCACAGCCCATTTCTTTCAATACACCCAGATGCTCCTCTGTCTCGACGCCTTCCGCCACACATACAATCCCCAGCTTTCTGCATATCTCAATCACCTTCTCCACTACAAACCGCGCCCGGCTGTCGTGGTAAATATCACTGATAATGCGTCTGTCCAGTTTGAGATCATTGAGATTGAGGGAGTATAACACATACATGTTGCTGTATTCTGCACCGAAATCATCCAGTGCGATCTTATAACCCGCTTCCCTGAATTTATTGGAAATTGCTTTAAGTCCCACACTGTCTATCGAGCTGATAGACTCGGTAACCTCGATTTCTATCAGATGGCGCGGTATTCCCATCTTACTGACAATCCGCTCCGTCTCCTCCAAAATTCCCGGCTCCAAAATCGTTGCCCTTGAATAATTCAGTGAAATCGGGAAGGGCTCCCAGCCCTTTTCCATCCATTCTTTTATAATCCTGCATACATCTTCCAAAACAAACAGGTCAATATATCTTATCACACCGGCCCTCTCAATTGTTGGAAGAAAACGCCCCGGCGGAATCGTTCCCTTTTCCTTATGATGATACCGAATCAGCGCCTCAGCACCGCATATTTCCCCCGTAGCAGTACGGGCCTTGGGCTGCAGGAATGTACGGAAATTTCCCATTTCGATTTCCCGCTGCAAATCCCTTCTGATCTCTGTTACCGTCTGCTCACTTTCGTTCATATTTTTGTTGCGTTTTGCACTGCGTGCTACATGCAGCCGCTCTTCTACCTGATTCTCAAGCTTCTCCACAGAAATACAGCTCTGCTCCCATACTTTCGCAAACACGCACAGATCGCGGTATTTTCCTTCTACCTTTTCCTTCAGCAGCTTGAATCTGGACAAAAAGTTTTCATATGCCACATCGGGACATAGTACACGGAAGCCCGCACCGCTTACCCGGTAGGAATACTCTGTTCCGTATACTTCTCCCAGAACTCCGGCCACAAACTGAAGGAGCGTATCTCCCGCCTGAAGTCCATAGTGCTGGTTATAATTTTTCAATTCTACCATCTGGACGCCAACCACGCCAAATGCCGAATGAATGTCCTCATTTGCATTGTGCAGATAATTGACATATCCCCGGAAATTCAAAAGCCCGGTGCTTTCATCATGTCTTAATGCAAACTCGTAATTCTTCTGTATCTTATAAATCCGTCTTGCCCAAAGCATAAATTCAATACTAAGAGACAAGGCCTTGATTGCTTCTCTGTCTACCTTCGTATTTTCAAGAAGAACCATCATCTCCATTCGTTCTTTCTCATAAACTCCCGCCAGAACAAGAGGAACCGGCACCGGTCTGTCTCCATAGAATTTGCGTATCATTTCGTATTCCGCATTTCTCTCATTCTCGATCAGCAATACATTGTTGGGAAATTTCAACTGAAGGATTTTCTGCAGAATTTCCACATGGCTGCTGTTTTCTTCGTATCTTTCCACTCCGCTTATCTTCCAGCTTCCGCCAAACTTCCATTCTTTTTCACTGTCGTTTTTCTCATACAGGGCAGCATAACGGGCCTTGAAAATACGCCCCAGACAATTCAAAAGTACGCCGCTTTGAAATGACTGTATCTCTCCCCGCTGAGTCTGCTTCCAGAATTTTTCTATCAGATTTACTACTTCCAGACTGCTGTTTCCGGTTCTTTCCTCTTTCTCCTCCTCCTGCAAATAGATCTCCCTGAACTCTCTTCCCTCTTTGACCTTTATACTTTCTTTCACGTACATCACTTTATTCAGGCGGGGTACGAAACATCCCCATACACGCTCCCCTCCTGCTTTGATCTTCTTGTAACAGAATTCGCAGGGTTTTGTACGATTATGCAGCAGTTCATAGCACTTTTTCCCAAAATCTTTTATGGTACTCATCCCAAGGGCGATCTGCCCGGTTGCATTCATGTCTACAATCTCATAAGTCTCAGCGTCCACGGTAAAGCAGATATCAAGCCCTGTTTCCATCAGCTCTACCTCCCGGTAAAACAGAAGCTGATTTCCACCTTTTCTTTTAGCCATATTGAGCGTATGCTGTGCATAGTGATACATCTGTTCATACGACATTCCTTCTGAAAACCGCATGGAAATGCCTGCAGAAACCGTAACTTCAAACTCATAGCCTCCTGCCCTGTATTTTTGGCAGACTGCCTTTCTGACTTTTTCCATCCTCCTGTGGAGTTCTTCTTTGCCCGGTATCTCATAGCAGAAAATCATAAATAAATCCCCGCTCATCCTTGCCTTGACACAGGATGACGGCAGATTATGATTCAGTTCACTGCTCAATTCGTAAAGAACCTGATCCCCTGCAAGGAAACCTCCTTTACGGTTTATTTCTTTAAACTCATCCACATCCAGAAGCATGATCATACTGTCATTCTTTTTTTCCACGGATTTTTCCAATATGTCCTCGATCAGCAGCTTTGCCGTAGAAGCATTATAAAATCCGCTTACTTCATCTATTTCCGCCTTTCTTTTCAAAGACAGTTCATTTTTCTTCAGGAAATCAATATTCTTTGTATATCCAAACAATATCTTTTCTCTCATCTTCGGGGAGGGAACCACTTTCATATTGAGAACCAGCCATATAATACGCCCGTTTTTCTGCTGATACCGGAACTCAAACTTAGGGATATCCAGCCCTTCTTTCATCCGCTCCCTTATTTTTTCCAGTGTATAATTGTTCTGGAACCGTACACGGTCATCATTATTGGCGATGGTATCCAGAATCCTCTTATAAACCTCCTCATATCCTTTCCCTGAAAAATCCATCTCCTCATTCTCTGATGACTGTTCCCACAGTTCCTCCACAGAATTTTTATCCATGTTCACCCGGAAACTCAGCACCATATCCTCTGTCAGAATCTCTCGAAGCCTCTCTTCCTTGAACACCCGGATTTCTGCTTCCCGCTGAGCCGTAATGTCTTCTGAGACGCCGACTGCCCAGATCGGCTTTCCGGCTTCCCTCTGGGCAACCGTATAGATGATCTTTTCCAGCCAGTACCCGTCCTCCCTGTCTTTTAGTCTGACATATACTTCTGCTTCCGCCGTTTCTTTTCCGCTTTCCAGTTCTGCATACAGTCTGCGGTACGTTTCCACACTTTCCGGGTGTATGTAGCCGCTTTCAATCAGACTTTCCGGAACATTCTCCACAACGTTCCCCATTCCATGGATTTCTTTTGATTCTTCGGTCTGGATAATTCTCTTATTTCGGAGATCCAATTCCCACATATTAAGGCGCGTATGCTTTCTTGCAACATTAAACAACTGTTCCATTCTTCTGAGACGTTCTTCCAGTTTGCGCCTTTCCGTGATTTCCATAATCATGCCGATCAGGGCAAGGGGACCGTCTTGGGAATGGGTAATCCCGGCATTTACATGAACCCATGCAATGCTGCCGTCCCTCTTACGCACCCTGTATTCCAGCACGATCCGCACATCTTTCTTCTCGATGCTCTCCTGAATTTCCCTCTGTACCCGCTCCTTATCCCCTTCATATACAAGATGATCCGCATGATTATTCAATTCCTCTGTCATCTGTTTTCTCGTATAACCATGAAGCTCATAATATCCGTCATTTGCATAGAGAACCGGAAATCCCTCCGTCATGGCCGCTTTAAATATACCGTCCGTGCTGCTGTCACTGATCAGCCTCAGTTCCTCGTTACTGTTTGCCGCCTTATTGTCCAGATTACGGATGACACCTGCAAACAACTCCGGCTTTCCCTGCTCATTTCGAACCATCTGCCCTCTGCACATCAGATGCACCCACTGCTTTTTTACATTTTTTGCCCGGTACACAATGGTATGACGTTCCGCTCTTCCATCCGCTATTTCCTGATTACTCTTCAGAAACAGATCTACATCGTCCGGATGTACTTTTTCTCCCCAAAATGCAGCCGCATTGTCAATCACCTGACCCGGCAGACCAAAATCAAGCATCATTTTGTAGGAATACATAAATCTTCCGGTGCTTAAATTTCCCACAAATATGTAATCATCCACGCTTTCCGCTAACACATCGAAAAGATAATCCTTGTTGTATTGGAACGGAAGCCGTCTCTCCGCTTTCTTATTTTTCTCCCCCAGAAGCTTCTTTTCCTTCTGGATATGATAATCCCTCTTCCGCATATACATCTGCGTATCCGCAATAGACAGCACATCGGAAACCGTCAGATTCTGACTCTGGAAAACCGGAGCAAATCCGTAACTGAAAGTGACATCATAGTCCAGTCCCGCCGCCCTTTGTTTTTCCTTCAGACTGGCAAGGCTTTCTTTCATCCACTGTTCTGCCTCCGGAAGACTTTTACCGTTAAATGCAATCACGAATTCATCTCCGCTTAGCCGGAAGGCAAAGTCCTGTTCTTCCAGCCCTGACTTGATGCAGTCCGCAATGAATACCAGAAGACGGTCTCCCTCCAGATGTCCGTATGTATCGTTCACCCATTTCAGTCCGTCTACATCATAAAGAGCAACCGTGATCTGCTCTCCCTTCTTCAGTTCCTTTAAGGCTGTTTCCAAACGCTTCTTACCGGTTTTTCTGTTGAGCATTCCCGTCAATTCGTCAATAGCCGCATCCATCGAAATCTGAAGATATTCCGTAATATCTGTAGATTCCTGAATATGATAAGTGCGTCCTTCCTTTTTTACCAGCCGGTCACGATTCAGATATTCTCTTCCTGTGACGGTATTCCGTTCCTTCCATATACAGGAAGAATTTTCTCCTTGGGCCTTTAGCTGACTGATTTTGCAGAAATCACATCTTTTTGTCATTCCAACCTGCAAAACTTCCCAACACACTTTTCCTTCGACACCCTCCAGATGAAATGCTTCTTTCATGCAGTCATTCATATACACAATTTCATCTGTCTCCACATCGGTGACATAAATATTAGAATGGAGTCCGCCCAAAATATCCGTGTAAAATTCCGAATCAAATTCTTTTTTTTCCGTATTTTTCATAATACCCTCCACCATTCCGGTCTCCGCCTTTGTATCACACAGTATCGTATTCTTTAATTATATAAGCAAAAAATATTGGTGTAAAGACTTTTTTCCAAGTATGGAACACTTCCATTTTTTACCATTTTTTTCCAAATTTATGCGTGGCTGTTTGCTTTTTTTCATTGAAAAAAAGCCGCGAATCATTTATACTTTTACATAAGTAAGCGTAAAATATTGCAATTTTCGAAACATCAAATGGAGGACCGACCATGAAAAGCAATAGTATCAAAAAAACGATTCCCCGGCTGACAAAATTTATGGTTGTTTTTTTACTGATTCTGATCCTTCCTGCAAATGTCCTCGTTCAGCTTCGCATGCAGCACCAGAGCCAGCAGGAAAGCTCCCTTGAAATTTTCGGACAGCTTGAGCAGCTTATGGAAATGAATCAGAAGGATATCGAACGTGGCAAAGAAGAGTTTTCGGAAAAAGCCATTGGCGCTGCTGAAATGGCTGCCTATTTCGTGAAGTATCACCCCGAGGTAACCTCCGATCTTGCACAGAGCCGAGAGCTGGCCCAAAAACTGGATGTAGATGAAATACATTATTTTACCCCCGACGGCACCATTTATTTCGGCACCCATCCCGAGTATTATAACTATACATTTAATTCCGGGGAACAGATGATGTTTTTCCTTCCCATGCTGGAAGATAAATCGCTGAAGCTTTGTCAGGAAATCACGCCCAATACAGCAGAGGGAAAAGAAATGCAGTATGCTGCCGTATGGATGGAGGATGGAAGCGGTATTGTCCAGATTGGCATGGAACCCCGCCGTCTCCTTCAGGAAATAGCCGAAAAGGATCTGACAAAAACGATTTCCTCCCTTCCGTTTGACCTGCGCGGTTATCTCCATGTGCTGGATAAAAACACCATGAACATTATAGCATCTACCGAGCAGAACATGATCGGTTCAGATGTCAGCGGGATTGCTGAAAGCATAGGGAACAAGAAGGGCAAAACCGCCTTTCATCAATCCTTTAACGGAGAAAAATACTGTGTGTATATCCATGAGTACCGTGATTATATTCTGGTACGAACTTATTTATCAAAGTATCCGATGCAGGAGATTATCGTTTCAACCCTCCTTGTCCTTCTGTATGTGGGGATTTCTGCTGCCGCTGTTATCTGGATCATCGGCTGGTATATCAACAGAAAACTGATACATAATCTGACCATTATTGTTGATAATCTCAAGAAAATCGAAGGCGGAAATATGGAAAATGTCCCTTTGCAGACAGGCATCACCGAATATGACGAACTGATTTTCTACATCAACCAAATGCTGAACAGTATCCGGCTCAACTGGAACAAACTGGCCTACGTCATCGATAAAAGCCAGTTCCCTATCGGAATTTTTGAACGCAACAGCTTTTATAAAAAGACTTTTATCAATATACGTCTTCTGGATATTCTCGGAATCCGGCAGGAAGAAGAGCTTCCGGTTTCGGAGCTTGCAAAATTGATTGAAAACCGATTAACTGAAGCGGAAGATCAGGAGATCGATCCGGAAGAACATATCTACAGATACAACAAAAACGGAACTTACGTCTGCCTGCGCATCGAGAAAAGCTCTGATGACCAGAGCGTGACCTATTATGTATCGGATGTTTCTCTATGGTGGGAGGAGCTTGGCCATCTCAGAGATGAAAGCAGTTTAGATTTCCTTACCGCCCTATATAACCGCAGAGGCCTTTCCATAAAACTGGACAATCTGTTTTCCGAGCCGGAACGGCTTGGCTATGGAATGATGATTATCATGGATGCCGATAATCTGAAAAAAATCAATGATATTTACGGACATCACATCGGGGATGAATATTTAATAAACATCGCAAAATTACTGAAAGACATCTCCGGCCCCAACTCCGTCTGTGCAAGACTGGGCGGGGATGAATTCGCCGTTTTCCTTTACGGCTACTCCTCCCTGCAGCAGTTGGAGGAAACATTCCGTTCCCTGACTGCAAGACGCGGAGAACCCTTCACCCCGGAGGTGGCTATTACGGAATCTCTGGAATTTTCACTGGGAACTGCTTATTATCCTATAGATGGAAAAGACTATCATCAACTGATGCATACCGCTGATGAAAATATGTATCAGGAAAAAAAGAAACGGAAAAACCGTTTTTCTACTGACATATCTGCAAGATAATTTCCTGCACGAAAAAGCAGCAGTTACAGATTTCTTCTCTGTAACCGCTGCTTTAACTTTTACTCACCTTTCAAAAATGCTTCCACACCGGAGGGAACCTCCCCTGTCCGGTACACGCCGTATACCGTGATCAGATCTCCATTTTCAGCCGTATACTCCACAAGCACTTCCAGTCCATGGCAGAATGCATCACCGTCGCTCATATACCACGGCAGTCCTTCCACACTTACCAATCCCTCAAGAGCCATGGCGATTTCTTTGGGATCCTCCATCACCTTCGCTTCAACGGTTTCTGTCATATCTCCTGTAATCCTGTCCTCGGCTTCCACCTCTGCGTCTTGATCTGCCTGACTCCGGTAATCCCGGAAGGTCAGCTTCTGAACCTCTTTCTCTTTAAAAGAAAATTCCAGTTTTCTTCCATTTTTCCGTAAAAACGCAACAGTTTGTTCGAAATTAGTATTTAACGGGTAGCGGACATTGGAAAGCTCACTTCCTCTCAGATCGTAGAAGTAGAGCACGCCGCCATCGACATCATAAAGCTCCTCATAACTCAGCGTTTTCAGTTCATCCCGGTAAATTTCTACAAACTGACGCATTTTTTCTCTGTTCAGCTCATTAAACGTGAAATCCTGCCCGCCAAGGCTCAGCTCCACACCGGAAATCTCTGCACTGTCCTTCCAGATAAGCGGAAACATCCCCTCCCTGTAAGCATCTGCCTGATACATCTGCCGCTCTGCCTTCACAGCCTCTTCATAGGAGACTTGATAGCAGCGGCTTTTTATCTTTCCGTTTTTCATCCGGAAAACCACGGTCACCGGCACCGTACCCTCCATTTCTTCTTCGTTATCCAGATGGGCAACCCCTGCTTTTGCAAGCTCATAAACACCGTCTGCCGGAAATTCTTCCAGATGCTTTTCCATATATTCATAGCTGTCCTGAATGCCGTCAGGATATTCTCCCCAAACTACATCCATATAGCTGACTGCATGTTCCACATCCTCCTGATCCGGCAGCCATCTGTCATAGCCCGTCAGATCAAAGACGAAAACGGATGCCGTGAGAAGAACTGCGCCCACTCCGATTCCCGTCCAAAGCTTATGCTCAAAAATCCGTTTTCTGTCCAGATGGTAAACCACCTCAATCAGAATACTTCCCAGAAACAGGGCAAAGGCCATTCCAAACCACAGCCAGAGATTTGTTTTTTCTTCGCTGACATATCCTAAGCCGGCAAAAAACAGTCCGCCGCCCAACCCCAGCGGATAGAGGATACAGGCCTTGATGATTCCCTCTGTTTTCGGAAATACCATGGACTGCTCAGCCCCTTCAGCCGGTCTGATCTTTATCAGCCAGATACTCAGTGCGGCAAATACGATTCCCATCACCGCTGCTGCAAGCAGCGGTATCCAGATAATGATTTTCCCATCCTTCACTCCTGACCATGCCATCATACGGTTGGTGATTTCAAAAAGACTGCCGGCCGGAGATGTGTAAAATACCAGTTTCCCTATCAAATCACTTCCCGACACATAGGTTTCCAAAAACATCCCTCTATATGCGAAGGTCACCGCATAAGAGATCGGTGCGATTCCGAGAAATACCAGTGTTCCCAGAATTCCCGCAAGGATTTTTCCTGTAAGCAGCATAGCCGTTGCCGCACACAGATAAAGCACCAAAAAATACAGAAAATGAATTCCCAGTGCCACCATGCTCAGCATCAATGCTTTTCCGGTGAAAATCCCTTTTGCTGCCCCTGCCACAAGCGCCAGAATCAGATTGACCACATAAGGCACTGCAAAGAGCAGCAGTACAGAAATACTCTCCGCTAAAAACAATTTTTCCCGTTTTACCGGAAGGCTGCCCATCAGATCCATTTTCTTTCTGGAATGCAGCCAGCTAAGTCCGCACCACGCTCCTAAAAGCGCCATTCCCAGAACAAGGAACATGATCAGGTAATCCCCCGCCCCTGCGAAAACAGAAAAATCATGCTGCAGCGTGCCGATACGGGATATCCGGTTTTCTCCCGAAAGTCTTCGGGAAACCCCATCCACACTCTCAAAACGGAGCATGGCATTCAGGGGAAATCCGATGAAAAACATCAGAAAGCAGACCGCCCCGTACCACAAATGGCGTTTCATCCCATGGATGATGATTTTAAAGTAAGAGACTCTTGATGTCATATCCCACTACCTCCGTTTCGCTGATAAATATTTCTTCCAGTGTCAATGGAAGTACTTCCGAAAATACCGGTTCCTTCGCCTGAACCCTTGCTTCGATATCTTCCCGTGCTCCCCGGGCTGTCAGCGTGATCAGAGAACCTCTCTGCTCCACCTGCAGCACATCCAGCTCCTTCAGAAGCTCCACTTTCGCTTCCTCGCTGACTACACACTGAATCTTGTGAATATTGCTCTTCATCTCTTCCAAATCCTTCGACAGCAGGAGCCCTCCCTTATGTAAAAGTCCCACATAGTCGCAGATATCCTCCAGCTCCCTCAGGTTATGGGAAGCGATCACCGGCGTGAAATCCCGGTTCATGATTTCCATAGCGAAAATACTTTTTACCGCCTGACGCATCACCGGATCCAGACCGTCAAAGGTCTCATCGCAAAGGAGATATTTGGTATTGGCACAGATACCCAAAATCACGGAAAGCTGCTTTTTCATCCCTTTGGAAAAGGTATGGATCCTCCTTCCCATTTCCAGTCCGAATTTTCCCATCAATTCAGCAAAACGCTGCTCGTCAAAGCATGGGTAAAATATGGTGTAATACTCCATCATTTCCCTCGGCGTGGCGTTGGGCAGATAATACTGGTCATCGGAAATAAAGAAAATCTTCTGCTTCATCTCCTCATTTTCGTAAATGTCCTGTCCGTCCACCAGAAGACTTCCCTCATCTGTCTTTATAATCCCTGCCATCATCCGCAGGCAGGTGCTTTTTCCCGCTCCATTGGTTCCCACAAGGCCAAACACCGTTCCTTCACGGATCTCCCCGTCCACCCGGGAGAGCGCCTGTATCCGGCCGAATTTTTTGCTGATTCCCTTCATCTCAATCATAGCTGCCCCTCCTTCAAATAATGTTCCAGTTTCTCTCTGAATTCCTCAGGTGAGATACCGATATCTTTCCCCTTTTTCAGTACCTGCCGGTACTCCTGCCAAAACAATTCTTTTTTTTCCTGCATCAGGGAACCTTTGTGGGAAACAAAATTCCCCCTGCCTTTCACCGGATAAATATACCCCTGTTGTTCCAAAATACTGAATGCTTTCTGAATGGTATTGGGATTGATGGATAATTCCATCGCAAGTTTCCGCACAGAAGGCATCTGTTCATCCGCTTCCAGTACACCATTTAAAATCAGAAGCTGAAAGCGCTCCACAATCTGTTCGTAGATGGGCCTTCGATCCTGATAATCGATTACGATCATTTTCGGAACCTCCTCTCTGCATTAAGTGTACTATTTCATTTAGTACACTTACATTATAAAATTTCCCACCGACACTGTCAATGGGAAATTCTGTTTTTATATCTATGAATAAGTAAATCTCAAATATTGCACAAAATAAAGACACCCGCTGCTGAATGATGTATAATTGTAATAACGACAAAACAATTCTCTCACACAACA
>JAHAFI010000003.1 GCA_018374355.1 Clostridiales bacterium
GTGAGGACTAGCAATATTGGGCGCATGAACCGCCCGTTATGGTAGCACCGAAGGTGCGGCATATAGATGCTCGGTAATTCAATTGCCGAGTAGTTCACGCTTGAAAAAAGATAAGCTTGCCAAAGCAAGACGGTGATCAAACTGCCGACCAAAAGTACAGAATCAAGCAGGTACAGGACTAAGCAAGTACAGGACCAAGCAAGTACAGAACAAAGCAGGCACAGGATCAAGAATATACAGGATCAGGAACGTGCAGGAAAAGAAAAAGAGATACGGCCGATGTGAAAAAGCCGTATCTCTTTCATTCACTTTAAATCACACTGGTGACAGAACACCGCACTGTGTCAGCTTTCAGCCGATTAGAATTCCAGAGTAAATGTCATGGAAAGCTTTTCATCTTTCATCCGGTATTTCTCCAGCAGTGCAGGTCCGCAGCTATTGGAACCGCAGCCGGACATATAGCCGTCCAGACACAGTACCGTGTACGGAGATTCTTCCAGTTCAAAGTTGTGTGCTTTTCCGGTCAGCTCTTCCTGCGTATAACGGGAAGCGTTGAAACTGAATTCCTGACCGGATACCAGAAGGCTGCGTCCATCGGAAGAAGACAGGGACAGTCCGGTACATCCGTAATGGCTGCCGTTTTCCTGTGGACGAATATAATCTTCATGGAGGGCAGTAACAGGAGCTTTGAACAGATCGATATAAGAATCACGACACTTGTCAATATAGCTTTCCTGAGGACCATAGCCGAAGTAAGCGGCCTGATCGTATGCCTTCGGCAGGAACAGACGCAGTCCGAAACGAGGCAGGAACGGCATCATCGGAAGCGGTGTTTTTGCCAGATTTGGATGAATCGGTGTACGGTCTGCAGTAACAGCAACCGTGATTTTTCCACATGGAGTAATGGTCCATACAAGATCTCCGGTCATGATCCGCTGGCGGATGATTGCTGACAGGGAGAAATGGGAAGTAACAACGATGTTTTCCCCATCCTGTGTCCAAGTGGTCTCGTATACTTTGATTTTTGCACGGTCATAACCTGCTTTGATCCATTCCTGTTTGATGTTGCGGTCATTGTCCATAGGAGCGCGCCATACGTTCAGCTCGATGGGCTTTTCAATCAGACTGTTCTGGTTTCTTACCAGAGCAGTGAAAGTTCCTTTCCACTTATCGTATACATAACGGAATGGTGTTCCTGTGAGTACCAGTTCATTTTCAAAATCTTCAACAACAATAGCAGCCATATCTGTTTTCAGACCGGCATTTGCAATGCCGGAAGCCTCTGCTACGGCAGCTTTTGCAGCGTTCATATCTCTGGAAACTGTCAACTGGTCATGGCCTGCTTCAAATCCTGCCGGAGTGAGCAGCGCTTCCTGTTTCTGGAGATAATGCAGATGGATAAAGGTATTGCCGGCAGCTTCTACAGCTTCAGGGAGGGTAATCTGTACTTTTGTGTGTGCAGGACAGTCAACATCGTCAAATTTGCCGGAGACAACGATTTTGCCGTCTGTTACAACCTCATAAACCACGGTAAATCCGTCTTTGATGTTGGTGAAGTCCAGTTTATTGTCCAGTTCGATCACACCTTTGGAAGCATCGATCAGGGAAGCACGGATCGGGCGGGCAACATTTTTGTGCTCCAGAAGTCCGGTGTGAGGTTTACGGTTGGGGTATACCAGTCCGTCCATACAGAAGTTGCTGTCGTGGGTTTCCTCATTCCAGTCACCGCCGTAGAAGAATTTGTCTTTTCCGTCAAAGGTTTTACCCATATATACGGAGTGATCGCACCATTCCCAGACATAACCGCCGGTATAACCGTCATATTTGTATAATCTTTCAAAGTAGTCTTCCAGATCTCCGGGGCCGTTGCCCATAGCGTGGCAGTATTCCACTTCGATAAACGGCTTCATACCTTCACGGGTACAGAAATCATCGATAAATTCCACAGGTGCATACATACGGGAATAAATATCCAGATTAGTTCTGTCATTGACATAATCGGTATCGCACATCTGCCATACATTTCCCTCGTAGTTTAATACACGTTCCGGATCGTAGGATTTGATCCAAGCAGCAGCCTTTTCCATGTTGGGACCGTAGCCGCTTTCATTTCCCATAGACCATGAGAATACGCTGGAACAGTTTTTGTCCCGGTGAACCAGATGCTGGATACGGTCTACCACAGCATTTTCGTAGGATGGATCTCTCATCAGATAGCCGTAGGTTCTCTCATAATAGTAGTCACCGCTGTCGGCATAACTCATGTCGCTTCCGTAGACATCGGCACATCCGTGGGATTCCAGATCGGCCTCGTCCATTACATAGAAACCGTACTTATCGTACATCTGGGTAGCCCATGGGGAGTTTGGATAGTGGCTGGTACGGATACCGTTGATGTTGTGCTCTTTCATCAGCTTCAGATCCAAAAGGAGCTGTTCCCGGCTGATAGTGGCGCCGGTGTACGGATTGCTGTCATGACGGTTGGTACCTTTGATTTTGAATTTTACGCCGTTAAAATAGATGACATTGCCTTTGATATCAATGCGGCGAAGTCCCACTTTCTGGGCAATAGTTTCATTCTCTGCTGCCAGCACCAGTGTATAAAGAGCCGGATGCTCTGCGTTCCAAAGATCCGGGTTTTCTACTTCAAAATGAAGCTTGCTGTCGGAAGCGTCGGCAGATGCCAGAAGCACGCCCTCCGGTGTGTATAATTTTGCGGATACCACAGGAGCGCCCTCGTATTCCAGATCTACATCCACACAGGCTTTTGTCAGATCCTCGCTTACCGGAGTATGTACAAAATAATCACGAATGTGGTTCTGAGGACGGATCATGATGTAAACGTCACGGAAAATACCGGTAAAGCGCAGTTTATCCTGATCTTCCAGATATGTGCCGTCGCACCATTTAAGCACCAGTACGGTCAGGCGGTTGTTTCCTTCCGTAACCTGATCGGTGATGTCAAACTCGCTGCCGGAATGGGAAATCTGGCTGTAACCTACAAAGGTTCCGTTCACCCATACATAATAGCAGGAATCCACGCCGTCAAAGTTCAGGTAAAGCTTCTGCTCAGTCTGTTCTTTGGTGAGAGTGAACTCTTTCACATATACGCCAGCCGGATTTTCGTCCGGAACGTATGGCGGATCGAAAGGAATGGGGTATTTTGTATTGGTATACTGGTTTTTGTCGTAGCCGAGAACCTGCCAGCAGCTTGGAACCGGGATGGTATCATAACCGCAGGTGCAGGCATCTTTGGCGGTGCAGCCTTCCGGTACCTGATGGTAGCTTTCGTAGAATTTGAACTTCCAGTCATCCCCGTTCAGATTAATCGCGCGGGAAGTGGTCAGCATGTCCGCATTCAGGGCTTCTTCCTCACTGGAACAGGGAATAAAATAAGCCCGAAGAGGCCGGGTCCCGATATGCAGCGCATTTGGGTCCTGAAAATAATTTTGCAGTCTCATAAGTAAAATCCTCCTCAATATCATAAAATCGACAGATTGGCTGCCGTATATAAATCTATTTTACTCTGAAAAGGGAGAAGAAACAAGGTGAAAAATAACTTTTTGATGGACTATGTGCCAGCAAAATGGAGAAAATATTTTTATGGACAAAAATACCGGAAAAGGACTATAATAAGAAGCGGCAGTGGGTTGCACTGTCGTAATTCTTACCTAAGATGGAGGGCGGAAAGCGATGCTGGAGTTAAGAAATATTTCCTTTCAGGTTTCAGACGATTCCAAAGAAAAGGGAATTTTAAAAGATGTCAGCTTTACTCTAAAAGATAATAAATTTGTTGCGATTACCGGACCAAACGGAGGAGGAAAATCCACGCTGGCAAAGATTATCGCAGGAATTGAAAAACCTACCTCAGGACAGATTCTTCTGGACGGAGAGGATATTACCGAAAAGAATATCACAGAGAGGGCGAAGATGGGAATCAGCTATGCATTTCAGCAGCCGGTGCGGTTTAAGGGCGTGACGGTTCTGGATCTGATTCGTCTGGCGGCGGGAAAGAAGATTTCCGCGGCGGGAGCCTGTCAGTATCTTTCGGAGGTTGGCCTTTGTGCAAAGGATTATATCAACCGAGAAGTGAATGCCAGCCTGTCCGGTGGTGAAATTAAGAGAATCGAGATCGCGACGGTGATGGCGAGAGCTACAAGAATTTCTGTATTTGACGAGCCGGAAGCCGGAATTGATTTGTGGAGCTTTCAGAATCTGATTCAGGTGTTTGAACGGATGCATGAATCCATGCACGGTTCCATCCTGATCATTTCCCATCAGGAACGGATTTTGAAAACCGCCGACGAGATTCTGGTAATTGCTGACGGAAAAGTGGCAGGTTACGGTGAAAGGGAAGAAATACTGCCGTCCCTGCTGGACAGTGAAAACAGCGTGAGCGGCTGCAAATACTGGCAGAAGGAGGAAAAGTAAATGGAAAAGTTTGATTCGATTCAGGAAAATCTGCTGGAAGCGGTGGCAGGATTCCATGAAATTCCTACCGGGGCGTACAATATCCGTGCCAACGGAGCGACAGCAGCCAGAAATTCCACAGAGCATATCGAGATTGTGCCGAGAGAAGACGGCAAGGGAATTGAAATCCGGGTAAAACCGGGAACAAAGAAAGAGAGTATCCATATGCCTGTGATTCTCAGCCAGACGGGAATCAAGGAGATGGTATATAATGATTTTTACATCGGGGATGATGCGGATGTGACGATCATTGCAGGATGCGGTATCCACAACGGCGGAGATGCTGCCAGCCAGCATGACGGTATCCACAGCTTCTTTGTGGGAAAAAATGCAAAGATCAAATATGTGGAGAAGCATTACGGAAGCGGTGACGGCAGAGGACAGCGGATTATGAACCCTCAGACCATCATTGAAATTGATGAGAACGGCTATATGGAGATGGATACAGCCCAGATCAAAGGGGTGGATTCCACCGTAAGAAAAACAGATGCGAAGCTTCTGAAAGGGGCGAAGCTGGTGGTCATGGAGCGTTTGATGACCCATGGGGATCAGAGAGCGGAGAGTTATTTTAAAGTGGAGATGAACGGTGAGGATGCGGGGGCGAATATTGTATCCCGTTCCGTAGCAAAAGACAATTCCTATCAGCTCTTTGCCTCCAATATCGAGGGAAATGCAAAGTGCAGCGGTCATACCGAGTGTGACGCCATCATTATCGGAGATGCGAAGATCAGCGCAGTTCCGGAAATTACAGCAAATCATTCTGATGCAGCGCTGATTCATGAGGCAGCCATCGGAAAGATAGCAGGAGAGCAGATTACAAAGCTGATGACTCTGGGACTTACCGAGGAGGAAGCAGAGGAACAGATTATCAGCGGTTTTCTGAAATAAAATAGCAGGAGGATATCACAATGAAGAAAACAATTTTTGCAGAAAAAGCGCCGGCAGCAGTAGGTCCTTATGTACATGCGGTAGAAGCGGGAAATATGGTATTTACATCCGGTCAGTTGGGACTGAATCCGGAAGACGGAACTTTGCCGGAAGGGATTGAGGCACAGACCCATCAGGCTTTGAAGAATCTGGGAGCTGTTTTGGAAGCGGCAGGTCTGGGTTATGGTGATGTGGTACGCACCATGGTATTTTTGGACAACATGGATGATTTTGCAGCAGTGAACAAAATTTATGCGGAGTATTTTCAGGGAGAAGCTCCGGCGCGCTCCTGCGTGGAGGTTGCCCGTCTGCCCAAGGGCGGCCTGATTGAGATCGAGGCAATTGCTGCTAAATAAGCAACTGCAAAAATCATTTGCCGAAAAAATAAATAAAAACTGAAAAAATCTGGAAAAATCCATGAAATCAGACCGAATGATTGACAAAAATATAGAACTTTAGTATACTAAAGTTGTTCATGAGAGTATCCAGTTTGGGTAGAAATGATAGAACCATTGTAGAAAGCGTTTGCCTCGGCAAACGCTTTTGCTCTCTGAGAGGAGGAAAACAGACGGTATGAATTATAAATTGACGATTGAATATGACGGAAGCCGTTATGAGGGCTGGCAGCGCCAGAAAACTACGGGTCAGACGATTCAGGGGAAAATTGAAAGAATACTGTCCCGAATGACCGGAGAGGAGATACAGATTGACGGTGCGGGACGGACAGACGGAGGGGTTCACGCAAAGGGACAGACAGCCAGTGTGAGACTGGATGGGACATGGAGCAAAGAAGAGATTCTTGATTATCTGAACCAGTATCTGCCGGAGGACATCGGGATTACCAGAGTGGACCGGGTGCCGGAGCGTTTCCACGCCCGGCTCTGGGCAACGGGGAAATGCTATTCCTACCGGATAGGAACAGACAGCAGGAAGGCTGTTTTTGACAGGAAGTACCGCTACCATTTGGGAGAGGCGCTGGATGTGGAAGCAATGAGAAGAGCGGCGGAGGATCTTATAGGAACCCATGATTTCAGGTCTTTTTGCGGAAATCCAAGAATGAAAAAATCCACGATCCGCACCATTACGGAGATACGGATCGAGGAGCTGCCCCATGAGGTGAGACTGGTATACACCGGGAACGGATTCCTTCAATATATGGTAAGGATTCTAACAGGAACTTTGATTGAAATCGGGCTTCATCAGAGGCCTGCGGACAGTATCCCCGAATTGCTGGAACGGAAAGAACGAAAGTATGCCGGAGCAACTGCCCCGGCGCAGGGGCTCTGTCTGGAACAGGTGTTTTATTGATTCTCAAATTTTCTTCCATATAGAAGTGAAAATGTTTTGACACACAGAAGGGAGTGTGATAACCTTTTACCGAATGTAACTATTCAGGACCCTGTCCTTCATAGTCACAAATGCATGCACACACCCTGCATTTCATGCAGTGCGGCGCTCGTATGTCTCGGAATTGCCTTGCATTTGCAAGGCAATTCCTCGCGGAACAGTGACCTTCTGAACAGTTACTACCGAATATACATAGGAGGAAAATAGTGTATGGAAAAAGGAAAGTATTCATCCCCTCAGCAGTTGGAAGGAAAACTTCCGCTGGGGCAGGCTGTGATGTACGGTCTGCAGCATGTTCTGGCTATGTTTGCCAGTAACCTGACACCGGTTCTGCTGATTACAGGGGGCTGCGGCATTGCATCGGGAGACCCGCTGCAGATTGCGCTTTTACAGAATGCGATGCTGATCGCAGGAATTGTCACATTGGTTCAGTTATTCACCATTGGTCCGGTAGGTGCGAGACTTCCGGTAGTTATGGGAACCAGCTCAGGCTTTATCGGAGTATGTAAAAGTATTTCCGTAAGCATGGGAGGCGGAATTGCAGCGTACGGCGCGATTCTGGGAGCGTCCATTGTGGGAGGTCTTTTTGAAACGGTGCTGGGCTTCTGCCTGAAACCACTCCGCAGATTTTTCCCGGCAATGGTAACCGGTACAGTAGTTATGGCCATCGGTCTCTCCCTGATTTCTGTGGGAATCAATTCCTTTGGCGGCGGAAGCGGAGCAGGAGACTTCGGTTCTCTCTCCAATCTCTTTGTGGGAGCTGTGGTACTGATTGTGATTGTTATTTTGAAGCATTTTACAAAAGGCGTGACCAGTCACTCGGCGATTCTGATCGGTATCATCGCAGGATATGTGGTATGCGGGGTTATGATGCTGATTCTTCCCACTACCTATATTGATAAAGAAGGTGTGGAAAAAACCTGTTCATGGGTTCTGGACTGGAGCAGAGTGGCGGAGGCAAGCTGGTTTGCAGCGCCGAAGCTGATGCCTGTAAAGCTCGTGTTTGACCTGAAAGCGATCATTCCGCTGTGCATTATGTTCATTGTAACAGCAGTGGAAACCGTAGGCGATACATCGGCTATTGCTGAGGGCGGTCTGGGACGTGAGGCAACGGATAAGGAATTGTCCGGTTCTGTAATCTGTGACGGTCTCGGTTCTTCTGTGGCAGCGCTGTTCGGCGTTCTTCCCAACACATCCTTCAGCCAGAACGTTGGTCTGGTGGGAATGACGAAGGTGGTAAACCTGTTTGCCATCTCCATGGGAGCAATCTTTTTGATCATCTGCGGTCTGTTCCCGAAACTGGCAGCGCTGGTATCCATCATGCCTCAGAGCGTGCTGGGCGGAGCATCTGTTATGATGTTTGCCTCCATCGTAGTCAGCGGTATTCAGTTGATCACCAAGGATGGAGTGGATAACAGAACCGTTACCATCGTATCCGTAGCACTGGGTCTGGGATATGGTCTGGGAGCAAGCTCTGATGCACTGGCAAACCTTCCGGAAGCGGTACAGTTGATCTTCGGAGGCTCCGGTATTGTTCCGGCAGCCGTTGTGGCGATTCTGCTGAATGTGCTGATTCCTAAGGAAAAAGAGAATACCTGAAAAACAAAAGAATGAAAAATGGCTCATGCCGGAGGAAAGAAACATCCGGCATGGGCCATTTTACTATTCGGGATAAACCAGACGGTCCGGCTGAATATCGGTGAGTACATTGGAAAGAAAACGGTCAGCCAGCCAGTTTGCCATGGGAAGATTCATGTCCAGATAATTGCCGCAGTCCTTTGCAGAAGCTCCCGGAACTTCTTCATGGAAATCACGGATAAAAGAAAACATCTCTGTGAGAAGAGATAGGATATCCCGGGATTCATAATCTCCTGCCAGCAGCAGGTAAAATCCGGTCCGGCATCCCATGGGGCCGAAATAAATGATGCGGCTTCCGAATTCCGGATGATTTCTAAGGAAAGTAGCGCCCAGATGCTCAATGGCATGCATTTCTGCCGTGTTCATCGCAGGCTCCTCATTGGGGGAGGTCATGCGGATATCGAAGGTGGTGATCAGTGAATCTCCTACCGGGTCTTTACGGGAAACGTATACTCCGGGCTGCAGTTTCAGATGGTCTATGGTAAAGCTTGTAATTTTTTGCATAAGATTACGTCCTTTCTGATTTTTTATGGCTATTGTACCACAAGGGGAAGAGAAATAAAAGAAAAGAAGTGTATTTGATTTCACAGAATAAACATAAATTCATAACAAATTGACCACAAACGTCCACTATACTAAAGCCATAACAAAAAAGAAATATCAAATTCACAATAGATTTCAGGGAGGTCATATTTTATGGAAGATTATGGAAGATACGAATGGAACAATAACGGAGAACAAAGTAATGCAGAAGGTCAGGGAACCGATGGAGGATGGAACCAGAACCAGCCGTTTCAGGAATTTCCGCCGGTGAACCGGAAAAAACCAAAAAATAGAAAGAAAGCCGGATGGGCGAAGAAAGTCGGAGCAATTGCGCTGAGTGCGGTGCTTTTCGGCGGGGTTGCAGGAGGTGTTTTCACAGGCGTCACTTACGTGACCGGAGCAGCAGCAAAAGGTTCAGTGGTTTCCGGCACAGAAAACCAGCAGAATACGGGAAATACAGGAAATACGGGACAGGGAACCACTACACTCCAGACCGCCGCTTCCAACAGTGACGGAACCGCAGACGGACAATCTCTGGATGTTGCGGATATCGTGGACGGAGCAATGCCTTCTATCGTATCCATCACCAACAAATCCGTTCAGGAAATGCAGCAGTACTATGATATGTTCGGGCGCAGCGGATTTACTCCGGAACAGGAGGTGGAGAGCAGAGGCTCCGGATTTATCGTGGGAGAGAATGAAGAGGAGCTTTTGATCGTTACCAATAACCATGTGGTAGCAGACGCCACAACCCTGTCCGTAGCTTTTGTAGATAATCAGGCCTACGAGGCAGTCATTAAGGGAACGGATTCGGAAAATGATCTGGCAGTTATCGCAGTAAAGCTTTCGGATTTATCTGAAGACACCCGTTCCCAGATCAAGGTTGCACAGATTGGTGATTCCGATGCCCTGAAAGTAGGTCAGCAGGTAGTCGCTATCGGAAATGCTCTGGGTTACGGACAGTCGGTAACGACAGGAATTGTAAGCGCTAAGGACCGTCAGGTAGGAGATTCCCAGTCTGAAAACGGATTTATCCAGACCGATGCAGCTATCAACCCGGGAAACAGCGGCGGCGCTCTACTGAATATGAACGGTGAAGTGATCGGTATCAATTCTGCAAAACTGGCATCCACCGAGGTGGAAGGTATGGGATATGCCATTCCGGTAAATACCGCATCACCCATTATTGAGGACTTGATGAACCGTGAGACGAGAACACAGGTCAGCGCGGATCAGGCCGCTTCACTTGGCATCAAGGCAAAAAATGTGGACAGCAGTATTTCTGAAGCTTACGGAATTCCTCAGGGGGTTTATGTAGGTGAAGTGACTGAAGGAGGCGCTGCACAGAAGGCAGGACTGCAGCCGGGCAGCATCATTACCAAATTTGATAAAACAAGCGTAAAATCATTCGATGAACTGAGAACTCTGCTTACCTATTATGCAGCAGGGGAAACCGTGGAACTTACTGTGAAAGTAGCGGATAACGGCGAATATGTGGAAAAAACGCTGGAAATCACTCTGGATCAGGCACAGAATACAGGGAAGTAGAAGCAATCCTTAGAAAAGAAAGCAACGGCTGCAGCAGATGTTCTGCTGTGAGCCGTTGCTTTTTATAGATGACCATTTTTAGCAGGGGGTTAAATTTCCTCAAACACGATCTGCTGTTTTTTAAAGAAGCGTTTTACCATATCATCCCAGACATGATCCAGCGTCTTGTCGAGGGTAAATACCTTCAGGGAGGTGCCGGTGGTGCACACCAGACGTTCCCCGTCAAACTGGCAGTTCAGATAGAGACCGAAAATATCAGCCGTATGTAAGCCGGAACCGGATTGGCAGAGAAGCTTCTCCACATTTTCCGGCGCAAGCTGGAAGACGATTTTAAACCGCAGGGGTGTCCGTTTCCCACGGATGATGGAATAGCAATGAGGCTTTACCGCCTCCCAATAGCAGTACAGATGCTCCGGGCGGTCTTCACTGTCGAAAAAATCTTTCTGCAGGACGCCGTCCAGCGTATGGGTGATAAATGTGGTAAAGGAAGCCTCCACGAAGGAAAAACGGTTGAAAACGTCTCCCAGAAAAAGCTTTCCTGTAAAATCCTTTAAATCCAGTATATGAAGAGCAAGCATAAGTACCTCCCGGTTATGATAACCATTTATTTTTATAAAAAATCCATATTTCAATTGCAATGATGAGAATGCAGATGCCGATCAGCGTAAAATATCCGTAGGGGGAATCCAGTTCGGGCATATATCTGAAATTCATGCCATACCATCCGGTAAGCAGGGATAAAGGCAGGAAAATCGTGGTGACCACCGTGAGGATCCGCATGGTGTGGTTTTGGCGGATATCTGCCGCAGTCTGGTACATTTCCCGGATCTGAAGGGCGTATTCCCGAAGCATCTGAGCGTGCCGGTAAAGCCGCTCGATACGGGAAGCGTAGAGGGAAAATGACTGACATTCTTCCTCCGTGAAAAAATGGTTGGAATTTTCCTCCAGACTCTCGCAAAGATACAAAAGCTGCTGATAATAGGAATGGAGAATCAGCAGGTCCTTGCGGGTATGGATCAGCAGCCCTTGGATTTTTTTCGCATCCAGCCGGGGAAGCTGTTCCTCCAGATCACTCATCTTTCGTTCAAGATTCTGCAAAAACAGAGAATCTTCATTGGTCAGATACCCCAGAAGCCGACAGAAAAATTCCCCGATGTTTCTGGAATCAAGGAGTTCCCCCTCCCGGAGAATTCCAATAATTGCATCAATATGCCGGACATCGTCAACGAGAACCAGAAGATCCTTTTTCAGATAAAAGACGATGGACAGACTGGATTCCTGAAGAAACTCTTTGTCGGGAATCAGCAGCGTTCCGATGACACAGTCTTTTAAGAGATCGGCTTTGCAGTAAGTAATGTTATGATTTTTCATGTTCTTTTCCAGCACAGGGAAAAAGGGCAGTTCCCGGTGAAACTGCCGGCATTCTTCCGTGGTAACCAGCGATACCAGAATGTCCCCGTCCTTTTTATCATAAGTATTATCCAGAACTTTCATGGAACTGTTCAGCAAATAATACATGATTTCCTCCTTAAACTGCTACTATTATATCCTAAAACCGGAAAAAAGAACATAGAAAAATCTTTTCAAGGATAGAAATGTATGATATATTTAAATATAGTATTGAATACTATGTTTAGTAGAAATTATTATTTTTGAAATAAACGGAAATATATGGAGGCAAACATCATGAGTTTTAAAATTATTTTGGATAGCTGCGGCGAGATGACGCCTGAAATGAAAGCAGATGAAAGATTTGAGGCGGCTGCCCTGACATTGACTGTGGGCGGTGAGGATATTGTGGATGATGAAACCTTTGATCAGGCAGATTTTTTAAAGAAGGTGGCAGCAAGCCCTGAGTGCCCTAAGTCGGCCTGCCCTTCCCCGGAACGTTACAGGGAGGGATTTCTGGCAGATGCCGAACATCTGTATGCGGTTACTTTATCTGCCGAACTCAGCGGCTCCTACAACAGCGCCATGCTGGGAAGAACACTGGCCCTTGAAAAATGTCCTGATAAAAAAATATATGTGTTCAATTCCAGAAGTGCGTCTGTGGGGGAAACCCTCATTGCCCTGAAGATTCAGGAATGCGAGGAGGCAGGAATGGGGTTTGAAAAAGTGGTTGAGACGGTGGAAAGCTACATTGAGAGTCAGAGCACCCATTTCGTATTGGAAAATCTGGAAACGCTGCGGAAGAACGGACGCCTGAGCAAAGTGAAGGCTCTGGTGGCTTCGGCTCTGAAAATCAAGCCGGTGATGGGCTCCACACCGGAGGGAACCATCTGTCAGGTGGATCAGGCCAGAGGAATCAATAAAGCGCTGGTGAAAATGGTGGATTACGTTGTAGCTGCGGCAGCGGGAAGTGAAAACAAAGTTCTGGGAATTTCCAACTGCAACTGCAGGGAAAGAGCAGAACTTGTGAAGAATGCAATCTGCGAGCGGATCAAGGTAAAAGATGTGGTAATCTTGGATACCGCAGGAGTGAGCACTATGTATGCCAATGACGGCGGTATTATTGTTGTGCTGTAGATTTTCTGAAATCTTTCGATTTGCTTTTATGGGAAACTGTGATATAATGAAATGCAATAGATTACAAAGGAGTAGATAAACAATGAGTCAGGCGAAGGTGGACAAATACAAAGAGGAAAAAGCTAACCGTCAGCAGATCATCAAAAAACAGAAGCGGATGCACCGCATGGAGATGACTGCTCTTGCTCTTGTAGGTGTTGTTTTTGTTGGATGGATCGGATATTCGGTTTACGACAAAGTAAGCAACAGTGAAGCGGCAAAGGAAACGGTTGTTTTTGATGCCAGCGCAGTTCAGGATTATATTACAGAACTGGCAGCGGAATAAGTAAATCTGATAAGGAGCATCCATTTATGAAAAGAGTGTTGTTAAAATTAAGCGGTGAGGCTCTTGCCGGAGAGAAAAAAACAGGCTTTGATGAGGCTACCGTTACAGAGGTTGCCAAACAGGTAAAAGTGCTGGCAGATGAAGGTGTTGAGATCGGCGTGGTGATCGGCGGCGGAAACTTCTGGAGAGGAAGGACCAGCGAGACCATTGACCGTACAAAAGCGGACCAGATCGGAATGCTGGCAACTATTATGAACTGCATTTATGTATCGGAGATTTTCCGTTCCGTAGGGATGAAGACCGAGATTCTCACTCCGTTTGTATGCGGAGCATTTACAAAATTATTTTCTAAAGATGAGGCAAACAGATGCTTTGCTCACGGCAAGGTAACCTTCTTCGCAGGTGGAACGGGACATCCTTATTTTTCCACGGATACAGCTACCGTTCTGCGTGCGATTGAGATCGAGGCAGAGACCATTTTGCTGGCAAAAGCTGTGGACGGCGTATATGACAGCGATCCTAAGACCAATCCGGAAGCAAAGAAATACGACAGCGTTCATATTCAGGAGGTTATCGATAAGAAGCTGGCAGTAGTAGATCTGGCAGCGTCCATCTTGTGTATGGAGAACAAGATGCCTATGATGGTATTCGGACTGAACGAAGAAAACAGTATCGTTAAGACTGCACGGGGAGAATTTTCAGGCACCCGTGTGCTGGTAGACTAGCGCCGGAAGATAGGGGCAGCTACGCAGATTAAAAGAAACTAGGAGGAAACAAACACATGGATGAGAGAATTGCAAAGTATGAAGAGAAAATGGTAAAAACACTGGCAAATCTGGACGGAGAATTTGGAACGATCCGTGCAGGAAGAGCCAATCCCCATGTACTGGACAGAATCACCGTAGATTATTACGGAGCACCTACACCGCTGCAGCAGGTGGCAAATATCTCTGTGCCGGAAGCAAGAATGATCCAGATTCAGCCATGGGAAGGATCTCTTGTAAAAGCCATTGAAAAAGCAATCAATATGTCTGATCTGGGTATCAATCCTACCAACGATGGAAAAGTTATCCGTTTAGTATTTCCGGAGCTTACCGAGGAGCGCAGAAAAGATCTGGTAAAAGATGTTAAGAAAAAAGGAGAAGCTGCAAAGGTAGCAATCCGCAACATCCGCCGCGATGCCAATGATGCGCTGAAAAAACTGGGAAAAACAGATATTTCTGAGGATGAAGTCGCTGAATTGGAAGATAAGGTACAGAAAATGACAGATAAGTTCATCAAGGAAGTGGACAAAGCCATCGAAGTAAAATCAAAAGAAATCTTAACTGTTTAAGCAGTTGCCGGGAATGTCATAAGGGAGGCGTCAAACACATGGATCTTACTCCATTGTATGGCGCCTCTTTTTAAGGAGGAACGCATGAGAGTACCAAATCATATCGCCATCATTCTGGATGGGAACGGAAGATGGGCAAAGAAAAAGGGAATGCCCAGAAGCTACGGCCATATCAAGGGCTGCGAAAATCTGGAGGATATCTGTGAGATCGCTAAGGAGCTGGGTGTGAAATATCTGACGGTCTATGCTTTTTCCACGGAGAACTGGAAACGTTCGAAGGAAGAAGTGGACGGCTTGATGAAATTATTTCGAAATTACCTGAAAAAATGTATTAAAATCTCAAAAAAGAATAACATGAGAGTAAAAGTAATCGGAGATCCCTCCGCCTTTGACCCGGATATCCGGAAAAGTATCATTGAGTTGGAAGATTTTTCCAAAGATTTTGACGAGCTGCATTTTCAGATTGCATTGAACTACGGAAGCCGGGACGAGATGACCCGGGCGGTAAACCGGATGCTGGAAGACCAGAAAGCAGGAAAATTTACCGGTCCGGTGACAGAGGAGACGATTTCCGGTTATCTGGATACAGCAGGGATTCCCGATCCGGATCTGTTGATCCGTACCAGCGGGGAGCAGAGGCTGTCCAATTATCTGCTGTGGCAGTTGGCCTATACAGAGTTTTATTTTACCGATGTTCCTTGGCCGGATTTCAAAAAGGACGAATTAGTAAAAGCTATTGAGAAATACAATGAAAGAGACCGAAGATACGGCGGCGTAAAGGAGGAATAGCATGTTTAAGACGAGACTGCTGAGTGGAATTGTATTGGTGATTATTGCATTGGCAACGATTATCTGCGGAGGTCCGGTGCTGTTTGTTACGCTCCTTTGCGTTTCCTTGATCGGGATGCAGGAGCTTTATAAAGCTGCGGGAGTCAGAGAAGGAAAAATTAATCTGCTGGAAATCATCAGCTACGGAGGAATTCTGGCATATTACCTGTCTGTCTGGTTCCTGCCGGAGAAGTATCATCTGTTGGCCGTGATTTTCGGGCTGCTTCTGATCATGTTTGTGTATGTGTTTACTTATCCCAAGTATCAGGCAGGACAGATTATGGCGTCATTTTTCGGAATCGTGTATGTAGGCGTGATGCTGTCTTATATTTTCCAGACAAGACAGCTTCCCGACGGAGCTTTTCTGGTGTGGCTGATTTTTCTGTGTTCTTGGGGATGCGATACCTGCGCCTACTGTGTGGGTGTGCTGATCGGGAAACACAAAATGGCTCCGGTTCTGAGTCCGAAAAAATCCATCGAAGGAGCAGTGGGAGGCGTGCTGGGAGCAGCGCTTCTGGGCGCTTTATATGCGCTGGCCATTGCCTCCCACAACCCGAATTCGGGTCATACACCGCTGATCTATGCAGTGATCTGCGCAGTGGGAGCGCTGGTGTCCATGGTTGGTGATCTGGCGGCTTCCGCGATCAAACGCCAGCAGAATATCAAGGACTACGGGACACTGATTCCGGGCCATGGAGGAATTCTGGATCGTTTTGACAGCGTGATCTTCACCGCTCCGATTATTTATTTCTTGGCGGTTGTATTGATCTGATAACATTCGAATGTTTTTTGGGGATTTCGGGAGCACAGAGTGCGGAGAAATCCGGTATCATAGGGGGAAAATACCTTTTGCCCCCTATATCTTTTAATAGAAGAGAGGGAAAACTATGGAGAAGACCATTGCGATTTTGGGTTCTACAGGGTCCATCGGAACCCAGACTCTGGAAGTGGTAAGAGAAAATAAAGATATCCGTGTGGAAGCATTAAGCGCCGGTTCCAATATCCGGCTGCTGGAACAGCAGATCCGTGAATTTAAACCCCGGCTGGCAGCCGTATGGGAGGAAGAAAAGGCGAAGGAACTGGCAGGAAAGGTGGCTGATCTGGATGTGAAGGTAGTCAGCGGCATGGAAGGCCTTTTGGAACTGGCGGTTCTTCCCGAGGTGGAGATTCTGGTTACCGCAATTGTGGGAATGATCGGAATCCGCCCTACCATTGCGGCGATTCAGGCAGGAAAAGATATTGCGCTGGCGAATAAAGAAACCCTTGTCACCGCAGGACATCTGATCATGCCCATGGCGAAGGAATACGGAGTACGGATTCTTCCGGTGGACAGTGAGCACAGCGCCATTTTTCAGGCAATCCACGGGGAGGACAGAGGGGGAATCCATAAGCTCTTGATTACCGCATCCGGTGGCCCGTTCAGAGGAAGAAAGCGGGAAGAGCTGGAAAATGTTCAGGTGGAGGATGCGCTGAAGCATCCTAACTGGGCCATGGGACAGAAGATCACCATTGATTCTGCCACTCTGGTCAATAAAGGGCTGGAGGTTATGGAGGCAAAATGGCTGTTTGATGTGGATTTAGAGCATATTCAGGTGGTGGTTCAGCCCAAGAGCATCATTCATTCCATGGTGGAATTTGTGGACGGGGCTGTGATGGCCCAGCTTGGGACGCCGGACATGAAGCTTCCGATCCAATACGCCCTGTATTACCCGGAGAGAAGATATCTTCCGGGAGAGCGGCTGGATTTTGGAAAACTGAAAGAGATTACTTTTGAAGAGCCGGATATGGAAACCTTTTTGGGACTGCCGCTGGCTATGGAGGCTTCCCGGATTGGCGGAAGTATGCCTGTTGTATTCAATGCGGCAAATGAACGGGCTGTGGCAAAATTTCTGAAGAAAAAAATCGGATTTCTGGATATTTACAGGATTATTGAGGAAGCAATGCAGCATCATGAGCTTCTGGCGCATCCTGATCTGGAGCAGATCCTAGAGGCAGAAGAAAAGACATATGAATGGATTGAAAGCAGGTGGAAAGATTGAGTTTAGTGATTGCTGCCGTGATTTTAGGCGTTGTGGTTATTATTCATGAGTTGGGACATTTTATTCTGGCAAAAACCAATGGAATCACGGTAGAAGAATTTTCTGTGGGTATGGGTCCCAGACTGATTTCTACAGTGAGAGGGGGAACCCGGTATTCCCTGAAACTGATACCCTTCGGAGGCTCCTGTATGATGAAGGGCGAGGAAGAAAATGATGAGAGTGAAGGCAGTTTTAACAGCACATCTGTCTGGGCAAGGATTGCCGTGATTGCAGCCGGACCTATTTTTAACTTTTTTCTGGCATTTTTTGGTGCCGTCATTATCATCAGCGTTATCGGCTTTGACCCGCCGGAGGTTATGGAAGTGGAAGAGGGCTCTCCTGTAGCGGAGGCCGGACTGAAAACGGGAGATATGATCAAAGAGTTTGATGGACAGTCCATCGGTCTGGGAAGAGATCTTTATACAAAACTTATGATGGAAGGAATGCCGAACCGGGAAATCACCATGGTGGTTGAACGGGGAGGAAAAGAATATACGATTCAGTATACTCCTGAGATGACATCCCGTTATATGCTGAATTTTACCTACAATGCTTCAGAGGAACAGCCCCGAATCGAGTCCGTGACACCGGGAGGTGTGCTGGAGCGGGCAGGGGTTCAGTCCGGGGATTATCTTTATGCGATCAACGGGCAGAGAATTCGTTCCGGCGTGGAGCTGGAAGAGTATTTTGAAGAAAATCCTCTGGGGAAGGAAGGAATCATGATGACCTACCTGCGGGATGGTTTGGAATATGAGACGAAGGTTGAACCGGAGATTACCGACTATGTGGAACCGGGATTTACCTATAATCTGGGAAGAGAAAAGACCAATCTTTTAGGCGTGCTGAAATACAGCGGTCTGGAGGTACGCTACTGGGTGCGTTCCACTCTTCAAGGCTTTAAAATGCTGGTTACCGGAAAACTGGGAGTGGATAGCCTGAGCGGTCCGGTAGGCGTGGTCAACGTCATCGGAGATGCTTACGAGGAGACAAAAGACGAAGGTCCGCTGCTCACATGGCTGACGATGATCAATATGATGATCCTGCTCTCAGCCAATCTCGGAGTGGTAAATCTCCTTCCCCTGCCGGCTCTTGACGGAGGAAGGATTGTGTTTTTGCTTATCGAGGCGGTGAGAGGAAAACCCATCAACCGGGAGACAGAGGGAATGGTGCATTTTACAGGGCTTATGATCCTGATGGTATTTCTTCTGTTTATTACCTTTAAGGATATTCGCAGATTGTTTTAATTATAGAAAGATACCGATTGGTGTTCGATGCTAAAGTGCAAAGAGCACCGATCGGTATCTTTATTTTGTGATATGCATATATTGAGATAACTGGTAAATAAGAGGTTGGTTATGAGCGAATTAACAGTCAAAGCGATGCAGCAGAACCGGATTGACAGGGGAAAGCTGCAGATTCAGGTGAAGACGGAGATACAGAAACGTCCGATTGCGGGAGCAAAGATCGTCATTTCTTATAAAGGGGCGCCGGGGGAAACTCTGGAGGAGGTTCAGACCGATGCAAACGGACAGACAGAGATGCTGGAGCTTCCCACGCCGCCGGTGGAATACAGTCTGGAGCCTTCGGAGCAGCAGCCGTATTCGGAATACAATATCAGTGTGCAGGCGCCGGGATACGAGCCTATAGAGGTTTCCGGATCTGAGCTTTTGTCGGGGCAGACCAGTATTCAGTCCATTGCCATGCATCCGCTGGCTGGGGAGGATTTTGAGGACATCATCATTCCGGATCATACCCTTTTTGGTAATTACCCGGAAAAAATCCCGGAAAGTGAGATCAAACCCATGAATGAAACGGGAGAAATCGTTTTGAGCCGGGTTGTGATTCCGGAATATGTGGTGGTTCATGACGGAGTCCCGACGGACACTACGGCCAGAAACCATTATGTGCGGTACCGGGATTACATTAAAAATGTTGCCAGCAGTGAAATTTATGCCACGTGGCCGACGGAAACGATTAAGGCAAATGTGCTGGCAATTATGTCTTTTACATTGAATCGCGTGTATACGGAATGGTACCGAAACAAGGGATATGATTTCACCATCACATCTTCCACGGCATTTGACCATAAGTGGATGTTCGGAAGAAATATTTTCGACAGCATTTCACAGGTGGTTGATGAGCTCTTTGAAAGCTATCTGTCCAGACCGAATGTGCGGCAGCCGATTCTTACTCAATACTGCGACGGGCATCGGGTAACTTGTCCGGACTGGATGAGTCAGTGGGGAAGCTGCTATCTTGGAGAACAGAATTACTCCGCCATCGAAATTCTCCGCAACTATTATGGAGACAATATGTACATCAATACAGCGGAGGCCGTTGCCGGGGTTCCTGCTTCTTGGCCGGGGTATAATCTGGATATCGGGGCCAGTGGGGCGAAGGTTCGGCAGATTCAGGAACAGTTAAACACCATCAGTCAGGTCTACACGGCGATTCCATCAATCAATCCCGACGGAATCTACGGGGAGGCCACCAAAAATGCGGTGCGCCGGTTCCAGTCGGTATTTGGGATGCCCCAGACCGGGATTGTGGATTATTCCACTTGGTATGAGATTCAGGAAATCTTTGTGGCTATCACAAGGATTGCGGAGCTGACTTAAATACAACAAAGGCTGTGGAAACCGGAAATGCTTACCGGTTTTCACAGCCTCATTTGCTGCTTGGGATCATCCCCAGATTGCCATACAGATCAGCATACAAAGGGGCTGATGGAGAAGGTAAACCCAGAGCGTCTTTTTTCCGATCCATGACAAAAAGGGAATCTTTCCCCGCATCAGCCATTTTTGCGCCGGACTGTCTTTGAAAAGAAAATACAGATAGTATCCCGCCCAGAACACAAAAATCCATGGAATCACAGAAAAATAATCGCTGGAAGAAAAACTTTCCGGCGGAAATCCCACCAAGGCCCCGGGAAAATACTGATACCATGCATCGGGAAGAGCGACGGGCCGCCAGCCGTAGCAGCCCAGAAAACCATTGGGGACTTCCTCGGTCAGAAGAAAGAGGAGAAGAGAACCTCCAAATCCCACAACAGGCCTGATGCGGTGCAAAAACGGTTCGAAAAGGGCGGTAAGCAAAATCCCGCATCCGATAAAATTCAGAATTCCAAACCAGATTGTTTCGTCCGGCATTGTAAAATAAGTGACCAGTGTAATCAAAAATCCCCACAGATTTAACAGCAGTCCCCGTTTCAGGTGGGAACGGGAAAAGTGAAAGACAATTCCGGCAATCAGGATAAAAGTGATGCAGATCCATTGCTGCCAAATCATGGGCAGGGGTCGGAAATTCCATCCCGGCAAAAATCCATAGATTACAAAAACGTCATATAAAAAATGAAACAGTACCATATTCAGCAGTGTAAATCCGCGGAGCGAATCAAGCAGATGCCAGCGGCTTTGTGAATGTTCCGTCATAGATGCCTCCTTACGCCGGGTTAATATGCGGCAGCCTTTTCCAGATGAATCCCGTGGTAGAGATTGAACAGTGTGAGAGGTACAGTAAGGAGAAGAAGCATACCAAATCCCTTTCCGATGGTCAGAAGAACTTCCCCGTTCAGAAGCCAGTAATCATTAGAAGCAAGGACAGCAAAATACACAACTGTGGAAAGGATAAAAAACAGCAGCATGGTCTCGACGAGAATCCAAAGCTTGGTTCCGTAGAGCTGCTTTTTTGTGATTGGAACAACGGTATATTTGGAGATCAGATACACGCTTTCTCCCCGTTCCTTCAGGAAAAATAATTTATCATTGAGATAAATCGGAAGGAAAATACAGGTCAGGAGAAAAGCTGAATTGGTGAATTCAATAACTTTGACCGGATCTGTTGATTCACGCAGAAAAGGAGAGGGGATCTGCCCCTGAATTTCTCCATAGATTAAAAATAGAGCAAAAGCCAGAAATGCGTAAATGCCGCCGCCTATCCGTTTCTTTTCATCTTTATAAAAGGTCATCCTTCTTCCCTCCGTTTCTTTTTAAAAGTTCGCCCAGCGGCAGTTTCTTTCTAAGGGTTCCATAGATTCCTTTCTGAACTGCGGGATCATTCAGATTTTCCATAGCGCCGTCATACTGAAGTTTTCCCTCGTCCAGAACCAGAAGGTAATCTGCCATGGACTGAATATCACTGAGAATGTGAGTGGACATCAAGATTCCAACGTCCTCATCCCTCACATCCTGAAGAATTTTCATGAAATCTCTTCGGAATACGGGATCGAAACCTGCGGTAGGTTCGTCCAGAATCAGAAATTTTGCACCGTGGGACATGGCGAAGGCCAGTTGATATTTCATGTACATTCCCTTGGAATACTGAAATAAAGCCTTTCCCTTATCAAGTTCCAGCCGGTCCAGCCAGATGTAGAACTGCTCCATACTCCACTGAGAAAAATATTTCCCCAGCAACTGGGCATTTTCCAGAGGAGTCTTCTCCATAAAATGAGAAATATTTTCCGATACCAGAGCTATCTGCTGTTTTGCTTCGACGGGATTGTGACTCAGGTCAACGCCGTCAATCAGCACCTGTCCCTCAAAGCGGCTGTCCAGACCGGAAAGAATATTCAAAAGGGTGGTTTTTCCGGCGCCGTTTCGCCCCACCAGTCCGGTGAGATAGCCGGATTCTAAAGTAAATGAGATAGATTTCAGCGAAAAATCCTTGTATTTCTTTTCTATATGATGGCATTCTAAAAATGATGTCATTCCGTATCGCCTCCTTCATGAAGAGTTTCCAAAATTGTTTTCATATCCTCCAGAGTCAGCCCCATTTCCCGGCTTTCTTCCAGAAGCTGAGCCATTTTTTCTTCCAGACGGCGAAGCTGTTCTTCGCGCATCCGTTCTCGATCCGGGGCTTTTACATAAAAACCTTTCCCGGCTTCGGAATAGATCAGCCCCTCTTTTTCCAGTTCCTCATAGGCCCGTTTGGTGGTGATAACGCTCACTTCCAGATCTTTAGCGAGGGAACGGATGGAGGGCAGCATTTCCCTTGGTTTGATTTCTTTTTTGATAATGGCTTTTTTGATTTCCTGTACAATCTGTTCGTAGATGGGCGTATGCTCATCTGTTCGGATGATAATATTCACGTTCGTTCCTCTCTCCCTATATATCATATTGGACAACCTGCTCCGGTGGTCTCTGACAGTAAATTTTTTCGTAAGAACTCATGTCCTGTAAGAGGGGACGGGTATAGCGCAGAGCAAAAAACAGATTCAGGAGCATGACGGCTCCCCAGATTCCCAGCGTAGCCACCGTTCCCAGACCCATATCCACGAAGAGGAAAACAAGAAATCCGATCCATTCCAGAATCAAAAGGCAGAGCCAATAAACGGTGACCATTTCCTCTGCCCGGGAAACGATGCGGTAACCTTTTTCGTCCACCTCACGGCCGCTTTTTTCCCCGGTTCCGATGCGCAGGTTGATATTGTAAAAGGTAAAGAACCATAGAAGAAGCTGTACCGCCTGTAAAACCGGATCTTCGGAGATAAAGACATATCCGAAGCTGAGGTACAGTAAGAGGCAGGGAACTGCCAGACAGATCAGCAGTTTGATGCCAAGCTGGATCAGAAGGTAATTTCGCTTCTCTTTGTCCCCGGCCGGACAGATGTAGATTCCCCGGCTGATCCGCAGCGGGATATCCTTGAAAATCATGGAGAAAATGATGAGAAGAACCACAGTTGCTGCCAGCATTAACTGTTGAAGCAGCATGGTGAGTCCGGCTTCGGTTTCAAAGGCTCCTTCGAGAACTTCCTGCCCCACGGCCCCTGAGGTATTGAAGCGGATGATGACGATGGAACTCATATAATTTAATATCACCAGCAGAAAGAAAGCCCGCAGGAAGATTCCTTTTTTCTGTTTCAGATCGTACCACAGTTCTTTTAAAATCAGGCTAAACATAAGCGTATTCTCCTTTCTCCAGAGCATACATGATTTCTTCCAGCGTAGGAATCTTTGTCCGGAAGTTTCCGTATGCTTCCCCGGATTTCTTTTTGATAAATGCGTAGTGGTGCGCCGTTCCGTTTTCGGTGTAGATGATATATTGGAAGGGGAGAGAACGGATTTCCTCTTCAGTTCCGTAGACGATCAGATAGCGGTCCCGCAGCTCCTCCATGGACAGGGTGTAGAGCAGTTCCCCGTCCTTCATCAACGAGATATAATCCCCCACGGATTCCAGATCTTCCGTGATATGGGTGGACATCAGAATGCTTCGGGTTCCGTCCTCCACGATTTCCCGCATATATCCGATTAGTTCCTTTCGGAATACCGGGTCCAGTCCGGCGGCAGGCTCGTCGAAGATGAACAGTTTGGCGTCATGGGAAAGGGCGAAGGCCAGCTGGAAACGGATTTTCGTTCCGGTGGAAAGCTTTCCCAATTTCTTTTTCAGCGGCACGCCGAAGTGTCTGCAGAAAATCCGAAACAGCTCTTCATCATAGCGGGAATAGAGCTTTCCGAAAGCATTGGCATTGCCGATGACAGTCATGGAATCAGAGAACATATTCCGGTCCAGAATGAAACCGATCAGGTTCTTTGCCTCTTTTTCCTGTGTTTCCATGGAGAACCCGTCAATCAGAATCTCACCCCGGGTCTTGGTATACAGGTTTAAAATGGTACGGATCAGTGTCGTTTTCCCGGTTCCGTTGACACCCAGAAGGCCCATGATGTAGCCGGGCTTCAAGGTAAAACTGATGTTTTTCAACTGGAAAGTGTCAAAATCTTTTCCCAGATGTGTAACCTTTAATAATGGTTCCATAAAACCCCTCCTTGTGTGTATATACTGTTTATAACTATATATACAGTATATACACGGTTTTGAAGAAAGTCAATTAGAAAAAAATAAAAAAATTATTTAAAAACTGTTGACAAAAGGATAGGGTTTGTATTATAATTCCATTTGTTCGGTGCTGATGCATCTGACAAAACAGAATATGCGGGAGTGCTGGAATTGGCAGACAGGCAAGACTAAGGATCTTGTGTATGTATGTACGTGTGGGTTCAAGTCCCATCTCCCGCAGCCTTGAGAGAATCACTGGAGACAGTGGTTCTTTTTTTTCGGAAAATCAGTCTCATACAAGACAAGTTAAGCCTCTCCTCTTGAAAAAATCCCTCAATTGTTATAATATACGTATAACAGAAACAAATGATAGGAAAGGATCTGAGACAATGAATAAGAAATTTCATATAGGAAACAGAGAGAACCTGTACAGAAACCTGCAGCCGAATTCTCTGGCTGTATTTTTTTCAGGCATAGAGATCAGAAAGACCAATGACGAATTTTATCCGTTTTTTACAAATAGAAACTTTTTATATCTGACAGGTCTGGATGCCAAGGAGATTATTCTTCTGGTGAAAAAGGACGCAGAAGGCTGTGTGAAAGAAAAGGCATTTATTCTGCCGCCGGATCTTATGACAGAGCGCTGGAGCGGCGCCCGGCTGAAAACGAATGAGGTTGTGGATCTGTCCGGTATTGAGGATATCGGCTTCCTCGACACTTTTGCGGGAGAATTTCACAAACTGGCGGTTTCAGGAAACTATGAATGTGTCTATCTGGATCTGTTCAAACTGGTACCGGAGGATATTGATACACCGGCTTATGACTTCCAGAAAAAAATTTCCGCAGAGTATCCGTACCTCACCGTGAAAAATGCCAATCCCTATATCCGTGCGCTGAGAACAATCAAGCAGCCCTGTGAGATTGAGGCTATGAGGATCGCAGAGAAAATCACCTGCGAAGGAATTACGGCGATGATGAAAAAATCAAGACCGGGAATGTACGAATATCAGTATAAAGCAGAGTTTGACTACGTGTTGGGACAGTACAGCCCCAAAGGACCGGGATTTCCATCGATCATTTCAGCGGGAAAAAATAATTTCTGCATCCACTATTATTCCTATCAGGGACAGGCCTGTGACGGGGATATGGTATTGAATGACGTAGGGGCATGGCATGACAATCTGATCAATGACGTATCCAGAGGCTTTCCATGTAACGGAAAGTTCAATGAAAGACAGCGCCTGCTGTACGAATGTGCCCTGCGGACTTCCGACTATATGTTCAGTATCATCAAACCGGGTATGAAGATGGCGGATGTGGATGCCACAGCGAGAAGATACAACTTTGAGCAGTTAAAAGAAGCCGGAGTTTTAAAGGATTATAAGGATATCGGAACTTATATGTGGCATGGCGGCGCTCACCATGTGGGATACGATGTACACGATGCCATCAAAACGCCGGAAACCCTTGCTCCGAATATGGTATTCTGCGTGGATATCGGAATTTATCATGAAGAGTGGGGAATCGGCTTCCGCATAGAGGATAACTGTCTGGTTACAGAAGACGGATGTGAAAATCTTTCTTCCATAACACCGAGAACTGTTGCGGAAGTAGAGGATACCATGAGAAGAGGTATGGTGTCAGTAAGCTGACAAGCCGCTCGCACCAAGTATGCAAAGGTGTACTTGAAGATGGAAGGGTGAAAAAGATGCGGGTAGATTTGATTGAAATTGATTTTAACAGCGAAGAAGCCATTTATATGCAGCTTCGCAACCAGATTATTCTGGGAATTGCAACTTCACGCCTTCATGACGGGGATACGCTTCCTTCTGTGCGTCAACTGGCAGAAGTGATCGGAATTAACATGCATACGGTCAATAAAGCATATTCTGTATTGAGGCAGGAGGGAATCGTATCCATTGACAGAAGAAGAGGTGCTGTGATCTGCATTGACTCGGATAAACTGTTTGCCATGGAGGAGCTGCGCCGGGAATTGTGGGTTGCGCTGGCGAAGGGCAGATGCAAAAATATCAGCCGGGAAGAAGCGCATCAATTGGTGGATGAGATTTATAATGAATATGAAGGATAACAAAATGCAGACAAATGGAGGACATCAATGAAAATACAGTATACAGAACAGGCAAAGGCTGCGGTTGCGTATGCAGAAAAAACTGCGCGCAGATGCAGGCACAATTATATAGGAACAGAGCATATTCTGGCAGGCCTGATCCATGAGGAACAGGGAACTGCGGGGATGGTTCTGCGGGAATTCGGTGTCAGTGAAGAGAAGCTGATGGAGCTGATTGAAAAACTGATCGCTCCGGCTTCCGATGTGCTGACCGCGGATCGGAGAGGATACACCCCCCGGGCGGAGCAGGTGCTGGAGGGCAGCCGGAGAGAAGCGGCAGATTTTAAAAGCGCAAGAACCGGAACGGAACATCTTATGCTGGCCATGCTGAAGGAAGTGGATTGTGTGGGAACCAGACTGCTTCATACCATGGGGGTAAGCATCCAGAAGCTTCAGTCGGAAATCCTCACAGCTATGGGGGAAGATGGAAATTTCGGCAGGGACGAGATGGGCAAGAAAAGCGGAAAGGCAAGAGCTGTTTCCGGAACACCTACGCTGGATCAGTACAGCCGGGATCTGACGGAGATGGCAAGGCAGGGAAAATTGGACCCTGTTGTGGGAAGAGAAGAGGAGATTTCCAGAATCATCCAGATTCTCAGCCGCAGAAGTAAAAATAATCCCTGTCTGGTGGGAGAACCGGGAGTGGGAAAAACGGCCATTGTGGAAAGTCTTGCCCAGCGGATCGTACAGGAGACCGTTCCCGATACGATAAAAAATAAAAGAGTAGTGGTTCTGGATCTTTCCGGGATGGTTGCAGGATCAAAATACCGTGGTGAATTTGAAGAACGGATCAAAAAAGTGCTGGCGGAGGTTATGGAGCATAAGGGGATTCTTCTGTTTATCGATGAACTGCATACGATTATCGGAGCAGGGGGAGCCGAGGGAGCGCTGGATGCTTCCAATATCCTGAAACCCTCTCTTTCCAGAGGCGAAATCCAGATGATTGGCGCTACCACGCTGGAAGAATACCGGAAATATATCGAAAAAGACGCAGCGCTGGAGAGAAGATTTCAGCCGGTTACGGTGGAGGAGCCTACAGAGGAGCAGGCGGTTGCAATTCTGAAAGGACTGCGTCCGTATTATGAACAGCATCATGGGGTGGAGATTACGGATGAGGCGCTGGAAGCGGCAGTAAAAATGGCAGTGCGCTACATCAATGACCGTTTTCTTCCGGATAAGGCTATCGACCTGATTGACGAGGCGGCTTCTAAGGTGCAGCTTACAGGATTTTCCGTACCGGAGGCGGTACAAAAAGGGGAACAGGAGCTGAAAAGGCTGATGCAGGAAAAGGAGGATGCCCTGAGAGCAGGAGATTTCCCGTTGGCAAAAGAGATTCAGGAAAAACAGCGGGAAGTGGAAAAAGCATATCAGTCCGCAAAAAAACGGTTTGAGAACAGGGCAAGATACAAAAGTCTGTCTGTGACGGAGGAAACCATTGCCCAGATCGTGTCCGGCTGGACAAAGATTCCGGTACAGAAGCTGGAAGAAAAGGAGACCAAGAGACTGGCCCGTCTGGAAAATATTCTCCACAAGCGTGTGATCGGTCAGGAGGAAGCGGTGGCTGCGGTTGCAAAAGCCATCAAAAGAGGAAGGGTTGGATTGAAAGACCCTGCCCGCCCCATTGGTTCCTTCCTGTTTTTGGGACCTACCGGAGTGGGAAAAACGGAGCTTTCCAAAGCTTTGGCGGAAGCGGTATTCGGAACGGAGCAGTCGATGATCCGCGTGGATATGTCAGAATATATGGAAAAGCACAGCGTCTCCAAACTGATCGGTTCACCGCCGGGATATGTGGGATATGAGGAGGGCGGCCAGCTTTCAGAAAAAGTGCGCCGGAATCCTTACAGCGTGATTCTTTTTGATGAGATTGAGAAGGCCCATCCCGATGTGTTCAATATTCTCCTGCAGGTGCTGGATGACGGACATATTACTGATGCACAGGGAAGAAAAGTGGATTTCAAGCAGACCTGTATCATTATGACCTCCAATGCGGGAGCCCAGAGCATTGTGGAGCCGAAGCGTCTGGGATTTGCATCCGGCGAGGATGCGAAAAAGGATTATGAGCGGATGAAAAACGGGGTGATGGAGGAAGTAAAACGGATCTTCAAACCGGAATTTCTCAACCGTATTGATGAGGTTTTGGTATTCCATACGCTGGGAAAAGAGGAAATCAAGCAGATTGTTACGATTCTGCTGAAAAAGCTTCAGGACAGATGCAGGGAACAACTGGATATTGAGCTGGTTGTGAGAAGCAGTGTGAAAGAACATCTGGCAGAAGCCGGATTTGACAGCAAATACGGAGCCCGTCCGTTAAAGAGAGCCATCCAGAACAAAATTGAGGATGCCATGGCAGAGGAGATTCTGGAAGGCCGGATTCACCGGGGGGACAGGGTAATCGTTTCAATGTCTAAAAAAGATATAAAATTTGCGGTGGCTGACTAGAAGTTTTTGTGGAATTAGTATATAATACAGATAAAGTAACAGACAATCAACCATACAAAAATTTTAATGAATCAAATGCACAAAAGCGGTTGCTGTGAAGTGAGCAGCGATCAAAAGTGACAGGACTAGGAGGATATTATGGCAACGATTAAAGAATTAATCAGAACCGAAGCGGCTGGAGGAATCAGTTTTGGAAATTATGAATTGGAAACAAAATCCAAACTTTCTGATTTCGAGTATGATGGGGATTTATATAAAGTAAAAACATTCAAAGAAATTACAAAATTGGAAAGAAACGGAATGTTTGTATATGAATCCGTACCGGGTACCACCGTATTGGATATGAAGATTGGCAGCAATGGTATGGTATTCTCTGTGGAAGGCAAAGATAATACACAGATTACAGTGGAGATGGAAGCAGACAGTGAGTATCAGGTGATTCTGGACAACATGAGTTCCGGGCACATGAAGACAAATCTGGGAGGAAAATTATCTTTCAGTGTGGATCTGAATCCGGATCAGGCTGTGATGGTAGAGATTTGCAAAGCAAAATAATCTGCCGATAAGTGTCTGCTGAGAAAAAGCAGATCAAAAGACAACATAGGAAAACGAAAAAAGCTGGAGCCGGATGAAGAAGTCCGGCTCCTGTTTGTCATTGGGGTTGAAAAGGATAACAAAGAAAGGAACAGATATGGCAAAAGCAAAGAAAACAGTATTTTTCTGTCAGGAGTGCGGATATGAAGCGCTGAAATGGATGGGTCAGTGCCCGGCCTGCAAACAATGGAATACTTTTGTGGAAGAAACGGTGACTTCGGCTCCGGGAAAAACGTCAGGGGGAGGAGGAAACAGGGAGAGACTTTCGGAACCGGTTTCCTTGTCGCAGGTGGAAATCGATGAGGAAGACCGGATCCATACGGGAATCAAAGAGCTGGACCGGGTTTTGGGAGGCGGAATCGTAAACGGCTCCATGACATTGGTGGGAGGAGACCCGGGAATCGGAAAATCCACCCTGCTTTTGCAGGTGTGCAGAAATCTTGCCGATCAGGTACAGGTGCTCTATATTTCAGGAGAGGAATCCCTGAAACAGATCAAGCTTCGGGCACAGAGAATCGGCGCATTCAGTGACCGGATGCTTCTCCTTTGTGAGACAAACCTGAACAAAATCCGTCAGGTGATTGAGGGGAAAAAGCCGGATGTGGTAGTGATTGATTCTATCCAGACCATGTATAACGAGGAGGTTACCAGCGCGCCGGGAAGTGTTTCTCAGGTGAGAGAGTCCACGGCGGTTTTGATGCAGATTGCCAAAGGGCTGGGAGTTTCCATTTTCATCGTAGGCCATGTGACGAAGGACGGAAATGTGGCGGGTCCCAGAGTGCTGGAGCATATGGTGGACACGGTTTTATATTTTGAGGGTGACCGCCATGCATCCTACCGGATTTTGCGGGGTGTGAAAAACCGTTTCGGATCCACAAATGAGATTGGCGTGTTTGAGATGAGGGAAGAGGGGCTGACGGAAGTGGAAAATCCTTCTGAATTTATGCTGAACGGAAAGCCGGAGGGAGCTTCCGGATCTGTGGTGGCCTGTTCCATGGAAGGAACCCGCCCCATTCTCATTGAGATACAGGCGCTGGTCTGTGCCAGCAATTTCGGAATTCCCAGAAGGACAGCAGCGGGGACGGATTTTAACCGGGTCAATCTTTTGATGGCGGTTCTGGAAAAGCGGCTGGGGATGAACCTGTCATCCAGCGATGCCTATGTAAATATTGCCGGGGGAATCCGCATGAATGAACCGGCCATCGATCTGGGAATCCTCCTTGCCATCGTGTCCAGCTACCGGGATATCGTGATTGACGATAAGGTGCTGGTATTCGGAGAGGTTGGATTAAGCGGAGAGGTCCGGGCTGTGAGCATGGCAGAGCAGAGAGTGCTGGAGGCGAAGAAGCTGGGATTTACCACGATCATTCTTCCGGCAGTTTGCATGAAGAGCGTGAAAAACATTACCGGGGTGTGTCTGATTCCAGTGGAGACGATCCGGGATGCGGTGCAGGTTTTGAATGGGAGGAGGTAGGCATAAAATAAAAAAAGGATATCCCTCCGGTAAGAAGGTGATATCCTTTTTTAGTTTATGCATTTTCAGAAGGAGCAGCATCCTCTTCTTCAGGTGTTTCTTCCGTTACTTCTTCTGTTTCAGCGGTTTCTTCGGAAGCTTCCTCACCGTCCTCTGCGGGAAGAGTGGTATAAGTACGTTCTGCCTGTTTGGCACTCTGACATTCGCAGGATTCCTCCTCGCTGAGCAGATCGTCAAAATCTTCTTCGCTGAGATCGTTGACTTCCTTACATTTTTTTGCATATGCGATAACGCCGCCAACTGCAGCGCCGGCTATGGCCAATCCGGCCAGAGTTTTCAAAATACTTTTCTTTGCCATCTTAAAATCTCCTTTTGATATAAACGTTAAGAACCTTAATATATCTATTCTAATACTTTTCCCAAAAAAAAGAAAGCCTAATCCACAATTTTTTTGCGGTTCGTGACTGCAACTGTAGTTTTCATGATGGCTCCGATGATATTACGTGAGTATTCCGGGCGATTTTGAACCGCGTTTTTGGAGCATGGTGCACCGGAAAGCCTTGCCGGATTTGAAATGTGATGAAATCCGTCTTGAAATTGTCATAGAACCGTTATGAAATCGACGTATTGGACATATAGAGGAAAAATTCCTGTGTACATCCAAATTACGGAATGTCGGTGACTATTTACTCATCAAAAATTACTGATTTGGACGTATGGAAGAAATATTCCTGTATACGTCCATGAATCTGCTCAAATCATGGACCTGAGGAGCAGGATTATTCTATTCACATCCAAAAGGAAAAAATGCATTGTTTATAGAAGCAGTATGGTCGAATTTTGGACAAAACTCACCGAATTGTACCGCTCATGTCCAATACACCGACTTCATGATGCATTCCATGGAGATTTCAAGACGTATCTCATCATCCTGCTGATATAATATTTCTGAGCCGCTCTGCAACCTAGCGAAAGCTTTATCTTAAAAGAAAACCGAAAAGCAGATTAAAAAGAAAATTGGAAAATAGATATGCCTTTCGTCAGGAACGGCTCCTTTTAAATTTGTCGTTCGCATACTGTCCATGATACGGTGTATGAAAAGAAAGACTTGCAGGCATTTTCCGTTCCCATTATAATAAGAACGAATAGGAAAAATAATGAAGAGGTGACAGAACATGTATCAGGCTTGTATCTTTGATCTGGATGGAACACTGGCGGATACGGTGGATTCCATCGCAAATGTAGCAAATCAGATTTTAGAACGGTTCGGGCTTCCCGCCCAGCCGGTAAATGATTATAAATACCATGCCGGTGACGGCGGTGACATTCTGATGGAACGGTGTATGCGGGCAGCAGGAGGAGATTTCACCCATCTGGAAGAGGGACAGAAACTGTACCGGGAGATTTTTGCAGAAAATCCCCTGTATAAAGTGAAAGCGTTTGACGGAATGAAGGAGACTCTGGCGGAGCTGAAACGGCGGAAGGTAAAGCTGGCGGTTCTTTCCAATAAACCGTCGGAGGCCACGGAACTGGCGGTGAAGGGCTTATTTGGGGAAGAAACCTTCTCCATTGTTCAGGGGCTGAAGCCGGGAATGAAGAGAAAACCTGCGCCGGATGGAGCACTGAAGATTGCCGAAGAGCTGGGGGTAAAACCGGAAGAATGCATGTATGTGGGAGACACCAACACGGATATGCAGACGGGAAAAGCGGCAAATATGTATACCATCGGTGTTTTATGGGGATTTCGGGACAGAAAAGAGCTGGAGGAAAATCATGCGGACCGGATTATCGAAAAACCGCAGGAGCTTCTGGGGATTCAGGAGGGAGAGAGATGATAAAACTCATTGCCAGCGATCTGGACGGAACATTGCTTTTGAACGGAGCACAGACCCTGCCGGAAGGAATCTGCGATCAGATCCGTCGGCTGAAGGAGAAGGGGATTTTATTTGTGGCAGCCAGCGGACGCCAGTATGCGAACCTGCGCCGTCTGTTTGCTCCGGTGCAGGACGACATCGCTTACATCTGTGAAAATGGCTGCCTTGTCTTTCATCAGGGAAAACTCCTTCGCAAAGAAGTGATGGACAGGGAAACGGGACAGGAAATTATGAAAGCCATTATGGCGAAGGAGACAGCGGAAGTTCTGTTATCCGGGGAAGATACCTCCTACCTGCAGCCTAAGACGGAATATTACCGTTACCGGGTGGAGAGCATTGTAAAAAATAATGTGACGATTGTGGATGACATCTTGCAAACTCAGGAACCATACTTTAAAATATCAGTATATGAGAAAGAAGGTCTGGGTGATACCATAGAATATTGGAAGAAACTGTTTGGCCACAAAGTGACAGTGGTGACTTCGGGAAACGAGTGGCTGGATATGATGCCGTTTTCCGTAAATAAAGGAACGGCGATGCAGGCTTTGCTGGATCACCTTCAGATCAGTCCGGAAGAATGTCTGGCCTTCGGCGACAATTACAATGATGTGGAGATGCTGGAATTGGTGGGTCATAGCTGTGCCATGGACAGCGGAAAACCGGAGATTCTTCAGCTTTGCAGCCACCATACGGACACGGTAGGAAACGCACTGGAAGAAATCCTTTCAAAAATCTGAAAAAGCAGTGTTTCGAAAAGTCTAAGGAGCGGTTACAAAGAGAAGAAAGTCGAACGGACATGCAAACATACCCGCCGGGCCCGCTGCCTGCGGGAATAAAAAACGAATGGAGAGAACAGTATGGAAAATTACAGTGAACTTTGCTTGGAAACTTTTTTAAAAAATCAGGGACAGCTTTTTGACGAGCCGGTGGCAGAAACATATGAGGAAGCAGAAGAATTTCTGGATGACTGCATGGCGGTGGTAGTGGATTCCTTAAAAGACGTCCGGGAATATCTGGATGAGAGCGGAATGGATGTGGAAGGGATGAGCGATCAGGAGCTTCTGGAAGCCAGCGAAATTTTTCCGCTGGAGGACGGTACCTACTTAATCGTAGAAGGCTAAAGTCTGCCGGGACAGTTGCGAAGGTTACAGATGAAGGCCACAGAAGAAGGTTACAGTCCAAGAGCACAGACGAAGAAAGGCTGGGGCAGCAGTGATTTTTCACTGCGGCTCCAGCCTTTTTGAGCAGAAAAACGGATAAAGCGTTCTTTTCCTGCGTTTCCTACATCCGTTAATGAAGCTTCAGCACCTGTTTTTTTACCCCGAAGGTGACGGTATCGGACAAGCCGCCGTATTCGCCGTCATGATGAATCATGTAAGCCTTTTGGCTGTGAACTGTCATGGTATATCCTCGCAAAATCGTAATTCCCCGGAAATGTGTATGCTTTGCAAAATAAGCCGTGGGAAAAAGAAACAGGATTTTTAGCTTGCTGAGTCCGTGTACGATAATAAAATCCAGTTTTCCGTCCTCAGGGGAAGCTTCGGGACAGAAACGAAATCCTCCGCCCTGATACTGCAGATTCATTCCGGTAATGAAATACACTTTAGAAAAATGGCGGGAAGGGCCGCCGTCCAGTTCCACATCCATATCGGAAGGACGGAAGGAAAACAGAAGCTTCAAAGCAGCGTACACATACACCAGTTTTCCAAGATGCAGACGGTTCAGCCATTTTTTAGCCGGGGTATGGGATACCTCGTGACAGATTTCCGCATCATAGCCCATACCGGAGCTGATACCGAAATAAGCGCGGCGTTTCTGAGTTTTTACGGTTCCCAAATCCATATACCGGCCCTTCGCATCACTTAAAATATGCTGCAGGGCTTCCTCCGGTTTGACGGGAAGCTTCAATCCCCGGGCAAAATCGTTGCCGGAGCCTACCGGAAGATAAGAAAATTCCACAGGGCAATGCAGGGGAAGGCCGTTTAAAACCTCGTTTACCGTACCGTCCCCACCGATGCAGACCAGCTTATGCAGGACTGCTTCGCCCGCTGTGATTTGGACAGCGGCCGTTTCGGATACAGCGGCTTTGCAGACAATTGCTTCGGCTGAGGCTTTGGCTGCAATATTCTTAGCAAGTTTCCGGCCATGGCCGCAGTATTCGGTAAAAAAGACTTCATAGGGAATCTTCTTTTCGTCTAATGTTCTTTTTGTCTGTTCCCACACCTTCATCCCCTGACCGGAGCGGGAAACAGGATTCACGATAAAGTAATACATCTGAAAAATCCTCCTGTTCTAATTGTACCAGCTATTTCGAAAATAGGCAATTATTGAAAATATAATGTTATTTCTTGTGGTTTTTCTATGGGGGTGGTATACTGAAATCAGACGTACCCGGATCGGGTGCTTTTTTGTATCAGGGGGAAAAGGCGGGGAGCAGATATGAAAGAAATCAGAGAAAAAATCCGTGAGCTGGAGCTTCATCAGTTCCCGAATGACGGGAAAGAATATGGAGAACTGATTCAGGCATTGAGCATGAAAGAAGCAGTCAGGGAAAGAGAATATTTGTTTGAAAGGGCACGGACAATCCGACAGGAAAACTTTGGAAAACAGGTTTTTATCCGCGGTTTGATCGAAATTTCAAACATCTGTAAAAATGACTGCTATTACTGCGGAATCCGGAAAAGCAACTGCCGGGTGTCCAGATACCGTCTGACTTTGGAGGAGGTTCTGGCCTGCTGCAGGGAGGGGTACAAAAAAGGTTTTCGAACTTTCGTGATTCAGGGGGGGGAGGACCCGGAGATGACGGATGACGGGATTACAGAGATGGTGGAAACCATTCACAAAAATTTTCCCCACTGCGCCATTACCCTTTCGCTGGGAGAAATGGAAAGGGAGAGCTATCAGCGGTTTTTCGAGGCGGGGGCCAGCAGATATCTGCTTCGTCACGAAACGGCAGATGAACGCCATTACCGGAGGCTTCATCCCCCGGCGCTCAGTCTGCAGCACCGGATGAAATGTCTGGAAGAGCTGAAAGAAATCGGTTATCAGGTGGGATGCGGATGTATGATCGGATCGCCGTTCCAGACCCCGGAAAATCTGGGGCAGGATCTGGTTTATATGAAAAAATTCCAGCCGCACATGGTAGGGATCGGCCCGTTCATTTCCCAGAAGGATACGCCTTTTAAGGATTTTCCCAACGGAACTCTGACCCAGACGCTGGTGATGCTGGGAATGATCCGGCTGCTGCTTCCGAAAACGCTGCTTCCGGCTACAACGGCTTTGGGAACCATTGATCCCCATGGCCGGGAGATGGGGATTCTGGCCGGGGCAAATGTGGTGATGCCCAATCTGTCGCCCGCCGCAAACCGGAAAAAATACCTGCTTTACGACAATAAGCTGGGAACCGGAGAGGAAAGCGGAGAAGGGCTGGAGCTTTTAAAGCAGCAGATGAGGGACATCGGTTATGAAGTAGTAGTATCCCGGGGCGATTACCCGGGATTGGGGGAAGGCTGAAAGATATCCGTTTGGCTCGCTGCCTGCGGAAATAAACAGGAGAGAAGGTAAAAATATGTATCGTGTGGACTCAATGAAAGCAGAGGAATTTATCAGCCATGAGGAGATTATGGAGACATTGGAATGGGCTGAGGAAAACAAAAATAACCGGGAGCTGGTCAATCAGATTCTGGAGAAAGCAAAGGAGCGCAAGGGGCTAAGCCATCGGGAGGCTTCTGTTCTTCTGGCCTGCGATGATGAGGCGCAGAATCAGGAGATTTATGCTCTGGCAGAGCAGATCAAGAAAGATTTTTACGGAAACCGTATCGTGATGTTTGCGCCCTTATATCTGTCAAATTACTGTGTGAACGGCTGTGTATACTGCCCGTTTCATGCAAAAAACAAGCATATTCCGAGAAAAAAACTGACGCAGGAGGAAATCCGTCAGGAGGTTATTGCCCTTCAGGATATGGGACATAAGCGGCTGGCGCTGGAAACCGGGGAAGATCCGGTAAACTGTCCCATCGAATACGTTCTGGAAAGCATTAAGACCATTTACAGCATCCAGCACAAAAACGGAGCGATCCGCCGGGTGAATGTGAATATTGCTGCTACCTCTGTGGAAAACTACCGGAAACTGAAAGAGGCGGGAATCGGAACCTACATCCTGTTTCAGGAGACCTACCACAAGGAATCCTACGAAAAACTTCATCCCACAGGACCGAAGCACAACTATTGCTACCATACGGAAGCCATGGACCGGGCCATGGAAGGGGGAATTGACGATGTGGGAATCGGAGCCCTGTTCGGACTGGAGCTTTACCGCTATGAATTTGCAGGACTTTTGATGCATGCGGAGCATCTGGAGGCGGTACATGGAGTAGGACCTCATACCATCAGCGTACCGCGGATCCGCAGAGCTGACGATATCGACCCGGATACCTTTGACAATGGAATTGACGACGATACTTTTGCGAAGCTGGTTGCCTGTATCCGAATTGCAGTACCTTATACCGGTATGATCATTTCCACCAGAGAGAGCCAGAAATGCCGGGAGAGAGTGCTCCATCTGGGCGTTTCCCAGATCAGCGGAGGATCCCGCACCAGCGTGGGCGGCTATGCCGAGGAGGAGCCGGAGGAGGAAAGCTCCGCACAGTTTGAACTCAGCGACAACCGGACACTGGATCAGATCGTAAACTGGCTGATCAAAATGGATTATATTCCCAGCTTCTGTACCGCATGTTACCGGGAAGGAAGAACGGGAGACCGGTTTATGAGCCTTTGCAAGAGCGGACAGATTCAGAACTGCTGCCATCCCAATGCGCTGATGACACTGAAGGAGTATCTGGAGGATTATGCGTCCGAGGATACCAAAACCATAGGAAATCAATTGATTGAAAAAGAACTGGACAATATTCCAAAAGAAAAAGTGCGGGAGATCGTGGTACGCAATCTGGAAAATATCGCACAGGGACAGAGGGATTTCCGGTTTTAGGAGGAAATTTTATGAGTCTGAACAGCACGCCCTCCGGGGAACGGATACATATAGGGATTTTCGGAAAAAGAAATGTGGGAAAATCCAGCCTGATCAATGCCATGACAGGACAGAAGCTGTCCATTGTCTCGGATGTGGAGGGCACAACCACAGATCCGGTGCAAAAAGCCATGGAACTTTTGCCGCTGGGCCCGGTGGTTCTCATCGACACACCGGGAATTGACGATGTGGGAGAGTTGGGCAGCCTGCGGGTGAAACGCAGCTATCAGATGCTCAACAAATCCGATCTGGGTCTTCTGGTGGTGGATGGACGGGAAGGGATGACGGCAGAGGATGAACAGCTTTTTTGCCGGATGGCAGAAAAACAGATTCCCTGTCTGGTTGTACTGAACCGATGCGACATGCTTTCAAAAAAAGAGACAGAGAACATGGTGGAAAAGACCCGAAAATGTCTGGAACACCTGTACAGCGGAAAAATTCCTCAGACAGCAGCAGTCAGCGCCGCCACAGGATGGCAGATTCAGGAACTGAAAGAACGTCTGACGGATCTCGTACCTAAGGAGCAGGAGCACAGAAGGCTTGTGGCTGATCTGCTGGATACGGAAAAGCTTACGGTTCTGGTGGTGCCCATTGATAAGGCCGCTCCTAAGGGGCGCCTGATCCTGCCCCAGCAGCAGACCATCCGGGATATCTTAGAAGCAGGAGGAGCGGTAGTGACTGTCCGCGACACGGAGCTTAAAGAAACTCTGGAAAAACTGGAGGGTCAGGTGGGAATGGTGATCACCGACAGTCAGGTATTCGGTCAGGTGGCGCCTTTGGTTCCGGAAAAGATACCGCTGACATCGTTTTCCATTCTGTTTGCAAGATATAAAGGGGAGCTTCAGCCTCTTTTGTCCGGGGTAAAGGCTGTGGAGCAGCTAAAGGATAGGGACCGGGTGCTGATTTCTGAGGGCTGCACCCATCACAGACAATGCAACGACATCGGTACGGTAAAGATTCCCGGCTGGCTTCGCAGGCATACGGGAAAGGAGCTGGAGATTACCTTCACCAGCGGCGGGGAATTTCCGGAGGACCTGTCTTCCTACAGTCTCGTCGTCCACTGCGGCGGCTGTATGCTGAATGCTAGGGAGATGCGTTACCGGATTGCCTGTGCGGTGGATGCGGGGATTCCCATTACTAATTACGGGATGCTCATCAGTTATTTCAAGGGGACGCTGGCAAGAAGCCTTTCTCCGGTATTGAAAGAAAGGAACGGACAGAGGCCTAAGTAATTAGAAAATCAGTATTTGACATCAGGGAGGAAATCGGATGATTACCATTAAAGAGATCGCAGAACAACTGGGAGTCAGCCCCACCACGGTATCCAATGTGCTGAACGGAAGAGCCGGGCGGATGTCTGCACAGACCAGAGAAAAAGTGGAAGCGGCTTTGATTGAGAATCATTATGTCCATGAGAAGAAAAACGAGGAAGGCGGGGTGGAGAAAAAGCCCATCGCCGTGTATTTCTGTATGGAGGGGAAGGAAAAAGTGCTGGGAGACCCGTTTTGCGGAGACCTTCTGGAGGGAATCGACCGGGAACTGCGAAAATATAACCGGGCGATGCTTTGCGGTACGGTGCGAAACAACGATGAATTTGAGGAAAAATTAAAAACCAGCTATATGGAGGGGGCAATCATTCTGGGATGCGATCCGCCCTACTGCGGAAAACTGGTGAAGAAAATTGCAAAGCCCATTGTTTTCGTGGACTCCGGCGAAGGGGACTACGACAACATCGGTCTTTTGGACATGGAAGGAGCCTGTGAGCTGACCTGCTATCTGATTCGTCAGGGTCACAGGAAGATTGCCTTTTTCTGTGATCAGAAGGATCCTCTGGCCAGTAACTGGGAACGGTGGAAGGGCTACCGGAAGGCTTTGGATCAGTATGGAATCAGTTATTCTGAGGAAGATTACTATTTCCTCCCGTCGGGAAACAATCTGCGCCATGAGGTGCTTCGCCAGTTTGCAAAAGGGGCGAAGGAAAAGGGATATACCGCCGCATTTTTTGTGTCGGACCTTTTGGCTAATGAAGGCATCAGCATTTTCTTTTCCAAGGGACTTCAGGTGCCGGATGACATTTCGGTTGTAGGCTTTGATGACAATATTTACGCCAGACTGTCCCGCCCGGCGCTCACCACGGTTCGTCAGAATCCGGAGGAGAAGGGCAGGGAAGCGGTAAGGCTTTTGATGAGGCGGATTTACGGAGAGGAGGTTCTGGTGGGCAGACTGGATCTTCCCACGGAGCTGATTGTGCGGGAAAGTGTAAAAAATATAAGCGGAAGATAAAAGAAGGCCTGTAAACAAAAAAGTGTTTACAGGTCTTTTTTTGCCGAAAAAGCAATGGTTTTGTTGAAAGTGCACAAAATAGAACTGTGGAAATTGTAAAAAACATTGGTGTTTTTGTAAACTTATTGCAAAACCCCACAAAACCAACTAATGTTTTCCTTACAAAAACGGAAAAAACAGGAGGAAGAAACAGAATGGAAGGAAGTAAATGGTGGCAGAAATCAGTAATCTATCAGATTTATCCGAGAAGCTTTTACGACAGCAACGGCGACGGAATCGGAGATCTTCAGGGAATCATCAAGAAACTGGATTATCTTGAGAAACTGGGAATCGACGCAATCTGGCTGTCCCCGGTATACCGTTCTCCTCAGGATGATAACGGCTACGATATCTCAGATTATCAGGACATTGACCCGATTTTCGGAAATTTGGCAGATATGGATGAGCTGATTGCCGAAGCGAAGAAAAGAAATATCAGAATCATCATGGATTTGGTACTGAACCACAGCTCCGATGAACATCCTTGGTTTGTGGAAGCGAAAAAGAGCAAAGACAACCCGTACCACGATTTCTATGTGTGGAGAGACGGTGTGGAAGGGGTGTACCCCAACGATCTGACCTCCGCTTTCTGCGGTCCCGCATGGGAGTGGGTGCCGGAATGTGGACAGTACTATCTCCATCAGTTTTCCGTAAAACAGCCGGATCTGAACTGGGAGAATCCCAAGCTTCGAAAAGCGGTATACGATATGATCAACTGGTGGATCGACCGGGGCGTGGGCGGCTTCCGTCTGGATGTCATTGATCTGATCGGAAAAGAAACCGACAAAAAAATCATGGCAGAAGGAAAAATGCTGCACCCGTACATCAAAGAGATGAGTAAGGAAACCTTCCAGCGGGCCGATCTGGTGACTGTGGGAGAAGCATGGAGCGCTACACCGGAGAGAGCAAAACTCTACAGCAATCCTGACGGATCCGAGCTTTCCATGGTATTCCAGTTTGAGCACATCGTGCTGGATCAGCAGGAAGGAAAAGAAAAATGGGATCTGGCTCCTCTGCCTTTCGTAAAATTCAAGAAAATCTTCACCAAATGGCAGAAGGAACTTTGCGGAAAGGGCTGGAACAGCCTGTTTCTGGGAAATCATGACCTTCCCCGCGCCGTGTCCCGTTTCTGTGATGACGGAAAATACAGGGTGGAATCAGCAAAAATGCTGGCAACTCTGATCCACGGTATGCAGGGAACCCCTTACATTTATCAGGGAGAAGAGCTGGGTATGACGAACGTAAAATTCGATATTGAAGATTACCGTGATATCGAGCTGCTCAATATGTACCATGAGCGGATGGAGCAGGGCTATGATGAACAGGAAATCATGAAATCTGTCTATGCAAAAGGAAGGGATAACGCAAGAACACCGATGCAGTGGGATGAAAGCAGCAATGCCGGCTTCACATCAGGAACTCCTTGGATCCGCTGTAATCCAAACTATACCATGATCAACGCAGCGGAGGCGCTGGTGAATCAGGATTCCATCTTCTACTATTATCAGAAGCTGATCCGGCTGAGAAAACAGGAAGAGGTATTTATAGACGGTGTATACGAGCCGGTGATGGAAGAGGATGAAAACATATTCGCCTATACCCGGGAAAATGAAGACACCGAAATGCTGGTAATCTGTAACTTCAAAGGGGAAGAAACGGCCTGCAGTCTGGAAGCGGAATGGAAGGAAGGTCAGACTCTGATTTCCAACTACGATGCTCAGGGAAAAGAGGGAGTGCTTCGTCCTTATGAAGCAAAAATGATTATCAGGAGAAAGGGGAATTTTCAGAAATGAAAAGAGGAGTGAAGGCTTTAATCGGTCTGGGACTGCTGGCGGCAGCATCAGCAGCAGTGGCCGGATGTGGCAAGGAAGAAGCCAACGGAAAAGTAAAAATTGAAATTGTGCAGTACAAGCAGGAAGCGGTTAAGGTATTTGAGGAGCTTGAAAAGCGGTTCAATGAGACCCATGACGATATTGAGCTGGTGATCGATTCCCCCAACGATGCCATGACGATTCTGAAGACCCGGTTTATCCGTGAGGATTATCCGGATATTATCGGAATCGGCGGAGATATCAACTATTCCAATTTTCTGGATTCCGATATGCTGATGGATATCTCTGATTATGAGGGACTGGCAGATATCAAAGAGGCTTATCTGCAGACCGATAAAGAACTGGAATTTGTTCCCATGGACGGGGTTTACGCAGTGCCGTATATGGCCAATGCCGCAGGTATCCTTTATAATAAGGACATTTTTGATGAGCACGGCTGGGAGATTCCCACAACATGGGATGAGCTGACAGCGCTGTGTGATGAGATGATGGCAGAAGGCGTGCAGCCGTTTTACTTCGGATTTAAGGATACATGGACCTGTCTGGCTCCTTGGAATGCCATTGCTGTAGATTTGGCTCCCTCCGATGTATGTGCGGAGGTAAACAAAGGAAATACCACCTTTACGGAAAATTACCGTGAGGTTGCGGAAAAAACGAAGAGCCTGCTTGATTATGCTCAGAAGGATCCGTCTGCATACGGCTACAACGATGCCTGTACCGCCTTCGCAAACGGAGAATCTGCCATGTTCGCCATCGGAAGCTACGCAGTACCTCAGATTCGTTCCGTAAACCCGGAGATGAACATTGACTCCTTCGTATTCCCGGCAAGCAATGATGCAGAGAGAAACGTCCTTAACTCCGGTAATGACCTGCAGTTCTCCATCATGAAGGACTGTGAAAATAAAGAAGCGGCTTACGAGGTTCTGAATTTCCTTCTGGAAGATGAAAATGTACAGATGTACATTGATGACCAGAGTGCAGTTCCTTGTAAGAAAGGTGATTTCACCCTTCCATCCATGCTTGACGGAATGACCGATTACATTGTGGAAGGAAAACTGGTAGACTATCAGGATCACCACTATCCCAGTGAGATGTCTGTGGATGCCATGATTCAGACCTTCCTGCTGGATGAGGATGAAAATGCAGTGGATACCTTCCTGAAACGGTTCGATACCGAGTGGGTCCGCTATAACCGCGATCTGATCCAGAAGGTTCAGGAATATGAAAAAGAACACAACAGTGGAGAATAGGAGGGGAAGCAAGGATGAATAAGAAAAAGAAAATCAATGACAGAGAACGCACTTTCCTGCTGATTACGATTCCGGTGCTGGCGCTGTTCTTCTGCTTCAATACGCTGCCTTTGCTGAAAGGCTTTATGTACAGCTTTACCAACTTCAAAGGATATGGAAGCTATGATTATGTAGGTCTCAGAAACTACAAAGATCTGTTTACCGACCTTCGGGTAGGAAAATCCTATCTGTTTACCTTTAAATATGCCATCGTTTCTACGGTGATTGTCAACGTGCTCAGTCTGGTGCTTGCGCTGGGTCTGAATGCAAAAATCAAAGCCAAGAGCGTGCTCAGGGGAATTTATTTCATCCCGAATATTCTGGGTGGTCTGGTAGTTGGTTATATCTTCAGCTTCTTCTTCACCTACATTCTTCCCGCAGCGGGACAGGCAGCAGGTGTGGAATGGCTCAGTTCCAGTATTTTGTCCAGAGAGAGCACTGCATGGATGGGAATCGTTGTGGTAGGAGCATGGCAGGCTATTGCCATGAACACCATCATCTATATTTCCGGTCTGCAGACGGTTCCGGAAGATGTCTACGAGGCGGGAGCTTTAGACGGAGCTACCGGTTGGACAAAATTCAAGAGCCTGACCTTCCCTCTGATCATGCCATTTTTCACCATCAATATGGTATTGTGCATGAAAAACTTTATGATGGTATTTGACCAGATCATGGCCCTGACCAAAGGCGGACCGTCCCAGAGTACGGAATCTATCTCCTTCCTGATCTATCAGAATGGTATGAGCGGCGGACAGTTCGGCTTCCAGAGCGCCAATGCGGTGGTATTCTTCGTAGTGATTGTGGCGATCTCCGCATTCCAGCTTAGAACTATGGGTAAGAAGGAGGAACAGTTATAATGAATAAAGATAAAAATCAGGTTGGGAAAGTAAACTGGCCGATTACCATTTTGCTGATCATTGGCTGCATTACTGTATTTTTCCCTCTTTATATGGCTGTTGTCATCGCGTTTAAGCAGCCGTCCGAAATGACGAACGATATCGCCGGGGCGCTGGCCCTGCCTTCTGAATGGAGCCTTTCCAACTTCGCAGAGGCTATGGAAGTGACGGATTTCTGGAATTCTCTGGGAAACAGCTTGCTTTTGACGGTTGTCACCGTAATCCTTGCATTGGTGATCCATTCCATTGCAGGCTATGCTATCGGAAGAAGTATGGCAAAGAGCAAATTTTATAACTTTGCTTACCTGTATATCGTAAGCGGTATGTTTGTTCCCTTCGCCATCCTGATGATGCCTCTGGTAAAACAGACCGCACAGATGGGAATCGCAAACAGAGTGGGTGTTGTGGTTTTATACACCGTATTTTATATGCCTATGAACCTGCTTTTGTATTCCGGTTATCTGAAAAATATTCCTCTGGCGCTGGAGGAAGCTGCTCACGTGGACGGTTCCTCCACATGGGCAACCTACTGGAAAATCATTTTCCCGATCATGAAACCCATGCATGCAACGGTGGCTGTACTGACCGCTATGAGCACATGGAACGATGTAATGACTCCGCTGGTTATCATGTCCGGTACCGGAAAAAATACACTGCCGCTGGCACAGTTAAATTTCCAGACCCAGTTTGGAACGAACTATAATCTGGCGTTTGCCTCCTATCTGCTGGCGCTTTTGCCGATTCTGGTGTTCTACCTGTTCTGCCAGAAACAGATTCTGAACGGTGTAGTGAACGGAGCTGTAAAATAAAATTTTACCAGCAAGTACCCTAAGGCGTACTTGAATAAGAGACTGTCATACCGAAAACGGCGTGGCAGTCTTTTTCGTTACTGTGCCATTCCTCTGCTTCGATAGAAAAATCGTAACTGTTCAGAAGGTCACTGGCCCGCGAGATATTGGCCTGCATTTGCAAGGAATCCCGAAAAATCATCCGGTATTGACATAGCAGGATAAAAGAGCTATAAAAGAATCAGAGGGATGAAAAAAGGCAGGCAAAAAGAAAGAATGAGCGGTAAACGATATGGATAAACAAAAAATGAAATTTGGTATTTTACAGATTACCTACTGGTGCTCTTACGGAGCGTTTAGCTGCTTTATGGCGGCTTTTATGCAAAGCAGGGGAATGTCTGCGACTTTGCTGGGGATCATGCTCACCATCAATACATTTTGTGCATTTGCGGGACAGTTTTTCTGGGGAACGCTGTGTGACAGGCTGAAAACCAACAAAAAGATCTTTGTGGTATCCAACCTGCTGATCTTACTGATTCAGGCTTTGATCTTTTCCACAGAAAGCTGGACGCTGATTATTCTGACCTTCGGTTTGCTGGGATTTGTCCAGCAGCCGCTGACGGCGAATCTGGATACATGGATTTTGAAAACGTATAAAGATACCCCTCAGGTATACGGCCCTATCCGTTCGGCGGCATCGGTAATCTTTGCCGTATTTACATTTTTTTACGGAGGTATTCTGGAACGGAACGGATATCAACTGATGCTGGTCTGCTCAGGGTTCTTTTTGATTATCGGGATGGTCACTGCCATGCTCACGCCTGACGTTCCGGCGCAGCAAATCCATGAGCAGCCAAAAGAAAGGGGGCGTGTCTCAGGGAAAATACTGCTGAGGAAAAAAGAGTATCTTCTGATCTTGAGCATGCTGTTTGGAATCGGTATGGCATCGGCGCCTGTTGTGCAGATGATGGCTGTGATTATGGAAAATGTGGGAGGAACCGTTGCCCATGTAGGGTATGCCATGTTTATCAGCTCCATCATGCAGGTGCCCTGTCTGGTTTTTTCCGGTAAGCTGGGAAAGTATCCGGCAAAGGGAAGGATGATTTTTGCGGGGCTTGCATATTTTACCACCGTGATAGGGATGAGTCTGGTGGAATCCCCCTTTGGGATTCTTGTTTTCTGCGGGCTGAACGGCGTGGGATACGGTGTTTTGCTTCCGGCTATGCGGGAGTTGATTTTTGCCATTGCGCCGGAGGAGCTGCATACCACGGCACAGGCAGTTGCCGATGCAGTATTTAACAGTCTGGGAAATATGGTAAGCAGTCTTTTGGCAGGGGTGCTGGTGGATAACTTCAGTGTGGCGGTGATGCTTTGGGTATGCGGAGCCGTGCAGATGGCTGCGATGGCGGGATTTATCCTGAAAAGAGATAACGGCGGGATTGCGGAGGCGCACCTGAACCGGAAAAAAGATAAGTGACAGATGCTGCGGAACATGCATATAGTAATAAGAGTGCATCAGGAGGTAGCATATGGCATATAAAATCGTAGTCGATGCCGGACACGGCGGAGAGGATTTTGGAGCAGTCTATCAGGGACGGCAGGAGAAAGACGACAACCTGCGGCTTGCTCTTGCCGTTGGAAAGCTTTTGGAAGAAAATGGGGTGGATGTGGTCTATACCCGGACAACGGACATCTATCAGACCCCTTTCCAGAAGGCGCAGATCGCAAATGAACAGATGGCGGATTATTTTATTTCCTTCCACCGCAATTCCAGTCCCCGCCCCAACCAATACAATGGAGTGGAGACGCTGATTTATGACAAGTCGGGTATCAAGCTGGAGATGGCGGAAAATATCAATGCGGCCCTTGAAAAGGTGGGCTTCAAGAATCTGGGAGTGAAGGAGCGGCCCGGGCTTGTGGTACTTAGAAGAACAAAGATGCCCGCTCTTTTGGTGGAAGTGGGATTTATCAACAGTGATATTGACAACCGGATTTTTGATGACAATTTTCAGGAGATTGCCGAGGCTATTTCGGGAGCAGTTTTGGGAACCCTTGCCGGGGAAGATGTGACGGAGCCGGTTTTATACCGTGTTCAGGTAGGGCTGTTCCGGAGAAAAGAAAATGCGGATAATCTGAACTATCAACTGATGGATCAGGGATATCCGTCCTTTATACTTCAAAGCGACGGATTTTACAAGGTACAGGTGGGAGCATTTCAGCAAATGGGAAATGCCGTAGCGATGGAGCGGAGACTGAGGCAGGACGGCTACCAGACGCTGATTACTACCAGATAAAGATAAAAAAGGGCTGCCGGGAATGGGAAACCTGTGGTTGTTTCTGCGGCAGCTCATAAAAAGAGCAGGAAGAAGCCTGCCGGACAGGCAGAGGATGGGAGAAGGCTATGGATTTGCAAATGGAAAACAGTCAGGTGGATTACAGCAGGTTTCTGGAAAACTTTACGGAATTTATTTTTCAGGAGGATGAGCTTTCTTCGGCAGATATTATTTTTGTGCCGGGGAACGGGTATCCGCAGATGGCGGAGCAGGCAGCGAAACTGTGGAGGGAAGGCTATGCGCCCTTCGTGCTGCCTTCCGGAAGATACAGTATACTGACCGGGAAATTTTCCGGTGTACAGGCTCTGAAAGAAAAATATGACGGGGACTATGAGACGGAATGGGAATTTTTGAAAACGGTGCTGGTAAAAAACGGAGTAAAGGAGCAGGCAATCCTCCGGGAAGATCAGGCCACTTATACTTTCCAGAATGCAATATTCTCCAGAGCGGTGACGGATGGGGCAGGGCTTACCATTCAGCGGGCGATTATCTGCTGCAAGGCCCAGCATGCCAGAAGATGCCGGATGTATTATCAGCTTTTATACCCGGAGGCACAGCTTTTGATCTGTCCCTCCGATATGGGGATTAACCGGGACAACTGGTATCTGACAGAAACGGGCAGGGAGGAAGTGCTGGGAGAGGTGGAACGGTGCGGGAAACAGTTTCATGAGATTCTCCGGGACATCACTCCAAAACCGCAGATTTAGCGGAAAAAGTCAAAAACCCCGCTGCAAGCAACGGGGTTTTTGATAGTGACAAATCTGTTTCCTTCTTTAAATTATTCGTCCTCTTCTTCGTCCTTATCGTAATATCCTTCCGGAATATAGATATGAACGGTTTCGATTCTGTTTTTCTCAATCTGGTCAACAACCAGCTTCAATCCATCCTCCGTGATACAGGATTCTCCGGGAACGGGAAGGCTGTCAAGCTGTTCGATGATATAACCACCGATGGAGTCATAATCATCGGACTCCAGCTTCAGGCCAAGGCCCTCGTTCAGGTCGTCCAGTTTTGCGGAGCCTTGAGCAATGTATTCACGGTCAGGGACGATTTCTATGAAATCTTCTTCCTCGTCCGCATCGTACTCATCCCGGATCTCTCCGACAATCTCCTCTAACAGGTCTTCCAGTGTGATCATACCGGCGGTAGCGCCGTACTCGTCCAGCACGATGGCAAGATTAATGGAATACTCCTTCATCTCCATCAAAAGAGCGGCGGTACTTTTATGCTCATAGGTAAAATACGGTTTTCTCAGGATATCTCTCACAGAGAAGTCCTTGTTGGAATCTCTGAGAAGGAGATCCTTCATATTGATAGTACCGATAATGGTATCCGTAGTATTTTCATATACCGGATAACGGGTATAACCATCTTCTTTAAATATAGTAAGAAGCTCTTCGTAGGTGGTATCCACATCAACAAAAGACATATCGATACGTGGTACCATGACGTCTTTGGCCTGAGAATCCCCAAAGTCAAACACGTTATATATCATCTGACGTTCCTCTGTCTCAATTACCCCATCTTCATGGCTGACATCCACGATCGTACGAAGTTCCTGCTCAGTCATGGTGCTCTGCTTTTTGCTGGGATCTACCCGAAGCAGAAATAATACACCGTTGGAAAGAATATTTACCAGAAAAATAACCGGTGTGAGGATCTTCATAAGAAACAGGATCAGTGGTGAGTACGCAAGGGAAATCTTCTCAGCATAAAAGGTTGCCATGGTTTTTGGTGTGATTTCACCAAAAAGCAGAACCAGCAGTGTGAGAATACCGGTAGCCAGTCCCACATAAGCATTTCCCAGTACCCGGGTGGTCCATGTAGTAGCCAGTGAGGAGGCGGAAAGATTGACGATATTGTTACCGATCAAAATGGTACTCAAAAGTTTTCCCGGATTGTCGATAATCTTCAGCAGTATCTTTGCCCGTCTGTTTCCCTCATCAGCCAAAGCCATGATATGGATCTTGTTTGCGGTTGTCATTGCAGTCTCTGCTGATGAAAAAAATGCAGAAAGCAATAACAGAATTAATAGAACAATTAGTTGTATGGCGTCGCCAGAATCCAAATAAATTCACTCCTTTTTATAAATGTAATATGAAAAAAATATACATGATTTCCGCCCAAAATGCAAGTTAAATATTGCAAAACCGTTCAAATGGCGTAACTGGCTATTCATCCTGAAAGAATGAATTACAGTCAAATGTTACATTTTTATGAAAAAATGTTAAAAAATATGTATTTGGGGGCTGTCAGAAATGAAAAAAGTGTGTTATAATGCTGAATAATATAGATGTGTCCCGATTTCCCATCGGTGATACACTGTTTAATGAAGGGAATTAGCTGCAGCAAACAGAGTGAGCGGCAGCAGGAAATTTCACTGAGGAGATAGAAAGCAATGAGGGTAACGAAGAAAAAGAAAATCAGCAGAAAGCGCTGTCTGCGTACTATGGCGGTTATGATGGCGTCTGTAACGATTCTGTCAGTCAACGGCGCTCAGACAGCTTATGCAGGACAGAAGGATTCGAAAGCAGAGATTTCGGATGAGAAAACAGAAGAAAAGGTGATTGTTTATCTGAATGGAAAATCCGGTAAGGATGGGAATTCAGGGGAAAGCAGAAAGGAAGCAGTAAAGACCTTTCAACGGGCGGCCGAGCTGGCAGGAGATTACGGAGTGATCCGTATCTGCGGTTTGGTCACAGTAGCAAAAGATGAGACATGGGAGCTTCCCGATGATGTTTCCGTGAGACGGGCGGAGGATTTTGAAGGCCCGCTGGTTAAAGTAACGGGAAGTCTGGTGCTGGAGAACATCCGCATGTATACGGATGACTTTACCGGAGACGGGGAAGTGGAAGGCGCTGTAGAGAGAGAGAAGGTTTCCGTTCCGGAAATCATAGTTATGGAAGAACCGATGAAGCTGGGAGAGCTTTCCCTGAAAGAGTGCGAGGGAGATGGTGAATTTGTCTGGGCTGACGAGACGTTTGTACCGGAAAAATACCAGACGGAATGCAAAGTGATTTTCCGGCCCAATGATACGGAGGCCGTAGATTACAGCGAAGAAAAGGGCTGGGATGAAGAAACCGAAACCGTGACCCGGGTGATTACCGTTGAGGTGGCCTCTCTTGCTCCTGAGAAGGAAGAAATAACAGAGCCGGAAGTAACCCCGGAGACAACACCAACACCTACACCTGAAGCGACTCCGGAACCAACGCCGGAAGCAACACCAGAGCCGACGCAGGAGCCAACCCCGGAACCGACCCCGGAGATAACACCAACCCCGGAAACAACGCCAGTGCCTGTCCCCACACAGGAACCGGCAGAGATACCGGATCAGGCCCCACCTGTCGTACCGGGAACCCCGGAGACAACTCCAATCCCGGAAGGAACGGAACCAACTCCGGAAGCAACACCTACGCCGGAAGTACCGGAAGTAACACCTTCCCCGGAAGTGCCGGAAACATTACCGGAGGCAACTCCCGTACCGGAAACCCCGGAAGCAGTACCCACTCCTGAAGTACCGGAGGAAGGGCTGACAGAAGAAGAAAAGGCAGCGGCCTATCAGGTACAAAGCCTGATCGACAGTCTTTCGGCAGAGATCGGAAGCATGGAAGCCGTACAAGCGGTTGTGAATGTTACAAGACAGTATGAAGGGCTGAGCAGCGAACAAAAGGAACTTCTGCCGGCAGAAACCCGGGAGAAACTTGCAGCAGTCCAGAGCGCAGCCGCAGTATTCAACAGACAGAGCAACGGTGTGACCATTGAGGGTGATTTCCCTTGGTACATACAGTTTATTGTGGAATTGAAAAATGAACAGACGGATGCTTCCGTTTTAGAAGCTTATGGGGCAGATACCGTGATTTCTCCTTATGATATGAAGCTGTGGAATCTGATGCACGAGATGGAGTATAAGCTGAACGGCCAGCAGGTAAAGGTTACCATGCCGGCGCCGGATGACCAGCTTTTTACCCAGTTGATCGTGGTTCATTACCGGGAGGACGGTTCTCTGGAATACATTACCCCGGTAAACAATCAGGATGGAACCATCAGTTTCCTTACCACTTCCTTCAGCCCGTATAATGTGGCGGGAAGCAAGATCGCAGGAAGCAAACCGATCATTGGCAACACCGATAAGGTATACGGGGAAAGCGGTTCAGGAATTTCTGTGAAGCCGCCGTCCCAGAAGCCTTCCACAAAGCCGTCCGTCACAAAACCGTCAGGCGGTCAGTCAACCTCCTACAAAAAGCCAGTGGGAACTTCTATCTCCAACTGGGTTCCGAAAACAGGAGACGGTCAGCAGCCTTGGCTGTATGCAGCTATGGGTGCAGGCGCCTTGGTTATTCTGGCAGGAGCAGGCAGTGTGGTTGTTGTGAAGAAGAAAAGAAAAAATAGTTAGTAATACGAAGTACAACCCTCCCATATAGTAAAGTATGGGAGGGTTATTTTTATGGATCGATTCGTCAGACAGTCACCTAAGATGACGTCCCTGATCAAGGGACTGCTATTTGCCTATCTGATTACCGGTATTTCCCTGCTGATTCTGGCCCTGCTGCTGTATAAAATGCATCTGGATGAAGGGATGGTTACCATCGGGATTATCGTCATTTACATTATTTCCTGTTTTCTGGGAGGATTTTTTGTGGGAAAGAAGACCGGACAGCAGAAATTTCTGTGGGGAACCCTTCTGGGGCTGGTCTATTTCCTGCTGCTTACGGCGGTTTCAGCCCTTACAGAGCCGGGACTGGCAGACGGATGGACGGGACTTTTGACCTCTTTTGTGATGTGTATGGGTGCAGGAATGCTGGGGGGAATGATTTCCTGAGAAAGTGTTGTAAAAAAACACTTTCAAAATGAAAAAACCTATGCTATAATACGAACTAGTAATAACATAAGGAGGAAATGGACATGAAACATATTAAAACTTTAAATACAAAAAGTTTGCAGAACACTGTGAAAAAAGGTGGATGCGGTGAGTGCCAGACATCCTGCCAGTCTGCTTGCAAGACTTCTTGTACAGTAGGTAACCAGAGCTGCGAAAGCACAAAATAAGCACTTGTGTAAACGATGAAGATTACAGGCAGCGGTCTCAAAGCCGCTGCTTGCTTTTTGCGGTAAAAAAATAAAATACAAAAGGAGAAATCAAACGTGATTCACCAGTATAAAAACACTGGTTATGCAATTGTGCTGGATGTGAACAGCGGTTCTGTCCATGTAGTAGACGATATCGTGTACGATGCGATTGCCCTGCTGGACAAAGGCACAGACGGGGAAGATGTGGTGGAGCAGTTGAAATCCACCTACCCGGAGGAAGACCTGCGGACAGCATTGGAAGAGATTCAGACTTTGAAAGAAGAGGGAATGCTGTTTACCGAAGATATCTATGAAAATGCCATTGAACATTTCAAAGACCGTCCGACGGTTGTGAAAGCCCTGTGCCTTCACATTGCTCATGACTGTAATCTGGCCTGCCGTTACTGCTTTGCAGAGGAGGGCGAGTATCATGGAAGAAGGGCGCTGATGTCCTTTGAAGTGGGCAAAAAAGCGCTGGATTTTCTGATTGCAAATTCCGGCAGCAGAAGAAATCTGGAAGTGGACTTTTTCGGCGGCGAGCCGCTGATGAACTGGCAGGTTGTGAAGGATCTGGTAGCTTACGGAAGAGAGCAGGAAAAGCTTCACAACAAAAATTTCCGTTTTACTCTGACCACCAACGGCGTGCTGCTGGATGATGAGATTATGGAATTCTGCAACAAAGAGATGGGAAATGTGGTAATGAGTATTGACGGAAGAAAAGAAGTTCATGACTTTATGCGTCCGTTCAGAAAAGGAGCAGGAAGCTATGACCTGATCGTTCCCAAATTCCAGAAATGGGCGGAGAGCAGAAATCAGGACAAGTATTATGCCCGCGGAACCTTTACCCATCACAATCTTGACTTTTCGGAAGATGTACTCCATCTGGCGGATCTGGGCTTTAAACAGATTTCCGTGGAGCCTGTGGTTGCTCCGGCAGATGCGGATTATGCACTGCAGCCGGAAGACCTGCCTCAGATTTTCGAAGAATATGATAAGCTGGCAAAAGAGATGATCAAACGGAAGAAAGAAGGAAACGGTTTCAATTTCTTCCATTTTATGATCGATCTTACCGGCGGTCCCTGTGTATACAAGCGGTTGTCCGGATGCGGTTCAGGAACCGAATATCTGGCAGTAACCCCATGGGGAGATCTCTATCCGTGCCACCAGTTTGTGGGAGAAGAGAAATTCCTTCTGGGAAATGTGGACGAGGGAATTACCAAACCTTCCATCTGCGGGGAATTTAAGAACTGCAACGTATATGCAAAGGAAGAATGCAGGAAATGTTTCGCAAGATTTTACTGCAGCGGCGGATGTGCAGCCAACTCCTACAATTTCAAGGGCAGAATTGACGATGTCTATGAGGTTGGGTGTGAACTGCAGCGCAAGCGGGTAGAGTGTGCGATCATGATAAAAGCTGCTACGGCAGAAGAATAAGAGGTAAAGAGAAATGAAGAAAAAGCAAGGAATTCTCGTGCTGATTCTCACTGTTTTAGTGAGTGGCTTATTGGCCTTCACAACTGCAGTGGGATTCGGCCCAACCGGGACAGGTGCTGCTAAGAACATCAAGACCGGACTGGATCTGGCAGGCGGTGTAAGCATCACCTATCAGGCAAATGGCGAAAATCCGTCTCAGGAAGATATGGATGACACAGTGTATAAGCTGCAGAAGCGTGTGCAGGGATACAGTGAAGAGGCTCAGGTTTATCAGGAAGGCTCCGACCGTATCAACGTGGAAATCCCGGGAGTAACGGATGCCAACAAGATTCTGGAAGAACTGGGAAAACCGGGTTCTCTGGAATTTCAGGATGAAAGCGGCGAAGTCGTTCTGGATGGTTCCGACGTCGCTGACGCAAAAGGCGGTATCCAGACTGACGATGTTACAGGACAGAAAGGGTATATCGTCTCTCTGACACTGACCAAAGAAGGAACTGAAAAATTTGCAGAGGCAACCGAAGCGAATCTGGGCAGCCAGATTTCCATTGTGTACGACGGGGAAACTATCAGCTCTCCGGTAGTTCAGAATGTGATCAGTGACGGACAGGCACAGATCAGCGGACAGCAGTCCATAGAGGAAGCAAATGAGCTGGCTTCTATCATCCGTATCGGTTCCCTGAAACTGGAACTTACGGAGCTTCGCTCCAACGTGGTGGGCGCACAGCTTGGTCAGGAAGCGATTACCACCAGCCTGATTGCAGGGGGCATTGGTCTGGCTTTAGTAGCAGTATTTATGATTATCGTATACGCACTGCCGGGTCTTGTGGCAGCTCTTTCTCTGGCTATTTATACAGGTCTGGAACTGGTGATGCTGAATGCCTTTGATCTGACACTGACCCTGCCGGGTATTGCCGGTATCATCCTCTCCATCGGTATGGCTGTGGATGCCAACGTTATCATCTATGCCCGTATCAAAGAGGAAATCGCAGCGGGAATCAGCGTGAGAAATGCCATTAAATCCGGTTTCAAGAAAGCAATGTCCGCAATCTTGGACGGAAATATCACAACCCTGATCGCTGCGGCAGTTCTGGGTGCGATGGGAACAGGAAGCGTGAAAGGCTTTGCTATGACGCTGGCTCTCGGTATCGTTCTTTCCATGTTTACTGCGCTGGTAATCTCCAGACTGCTGGTAAATGCCTTCTATGCAGTGGGCTTTAAGGATGCCAAATTCTACGGAAGACAGAAGGAAAGAAAAACCATCAATTTTGTGGGAAAATCAAAAGTATTCTTTATTATTTCCGGTATTATGATTCTGCTTGCTCCGATCGGCATGGGAATTTTCTCTGCGAAAGACGGAAAAGCGCTGAATTACAGTCTGGAGTTTGTGGGAGGTACGTCTACAAATGTTACCTTCAATGAAGAAATGACCATTGAGCAGATCGACAAAGAAGTAAAACCGGTTGTACAGGAAGTAACAGGTGACGCAAATATTCAGGCGGCGAAGGTTGCCGGAGGAAATGCGGCAATCATCAAAACACGTTCCCTGTCTCTGGATGAGAGAGAAGAACTGAACAGCAAGCTGGTTGAGAATTTCGGAGTGGATGAGAGCAAAATTTCTGCGGAAAGTATTTCCTCCACCGTCAGCTCCGAGATGAGAAGAGATGCTGCAATTGCCGTGTCCATCGCTACCGTATTTATGTTGCTGTACATCTGGTTCCGTTTCAAAGATGTACGTTTTGCATCCAGCGCCGTTCTTGCACTGGTTCATGACGTACTGGTGGTGCTGGCCTTCTATGCGCTGGCAAGAGTTTCCGTTGGTAATACGTTCATTGCATGTATGCTGACCATCGTTGGTTACTCCATCAATGCGACCATCGTAATCTTTGACCGTATCCGGGAAAATATGAGAAGCATGGGTAAAAAACAGGATCTGGCTGAAGTTGTGAATATGAGTATCACCCAGACACTGACAAGAAGTATCTACACTTCTTTCACAACATTTATTACCATATTTGTCCTGTTTGTTTTGGGAGTGCCGGCTATCCGTGAATTTGCACTGCCGATTATGGTAGGAATTATCTGCGGAGCATATTCTTCCGTATGCATTACCGGACCACTGTGGTATACACTGCGGATGAAATTTAAAAAAGCTGAATAAATGAAGGAAAAAGATCGTAGTAAGATATGCAGAGCATATTTTGCTGCGGTCTTTTTTGAATCTGAAGAAAAAAAACATCTTGACCCCGGTGGACAGCACAGAGAGATGGTAAGAAAATATTAAGAAGTGTTAAAGAAACGTTACATTCTGTCGGATTGGTTGACAAAAAATGCGACAATTTCTATAATAAAAACAGTTTATAAAAATTTAAGAAATAGAGGGGAGGAAAGACATGTATTGTCAGGTATGTGGAAAAATGATTTCGGATACGGCAGCGTTCTGCCGGTTCTGTGGGAACAAGGTAGCAAGGTCTCAAGGCCGGGCACAGAGTTCTTCCGCGGACATGCAAAACCAGAATGCACCGATGGGGAATCAGAGAGCAGCGAATACATATGAACCTCAGGGTCAGCCGTATAACTCGAATAGCGGAATACGGAGCGGTCAGCCATATAATCCGAATGATGGAATACGAAGCGGTCAGCCATATAATCCGAACAATGGAATACGAAGCGGTCAGCCATATAATCCGAATATCGGAATACAAAGCGGTCAGCCATATAATCCGAATACCGGAATGCAAAGGGGTCAGCCGCATAATCCGAACACTGGAATGCAAAGCGGCCAGCCCTACAGCCAGAATGCAGGAATGTATGGAGGCCAGCCGTACAATCAAAATACCTTGGGAAATGGCAGTCAGCCTTACGGCTCAAATCAGGGAATGTACAGCTACCGCCCGCCGGTACAGCCCCCGCTTTACGGAGCGGCACAGATGGCAGGCGGCGCGGTAAGAGGGGGAGCCAAAGCAGCAGGAGAAGCCGCAAAAATAAAAGTATTGGCTCTCATTGCAGCAGTGCTGGTAGCCCTTGCAGTGATGGTTTATTTCCTGTTTTTCAAGGCAGGAACCCCTGAGGATACCATTGCTAAAATGGAGGATGCGCTGAACCATCTGGATCAGGAAGCCCTTTTGGAGTGCTTTGACGGTCAGACCCAGCAGCTATATTCAGGCGCATTAGGACTGTCGGAAGAACTTTCCGGCCTTCCGCTGGGAGATTTTTCGGATTTTGCTGCAGGTCTCGGAGGATTTATGGCAGGAGCCGGACTGACACCGGAATATACGCTGAGCATTGTAGAGGTGGAATACTCGGATTCGGAGAACTGTATGGTGACGGTGGACATGTCTGTCGATTTTCAGGGGGAAACAGAAAGTGAGACGCAGATGTTTCCGATGACAAAAGATGGAAGAGACTGGGTCATCAGTGCGGCAGCCATGCAGGATATGTTTTAATATCCGATACAGACAATCTGTTTGGTACAGGGGGACAGAGAAGTTCCTTTGACTGAAATAAAATGAATTAAGAGGAGGCAAATCATGGCAAAATTTTGTACAAAATGTGGAAAAAGACTGGAAGAAGGCGAAATCTGTACCTGTGAGCAGGCTCAGACAACACAACAGGGAGCTTCACAGGGTCAGTCCTATGAAAACCAGAATTATCAGCAGGGTCAGCCCTACGGAAACCAGAACTACCAGCAGGGTCAGCCCTACGGAGATCAGAATTACCAGCAGGGTCAGCCCTACGGAAACCAGAACTACCAGCAGGGTCAGCCCTATGGAAACCAGAATTACCAGCAGGGTCAGCCCTATGAAAACCAGAATTACCAGCAGGGTCAGCCCTACGGAAACCAGAACTATCAGCAGGGTCAGCCTTACGGCAATCCATATAACCAGCAGGGAATGACAAAAGAGGCAGAGTGGTTCAACCAGAAAAAGGATGCGCTGGTAGCAGGAACAAAAAATATGTTTGGAGAAATTCTGCCGATTCTGAAGGCTCCGGTCAGCAGAGTGCGCCAGATTGCGGAGAGCAACAGCCCGGCAGTGGGAATTGAATTTATTGTGACAAAAGGAGTCATCTGTCTTTTGCTTCTGCTGATTATTATTCTGAGGCTGAAAGGCATGATGGGAATGGCAGCGGAGTATGTGAAGATTCCATATTTTAAACTGATTTTCTTTACATTGGTGATGTCAGTGGGCGCAGATTTCCTTCAGGCGCTGCTTTTAAAAGCATTTACGGCGCTGTTTAACGGAAATACGAACTTTAACGCAATGCTCAGTGTTGTAGGCGCAAGAACACTGTATGATAGTCTGATGATCCTTGTGACAGGTATTCTGGTACTGATCTATCCGACACTGGGACTGGGATTTTTCGGATTTGCCTCTTTGATTCTGCCTTACATTGAGTTTGGCGGCTATCAGGCGGCAGTACAGTGCGATGAAAATAAGAAACCTTATGCATTTTTTGTGGTAAAGGTCTGTATGACGATCATACTTACCATTCTTACCGTTACCATGATGGGAGGAATTATCACATCACTTGCAGGAGGCATGTCAAGTCTTTTCTAGGCTTTGAGATGGAAAGGAAATAAGATATGGAAAAGAAGAAAGCAAATTCAGGCGCCGGAAAGCTGGCGGTCATCTTGGCAGGTGTGGTGGATATTGTCCTGATTGCGCTGCTGGTTCTTGCATTCATAGCAGACCCGGTGAAGAGCGGTACGGCCAAGGCAAATCTTCCGAATGATTTTGTGGAAAACGCCTCCACCTATGAGGAACCGGAAAAGATTGGTGAGTATGCGTCGGCAGCGGAAGTGGTTTACGGAGCTTCCGCAAGCCAGCAGAAGAAGCCGAAAGAGGAAGAACAGGGAAATGGAGCGGATGCGGATAACCCGTATGCAGGCTTTGTGTTCCCGGACAGCGATACCGTTGCGCTGACAGACGGAAAAATCCAAGATACAGTGAAGGATGCAGCTACCTGCCGCCGGGCTATCAATGAAATTTATGCCCGCCACGGCTATGCTTTTTCCAAACAGGAAAATATTGACTATTTCAATACCTATGAATGGTATAAAAACATGGAAAAAGAGACGGATATGGCAAAGGTAAGCAAACAATTCAACAGTGTGGAAAAAGGCAACGTGGAAAAATTGCAGGCATTTGAAAACTCCAAAAATTGGGGTTGAGAAAGGTAGGTGTGTATATGTTTTGTCCCGAATGTGGAGCAAAGAATGCGGACGGCTCGCTGTTTTGCAGTGAGTGCGGAACGCCTTTAAAGAAAAATGAAATGAATGCACAGCCTGCCAAAGCAGAGGAAAAAGCTGTGCAGAATAAAACGGGTCAGGAGAACGGAGTACAGGGAAAGTCCCGGCCCAAACAGGAGCCGTGGGTGCAGATAAACGCTCAGGCGCAGGGAAACCCCAATGTGCATGGAAATCCGCAGATGAATGGAAATCCCAATGTACAGGGAAATCCGCAGATGAATGGAAATCCCAATGTACAGGGAAATCCGCAGATGAATGGAAACCCCAATGTACAGGGAAATCCGCAGATGCAGGGAAACCCTCATGCACAGGGAAGCCCGTATATGCAGGGCGGCCCGCAGATGCAGGGAACACCGCCCCAGTTCAGGCAGATGAAGCCTCAAAAACCGCCGAAACAGAGAAAACCGGTTTCTAAAGCAATGATTGCAGTGATCATCGAAGCAGTTGTGGCTGTAGGGCTGATCGCGGGAATCTGCACGGTTCTTGGTAAAAAATGTTCTCCCGAGACGGTGGTGGAGGAATACTGGAAGGCAACAGCGGCCTGCAAGTGGGCAGATGCCTATGAATACTGCGATTTTCCGGACAGTGAGCTTCTGACCAGCCAGATGTACATCAATGCCAACAGCAGCAATACGGAACCCATTCAGTACAAATCCATGCGTGTGGTTGATGAGAGTGCAGCGGCTGAGGAAGCAATGAAGCAGATGAGCGACGGAATAGACGAGTTGGGCTCTATCTTTGGCATGGATACAGATGAAGTGATGGATCAGGCAAAAAAAGAGCTGGGAGCAACCGATGCCCGTAACTTCGCTGTGGAATACCTGTTAAAGGGAAGTGCAGAAAAGCAGTATACTTACCTTGCAGTGACAAAAACAGGAAAAAAACAGTTCCTCTTCTGGGATGAGTGGAAGGTAAGCTCCGCTGACAGTTGGGGACAGAATATCCAGATGGTGATTCCGGCAGCAGCATCCCTGAAACTCAACGGAGTGGAAGTTCCTGAGAACGGAGCGGAAGTTGATGCGGAAAACAATGAAAAGACCATCACTATACCGTATCTTTTCAGCGGAGACTACCAGATGGAAGTGACTGAAGAGGGAATGGAGCCTTACCGTAAGATGATCCGCATGGAATCATGGGGATGTGAAGAAAATTACATCCGGCTGCTTCCGTCACAGGAAACCCTTCAGTCTCTGGCAGAACGCGCAGGAGACGAGGTAAAGCTGATCATGGACAGCGCTCTGGCAGAAAAGGATTTCAGCGAGATTCAGTCCCTGTTCTCTAAGCGGGCAATAGAAGACGGTTATGTTCAGGAGGATTATGAGGATCTGAAAGAAATAAAGGGTGACGGTGTGGATTCTGGAATTATTACCCTGAGTATGAAAAATATGAAGGTTGCCCAGTCAGGTGATATTTCCGAGGACTATGCATACTTGATATTGACAGTTGATGTGCAGCAGACGTACCATCAGTACTGGGAAGATACCCCGGGACATGATTCCGATACTTTGGAGCTGGGAATCACCTACACCAAAGACAGTGATGGATGGAAGCTGGCAGAACTTCCGGTTTCCTATTATCACTTTTCATAAATAATAATTTTCCGGTCCCCGGGCGGTGAAAGCCCGGGGACTTTTCAAGTATACCGGGGTGCGCCGGAAAGAGACAGGAGACAGCAATGGAAAAATGGGTAGTTACAGCCAAAAGGGCTGATTTCAAAAAAATCGCAGACAGATTCGGGATTGATCCGGTCACGGCGAGACTGATCCGAAACCGGGATGTGGTGGGAGAGGAGGCCATAGAGAAATACCTGCATGGAAACAGGAAAGATCTCCACAGCCCATGGCTGATGAAGGATATGGATAAGATTACGGAGATTCTGGAAAGGAAAATCCGGGAACAAAGAAAAATCCGCATCATCGGCGATTACGATATCGACGGAGTCATGTCCACCTACATTTTGCTTAGAGGGCTGAAAGGCCTCGGGGCAGATGCAGACCATGTGATTCCCCACAGAATGACCGACGGATATGGGATCAATGAACATCTGATTGAACAGGCATGGCAGGACGGGACAGACACCATCATCACCTGTGATAATGGAATCGCTGCATCGGCGCAGATTCGAAGAGCGAAGGAATTGGGTATGACGGTGCTTGTAACCGATCACCATGAGGTTCCCTTTGAGGAGCAGGAGGGAGGAAGGCGGGAAATTCTTCCCCCTGCGGATGCTTTGGTGAATCCCAAGCAAAAAGACTGTGCCTATCCCTTCTCCGGTCTGTGCGGGGCAGGCGTGGCTTTGAAGGTGATGGAGGCGCTTTATGGAAAAATGCAGCCGGAAACAGATATTACAGATCTTTTGCTGGAATATGCAGCCATCGCAACCATTGGAGATGTGATGGATCTGGTGGAGGAAAACCGTATCCTTGTGAAGGAGGGGCTGAAACGGCTTCACAAAACTACAAATACCGGCCTTCAGGAGCTGATACGGGTAAACGGGCTGGAACCGGAACAGATCACACCGTACCATATCGGATTTGTGATCGGACCCTGTCTGAATGCCACGGGACGGCTGGACACCGCCCAGCGGGCTGTTCAGCTTTTATGGGCACAAAGCCGGGAAGAGGCAGCAAAACTGGCGGGAGATCTGAAAAATATGAATGAGAGCCGGAAGGAAATGACAGCGCAGGGGGTGGAACAGGCGATACAACTGGTGGAGAGCACTTCCCTGAAAGAGGACAGTGTTTTGGTGGTGTATCTGCCGGACTGTCACGAAAGTCTGGCGGGGATCATTGCCGGAAGAATCCGGGAGCGGTATCATAAGCCTTCCTTTGTGCTTACCCGGGGGGAAGAAGGGGTGAAGGGCTCCGGGCGTTCCACGGAAAGCTATTCCATGTATGAAAAGCTGTGTGAGTGCAGGGAGTATCTGACAAAATTCGGAGGACATCCCATGGCGGCAGGCCTCTCCCTATCGGAAGAACTGGTGGAGCCTTTCAGAAAGCGTCTGAATCAGCTTTCCGGCCTTTGTGCGGAGGATTTTATTGCGAAAGTGACCATTGATGTGCCGATGCCCATTCACTATATACGAAAGGAACTGATACGGGAGCTGAAAGTGCTGGAGCCTTTTGGAAAAGGAAATGAAAAACCTGTATTTGCTCAAAAAGGATTGAAAGTAATGAGCGCCAGAGTATTTGGAAAAAACCGGAATGTGGTAAAGGTGAAACTGGCCGACGAGGCGGGATATTCCATGGACGGTGTATATTTCGGGGACGGAGATGCATTTGTGGAAGCTGTGAAAGGGAAGGGAACCATATCTATCGTGTACTACCCGGAGATTGATACCTATCAGGGAAGAGAAAATGTTCAGGTGGTTATCCGGAATTACCAGTAAAACGTAAAATAGGGCAGAGAATACAAAGGAAAAGTATTCTCTGCCCTGCTTTTTTCATGATTCAAGCAGATAGTGAAATCAGATATCGTAAAAGTCACCGATCATATCTTTGATGGACTGCATATGGTTATCAGTTTCGGTGATGGCCCGGGAGCATTTCTGCAGTTCGTCACTGATCTGTTCGTAGCCGTCAATCTTATCCAGATTTTTCTTGTACCTGAGCTGATGCTCCAGACTTGCCCAGAAATCCATGCCAATGGTCCGAATCTGAACCTCAGCGCGCATGGGGGTTTTTCCGTTGGAGAAAAAGACAGGAATCTCCAGAATCAGATGGTAGCTGCGGTAACCGTTGGGCTTTGGATTTTTGATGTAGTCCTTGACCTTGATGACACGGATATCATCCTGCTCTGTGAGCAGCCGGGCAATGGTGTAGATATCGTCAATAAACGGGCAGATGACCCGGATTCCGGCTACATCGTTGAGCTGCCCCCAGATATTTTCCTCGGTAAAGTCGTATCCCATTTTTTGCAGCTTCTGATAGATACTCATGGGCTTTTTGATGCGGGTCTTGATAAAAGCAATGGGATTGCGGTTGAATTTATTAGAAAATTCATCATCCAGAACCTCCAGTTTGGTCTGGATTTCCCGGACTGCACAGCGGTACATCATCATCAGGTTTCCGAACTTTTTCGTGTTGCAGATAAAAACCTCCGGGTTTAGGGTGTTAAGCCAACGGTTTTTCTCAGACAGACGGCTGATAATCTCCGATGCAATCTCCAGAGGAGTTTTCTGGTCAGTAGGAATAATGAAATCGGCAGCGGCCTCATACTTTGGTCTGCGCCGATCCATCAGTTCGCCGATCCCTTCGGGACTTCTCCGGCCGTTTAGCACGGGACGGTTCTGATCGGCACCTACCCGCTGGAAAATCGTCTGAGGGGTGGCGGTGAGAAGAATCACATAGCCGTTTTCCTTCATGAGCTTTACATTTTCCTCCCGGAGCGCAGCCCCGCCGCCGCAGGAAATAACCAGATTCTGCTTCTGCTGAAGCTCCCGCAGGAGGCTGGTTTCCAGACTGCGGAAATATTCGTCTCCTTTGGTCTCAAAGATTTCCGGGATGGACATTCCCTCCCGTTCCACGATGATTTCATCCATCTCTGCAACTTCCAGATGATAGAGGGTATGAAGATGCCGGGCAATGGAAGATTTTCCGGTTCCCATAAATCCGATTAAGATGATATTCCGTTGGTTAGAAAAAATTTTTTCCGGTGTATAATCAGTCATAAAAATCTCCTTAAAAAATAACGTTTGTCAGATATTGTCCATTATACTAAGAATCGGTTTTTGGCGCAAGGGCGATATTATTTTCTTGAAATTTTCAAAAATTCATGGTAAAATTATTATAATTGAAAAAATGAAGCGGAGAAAAGAGCGAGCTTTCACAACATGTCAGATGTTGTTAATTGTCTTGCTTCTTTTTATCTTTCATACTGGAATTGGGGGAAGAACTTCTATGGCAAAATATGTAATGGCACTGGATGCAGGGACCACAAGCAACCGCTGTATCCTGTTTAACGAAAAGGGAGAGATGTGCAGCGCGGCACAGAAAGAATTTACCCAGTATTTTCCAAAGCCGGGCTGGGTAGAACACGATGCAAATGAAATCTGGTCCACTCAGTTGGGGGTTGCGGTGGAAGCGATGTCAAAGATCGGAGCCACAGCGGAAGATATTGCAGCGATCGGAATCACAAACCAGAGAGAGACCGCAGTGATCTGGGATAAAAATACGGGTGAGCCGGTATACCATGCCATCGTGTGGCAGTGCCGCCGTACCTCCGAATACTGCGATTCCCTGAAGGAGAAGGGACTTACCGAGGTATTCCGGAAGAAAACGGGACTGATCATAGACGCATACTTTGCGGGAACAAAAGTAAAATGGATATTGGATCATGTGGAGGGAGCCAGAGAACGGGCCGAGAGGGGAGAGCTTCTCTTCGGTACGGTGGAGAGCTGGCTGATCTGGAAGCTTACCAAAGGGGCGGTTCATGTGACCGATTATTCCAATGCTTCCCGTACCCTGCTGTTTAATATCAATACCCTTGACTGGGATGAAGAGATTCTGGAGGAGTTACAGATTCCCCGGAACATGCTTCCAAAGCCCGTGCCCTCCAGTCAGGTGTACGGGATGGCTGATCCTTCCTTTTTCGGCGGTCCCATTCCCATCGGAGGGGCGGCGGGAGATCAGCAGTCGGCGCTTTTCGGGCAGACCTGTTTTGAAGCCGGGGATGCGAAAAATACTTATGGGACGGGCTGTTTCCTGCTGATGAATACGGGAGAGACTCCGGTATTTTCCGAAAACGGACTGGTAACGACGATTGCATGGGGAATCGACGGAAAAGTAAATTATGCGCTGGAAGGTTCGATTTTCGTTGCAGGTGCGGCGATTCAGTGGCTGCGGGACGAGCTGCGGGTGATTGACTCAGCGGCGGATTCCGAGTATATGGCAAAAAAGGTGAAGGACACCAACGGCTGTTATGTGGTTCCAGCTTTTACCGGATTGGGAGCGCCTTACTGGGATCAGTATGCCAGAGGAACCATTGTGGGGCTCACCCGTGGGGTAAACAAATATCACATCATTCGGGCTACATTGGAATCCATTGCGTATCAGGTCCATGATGTAATCCGGGCCATGGAGGCGGATTCCGGAATTGCCCTTACTTCCCTGAAGGTGGATGGAGGCGCCAGCGCCAATGATTTCCTGATGCAGACGCAGGCGGATATGATCCAGCAGCCGGTGAACAGGCCTTCCTGCGTGGAGACTACCGCCATGGGAGCTGCTTATCTGGCGGGGCTTGCCGTGGGATATTGGCCCAGCAAAGAGGCTATAAAAGAAAACTGGATTATTGGAAGCACTTTCCAGCCGGAGATTTCCCGAACGGAGCAGGAACAGAAGATGAAGGGCTGGAGAAAGGCTGTCCGGTATTCCTTTGGTTGGGCGCATCAGGAAGATTAGAAACGAAACAGAAAAACAAAATAAGTGATTGCGGAGAATGGAGACAGGCAATGGGCAGCACCCCGGAAAAAAGGGGGTGTTCATTGTACTGTCTCATTTTTAATGGAGGGAATTGGTATGTATGATGTAATGATTATCGGTGCAGGAGTAAGCGGAAGTGCGGCTGCAAGGGAATTATCCCGGTATGATTTAAAAATTGCGGTATTGGAAAGGGAAGAGGATGTGTGCTGCGGCACTTCTAAGGCCAACAGCGGAATTGTCCATGCAGGCTTTGACGCAGCATGCGGTTCTCTGAAGGCGAAAATGAATGTAAGAGGAAATCAGATGATGGGAGAACTGGCAGAGGAGCTGGATTTTCCTTTCCAAAGAATCGGTTCTCTGGTACTGTGCTTTCGTCAGGAGGATCGCCCGAAACTGGAAAAGCTGAAGAATCAGGGAGAAGAAAACGGCGTTTTGGGAATCCGGATTCTGGAGCAGGAGGAGTTAAGAGAGATGGAACCCAATATTTCCCCGGAAGCGGTGGCAGCGCTGTATGCCCCAAGCGGCGGAATCGTGTGCCCCTTTGGATTCAACATTGCACTGGCAGAAAATGCCGGTGTGAACGGTGTGGAATTTTATTTTGACACGGAAGTAACAGATATCCGGAAAACGGAGACAGGGTACCGGATTTTTACGGACAAGGGTGAGTGGGAAACCCGTTGCGTGGTCAATGCCGCAGGGGTGTACGCCGACAAATTCCACAACATGGTCAGTGAAAAGAAACTCCATATTACCGTGAGAAAAGGGGAATATTATCTTCTGGACAGAAGTACCGGAAATCATGTGCATCATACCATTTTCCAGCTTCCCGGAAAATACGGAAAGGGCGTTCTGGTAACGCCCACAATCCATGGAAATCTTCTGGTAGGCCCCACAGCGAAGGATATTGAGGATAAAGAGGGAACACAGACCACTGCCGAGGGCATGGCAGAAGTGGGGGAAAAGGCAGTGAGAAGCGTAAAAGACCTGCCCCTTCGTCAGGTAATCACGTCCTTTGCAGGACTGCGGGCCCATGAGGAGGGAAATGAATTTGTCATTGGAGAAGCAGAGGATGCACCGGGATTTTTTGACTGTGCCGGTATCGAATCACCGGGACTTTCCAGCGCTCCGGCTATTGGAGAGCTGCTGGCGGAGCTTGTGACCGGAAAACTGAAACCAGCAAAAAAAGAGAATTTTATAAGCCGCAGAAAGGGCATTTTGAATCCACGCCTGCTGACGAAGGAAGAATGGAAGGAGCTTATAAAAAAACAGCCGGCGTACGGAAACGTGATCTGCCGCTGTGAAAGCATTACCGAGGGAGAGATTCTGGACGCGATCCATCGCCCGCTGGGAGCAAAATCACTGGACGGAGTGAAGCGGAGAACGAGAGCGGGCATGGGAAGATGTCAGGCGGGATTTTGTTCACCGAAAACCATGGAGATTTTGGCAAGAGAGTGGAAAGTGCCGATGGAAAGCCTGACAAAATCGGGAAAAGCTTCAAAAATCATTCAGGGAACGGCAAAGGACAGTCTGTAAGGAGGGGAAAGGAATGAAAAACTATTATGACATTGTGATTATCGGCGGCGGCCCGGCAGGACTGGCAGCGGCAGTATCCGCCTACGAGGAGGGAAGGAAGGATATTCTCATTCTGGAAAGAGATAAGGAGCTTGGAGGAATTCTGAATCAGTGCATTCACAACGGCTTCGGTCTTCATACCTTCAAGGAGGAACTGACGGGACCGGAATATGCGGGAAGATTTATTGAGAAAGTAAAGGAAAGAAAGATAGAATACCTGCTGAATACCATGGTGATGGATATCAGCAGGGACAAACAGGTGACGGCGCTGAACAGAGAGGAAGGGCTTTTTACCATACAGGCCGGGGCTGTGATTCTGGCTATGGGCTGCCGGGAGAGATCCCGCGGCGCTTTGAACATTCCGGGATACCGTCCGGCGGGAGTATTTTCAGCGGGAACGGCCCAGCGTCTGGTGAATATGGAAGGGTATCTTCCGGGGCGGGAGGTTGTGATTTTAGGCTCCGGGGATATCGGGCTTATCATGGCCAGAAGAATGACACTGGAGGGGGCAAAAGTAAAGGTGGTAGCAGAGCTTCTGCCGTATTCCGGCGGGCTGAAGCGGAATATCGTGCAGTGTCTGGATGACTTTGATATTCCCCTGAAACTCAGTCACACGGTTGTGGATATCCGGGGAAAGGAGCGGGTGGAAGCCGTTGTTTTGGCAAAGGTGGACGAAAACCGCAGACCGATTCCGGGAACCGAGGAGGAATACACCTGCGACACCCTTCTTTTGTCGGTGGGACTGATTCCGGAAAATGAGCTGTCCCGTGAAATGGGAGTAGAACTGCATCCCGTAACCAGCGGCCCCAGAGTAAATGAAAGCCTGCAGACCAGCATTCCCGGGGTATTTGCCTGCGGAAATGTGCTTCATGTGCATGATCTGGTAGACTTTGTTTCGGAAGAAGCCGGGAGGGCAGGAAAACATGCGGCGGAATACGTGAAAGGTCTGGAAGTATCCGAAAACTCTGAATGTCAGGGAGAACAAAGATGTGGAACGTGCGGCAAAGGTGAGATTCCTGTCTGCGGCGAGGCAGGGGTGCGTTATACAGTTCCGGGAACTGTCCGTTTGGAGCACATGGAAGAAAAACTTCCGGTGCGCTTTCGGGTAGGAGAGGTATATCAAAATTGCTATCTTTCCGTTTATCTGGATGAGGAGCGGATTCAGCACAGAAAACGTCCGGTGATGGCTCCGGGAGAGATGGAAACCATTTATCTGGAGAAAAAACAGTTGGAATTACATAAAGATCTGTCACAGATTACCATACGGATTGAGCAGGAGTAGGGGGGAGAAAAATGGAAGTAAGAGAACTGACCTGTATCGGCTGCCCCATGGGCTGTCAGATGAAAGTGACCATGAAAGATGGCAGAGTAGAGAAAATCGAAGGAAATACCTGTAAAAGGGGAAGCGTCTATGCTGAAAAGGAGGTAACCAATCCCACCAGAATCGTCACCTCCATCGTCTGGGTGCAGGGAGGAGAGCTCCCGGTAGTCTCGGTAAAAACAGCCGGAGATATTCCCAAAGGAAAAATCCGGGAATGTATGCTCGCACTGAAGGAAATCCGGGTGAACGCCCCGGTAAAGACCGGAGAGGTCATTTTAGAAAATGTGGCCGGAACGGGAGTGGATATCGTTGCCACGAGAGAGGTTTTGGCTCTGGGCTGAGCAGTAGCGTATGTTGCAGACCACACAGCTCATTCTTGCATTTCCCGCAGGATTCCTGTATAATAAAGACAGTAATCCTGCGGGAAAAAGAAATTGGAAGGAGATGCTATGGAAAATAAGCATAAGAATGGAAGTTTTTCCAGTTCCTTAGGCTTTGTTCTGGCGTGTGTAGGGTCTGCAGTAGGTTTGGGAAATATATGGATGTTCCCTTACCGTACAGGACAGTACGGTGGGGGAGCTTTTTTGGTTCCATATATCCTGTTTGTAGTGATTTTCGGCTATGCAGGTCTCTCGGCAGAATTTGGAATTGGAAGAAAAGCAAAGACAGGAACGCTGGGTTCTTATCAGCTCTGCTGGGAACAGCGGAAGGTAAAGGGAAAAGATTTGGGAAAGGCCGGAAGGATACTGGGCTGGATTCCCCTGATGGGATCTCTTGGAATCGCCATCGGATACTCTATCATTGTGGGCTGGGTGCTCCGTTTTTTTGTGGGCTCAGTGACCGGAGCTCTTTACCGGGGAGAACCGTCAGAATATTTCGCACAGGCAACAGGAAGCTTCGGCAGCATCCCTTGGCATTTAGCTGTGGTAGGTGTGGCGGTGCTTCTGCTGATCACCGGTTCCACCAAACAGATCGAGCGGGCAAACCGTATCATGATGCCCTTGTTCTTTCTTTTATTTGCGGTGATCGCCGTCCGGGTGGCGTTTCTGCCGGGGGCTATGGAGGGCTACCGTTTTCTCTTCGTGCCTAAGTGGGAGAGTCTTGGAAAGGTGGATACATGGGTGATGGCCATGGGACAGGCGTTCTTTTCCCTGTCCATTACCGGATCGGGAATGATTGTTTACGGCTCGTATCTCAGTAAAAAGGAGAATATCGTGGGAGCGTCCATGCGGACCGTAGTATTCGATACCATCGCTGCCATGCTGTCAGCGCTGGCGGTGATGCCGGCAGTATTTGCTTTCGGTATTGAGCCGAATGCAGGACCGCCGCTGATGTTTATCACCATTCCGGAGGTTTTCCGGCAGATGCCTATGGGAAGGCTGTTTTCCGGAATATTCTTCCTGTCGGTACTGTTTGCAGGGGTTACCTCTCTGATCAACATGTTTGAGGCAGTTGTGGAAAGCTGGCAGCACCGGTTCGGTGTGAGGCGCAGGGCGGCAGTTGCTCTGTGCGGTCTGATCGTTTTCGGAGTGGGAGTATTTCTGGAAGAAGAGGCGAAGATGGGAGCATGGATGGATTTCATCACCATCGTCGTGGTACCGTTTGGCGCAGTGCTGGGGGCCGTCTCGATATACTACATCTTTGGCGGTGACAAAATCGTGACGGAACTGAATGAAGGAAGAAAGAAACCCGTTCCGGCCTGCTTTGCTTGGATCGGAAAGTATTTTTATGTGCCATTGGCAGTGGGGGTATTTATTTTGGGCCTGATATACAAAGGAATCGGGTGAGGTGTATTTGAATTCTAAGGAGGAGGAAATTTTATGGCGTCGCATGTGAAAAGTATGACCAGCGGGTCGCCGGGAAAATTGATTATGACGTTTGCAATCCCGCTGATGCTGGGAAATGTTTTCCAGCAGTTTTATACCATGGTAGATACCATGGTCGTGGGACAGGTAGTAGGTGTAAAGGCTCTGGCAGCCTTGGGGGCGGCTGACTGGCTGGTCTGGCTGGTGCTGGGACTGGTTTCAGGCATGACGCAGGGCTTTTCCATACTGGTGTCCCAGTATTACGGCGCGCAGGATGGGGAAGGACTGAAAAAATCCATTGCGCTGAGTTATGTGTGGACTGCCGTTTTGGCAGCAGGTGTGCTGGCTGTGAGCCAGTTGACGGTATACCGGGTGATGATTTTTCTGAATACCCCGGCAGATGTCATTGATATGTCCATGACGTATCTCAGAATTGTATTCTGCGGTATTCCCGTAATTGCCGCCTACAATATTTTTGCGTCCGTTCTGCGGGCTATGGGAAACAGCCGTTCCCCGCTGATCGCCATGATCGTAGCAGCAGCCATCAATGTGGCTCTGGACCTTTTATTCGTGGCAAAATTCCATTGGGGCGTGGCAGGAGCGGCCATTGCAACGGTGATCGCGCAGGCATTTTCCGCAGTTTACTGCTATATCGTGCTGAGAAAAATCGACCTGATCCGTCTGGAAAAGAAACATTTCCGGCCGGAAGGAGGAATGTCGGCAAAGCTTTGGAAAATAGGGGTTCCCCTTGCCGTGCAGAACGTGATCATTTCCATTGGCGGCCTGACGGTTCAGTATGTGGTAAACGGTTTCGGTTTCCTGTTTGTAGCCGGATTTACCGCTACCAATAAAATGTACGGCGTTTTGGAACTTGCAGCCATTTCCTACGGCTATTCCATCACTACCTATGTGGGACAGAACCTAGGCGCCGGAAAAATCAAACGAATCCGTCAGGGAGTAAAAAGCGGTGCAGTGATGGCGCTTGTCACCTCTATCGTGGTAGCTGCCATCATGATTCTGGCAGGAAAACCAATCCTGTCCCTGTTCATCTCCGGCGAACCGGAGCAGGTGAGTCAGGTACTTGCCATCGCTTACAAATACCTGTTTATCATGGCCGCATTTTTGTGGGTCCTGTATCTTTTATATGTATACCGTTCCGCCCTTCAGGGACTGGGAAACACCGTAATTCCCCTTGCCAGCGGCATCGCGGAATTCGTCATGCGTGTGCTGGTAGCGCTTTTACTGCCGAAGCTGATCGGACAGAACGGAATCTTTTACGCAGAAATCTTCGCATGGACCGGAGCAGCCGTGCTCCTGATGGTCAGTTATTTTTGGGTTATGAAGAAAAGCTACGGAAAAGATATCTGAATCTGACTTTTCATTGCATCAGATTCTGCCGTTTGCTATAATAAATCTACAGACAGGAAGCAAAAAACATGTTCCTTCTGTCTATAGAATTTTGGAAAAAAATTTGGTAAAAAATTTGGGAGGATACCATTCATGGAAAAAAGAAAAATGGAGAAACTGGGTGTGGAAACTTCACTGCTGGGCTTTGGCTGCATGAGATTCCCCACATTGGAAGATGGAAAAATTGACGAAGAGCTGTCCGAAAAAATGCTGGATCAGGCAATGGCGGAGGGCGTTACCTATTACGACACTGCATTCCCATACCACAACGGCGACAGCGAACCGTTTGTAGGAAGAGTACTGAACAAATATGACCGTTCCTCCTACTATCTGGCAACGAAGCTGCCCATCTGGATGCTGGACACGAGAGAGCAGGCAGAAAAAATCTTTGCAGACCAGTTAAAACGTCTGGACAAAGAGTACGTAGACTTCTACCTTCTCCACGCCCTTGACAAAGAACGTTTCCAGAAAGTAAAAGAATTAGGCATTGTAGAAATGTGTGAAAACCTTCGAAAAGAAGGAAAAATCCGTTATCTTGGATTCTCCTTCCACGATGACTACGAGGTATTTGAAGAAATCATCAACTACCATAACTGGGACTTCTGCCAGATCCAGTACAACTACATGGACACCGACGTTCAGGCCGGCGACAGGGGATACAAACTTGCCGAATCCAAAGGCATCCCCATGGTAATCATGGAGCCTGTCCGCGGCGGACTCTTAGCAGGATTTTCCGACGACATCAACACCATGTTCAAAGAAAAAGCCCCGGACAACAGCGTAGCATCATGGGCTCTTCGCTGGGTAGGAACCCATCCAAACGTAAAAGTAATCCTCAGCGGAATGAGCACCCCTGAGCAGGTAACAGACAACCTGAAAACCTTCAATAACTTCACCCCTCTCTCAGAGGAAGAACAAAACACCGTAACCAAAGTAGTAACCACCCTGAATTCCAGAGTACAAAACGGCTGCACCGGCTGCCGCTACTGCATGCCCTGCCCCGCCGGCGTAGACATCCCGGCAAGCTTCCGCATCTGGAACGACTACCACATTTACCAAAACTACAACGTAGTCAAAAACCGCTGGGAAAAAGACCTAGGCGAAGACCACAAACCCGCCAACTGCGCAGAATGCGGCGCCTGCGAAGACCAATGCCCTCAGAAGATCACTATCCGCGACCATCTGAAACGCGTCCAACAGGAACTCGACACCCCGATCTGGAAGTAAAAATACAGAACCTACATAGTAGCCCAAAATGTAACAAAACCTCCCCAACAAACGGCAAAGTCAGCCCCGCTGACGAGCCCACCCCTCCCGCCCTCCAATCCCTTCCCCATTCCCACCCTGCTCCCTGCCAAGAAAGTGGAGCACAGCAGGAAGAACCGGAAGGAACGGGTGGGCTTCGGAGGGATTGGAGGAAGATCTTAATAAAAACCGCCCGGAATTTGCAGATAAAATCGTGTTCACAAAACACGATTTTAAGGAGCACTGAGGTGAGAAATTCTTCAGAATTTCTTGCCGAATTGCTCCGGTTCTGCAAATTCCGGGCGGTTTTTATTTAGACCTTCCCAATTCCGGAGCCGCCCATCCGTTCCTTCCGGTTCTTCCTGCGGTTCACCACATCCCCATCCACCCTTGTCATCCCCTTCATTTCATGATATCATAAACCCATCAATTCCCAACACCCCCAAGGAGGCCCCACCCTATGAAATGCGAAGACGCCTTACCCAAAATAGATTCCTACATCAACAACACCATGACCTGCCGTGAACTGGAAGAATTCCTCCATCACATCAAAAACTGTCCGGATTGCTACGACGAACTGGAAACCTACTATATCATCAGTGCAGGCACAAAATATCTGGAGGGAGAAACCCAAGAATTCTATAACATCCCCCAGATGCTGAAGGAAGATTTGCAGATAAAGGAGCGTCAGGTACAGCGTCGCCATGTACTGAACAGCATTCTTGGATTCATAGGATGTATTTTAGGCATATTGGCAATACTGTTCATATTATTTGAACTGGGACACATTGATTTGGAAACCCTGTTTTGATTGGAAACGGCGAAAAGATCAGCAGGCAGAAAGGATTTTCATATGAGTGAAAAAATTGTATTGATTGACGGACACAGCATATTGAACCGTGCATTTTACGGCCTTCCGGTTCTGACCAACTCGGAAGGTCTTCCCACCAATGCGGTGTACGGATTTATAAATATTATGACCCGAATTCTGGAAGAGGAGAAGCCCCAGTATCTGACTGTGGCTTTTGATTTGCATGCGCCGACTTTCCGGCACAAAATGTTTGACGCATATAAGGGAACCAGAAAACCGATGCCGGAGGAACTGAGAGAACAGGTGCCGATGATCCGGGAAGTCCTGACAGCCATGGGGGTGCAGATCATTTCCCAAGAGGGCTATGAGGCGGATGACCTTCTGGGTACCATTGCCAGAAGAGGCGAAGAAAGGGGCATGGAGGTAACCATCGTGTCCGGGGACAGAGACCTGCTTCAGTTGGCTACGGATAAAGTGATGGTGAGGATTCCAAAGACCAGAGGGGGAAAAACGGTGATCGAGGATTACCACACTGCAGAAGTTCTGGAAACTTATCAGGTAACGCCGCCCCAGATCATTGAACTGAAGGCGCTGATGGGAGATACGGCGGATAATATTCCCGGAATCCCGGGAGTGGGTGAAAAGACGGCGGCAAAAATTATCGGGGAATACGGTTCCATCGAGAACGCCTATGAACATCTGGAAGAGATTAAGCCTAATAAGGCAAGAGAATCTTTGAGAGAACATTATGATCTGGCAGTTCTCAGTAAAAAACTGGCGACGATTGAGGTGAACAGTCCGGTTTTCTTCCAGTGGGAAGCGGCCCGGCTGGGAAATCTATATACCCCGGAGGCGTACCAATGGTTCAAGCGTCTGGAATTTAAAAACCTGCTTTCACGGTTTGAACAGGCGGAAACCGGGGAGGCTCCCGAAATTGAGATCGTGGAAGATCTGGGACAGACGGAGAGGCTGTGGGAACAGGCAGTACAGGCAAAGCGGTCCGGTGTTGTTCTTCTGGAAGGAAAAGGAGAAGTTCTGGGAGCAGGACTTTCCTTTGAAGAGAAGAAGGCGTATTATTTTCCGGTGCAGTGGTTTGTGACGGAGGACTACCTGCTGGGATGGGTGGAAAAATTGTTTGTCGGATCAGGGGAAACAGGTGCGCCGGACATCAAGGCGCTGCGGAAAAAAGTGAAAATCCCCTGCAGAAAAGGGATTTTTGATTTGGAAATTGCTTGCTATCTTCTGAATCCGCTGAAAAATTCCTACACCTATGACGATGGGGCGAAGGAATATCTGGGACAGCAGATTCCGTCGAAGGAGGAGATTTTCGGCACAGCCAAGCGGGTGGAGCTTTCGGAAGTTCCCCGGGAACAGGCGGCAGCCTATGGAGGGTATCAGGCTTATGTGGCTTTTGCAGCGCAGGAGCCGGTGAAAAAAGCGCTGGCCGAGGCAGGAATGCTGTCATTATTTGAAGAGATTGAGGTGCCTCTGGCATTTACGCTGGATGATATGGAAAAAGAAGGGATTCAGGTAAAGGCGGAGGAACTGAAAATATACGGCGATCAGCTTCAGCTTAGGATTGAGGAGCTGGAAACGCAGATCTATGAACAGGCGGGAGAAGAGTTTAACATCAATTCGCCCAAACAACTGGGGGTAATTTTATTTGAGAAGCTGGGGATGCCGGGAGGGAAGAAAACAAAGACCGGATACTCTACGGCGGCGGAGGTGCTGGATAAGCTGGCGCCGGATTATCCCTTTGTGGCGGATATTTTGGAATACCGCCAGCTTACCAAACTGAAATCCACCTATGCGGACGGCCTTGCCGGATGTATCGGGGAAGACGGACGGATTCATTCCACCTTCAACCAGACTATCACCGCAACCGGAAGGATCAGCAGTACGGAACCGAATCTGCAGAATATTCCGGTGCGTATGGAGCTGGGGAGAATGATTCGGAAAGTCTTTGTACCGAAGCCGGGATATGTATTTCTGGATGCGGATTATTCCCAGATTGAGCTGAGGGTTTTGGCCCATCTTTCAGGGGATGAGATGCTGATTCAGGCGTACCGGGAGGCACAGGACATTCATCGGATGACGGCCTCTCAGGTATTCCATATTCCTTTTGATGAGGTGACGCCTCTGCAGCGAAGAAATGCAAAGGCGGTAAACTTCGGAATCGTATACGGCATCAGCTCTTTTGGGCTCAGTCAGGATCTGAGCATTACCAAAAAGGAGGCCGCCGATTATATCGAAAAATATTTTGCCACTTACCCGAAGATCAAGGGATATCTGGACCAAGAGGTGGAAAATGGGAAAAATAACGGTTACGTGTCCACCATGTTCGGCAGGAGAAGACCGGTACCGGAGCTGAAATCCGGCAATTTCATGCAGCGTTCCTTCGGAGAACGGGTAGCCATGAATTCCCCCATTCAGGGAACGGCGGCGGATATCATCAAGATTGCCATGATTCGGGTCAATGAGGCTTTGAAAGGGGCAAATTTGAAATCCCGCCTGATCCTTCAGGTTCACGATGAACTTCTGATCGAGACAGCCATAGAGGAAGTGGAGGAAGTATCTAAAATTCTTGAGCGGGAAATGCGGGGAGCGGCGGATCTGGCAGTTCCGCTGGAAGTGGATATGCATACGGGAAACAACTGGTACGAAGCGAAGTAGACGGATTCTTGCAGGGAACAAAGGAGGAGAGGAAATGAAAGTAATCGGCATAACCGGAGGCGCAGGCGCCGGGAAAAGTGAAATACTGAATTTTATTGCAGGAAACTGGAATGCAACGGTGATAGAAGCGGACGAAGTAGGGTATCTGGTGATGCGGCCGGGGGGACTCTGCTTCGCGCCGATCGTGGAGCTTTTCGGGCCGGGCATCCTGAAGGAAGACGGAACGCTGAACCGGGAAAAAATTTCGGAGCTGGTGTTTCAGGACAGGGAGCTTCTGGAAAAACTGAACGGGATCGTGCATCCGGCAGTAAAAGCATACATAAAAAAAGCAATGGAAGGGGAGCGAAAACATGAGACGGATATTTTTATTGTGGAAGCGGCGCTCCTGATTGAAGATAAATATGATGAAATTTGTGACGAACTGTGGTATATTTATGCAGATGAGGAAGTCCGTGCAGAGCGTTTGAGGAAAAACAGAGGGTATTCGGAGGAAAAAATCCGCAGAATCTTTGCAAATCAGCTCAGTGAGGATGAATTCAGCGACCACTGTGATTTTGAAATTGACAACAGTGGGGAATTTGAGGAGACAAAAGAACAGATAACACAAAGGATGGGGATATATGAGATTATGTAGTATCGCCAGCGGCAGCAGCGGAAACTGTATTTATGTGGGCAGTGACACTACAAACCTGCTGATTGATACGGGAATCAGCGGAAAAAGAGTGGAATTCGGACTGAATTCACTGGATTTGACCACAAAGGATCTGGATGGCATTTTTGTTACCCATGAGCATTCGGATCATATCAAGGGTCTGGGGGTGATCGCCAGAAAATGCGGCGTGCCGATCTATGCCACTCCGGGGACTATCCGGTCCATGGAGGAGAGCGGAAGTCTTGGAAAGCTTCCCGAAGGGATTTTCCGTGAGATTCAAGGGGATGAGGTGTGTCAGGTGGGAGATCTCTCCGTCCGACCCTTTCACATTTCCCATGATGCGGCAGAACCGGTAGGCTACCGGATTTCCCATGAGAACCGGAGCGTGGGAGTAGCGACGGATATGGGTGTTTACAATGATTATATCGTGGAGAACCTGAAAGGACTGGACGCCCTTTTGCTGGAGGCCAACCACGATGTAAATATGCTTCAGGTGGGAAGTTATCCCTACTATCTGAAGCGTAGGATTCTGGGAGAACGGGGACATCTGTCCAACGAGACGGCGGGACGCCTTTTATGCCGTCTGCTTCATGACAACATGAAAGCGATTCTTCTGGGACATCTGAGTAATGAAAATAACTATGAGGCTCTGGCATACGAGACGGTCTGTGCAGAGGTGACCATGGGGGATAATCCCTATCGGGCAGACGATTTTAAGATTACCGTTGCGCACAGGGACCGGGCTTCGGATGTAGTAGAACTGTAAAGGAGAAAGAAAATGAAAAAAACAATTATCACAGTAGTAGGAAAAGATACCGTAGGAATTATCGCAAAAGTATGTACCTATCTGGCGGATAACGGCATTAATATTCTGGACATTTCCCAGACCATCGTAGACGGATTTTTCAATATGATGATGATCACAGATGCTTCCGGATGCGGCAAAAATAACGGAGAGATCGCAGAGGAGCTCCATGCGCTGGGCGAGGAGATCGGTGTTGTGATCCGCTGCCAGCATGAAGACATTTTCAATAAAATGCACCGGATTTAACGGAAAAGCGATCGGAGGAACAGACAGATGATTAATATGTTTGAGGTAAATGAAACCAATAAAATGATCGAGCAGGAAAATCTGGATGTGCGTACCATCACGCTTGGTATCAGTCTTCTGGACTGCATCGATTCCAATCTGGAGGAAGTGAACCGGAAGGTATATGAAAAAATCACCTCTCTGGCTGAAAATCTGGTACAGACAGGCGAGGAGATTTCCAGAGAATACGGGATTCCCATCGTAAATAAGAGAATTTCCATCACCCCCATGGCGCTGGTGGGCGGTGCAGCCTGCAAAACCCCGGAGGATTTTGTGACGCTGGCCCATACGCTGGACCGGGCGGCAAAAAAAGTGGGCGTAAACTTTATCGGCGGCTATTCCGCACTGGTATCTAAGGGAATGACAAAGGCGGACGAGCTTTTGATCCGTTCCATTCCTCAGGCTTTGGCCGAGACGGAACGGGTGTGCAGCTCCGTCAATCTGGGTTCCACAAAGACGGGAATCAACATGGATGCAGTAAAACTGATGGGTGAAATGGTGCTTGCAACCGCAGAGGCAACCAAAGAAAATGATTCTCTGGGCTGCGCAAAGCTGGTGGTATTCTGCAATGCCCCGGATGACAACCCGTTCATGGCAGGCGCTTTCCATGGGGTGACTGAGGCAGATGCCATCATCAACGTGGGCGTCAGCGGCCCGGGTGTAGTAAAACAGGCCTTGTCAAAGGTACGGGGACAGAACTTTGAAGTTCTCTGCGAGACCATCAAAAAGACAGCCTTCAAGATCACCCGTGTAGGCCAGTTGGTTGCTCAGGAGGCTTCCAAACGTCTGGGTATTCCTTTCGGAATCGTGGACCTGTCTCTGGCTCCCACACCTGCTGTAGGAGATTCCGTTGCTGAGATTCTGGAAGAGATCGGTCTGGACAGAGTGGGAGCGCCGGGAACAACAGCGGCTCTGGCTATGCTGAACGATCAGGTGAAAAAGGGCGGCGTTATGGCATCCTCTTATGTGGGCGGTTTAAGCGGCGCGTTTATCCCGGTCAGTGAGGATAAGGGAATGATCGACGCGGTGAATCTGGGCGCTTTGAGTCTGGAAAAACTGGAGGCGATGACCTGTGTCTGCTCCGTTGGCCTTGATATGATCGCCATTCCGGGAGATACGAAGGCCACAACGATTTCCGGCATGATTGCGGACGAGATGGCTATCGGTATGATCAATCAGAAGACTACCGCAGTCCGTGTGATCCCGGTTATCGGAAAAGGCGTGGGCGAGACCGTGGAATTCGGCGGACTTTTAGGCTACGCACCGGTTATGCCGGTGAACGCTTTCGGCTGTGACGAATTTGTCAACAGAGGTGGAAGGATTCCGGCTCCGATTCACAGCTTTAAAAACTAAAACATTCAGGCGCTGGCCCGGTATGGGTCAGCGTTTTTATGCTTTTGTAACTATGAAGCCTGAAAGGCTGAATAGTTACTTTTTTGACGGATTTTGCGTTCGGTTTTCCTTGCACAATGGAAGAAAAGATGCTATACTTCAGATAACTTCTAATTCTGACAGTTCTGTCAGGAGAATCCCAAACAAAACTATGATTTAAAATTACATAACAGGCGCGCAGATACCATTTTTTCGGAAAGGAGGCTAGGAGTTTCAGGGTAACTTTTCAGGACATCCTAAGGTCAGAAATTTCAGTATTGGAAGGCATATCATTCGTTTTATGTAACTATGAAGGACAAAGTCCTGTATAGTTGCCATTTTATCAAATTTCAGCCTGAGTTCTCAGGACAATTTCCAACAAAAGAACAAAAACAAAATCAAAGAAAATAAAAAAGAAAGGAAAAGTGTATGAAAAAACAGAATATCTGGAAGGCGCTGGTTGCAGCAGGAGCGTTGGCAGTGGTTACGGCCGGGGCAGCAGGAGGGATTGCGGCTTATTTTACCGACACGGAAGAGAAGGTGAACCATTTTACGGTGGGGAAAATTGAAATTGACCTGCAGGAACCGGAATGGGAGAAAAAGCCGGATGAAGACAAGGACGGGATTCCCGACGAGGCGGAAGATCTGACGCCGGGAAAGGAACTGAAGAAGGATCCTATGGTGAAAAATACAGGGATAAATGATGCCTTTATGTTTCTGACGGTGGAGATTCCCTGCAGGGAATTAGTCACGGTCAATCAGGATGGGACACGCAATCCAAAGACCATGACGGAATTGTACAGCTATCGGCAGGACAGCTCTTGGAAAAAGCTGGGAAGCTGCAAGGTTTTGGATAAGTCAGGAAAGCAGACCGGAAGAAAATATCTTTACGCCTATGCGCAGGAGAACGGGGTATGCAGGACGGTGAAACCGGAGGAGACGACAGCGCCGCTGTTTAAAAGCATTTTATTTGCAAATGTGATGGAAGGACAGGGGGTGGAGGAACAGGCCTTTGATGTTGTCATTGATGCCTACGCCATTCAGACTGCGGATCTTGGTCTGGAGACGCAGGATGCCTCCCGGATCTGGCAGATCATCACGAATCAGAAGGAACTGACGGAGGCCTATGAAAAGTAAGGGGGAGGTCTTATGAAGAAGTCCATAGCAGGAATTTCCCTGTTTCTTCTGCTGGCTCTTTCCTTAAACGCCATAAAAAATGTACATGCATGGTTTACGGACAGCGACCGTGTGGAGAATTACCTCACCACCGGAAAAAATGATGTGGAAATCGAAGAAGAATTTCCGGACCCGGGGATTACGCCGGGGAAAACGCTGAAGAAACGGGTAGAATTTACCAATACAGGAACGGTTCCCTGCTTTGTCCGGGCAAAATATTATTTCAGCAGCTCAGAGGCGGAGGAAAAAACGGTACTGGAATTTGGAAAGGAAGGCTGGAAGGGGGAAGGAGACGGCTATTTTTACTACGGGGAGAGCATACTTCCCGGTGAAAAGACAAAACCCTTTCTCACTGCGGTAAGGATAAAGAACGAAGAAAGCCTTCCGGAGAATTTCGATTTGATTCTGTATACAGAGACGGTGCAGTCGGAAAACCATCAGACGGCGCAGGAAGCATTTGCCGGCTTAAAAAGGTAAGGAGGGAGAGGATGAGAAGAAAAAAGAAAATGATTTTGGCTCTGGGAGCAGCGTTTCTGATTTCCGGGGTCAGTGTTTCGGCCCTTCAGGAGGTTTCTGTCCTTCTTCAGGCGTCCAGCAGCAAAGTGGAAGTACATCTGGAAGAATTTATGATGAAAAACGGAGAGGAGGTTTTCTGGGAGGATGGACAGACGGTGCTCCCGGGCGGGGTGTTATCGAAGATTCCCAGAATATTTAACGAGGGTGAGCCCTGCTATGTGCGGGCTGCCGTGGAGTTTGAAAACAGAGAAGGGAGAGGAAGTCCCCTGACAGTGAAGCAGCTTGTGGGAATCGATCAGGACTGGATCTGCAGGGGAAATTATTTTTACTATCAGAGGGTTCTGCCCTCAGAGGAAAGTGTGGACTTTTTTCAGGGAATTCAGATTCCCGGGGAATGGGAGTCCGGGGTGGATGACGGACAAAGCTGGGATGCGGCAGTGAAAGTGGACGCCGTTCAGGCAGAGCATTTTCAGCCGGATTTTTCCGGTGAGGATCCTTGGGGTCTGGAAAAAGAATCCTTTGAGATCCAGAAGGCAGTGAAAGAAGTACCGAAGGAGGAAGGAGAAACCGATCCTAAACCCATAAGCTTTTCTATTGAGCCGCAGATGAAAGGTTTTTCCGTGGATGCGGGGGAAGCTTTCCGTAATCTTTCGCCCTTCGTGCCGGGAGAGACCCAGACAGGAACGCTGGAATTTTCCAATCAGACCAGTCAGGAGCGGGAAGTCTATATGTGCTCTGAGATTATAGAAGAAAATGAGTTTTTAAAGGAGCTGGAACTGACCGTTCAGGTAAGAATGGGGAATCAGGTACGGGTGATTTACCGGGGGAATATGCTGGCAGAAGAGCTGCAGGAGTATCGAAGCCTCGGAAAAATCCCGGCAAAGGCCGGAGCCATGGTGGAAATCTTCGTCACGCTTCCCAAGGAGGCGGATAACCGTTATTCGGTGCAGACAGGAAAGGTGAAATTCCGGTTCACCACGGATCTTCCGGAAAACCGTACAGCAGCAGGAATCGTGAAAACCGGAGACCGCTACAGCCGGCAGGTACTTTTGGAAATACTGTTTGCGCTGGCTTCTCTCGGCTTATGCATGTACCTGTATTTCAGAAAATACAGAAAAGGGGGAAGAAAATGATAGGGAAATGTCTGAACGGGATATTCTGGATGGTGATTTTGACAGCTATGGCAGGAGCGGCGCTGGTTTCCCTGCCGTATCTTTTTAACATCCGGCCGCGGATTGTCCTGAGCGGTTCCATGGAGCCGGAGATACCTGTGGGAAGTCTGGCGTATATTGCCGGGGGAGTTTCGCCAAAAGAGATTAAAACAGGGGATGTCATCGCCTATAAAATGGGAGAATCCATGCAGGTACTCCACCGGGTCATCGAAACAGATCAGGAAAAGAAGTGGTTTCAGACAAAGGGAGACGCCAATCAGCAGGCAGATCTGGGAAGGGTGGAATTTTCCCGGTATCAGGGAAAGGCGTTGTTTCACATCCCTTATGCGGGCTATGTGGTCAAGTTTATGCAGACAGGAAATCATATGCTTTGGGTGGCTCTTGGAATTGCAGGGCTGGGGGCAGCAGATGAAATTTTGAGAAAGAAAGAAGGAGGGCAGAAGTTATGGGTAAAACGCAGGAAGAAAAAGGGAATGCCGGAAAGCTTTACAGAGAAAAAAGAACAGGAGAAAGTACGGGAATCCATACAGGAATAAAGAAATTTTACAGAAAAGCCGCAGCATGGCTTCTGTGTCTGCTGCTTGTGATCCCTGTAATGCCGATAAAAGCCGAGGATGGAACCTTTTATATCCGGCAGGACGGAGGGGGAAAAGCATCTGCAAGGGCAATGGACAACGGTTCCCAGCTTCCGGTTTCCCATGTCCGGTATGATAAATTTGGTTTCCGGGATCAATCCCCCAACATTCCCTCCTGCCCCAACCTTGGAACGGGCATCAAATACATAGAAGGAGATGACAAAAATCCCGACGGAGGAGGAAAATGGAGATACGTTTACTGCACGGAATTCGCAAAAACCTCTCCGGGAAACGGAATCGTATTGGAACATCTGGGCTGGGCCGGCCGGGAAGTGGGATACGCTCTTTATTACGGAGCCGTCTATTACGGTCAGCCCTGCCGATACCAGCCGTATTCCACCGGGGACTGGCAGATGGACTACTTTGTCACACAGGTGGCCGTCCATATCCTGAATGGAGAGTTTACGCTGGATGCAGCTTGGAATGGGTTCATGAAGAGCAGCGCTTCCGAGGCTGAAATCCGGCTGGCGTATGACCGGATTTACCGAATGGTCACAGACGCCCGGAATCCCGCAAATTACGGGGGATTTACGCCGGAGGGGTGGCTGGATATGGGGAACAGTACCTTCGCTCTGAACGGGTATCAGGATTCTTGGTATCAGGATGGAGGAAATTATATTTCTTCCGGTGTGTTCCATGCCGAATTTCAGGGATATTATGGATATGATTTTAAAGAGCAGCTTACCGGGTACGAGGTCCGAACGGAGGAAGGCGTACAGGTACGGAAAAAAGGAGAACAGACCTATGCGGATTTTGATCTGGCGGTGAAGGCGGAGCAGTATAAAAAATGGCAGCTCACAGGAAAAACCGTACCGGTCAATGTAAAAGCATCCCTTCCCAGATATTGGGGAGCTGGGATCTACAGTTCGCCGGAGAGGGATGATATCCAGAACGTATGCTTCCTCACTTGGACATCGGCGGGAGGAATCGCTGAATTTCACCAGTCAGCAGCTTTAAATATTCCAAAGGTGACACAGGATCTTACCATCGACAAACGGGATGCTGACACGGGTGAGGAGCTTTCCGGGGCAAAGTTTTCCCTGTGGGCTTTTGATGGAAAGAACTACAGCAGAAAGGCCGGGACATTTGCAGAGCAGGGAAACGGAAAGTATGTATGCAGAGGAGTTGACTATACCTCCACCCAAAGCGGAAGGTTTCTGATCCGGGAGGATGCTGCGCCTAAGGGTTACGATAAAAACTATCAGAAAGAAAACGCTTCCGACGAGGAAGACTATCAGCGGTACGGAGGAAGACAGATTCAAATGACGGAAAACGGCTTTAGGTCGGACAGGCTTTCCAATCCACTGGTTTTCCGAAATAAAAAGCTGATTCCCGAAGCAGAGCTGTCGGTGATGAAGTACGATATTGACAATGGAGGAAATCTGGAGGGAGCGGAATTTTCCGTGTATGAGTGGGATTCCGGGAAAGGGAGGTACAGGGATGAGCCTGTACAGAAACTGGTCTATAACAAAACAGAGCTGAAGTACAAGACCCAGCGGTCGCTGGTGAAAAATCAGGGAAATCAGGGAAAATTTCTTGTGAGAGAGACGAAAATGCCAAAGGGGTATCATTGTCCTTGGGAAAAAGAAATTACGGTGACGGAGCCGGGAAAGGTGACTTTGGAGCTGGAGGCACCCAACTATCCCGGCAGAAATTTTACCGTGTACAAAAAAATCTTAAAGGAGGAAATAAACTGGGAACACGGAAATCCCACCTTCTTTTTTAAAATTGCAGGAAAAGATCTGGAAGGGAAGGAGCACAGCTACCACTGCTTTATAGAATTTACACCGGAACAAATGGGGCAGAAGGGAGAATATCTGACCGGAGAGGCAACGGTAACGGACATCCCGGCAGGAGTCTACCGGGCGGAGGAATTGGAAGATGTGATGCGGTACATCCTCACCGATGCCGGATCGGATCAGGATAATGTACAGGTAGAGAAAAATCCGGCGGGAATGGTAAACGGTGTGGAAAAAATACAGGCGGTGGTGACTGCCGATCTGCGGCTGAAGGATGGAAGCGTCACCTTTACAAACAGAAAAGTATTATATCAGGAGTATTCAGATAACGCAGCGGTGGTAAATCATTTTGGCGCCTCCTGAGTTACTGTCCTGACCTTCCGGCAAAAAATCAGGGCAGGATGACCATCTGCCGGGTATATTCATGAATAAATTTCCGGCGGTATTTTTCGCTGGCCACAGTCTCATATAAATGGGAAATGCGGATGTTCTGCTCCAAAACTTTCATGGCGTCAGGGGAAAGAATGGAAGGGGCATCCGCCAGTTTGGTGAGAAGCGGCAGGGTTCCTTTCCGTTTGATTTCCGAAAGCACCGGGGCCGCCTGTCTGCGAAAGCCCAGAAGTCTTGCATAGGAGACAGGAGGGACATCACGGATTTCCAGAAGGGCGTGGAAAAGCGCCCGGCAGATCCGGCTGTAGGTGAGCTCCTTTGTCTTTAACAATCCCACATACTGGGAAAAGGTTTCATATCCGCCGCGGGTGTTTATAAGCCGCTGTACCAGATCCCGGGACATATCCTGACAGGCATACAGGCTCTCAGGGGCTCTGGAATAGAGCATCCAGCGCATGAGAAGAGAAAAATCCTCCTCGGTGAGTATTTCTTGGGAACAAGGACTTTTTTTCAGAACTTCAAGAACCTCCGTGGGAAAACCGGAGGAAAGCTCAGAAAAACGCCGGGAAAAAGGTCCGGAAAAATCCCCGCAGGGCTGGGAGACAGAAGATTGCACCCAGAAATTGCGCAGAGCGGAAGCGGAGGGGAGCTCCTGATTCAGAAGCTGCTCGTGGTATCCGCTTCCCTTTCTCAGAACCGTAACCGGCTGAATGGGACTTTTTAAGTCAGCAAGCGCCTTACAGTACTCCACACCTAAAATATTATTGGGAGAGGAAAGAAAGGATTCCCAGTCTGTCCGGGCACCTTCTGCCCCGTCCCAGACCGCCAAAAGAGCATCCCTTCTGGCGGCGGGATAGGACAGACCTGCCTTCAGACCTTTCTGAAGCTTCTGGCGGAAGGCGGGGGTTTCTTTTGTCAGATATTCTCCCAGACTTTGGAAAAGGCGGATATCACCGGATTCGCTTCCGAAAGAAAGATAATCCAAGCAGCCAAGGCCCTGAAGGAGTTCCACACCCCTCCGGGCGAAAAATTCCGCACTCTGGCAGGATAAGACCGATGGAAGCTCGAAGACCAGATCGGCGCCGCCTGCAAGAGCCATTTCAGCCCGCAGATGTTTGGGCAGAAAGGCAGGTCCCCCTCTCTGGACAAAGTCCCCGCTGACTACTGCGATCACAAAATCCGCACCCGTTTTTTCACGGGTCCGGCGGATGTGATAGGCGTGTCCTTTGTGAAACGGATTGTATTCTGCAATGATTCCGGCGATTTTCATAGATTTGTACCTCAAAAAATACATAAATTTATATAAACGATTGCTCTATTTTAGCAGGAAAACACAGGAAAAACAAGGGTTTCCGCAACTTCAGGGAAATGTGTTAAAAAATTAACTAACCTTGTCACTCCTATATAAAAGAGGTATAATTTTAGACAATGAGTATAATTGATAATACTAAAGCCTGTATCTCAGGAAAAAAACGAAAGGAGTCATAGAATCATGGGATTTATTGACGTAATCAAAGAAAGAGCAAGAGCAGACAAGAAAGTAATCGTACTTCCGGAAACAGAGGACAGAAGAACCTATGAAGCGACTGCGCAGATTCTGAAAGAAGGAATCGCTGATGTTGTTCTGGTAGGAAGTGAAGAAGCTGTAAAAGCAGGAAGCGAAGGTCTGGATATCACAGGAGCTATCATTGTTGACCCGGCTACTTCTGATAAAACAGACGCATACGTGGAGAAACTGGTAGAGCTGAGAAGCAAAAAGGGCATGACACCGGAACAGGCAAGAGAGATCCTGCTGAACCAGTATCTGTACTACGGCGTTATGATGGTTAAGATGGGTGACGCTGACGGTATGGTATCCGGAGCTTGTCATTCCACAGCAGACACTCTGAGACCTTGTCTGCAGATTCTGAAAACAAAACCGGGTACAAAACTGGTATCTGCATTCTTCCTTATGGTTGTTCCGAACTGCGAATACGGCGCAAACGGTACTTTCGTATTTGCTGATTCCGGACTGAACCAGAATCCTACCTCCGAAGAGCTGGCAGCGATCGCAGCATCCTCTGCTGAATCCTTCAGACTGCTGGTTGAAGAGGAACCGGTTGTAGCTATGCTGTCCCACTCCACAAAAGGAAGTGCAAAACATGCAGATGTTGACAAAGTTGTAGAAGCTACAAGAATCGCAAAAGAACAGAACCCGGAACTGAAACTGGATGGAGAATTCCAGCTTGACGCAGCAATCGTACCGAGCGTTGGAGCTTCCAAAGCACCGGGCAGCGAAGTTGCAGGAAAAGCAAACACACTGATCTTCCCGGATCTGGATGCAGGAAACATCGGATACAAACTGGCTCAGAGACTGGCAAAGGCAGAAGCTTACGGTCCTGTTACTCAGGGTATCGCAAAACCGGTAAACGATCTGTCCCGCGGATGCTCTGCTGAGGATATCGTTGGTGTTGTAGCCATCACAGCAGTTCAGTGTCAGGCTGAATAAGAATTACGATAGTTGGAGGAAAAATAAATGAACGTATTAGTTATTAACTGCGGAAGTTCTTCTTTAAAATATCAGATGATCAATTCAGATACAGAGGCAGTTCTTGCAAAAGGTCTGTGCGAGCGTATCGGTATCGACGGAAGACTGGTATACCAGAAAGACGGATGTGACAAAGAAGTGACAGAAGCTTCCATGCCTACTCATAAAGAAGCGATTCAGATGGTTCTGGATGCACTGACAAACGAAAAAACAGGTGCCATCAGCAGTCTGGAAGAAGTAAATGCCATCGGTCACCGTGTGGTACACGGCGGAGAAAAATTCGCATCTTCTGCAGTGATCACAGATGAGATGATTCAGGCAGTAGAAGAATGTAACGATCTGGCTCCTCTGCACAATCCGGCAAACCTGATCGGTATCCGTGTATGCGCAGACCTGATGCCGGGCGTACCGCAGGTTGCAGTATTTGATACCGCGTTCCATCAGACAATGCCGGCAAAAGCATATCTGTATGGTCTGCCTCTGGAATACTACAAAAAACACAAAGTAAGAAGATACGGCTTCCACGGAACCAGCCACAGCTTCGTTTCCAAACGTGCGGTAGAATTTTTAGGACTGGATCCGGAAAATTCCAAAGTGATTGTTTGCCATCTGGGAAATGGTTCTTCCATCAGCGCTGTAGTAAACGGCAAATGTGTGGATACCACTATGGGACTTACCCCGCTGGAAGGCGTTGTTATGGGAACACGTTCCGGTAACATCGATCCGGCCATTATGGAATACATTGCGAAAAAAGAAAATCTGGATATTGCAGGCATCATGAATGTGCTGAACAAAAAATCCGGTCTGCAGGGTCTGTCCGATGGACTGTCCAGCGATTTCCGTGATCTGAACGAAGCAGCAGAAGGCGGAAACGAAGCAGCAGCAAACGCAATTGAAGTTCTGTGCTACGGCATTGCGAAATTCGTTGGCGGATACGTTGCAGCGATGAACGGAGTGGACGCTGTGATCTTTACCGCAGGTATCGGCGAGAACGCAATTCCGGTTCGTGAAAAAGTTGTAAGCTACTTAGGATATCTTGGTGTAACACTTGATAAAGAAGCAAACGGAACCAGAGGAGAAGAAATCGTAATCTCCACACCGGATTCCAAAGTAAAGGTTGCAGTAATTCCTACAAATGAAGAACTGGCAATCTGCCGCGAGACAGTGGCTTTAGTTTAAACTTTAAAATCGTGACTATTCAGGACAGGGTCCTGAATAGTCACTTAAAATCTTAAAAATCCTGTAGTCTGTCAAGAAAAAATGGTTGACAAACAGAGAACGCTTCTGTATAATTGGTTGAGTGTGGTTAGGAGTAAATTATGCTGATTGATTTATCCAAAGTTTTAGCCCATGAAGGGAAACAGCAGCAAGTGGAAATAGAGCCGGCGGGAGAGCATTTTTCCTGCAGACTGGGGACATTTGACTATGCTGGGAAAACCTCTGTATCTCTGACGATTACCCATACGGAGAATCAGATACTGAAGATAAGAGGAGTGGGTAAGGTTTCTTTGTGGATTCCTTGTTCCAGATGCCTGACGCCGGTAAAAAGCACGATTGACATCGACATTGATGAAGAAGTGGATATGAAGCTGACGGAGGAGGAGCGGATTGATGCGCTGGATGAAAGCAGTTATATTCAGAACAGAGAGCTGGATACAGACAAGCTGCTGCATAATGAGCTGCTGATCATGTGGCCAATGCGAGTGCTCTGCAAAGAGGACTGTAAAGGAATCTGTAGCCGTTGTGGTGCAAATCTGAATCAGGGATCCTGTGATTGCGATACGGCAGATTTAGATCCCAGAATGGCTGTTATCAGTGATATATTTAAGAATTTTAAGGAGGTGTAACCAATGTCCATCTGTCCAAAGAATAAAACATCTAAAGCAAGAAGAGATAAGAGAAGAGCAAACTGGAAAATGAGCGCTCCGAACTTAGTAAAATGCAGCAAATGCGGCGCTTTAATGATGCCTCACAGAGTTTGCAAGGCTTGTGGATCTTACAATAAGAGAGAGATCGTTTCTCAGGAAGCTTAATTGCTTAAATATTGAACAAGAAAAAGGTAAACCGGATGTAACCCATCTGGTTTACCTTTTTTTGCAGTCAAAAAAACAGAGCCGGCTGTTTGACAACCGACCCTGTTTTTGAATCGTTCATAATTCAATGATGTAATAGGCGAAAATTATAATTTCACAACGTTAGCAGCCTGCATTCCACGAGCGCCTTCTGTCAGATCATAGGATACAGCCTGGCCTTCATCTAAGGATTTGAATCCTTCGCCCTGAATAGCGGAAAAATGTACGAATACGTCTGCTCCGTCTTCTCCTGTGATGAAACCATAACCTTTTTCAGCGTTGAACCATTTTACAGTTCCTTTGTTCATGATGTTACCTCCATAAAAATATAAATAGAATAATAGAATAATAAAGTGCAGAGAAAGGGCTATAAATAAAAAAATCCATGTGGCGTAAGCGGAGATTATAAAGAATAAAGAAATAATAATCCCGGTCACCATATGGGTAATATTAAATACATCCAATTCTCTTCTACAAATCCATTATAGAGGTTACATTTCCAAAAGTCAAGTACAAAAAAGGCTTTATTTCAGTTGGATTTTCGTGTATGATAGTAAAAGGTAAGCAAGATGCATAAAAACCATCAGATAACAAAGAATGGAGAAAACGGAACATGAAGATTTTGATTAAAAACGGACGTATCATTGATCCTGATACAAAACTGGATCAGGTAGCAGAGTTATTAATTGAAGACGAGAAAATAGCGGCAGTAGGTGAAAATCTGAAAGAGGAGGCAGACCGGATCATCGATGCAAAAGGATGCTATGTGATGCCGGGACTGATTGATATGCATGTACATCTCCGTGATCCGGGCCTGACTTATAAGGAAGATATCATAACCGGTTCACAGGCAGCGGCTAAAGGGGGAGTGACTACGGTACTGGCAATGCCAAACACAAAGCCGGTGATGGATGACGCCAACCGGGTGTCTTACGTAAAACACAAGGCCGCAGAGTTCGCAAGAGTAAACGTTCTTCAGGTTGGTGCGATCACCAAAGGAATGAAGGGAGAAGAACTGGCAGATATTGAAGGAATGGTAAAGAACGGTATTCCGGCCATCAGTGAGGACGGAAAATCCGTGATGAACACCCAGCTTTACAGGGAAGCAATGATGATCGCAAGAGATCTGGATATTCCGGTTCTGGCCCATTGTGAGGATATCGATATGGTCAACGGCGGCTGTATGAATGAAGATGAAAAATCAAAAGAATTTGGTCTTCCGGGAATCAGCAACGCAGTGGAGGACTGCATTGTGGCCAGAGACATTATTTTGTCCAGAGATACGGGATGCCATCTGCATCTGTGCCATTGTTCCACAGAGGCCAGCGCTATGATGCTCAAGGCGGCTAAGGATAAAGGCTTTCCGGTAACAGGTGAGGTATGCCCCCATCACTTTACCCTTACATCCGATGATATGATAAAAGATGACACAAATTATAAAATGAACCCGCCTCTTCGCAGAAAAGCAGATCTGGAAGCGCTGCGGCAGGGATTGAAGGATGACGTTTTTGATGTAATCAGCACGGACCATGCCCCCCACAGCAGAGAAGAGAAAAACCAGTCTATGATGCGGGCGCCTTTCGGAATTGTTGGTCTGGAAACCAGTGTGGCCCTGACGATTACAGAATTAGTGGAGCCGGGCTGGCTGACACCTATGCAGATGGCTGAAAAGATGAGCTATAATCCGGCGCAGATTCTTCATCTGGAGGACAGAGGTTCCCTTCGTGTGGGAAAAACTGCAGATGTGGTGATCATCGATCCTGAAGAAGAGTACACTATTGACGTTAATTCTTTCGTGTCAAAGGGAAAAAATTCACCCTTCCAAGGAAAGAAAGTAAAAGGAAAAGTAAAAACCACCATTTGCAGCGGCACAGTGGTATATGAAGAGTAACGGATAAAACGTTTGGAGAGGAAGAGGATTATGATTAACAAACTGATTGAGAAAATAGAGAAAACCCATGCACCCATCGTAGTAGGTCTGGACCCGATGTTGAACTATGTGCCGGAGCACATCCAGAAAAAGGCATTTGCAGAGTACGGTGAAACTCTGGAAGGTGCGGCAGAAGCTATCTGGCAGTTCAACAAAGGGATTGTGGATGCCACATATGATCTGATTCCGGCAGTAAAGCCTCAGGTTGCCATGTATGAGCAGTTTGGCCTTGAGGGAATGAAAGCCTTCAAGAAAACCGTAGATTACTGCCATGAAAAGGGATTGGTAGTGATCGGCGATGTAAAACGGGGAGATATCGGCTCCACCTCCGAGGCGTATGCAGTGGGACATCTGGGAAAGGTACAGGTGGGTTCCAACAGCTTCTACGGCTTTGACGAGGATTTTGCGACCGTGAACCCGTATCTGGGTTCCGACGGAATCAAACCGTTTATTAAAGTATGTAAAGAGGAAAATAAGGGTCTGTTTATTCTGGTTAAGACCTCCAACCCTTCCAGCGGAGAATTTCAGGACAGACTGATCGACGGACGTCCGTTGTACGAGTGGGTTGGCGAACAGGTAGCAGCTTGGGGAAAAGAGCACATGGGTGATTCCTACAGCTATATCGGAGCAGTTGTGGGAGCAACCTATCCGGAGCAGGGAAAAATTCTCCGCAAGGTGATGCCGAAAACCTTCATTCTGGTTCCGGGCTACGGAGCGCAGGGAGGAAGAGGAAAGGATCTGGTTCATTTCTTCAACGAAGACGGTCTGGGCGCCATCATCAACTCCTCCAGAGGAATCATTGCGGCATACAAGCAGGAGGCTTATGCAAAATTCGGAGGGGAAAACTTTGCAGACGCTTCCCGTCAGGCTGTGGAAGATATGGTAGCCGATATTGACGGAGCATTACAGGCGGCGAAGTAAGAAATCCGGAAAACAGAAAGCCGGGAAAAAACAGGAGAAAATATTAGCGATGAAAACGAAAGAATGTTGTACCGTAATCCGTCAGGAAAGGATCGGAACGGATATTTACAGTATGTGGATTCAAACAGAACTGATTGGAAAAGAGGCGAAACCGGGACAGTTTGTGTCTCTGTATTCTCATGATGGAAGCAAACTGCTTCCACGCCCCATCAGTCTGTGTGAGATTGACAATGAGCAGGGAAGGCTGCGTATCGTATACCGGGTGACCGGGAAAAATACCGGAACAGAGGAATTTTCCAGACTTCAGGCAGGGGATCAGGTGGAGGTTTTAGGACCGCTGGGAAATGGTTTTCCTCTGGAAGAAGCAGAAGGAAAGAAGGTATTTTTGATGGGCGGCGGCATTGGCATTCCGCCCATGCTGGAGACCGCCAAACGGCTGAAAGGCGAGATTACCGCCATTGCCGGATACCGGGACGAGTTATTTTTGACAGAGGATTTTGAGAAAAACTGTAAGGTATTTGTTGCCACAGAGGACGGCAGTGCGGGAACTAAGGGAAATGTTATGGATGCGATTCGGGAAAATGGCCTGAAAGCGGATGTGATCTTTGCCTGCGGACCAACACCTATGCTTCGGGCAATCAAGGCCTATGCAGAGGCGGAAAATATTCCCTGCTGGATTTCCATGGAAGAAAAGATGGCCTGCGGAATCGGCGCATGTCTTGCCTGTGTATGCAAATCGAAAGAAGTGGACGAGCATTCTCAGGTACATAATAAACGGATCTGTAAAGACGGTCCCGTATTTCTGGCATCGGAGGTGGAACTGTGATGAATACGAAGGTAAATCTTGCCGGGGTGGAACTGAAAAATCCGGTGATGACTGCTTCCGGAACCTTTGGAAGCGGTACGGAGTACAGCGAATTTGTAGATCTCAGTGAGCTGGGTGCGGTAGTGACAAAGGGCGTGGCAAATGTGCCATGGCCGGGCAATCCCACACCGAGGATTGCAGAGACGTATGGAGGAATGATCAATGCCATTGGCCTGCAGAATCCGGGAATTGATGTGTTCTGCAAAAGAGACATTCCGTTTTTGAAACAATACGATACAAAGATCATCGTAAATGTCTGCGGAAAGACCACAGAGGATTACTGTGAAGTGGTGGAACGTCTGGCAGACGAGGATGTGGATCTGCTGGAAATCAATATTTCCTGCCCCAATGTAAAAGAGGGGGGCATTGCTTTCGGACAGGACCCGAAAGCGGTGGAAGCCATTACAAAAGAACTCAAGAAGAGAGCAAAACAGCCCATCATCATGAAGCTGAGTCCCAATGTAACGGACATCACAGAGATGGCCCGGGCGGCGGAAGCGGGAGGAGCGGACGTTCTTTCACTGATCAATACCCTGACAGGTATGAAGATCGATATCAACCGCAGAACCTTTGCTGTGGCAAATAAAACCGGAGGCATGTCCGGTCCGGCGGTAAAACCGGTGGCTGTGCGCATGGTGTATCAGGTGGCAAATGCAGTGAAGGTTCCGATCATCGGTATGGGCGGAATTGCCACGGCCGAGGATGCACTGGAATTTATTCTGGCAGGAGCGACTGCGGTATCCATCGGAACCGCCAATTTCTTTAACCCGTACGCTACCAGAGAAGTGGTAAAGGGAATTGAGGAATATATGAAAAAATATCAGGTTGAGGATATCAACAGCCTGATTGGAGCAGTGAGATAGAGGAGGACTGAAAGATGGAAAGCTATAAACAGGAATTTATTGACTTTATGGTGGAAAGTCAGGTGCTGAAATTTGGAGAATTTACACTGAAAAGCGGAAGAAAATCCCCATTCTTTATGAATGCAGGGGGCTATGTTACCGGTTCCCAGTTAAAGAGACTGGGAGAATATTATGCGAAAGCGATCCATGACAAATACGGAGACGATTTCGATGTATTATTCGGACCGGCTTATAAGGGTATTCCTATTGCAGTAGTAACGGCGATTGCATACAGCGAATTATACGGAAAAGAGGTGCGCTACTGTTCCGACCGTAAAGAAGAAAAAGACCATGGAGCAGACAAAGGAAGCTTTTTGGGAAGCAGCCTGAAGGATGGAGACCGGGTAGTTATGATCGAAGATGTGACAACCTCCGGAAAATCCATGGAAGAGACTGTGCCGAAGGTAAAAGGCGCTGCTGATGTGGAAATCGTGGGTCTGATGGTCTCCCTGAACCGTATGGAAGTGGGAAAGGGCGGAGAAAAAGGCGCGCTGGAAGAAGTGAAAGAGCTGTATGGTTTTGAAACCAATGCCATTGTTTCCATGGCTGAGGTAGTGGAATATCTGCATAATAGAGAATGCAACGGACAGGTTGTGATCGATGACGAGATCAAAGGGGCAATCGATGCATATTATGAGCAGTATGGTGTAAAATAAATCCATAGTCCGCTGTGCCTTTTGGGGTGCAGCGGAAAAGCATATAAAGGAGCTGACAGTGATGAACAACGAAAAACTTTACCGGACAATTTCCCATGGGGGAGCAGGAAGCCTTACGCTGGGGATTATCGTGCTGGTAACCGGCATTGTCTCCGGTACGCTGATGATTATCAATGGAACCAGACTTTTAAAACAGAAATATCAGATTACGTTTTAAAAAATGAGGAAATATTGTGAAGAGTAAAACCAAGAAAAGAATCCGCCTGATCAGTTGGATTCTCTTTGTGTTATATATTCTGCTTTTGATCTATCTTCTGTTTTTAGCGGAGGGATACGGCAGAAAGGATTTTGCCCTGCGTGAATATCAGTATAATCTGAGGCCTTTCCGGGAAATCCGGAGATTTTGGGTTTACAGGGAACGGATTGGTTACATTTTTGTGCTTTTGAATCTGGGCGGAAATATTGTTGGATTTCTTCCCTTTGGATTTTTCCTGCCGATTTTAGGCTATCGGTTCCGAAACGGAGGGCTGGTGTGCCTTCTGGGATTTTCCCTCAGCCTGTTGGTGGAATGCGTACAGCTTGTATACAAGGTAGGCAGCTTTGATGTGGACGATATACTTTTAAATACGCTGGGAGCGGTGCTGGGTTATGTGATGTTTGCAGTCTGCAACCGGATGAGGAGATGGCTATATGAAAAGAAGGTTTAAATATTCTTTTACCAGAAAAGGAGAAACGGAGGGCGGATTTGCTTCTGTGATTTTTGCAGGACTGTCCCTTCTGCTGTTTCTGATAGCCGCAGGAATCTCATTTTTCTGGGAAGGGAATGCGGGAAGCTGGATTGGGAGCTTTGGCCTGATGGCAATCCTGTTTTCTATTTGTGGTTTTTTTATTGGAATTAAAAGTTTTCAGGAAAGAGAAAAAAATTACCGCTTCAGCGTTCTGGGTTCCATGGCCAATGGGATTTTTTGCGTAGGATGGCTGGCGCTTTTTCTGATAGGAGTGTAGAAAGATGAATGAACGTCTGAAAAAACAGAAAGAATTTATTCTGGAAGTGGATAAAATGAAACAGATTTTCCGTCAGACCCATATCCGGGGCGGCAGCCGGCAGGAAAATGATGCCGAGCATTCATGGCATCTGGCGCTGATGGCATTTTTGCTCAGTGAACATGCCAATGAAGAGGTGGATGTACTGCGGGTGATGAAAATGGTCCTGATTCACGATCTGGTGGAGATCGATGCGGGAGATACCTATGCCTATGACGCAGCCGCCAATGAAACAAAACGGGCCCGGGAAGAAAAAGCCGCCGACAGGATTTTCGGAATCCTCCCGGAGGATCAGGGGCAGGAAATCCGCAGTCTCTGGGAAGAATTTGAGACCGGGGAGACACCGGAAGCCAGATTTGCCCATGTACTGGATAATTTCCAGCCCATGTCTTTGAACGACACTAACGGGGGAGGGGACTGGAAGCGGCATCAGGTACATAAATCCCAGATTCTGAAGCGAAATGCCGGGACACCTTCCGGAAGCAGCGAAATCTGGAGCTGTATGGAAGAAATGATTGAAGAAAATATACAAAAAGGCAATATTATCGAAGATTAATGAGGAAAAGTCTTTTGGATGATTTGAGAAAAGAGAGATATGAGCTGGCGGCTGGCCGGATCAGAGAAATAAGAAAAGAAGAAAATGTTCCCGAAGTCTTTCGGGAATATTTTTGGAAAACGGCGGAATTTCTGGAAGAAATGGTACGGTTAAAGGAATTGCTGGAGCAGGGAAAGACGGAAGAGCTGTCTTTGGAAGAACTGCGCAGTTTGAATGAAAGACTGTATCAGGATATTCTGCCCGGGAAATATGAAACTTCCTACGGCAATCCGGCATATGCCGCAAAAATGCTGGGCGGTGATTTCGGGCCGCTTTTAAGTTTCCTTTACGCAGAATTGCGGGGAATGATAGTTTTTGCATACGAGGGAAGAAGCTGGGATTTTCTGGTTTGTTTGGAGCTGTTTTTGCAGGTCTACAGTGAATTTGACAATGAAGAGATTCCTAAGCCGGGAACTGTTCAGCAGATTCTCTACTGGTATGTCAATGATTACTGTCAGGAAATGACAGAGGAACGAATCCGTTCTGCAATCGACCCCTCGCTGGATTTTGCCGTAAAAAAAATCATGGGATCAGATCTGAGCAATCCCGGTTATCTTTATCAGTTCGGGGAATATGTGACCGGACAGGAAGAAAAGACGGCGGAATACCTGAATACCTTTTCGGAAGAAGAGATTCAGGCGATGGCCCGTATCTATACGGAAGGATTCCGGAGGGGATTTGAAACTGCCGGGAAGGATCTGAAAAAGAAGAAAACCGTCAATATCCGCTATCGGCTGGGATTTGAGCGGATGGTTCGGGCTGCAATCGTTCAGTTTGAAGCGATGGGGCTTGCGCCGGTGATTTTCCGTTCGGCAGTTCATGGGGTGAATAAAAGACAGCAGCACCGGATCGGATATTACGGAGCCGTTCCTAATCCCCAGTATGACTATGACCATAGAAATGATGCCGGGATTTTTCTTGATGAAGAATTTGTCAGCCGCAGGCTGCGGGCCATGCAGGGAGCATATGAAAAATACAGACAGTTGGCGGATAAAGATGCGGGACCGGCGGTAATAGAAGTTTTTGGTGAGGAGCCATTTGTTCCACGGTCCTGTGATGGGGCGGTAACGCTGACAAAAAGGCAGCGAAAGCAGCAGATGCATATGTATCACGAGGCGGGACGGATTGCGGAACGGTACAGTAAAAGCGAAGAAGAAAGCTTCACAATCATTTCCTATCCGGTGCCGGAGATTGGAGAAAGATTCGAAGAAATTTTTCGGGAAACCGTGAAGATCAATACACTGGATGGCAGACGTTACCAGCAGATCCAGCAAAAACTGATTGATACACTGGATCAGGGAATTTGCGTGCATGTGACCGGAAAAAAGGAAAATCGGACGGATCTGTGGATTCAGTTTCATAAGCTGGAAAAACCGGAAAAAGAGACGAATTTTGAAAATTTTGTATCGAGTGTGGAGATTCCGGTGGGAGAGGTCTTTACGTCTCCGGTTTTGAAGGGAACCAGCGGAATTCTTCATGTAAAGAAGGCATATCTGGAGGGGCTTTCCTTCCATGATCTGGAGCTTGTGTTTGCCGATGGAAAAGTAACGGAGTATTCCTGCAAAAATTTCCAAAGCCAACAGGAAAATCAGGAATATATCCGGGAGAATATCCTTCATCAGCATAAAACCCTTCCCATGGGCGAGTTTGCTCTGGGAACCAATACGAAAGCTTACCGGATGGCCAGAAAATACGGAATCGAAGAGAAGCTTCCTGTGTTGATTGCTGAAAAGATGGGGCCGCATTTTGCGCTGGGCGATACCTGCTACAGTTGGTCGGAGGATGCGAAGGTGTACAACCCGGACGGAAAAGAAGTCATTGCCCGGGATAACGAGGTGTCCATACTGCGGAAAAAAGACCCGGCGAAGGCATATTTCGGGTGCCACACGGATATTACCATTCCGTATGACGAGCTGGGAGATGTGGTGGCTGTGAAACCGGATGGGGAGGAGATTCCTCTGATATTGAATGGGAAATTTGTGCTGGAGGGCACATTGGAGTTGAATGAAGAACTGGAAGATATTGGGTGAGAGACGAAAAAAGAATCCTGAAAGCGGGATTCTTTTTTCGTCTGTTAAGGTATATTTTTCGTTACATTTCAGTCCCCAAATTTCAGAACAACCTTCATCACATCCTGCGGATGCTCCGTAATGAGGGTAATGGCCTCTGCGGCATCCTTGAAATTAAATTCCTGTGTTTTCAGAAGTTCAGGCTGAAGGGAACCATTTTCAAAGCCCATAATGACATCATCGAAGCAATCGCAGTTTAGGCGGGAACCGACGATGGTAATTTCCTTTTTGGTGATATCAGCCATGGCGATGGCTGAAGGCTGGCTTTTCAGCCCGATACACACAATCCGTCCGGCGGGACATACCAGTTGAACGGCCTGTTCAAAGGAAGAGGGAACACAGACGGTATCGATAATGACCGGAATTCCCTCTCCGTCGGTGAAACGGTTCAGACGGTCTTCAAGATTTTCCTCAGAAACCAGAACCACTTCATCTGCGCCCATCTGTAAAGCCCTGTCCAAACGGGATTTTACCAGATCAGTCATGATTACTTTAGCGCCCCGGCTTTTGGCAATCTGAAGGGCACAGATACCGATAGGACCGGAACCCATGATGAGAACGTGATCGCCTTTTTGGATATTTCCCCGGTTGTTGATCTGCATACCGATGGTATATGGCTCCACCAGACCCAAAAGGGAGAGATTGAAATCCTTATGGAAGAGATGGATATTTTTTTCCGGCGCTTTGACATATTCAGCAAAACCGCCTTCGGTGTGAACGCCCATGACTTTCAGGGTGGAGCAGACATTGTGCCTTCCGATACGGCAGGCGTAGCAGTGGCCGCAGCTAATCACAGGGTCTACAGCCACCTTGTCTCCCGGTTTTACAGAGGTTACTTTTTTTCCTACGGATTCAACAATTCCGCCAAATTCATGGCCGATCACCCGGGGATAGGTTGCGAGAGAATTGGAACCGTTCCAGATTCCAATGTCGGAGCCGCAGATTCCTCCGGAGGTCACCCGGACAATGACATCATCATCATTTTCCAGTTCCGGTTTCGGGACATCCACAATTTCCAGATGGAAGGGTTCCGTTACTTTCACTGCTTTCATTTGTATTTTCTCCTTTGTGTTGTCTTTGTTTTGCAAAAATCAGCCCAGATAAAAGAAATGGCCCGGTTCCTGCGTAAAATCATAGTGAATATCAAAAAAGTATTTCATTCCGCCCACAAAGTAGGCTGTAGAATCTAAAAAGCTATACCGGATCTGAAGGGAATCCAGCATCTGGCGGAATCCGGTGTTCTTGAGGGATTTTAAAACTTCTTCCAAAAACAGAGGCCCCAGATCTTTTCCCTTTCCGCCAATAATAATAAGTTTTGGATGGACCAGACATACCAGATTGCTGAGGGCAAGGGAAAAATCATTTGCAATATCCCGGATCACCTTTTGGGCAGCCAGATCGCCGTAGAGTGCATAGGAGCATAAATCAGCATAGGTAACCTTTTCGTTTCTGCAAAGAGCTGAGGAGCATCCGGCTTCCAAGAGGCGTTCTTTTAAGGCATTCTCGCCGATCATAAGCTCCAGACAGCCTTTGTTCCCGCAGGTACACTGTTTGCCGTCAGGATCAATGGAATAGTGGCCGAACTGGGTGTAGGAGGCCGTGGCCTGTCCCAGAAGCTGATTCTGGATAAACAGGGCGGCGCCGATACCGTGCTGGAAGTTGATGTATGCGAAATCGGCCTGAGGGATTTTGGTATAAATCTTTTCGGCATACGCGGCGCAGGCGGTATCGTTTAAAATTGCCACTGCATAGTCGGAAAATGCTGTCTGAAGATCTTTTAGCAGACCGTGGTTTTTCCCCGGTGAAAGATAGAGGGTAGTGGCAAAAATTTCTTTCTTTTCCAGATCAATCATGGCGGGAACCACGATACATACTCCCAGAATCTGTGCTTTGGAAAAATCGGAAGATATCAGCTTTTCCAGCAGCTTTACAGAAAGAGGAACGTAGGTATCCGGTTCAGACAGGGGAACACTGGCCTCTTTGACAATGGTGCCGCAGATATCCACAAGCTTTGCCCAAACCTCTTTTTTTCGCCAGCTTATGACCGCCACATAGTGCTGTCCGTGGAAAAGCTGTAATCCGTTGGGCTTCCGGCCTACCGTCGGGGTTTCCTCTAAAATTCCCGTGTCCTGAATAAAATTGCGCTCGATCAGTTCGTCCACCAGAGAGGAAACAGTTGTCTTGCTCAGTCTGGATAATTTTGCAAGCTGAGCCCGGGAGATGCCCGGTTCCTGATGGATGTAATGGTATAAGGTCTTTAAATTGTGATTTTTGATTAATTGTTGGTTGACTGGCTTCATAAAAACCTGCTTTCCTATCTTTATGATAAAGTAGTGGTAAAAATTTGTAGCTATTCAGCCTTTCAAGCTTCATAGTTACAATATTTTTATTTAGTTTACCATATCATAAAGCCGGAAAGGAAGCAATCATCCAATGAAAAAAGCGGAAGGATCCTGATCTGTGAAACAGTAATGGATGTCAAAGAAATATTTCATTGCACCATTCAGAAAGGAATCCGTCTGCAGCGCAGAGTAGCGCACGGTAACTGCATCCACCATTTTGCGGAAGCCCGTTTTTTTCAGGTCTTCCCGCACCTCGTTTAAAAAGAATTCTCCGAGAGCAGGAACCTTGCCCCCCAGAATGATCAGAGAGGGATTCACCACGCAGATCAGATTTCCGAGAGCCTGCGCCAGTTCCCATGCAATCTGCTGTACCATTTTCAGGGCCGTAGGGTCCCGGAAGGTGGCAGCTTTTCCGAGATCGGAAAAGGTAACCTGCTCCAGATTTGCCAGAGAAGGAATCGTACCGAATTCGGAAATTCTTGTTTTCAGGCAGTGCTCAGAAATCAGTGTTTCCAGACAGCCGTGATTGCCGCACACGCACAGGGGACCGTTGGGGTCTACGGAGTGATGGCCGAACTGGGTGAAGGAGCCGCTGGCTTTGCCCAGCATATTTCCCTCAATAAACAATGTGGCTCCGATACCCCGGCCGAAGTTAATAAAGGCAAAATTTTTTTCCGTAATTTCTGCGTAAACCTTTTCTGCATATGCATAACAGGCAGTGTCCTCCAGAAAAGCAACGGGATATTCCGGAAAAGCGCTTCTCAGTGCATCAATCAGACTTTCGCAGCCCCGGGAAGGGAGACTCAGCGTAGTGGAATACACTTCGTTGTGCGCAGCGTCGATCATCGCCGATACAACAACACAGATGCCCAGAACCCGTTTAGGATCACAGTGCTTTAAGAGGGAGCTGTACAGGCAGGATACCGAACGGGCGATATAGTTGTCTTGGGGCTGAAGCTGACAAATTTCGTGATATATAGTGGTTCCTGCGATGTCGATCAGGTTCGCATATACGATATTTTCTACCCAGTTCAGCACGACAACGTAATAACTGTTCATGCGGACATGCAGACAGTTCGGCTTGCGTCCGATGGAATCGGAGTCGCGGGTTCCGCTGTCAAAGACAAATTCCCGTTCAATCAGTTCGTCCACCAGAGTGGAAACCGTTGTCTTGCTCAGATTGGTCTGTTTGGCCAGATTTGCTCTGGAGATACCCGGATTGCCATAGATGGAAGAATACAGGTGTTTCATATTTGTATTTTTAATTAATTGTTGATTGATCAGTTTCATGTTCGTTCACCTCCTATTCTTTAATAGTAAACCCACCTTATTAAAAAACATCCTATCATAAAACCGAAAAATAAGCAATAAGCGAATGAAACAAAGTGTAAAATGGATAATGACAGTTGGAATGTGTAAAATAGTCGCGAATTTATTAAAAAAATGAAAAAAACAGGAAAATACAGAAGAATGAAGAGGAATATAATAGTAAATGCAACGGAGAAAAAGAAGAAATAGTGAAAAATGCATAAAAACAAGAAAGAGAAATTGTAAAAAATAGAAGAAAACACATAGGAAACATGGAAAGTCTATAAAAAACATTGACATTACGCTGGGCGAATGGTATTGTATAAACAAGTTAAGACATGCAAGAGAGAACAAAAATGCGAAAAGATAAGAAAAAATTTGTTTCTTTCTTTTATTTTTTCTCTCAATAGTAAAGCCACTGAACAAACAAAAAGAGAGGTGAAGGACATGAAAGTTGGTGTAATTGGATGTGGAGGAATGGGAACTACCCATTACCTGTCACTGAAGGCTCTGTCTTCGCAGATGGATTTGGAAGTAACAGCACTGGCAGACTGCAGAAAAGAGTTTCTGGACAAAGCAGCGGCATATTTTCCAAATGCAAAAACTTATGAGTACGGTATGGATTTGATTGAGCAGGAAGAATTGGACATCGTACATATCTGTCTCCCCAGCTATCTGCATGTAAGTCATGCAGTTGCCGCGATGGAAAAGGGCATCAATGTATTCGTTGAAAAACCGGTATGTCTGACGCAGGAAGATGCGGATCGGATTTTGGAGGCGGAAAAGCGGACCGGCGTAAAGGCAATGGTGGGACAGGTAGTTCGTTCCTTCGACGAATATCGCTATTTAAAGGAAGTTTATGAAACCGGAAAATATGGAAAACTGAAATCCATCGTGATGCAGAGAATCAGCGGCGACGTACGCTGGGGATTTGATGACTGGTTCCACGATGAGAAAAGAAGCGGTTCTGTTGTTCTGGATCTGCATGTACATGATCTGGACTTTCTGCGCTACATGCTGGGTGAACCGGACAACTTCGATGTGAGAGCTACAGCTTTTGACAGCGGAATGATCAATCAGATTATTACTACTTATGAATTTGGCAATGTATTTGCTACGGTAGAAGGTATCTGGGATGTATCTCCGGCGTTGAAGTTTGAGGCAAGCTTCCGGGCCTGCTTTGAAGAAGCAACTGTTGTATTCAGCGGAGCAAAAGATCCGGCATTGGTTGTATACAAGAAAGACGGAACAACAGAAGTTCCGGAGCTGAAGCCGGAATATAATGTAGACAGCGATGAAGCGGGAATCAATATTTCCAATCTGGGACCATACTATACGGAAATCAAATATTTTGCGGAATGTTTAAGAGACGGAAAACCAATCGAGGTTGCCCCCATTGAGGAAGGCGTGAAATCCGTAGAATTAGCATTGAAGGAATGGAAAGCCGCAAAAGAGTATGTGGAAAAGCACAGATAAAATTTTAGGGAACTTTTCATCGGTGATGATGAAGAAATAAAGTTAAAAAACAGGAGGAAAAAATTATGGCAAAGAAATCACTGGCAATTCTGTTATCTGCAGTTATGGCAACATCCATGCTGACTGCCTGCGGCGGCGGTGAGGACAAAAAGGATGACGGAGCAAAGGAAGATGCAAAAACAGAGGATACCGCGGACAAGGGGGAAACAGAAGAAAGCGGAGAAGAGATTGTTCTGAAGGTATTTGATGCACACGCTTACGGTCTTGACCAGTATGCAGAGATGGCAGCGAAGTTTGAAGAAGAGCATCCCGGGGTTAAGATTGAAGTGCAGCATGCGGCAAATGATTCTGCAACACTTCTGCAGTCAAGAGTAAACTCAGGGGATGTTCCGGACGTATTCGACGTAGAAGCAGGAACAAAAGCAAAAATGTACTATGAATATGCTTATGACTGGACAGAAGATACGGCTGTAACAGAGAAATTCAATGAAGATGCACTGGCAACCGGAATGGACGATGAAGGAAGAGTAATGTCCCTTCCTTGGACCTACGAAAACATGGGATTTTTGTACAACAAGGACTGCTTTGAAAAGGCAGGAATCACAGAACTTCCCACAACTGTAGCAGAACTGGAAGAAGCATGTAAGAAGCTGGATGCAGCAGGAATCACAGCATTTGCTCTGCCTGCAAAAGAGACATGGGTACTGGGTCAGATGGCTACTCATTTCATGATGGATAAAGAACTGGATGCTGAGGGAACTACAGCAGCAGTAACATCCGGTGAAAAACAGTTTGCAGATATGCCGAACTGGAACAACCTGTTCAAAGTTCTGGATCTGGCAATGGAATACGGCCCGGACAAACCACTGGAAATCGACTGGGAAACCTCTGAAAACATGCTGGCAAACGGTGAAGCAGCAATCATCCACATGGGAGACTGGTGTCAGTCCACACTGGATTCCTTCAATCCGGATGCAAACCTTGGATTCCTTCCGGCGCCTGTAGGAAACGGAGCAGAAGACACAACACTGCTTTCTTCCTGTAACTGGACGTACATTGTAAATAAAGATTCTGAGCATCTGGAACTCGCAAAAGAATACTGTGAATACATTCTGACATCCGAGATGGGTCAGTACTGGATGTGTGATGGCGTAGGCGCTGTACCGGGTGTGAAAACCGACAAAGAAGTAAAAGGTAAACTGGCAAATGATGCTAAAACTTATATTGCAGAAGGAAAAACCAATGGATGGATTCATACCATTGCACCAAACGGTTACGCCGATGAATGCGGACCGGTTCTGCAGGCTTATATGACAGGAGATATGAGTGCAGAAGAAGTAACTCAGTTCTATCAGGAATTCTGGACGGCAGGCTGATTTTACAGGGGGTTTGGTTGAACGTCCAAACCCCCTGTTGTATCTTAAAAACATAAGAGTTCTTGAATAAATGAATAATCCAAAAATGGATTTTGGAGGGAAGAAAGTGAAGAGCAAAAAGACGAAAGAAGTTTTACTGTTTGCATTGTTCGTATTTCCGGCAGTAATTTTCGTATTATTTGCGACAGATATCCCGTTTTTGATGAACCTGTATTATTCAGTGTTTGACTGGAACGGTGTTGGGAAGGACATGGAGTTTGTAGGTCTGGCCAACTTTGTTAAAATATTTACGAATGACACTCTTTTCTGGAAAGGCGTCACATTTACTTTGAAATTTGCTGTATTTTATGTGGTAATTGTGAACATTCTTTCTTTGACGGTATCTATTGTAATGGCGAAGGAAAAGAAATCTTCCAGCGTGGGCCGTGCATTTTATTACATTCCATATATCATCAGCTTGACAGCGATCAGTTTGATCTGGAAATTTATTTTCGGACCGGGATTTGAAGCGCTATATGCTATAACCGGATGGGAATTTTTTAACTGGAGCTGGGTTGGAACCCCGAAACTGGCGTTTTATGTAGTAGTAATCATGGCAGTATGGCAGAACCTCGGTTTTTATATGGTAAACTATATTGCGGGTATCATTGCTGTGCCGAAGGAACTGATCGAAGCTGCAAAAATCGATGGTGCAAATGCATTTCAGATTTTCCGGAAAATCACCATTCCGCTGATCATGCCTGCTATTTCCATCTGTATGCTGACATCTCTGACGTTTGCATTTAAGTTGTTTGATATCATTATGGTATTTACAAAAGGCGGACCGGCAAACTCCACCGTTTCCGTAGCCTATAATATTTATAAAGAAGCGTTTGTCAACAGCAAATATGGTATGGCTACCGCAAAATCTCTTGTATTTGTCGTATTCGTATTGATTGTAACAGTTATTCAGCTTAAAGTTACAAAGAGCAAGGAGGTTGAGGCATGATGAAGAAACTGAAAAAAATAAATTCGCTTGCAGTCATAGTTTTTATCTGCTCAATTTTCTGGCTGATGCCGCTGATTTTGATCTTTATTAACTCGTTTAAGCCATATAATGATATGATCCAGCATTTTCTGTCTCTGCCTAAGAGCTGGAGTTTGGATATGTATATCGAGACATGGACAAAATTTGAGTTTCCCCGTCTGATCGGAAACACCTTACTGTATACAGTGAGTACCGTGCTTATGATCATGCTTATGGCTCCTATGGCGGCTTACAAAATGGCCCGTACAAAAAACAAACTGAGTGTAATATGCTTCGGATTGATCATCATGCCTATGATGGTACCTTTCCAGTCTTACATGATTACCTTGACAAGACTGGTTGCTAATGTGAATCTGACCGGAACAAAAATGGGACAGATTCTGGTAAGTACAGGTCTTTGTATGCCTCTGGCTGTATACATGATTCATGGATTTGTAAAGAATATTCCTCTGGAACTGGAGGAGTGTGCGCGTATCGACGGTGCAGGACCAATCCGTACGTATTTCAGTATTGTTCTGCCACTTCTGAAGCCGATCCTTACAACTGTTGTTGTACTGGATACGCTGGCAACATGGAATGATATTATCACCAACCAGTTGATTGTTGGCGGTAATGCGAGGGCAATGAACATCCAGAATGCTCTGTATATGCAGTTCTCTGCACAGACTTCTGACTGGGAGCACGCACTTCCCGGTATTGTAATGTCAATGATACCGAGTTTGATTTTCTTCATATGTATGCAGAAACATATTGTTGGTGGTGTGACAGCAGGCGCTGTGAAAGGCTGATGAAAGAAAGGGATAAAACTATGAGAATTGGTGTATTAATTGAATTATTCAAAGATACAGATATTGATGCAAAGTTTGCAGAACTGCGTTCCATGGGTATGGAAAGCTGCCAGTTGGTATGCTGGGACAGAAGCGTTCTGAATGACGACAAGGCAGCGGAAGCTGTAAATGCGGCTGTTGAAAAACACGGTGTTCACATCAGCGCGTTTTGGTGTGGATGGGAAGGAAGAAGAGTCTGGGACTTCTATGAAGGTCAGTTGACACTGGGACTGGTTCCGGCCGATTACCGGGTAGAAAGACTGAAAATGCTGATGGAAGGTTCTGATTTTGCCAAGAAAATTAATGTAACAGATTTCGCTACTCACGTTGGTTATATGCCGGAAAACCCATACGATCCGAAATACGAGGAGGTTCTGGTAGCTTGTAAGGCAATCGTAGAAAAATGCAAGGAAAACGGACAGAATTTCCTGTTTGAGACAGGACAGGAGACACCAGTTACCCTGAAACGTGCGATTCAGGATATTGAGAAAGCCCTTGGAAAAGGAAACGTGGGAATCAACCTTGATCCGGCAAACCTGCTGATGTACGGAAAAGCAAATCCGGTGGATGCGCTGGAAGTATTTGGGGAATACGTTATGGGGATTCACGGAAAGGATGGCATGTACCCCACAGACGGACATTATCTGGGGGAAGAGAAACCTCTGGGACAGGGGAAAGTAAATTATCCGGCATTTATTGCAAAACTGAAAGAGGTAGGCTATCAGGGAGATATTACCATTGAACGTGAGATTTCCGGAGAAGAGCAGAAAAAAGATATTGTAATGGCGAAAGAGATTTTAGATAAATTGATCTAAGGATTTGAATGACCGAAACAGTGATAAAAACCAGCAGCGAATATGCTGGTTTTTGTCATTGTTTTTTGGAGGGATGACAGAAATGTATCTGAAATTAAATCGGCATGAAAGCAATATCATGTAAAAAGGAGAGCGCAATGAAAAAAGTGTTGTATGAAGAATTATGTCCTATGGAATTTACAGAGCGTGTAAAGGAATGTCCGGTGGCGTATCTGCCGCTGGGGACTCTGGAGTGGCATGGTCCTCATCTGCCGCTGGGCGCAGATGGGATTCAGGCACAGGAATTATTTGTGAGAGTAGCTGAAAGGATTGGCGGTGTAGTGCTTCCAAAGCTGTTTCTGGGACCGGACAGATTTTATCATGATCCGCAAAGGGAATTCTACGGAATGGATATCTGTACGGGCGGGACGATTGTGCCCTATGAGATGCAGCAGCTTCCGGGAAGCGCATATTGGATGCCGGATGAGGAGTACCAGAATATGATCCGGCAGATTGGGGCTAATCTGGCAAGAGCAGGCTTCAAAGTAATGGTGGGACACGGGCATGGTCCGTCTACATGGCAGTTTCAGGATTTGAGAGAAGAATTGAAAGAGAAATATGGATTGATCTGTGTGACCGCTTTTGACTTTCTTCAGGATGATATTCTGGGATATCAGTGTGATCATGCGGCGGCAAATGAAACGGCAATTACCATGGCGGTGCGGCCGGAACTGGTGCAGATGGAAAGAATTGTGACGGGGGGAGAGGAACCGAAGGCGATGGCAGGCCGCGATCCAAGGGAATTTGCTTCTGCGGAGTATGGAAAACAGGTGGTGGACGCGAATGTGAAGGCTATGTGTCAGGGGCTTACAAAAATTTTAACAGAAGGATGAAAAAGGTAAAGAACCTCCCCGCCGATTGGAAAATTCCGGCGGGGAGGTTCTGATTAATTACCAGAGGTATAAAATTCTTGGAAAAGCTGTGTGATCTCTTCTGCTGACATATCACCTGTCATATATGCCTGCAGGTACGGTCCGCAGGTTTCGGAATAGCCGCTTGGTGCAATGGTATGAATCCAACCGTTTGTTTTTCCGGCGGAGATATATCCGCTTGCATCATTTGCCAGTGCGCCTTTTACTTCGCGGTCTGTTGTTACTGCAGGTACAGCGCCTACGCCATCACAGGTCCAGTACTGTCCTTTTTCAGAGGTAAGTGCGAATTTTGCGAATTCTTTGGCAAGTTCCAGATTTTCGGAATCTTTATGTACAATATAGACCCAGTTACAGCAGGTAAGGAGTGTAGTATCATCTTCCGAATCGCCTACCGGGAACGGTAAAAAGCCAAGCTGTGCATCCGGATTGAAGGAATCCAGTGTGGACTGACACCAGTCACCCATATGAATCATGGCTGCATCGCCGTTAGCCAGCATATTTTCAGAGGTTTCCCAATCGACTTCCAGTGGTTTGTCCGGTCCGTATTTTACTGCAAGATCCAAGAAGCGGAAAAGGTTTTCCCAGTGTGGGAGTGCGTCAAAGGTTAATTCGCCGGATTTTAATGCTGCATCCGTGCCTGCAGCATCCATTTCTTTATCCATCATAAAGTGAGTAGCGGTCTGTGCTAATACCCATACTTCTTTAGCGGCCAAAGAAATTGCGGGGATTCCGGCTTTATCCAATTTTACACATGCTTCTTCCAGCTCGTCCATGGTTGTAGGAAGTTCAGTGATTCCGGCTTTTTCAAAGGATTCTTTGTTATAGATCAATCCCATATTTGCATAGGACCATGGCAGAGCCTTGATGTTTCCCTCGCTGTCTTTTCCCATTTCCAATGCGGCTTCGCCGAATAATCCGGTAGTTTCTGTGTCCTGTGTCCAATCATAGGCATAGTCATAATACATTTCAGCTAAAGTACCGGATTCCACGGCAAAAACATCCGGCACATCTCCTGAATTCACACGAGACTGCAATAAAGCATTACCGTCATTTGGTGCATGCTGAACCTCTACCTTCACGCCGGGGTGTTCTTCTTCAAAGGCTTTTACAACCTCATCAAACTCTTCCAGACCGTATGCCTGCAAATCGAAAAACTTTAATACAGTTTCTTTACCGGATGATGCTTCTTCTGAATCATCGGCTTCGCCGGATGATGAAACCTCTTCGGTTTTTTTGTCTGTGTTTCCTGCTTCATCTTTCTGTTCATTTCCTCCGCATGCAGTCAGCATGGATGAAGTAACTGCTGCTGCCAATAATACTGCAAGAATTCTCTTTTTTGCCATAATCTTTTCCTCCTTAAATTTGGCTCTTTATATATCTCATCTTTTTTCGATGAAAATATTCAATGCTATTAATAGTAGAATGCGTATTCCTCCATGGCATCCATCAATGCCTTGGCATTCTCCAATGGTACTCCCGGGTAAAGTCCGTAAATCATCATCAGTCCGCCCTGATGAGATCCCAGTTTGGTAACTTCTTCGTGAATCAGTTCCCGGATTTGTTTTGGGGTTCCGTAAGGGGTTATTTTCTGTCTGTCGATATCCAGATCGATGCAGACCTTTCCTTTCAGATTTTTCTGTATCCAGTCCACACCGTTGACAAGGTCCTGAAGGTTGATGGCCTGTACACCGCTTTCCAGCATATAGGGAAGCAGGGTGCGGATATCTCCGTCAGAGTGCATGTGAATCGGTGTTCCCTTTTCCTTTGCAGGTGCCATCAGGCGTTTGTAACAGGGAGTGATATACTTCTGAAAATCAGAAGGGGAGAGCATGGGCCCGATCTGCATTCCCAGATCTTCTGCATAGGTAATCATATCCACATCCATATCCAGATACTGTTTTACGATATACAGGTTAAATTCTGTAATCTTATCCAGAAGTTCAGGCAGAGACGGTTCATCGTCCATCATATCGAAAATAATATTTTCATATCCCCGGATATCACAGATCTGAAGGAAGGTATGGCCGTGGCGCAGACCGCCGGAAACAAATTCTCCCTGCTTCTTCAGATTCCCGATCCGGGCTCTTTCTTTTTCCCATTCGATGGAACCGATACCCATACAGCGTGTGGGATCAGGAAACTTGTAAGTGGAGAAATCCTCCCAGTCTGAGAGCGGATGTTTGACGACCGTACCGGTGATTCCATCCTCGCTGGTTTCCCAGAGGCAGCCCCAATCGTCAACATACGGCTGGTCTTTTCTTGCACAGTTATTATACGTTGGCTTGAAAATTCCATCGGGTCTCTTAAAACCGGGAAAAAGAAACGGGTGGCTTTTCATTAAATCGAAAAGCGCCTCCTGCGGATAATGGTTCCAGCAGGAATCGTTGATATGAAAAATCATGGGAATATATTCCGGATTTTCAAAACGGAGCGCCCGCAGGATATTTTCTCTGTTTGTCATATTGATTCTTCCTTTCTGAGTGAGTTATATGTTACAATCAGAATAGCAGAGAAAGGGAAGAAAGTCTTTCGATATTAGATGATAGACAGAATCATACATAAGGAGCAGAAAATGGGAAAAGAGGCAAGGAAAGTATTTGATTATTATCAGGATGAATGCTGGGTTTTCAGGCTTGGATATGTACATTATAAAGAGGCTTCCTCCCCTTTGAGTACACATACGCACAGTTCAATGATGGAATTTGTCATTCTGGAAAAAGGGAGTCAGAAATATCAGGTGGAAGGCAGAGAATATGTGATTCGCCCGGGGGAAATTTTCAGAACCTATCCTTATGAACAGCACGATACCGGCACTTCGCCTGAGGAAAAAGCTTCTTTATATTATCTAATCGTAGATGTGGAAAAGGTTTTAGAGAATTACGGAGGCTGTGAGCCGGAGGACCGGGAAAAGCTGCGGGCATATTTTGAAAAATCAGAAGAGAAAATTCAAAAATGTGATTCGGGAGTTTTGGAGGTTTTGGGACGTTTTATAAAAATCATGGAAGAGGAGCAGAAGTTCCGCAAAACGAAAATAAGAAACATCCTGTCAGAAACTTTGATGAGTATTGCCGAAGCGCCGGAAAAGGAGAGACGTCAGAAAAACAGTCTTATGGAGAGAAGCCGGATTTATATTCAGGAGCATATTTGTGAAGAAATTTCTTTGGAGACATTGGCAGAATTGGAAGAGATGTCTCTGTCGACGTTCAAATCCTATTTTAGGAATATCACCGGAATACCTCCGGCAGAATATATCCTTCGGAAAAAAATTGAACAGGCAAAGCGACAGCTTATGGAAAGTAAGGCAAGTATTACAGAGATTGCATTTTCGTGTGGTTTTTCATCCAGTCAGTATTTTGCGACCGTGTTCAAAAGATTTTGTTATGTATCGCCCAGTCAGTTTCGGGAAAGGCATAGCAAGGAATGCGCAGAGGCTGATTGGGAAGATGAAACAGAGTGATATAAGTAAGAAAAATGACGATTCAGAATCATAGACAACAGGGAGGAAAAACAGAAAAATGGCCAGTCAGTTGTTCGTAGATCTGTACGGCTGCGACAGAGAAATCATCGATAATTTGGAAAAGATCCGAAAAATCGCCCATGAGGCGATTGACAGGCTGGGAGCCGGCATTGTGGAGGAGTGCAGCCACCGTTTTTCTCCGGTAGGTATCACCTATATTGCAGTGATTACCACATCCCATTTTTCGGTTCATACATGGCCGGAGTTTGGATATGCGGCGGTGGATGTGTTTTCCTGTGATGAAAACGTGCCGGAGGCAATGGCGGAAAGTCTGGCAGAGGCATTTCGCGCGAAAAAGGTGAAAGTGAGGAGCTTTGAGAGAGTGATCGGGGAGGGGGAATGAGTTTGGAATTTGCAGTAGGAAACACTTTGGAAGTGGATGGGGAATTTTACCGGGTGACCGGGAAGATTCTGTACCGGAATGTGGATGATAACTGCCGATGGGTGGAATACCGGATCAGGCATCAGGATAATGGAATGGAAAGATGGCTGAGTTATGACGACACCTACAATGAATATTCGGTTTCATGGGTGGCAGGAAATATTTCCAGAGAGGGATTTCATGAAGTGGACCGGGGAACGGAGGAAGTTCTTCAGGTTTCGGGAAAGGTGGATGTGAAGGTCGGAGACAAAGCCGTTTTCCGTGAATATGAGGACAGCTCAGAGGAGCAGATTATTTCTGTGGAGGTATGGGAGGACGGGGAAGAAATTTCCTGCGGTTATTATCTTGACTGGGATGAGGTGCGGCTGGTACGGGAGTGGGAGAAACAGGGCGGTCAGGTTCGGGAAAAACAGCGGAGAAAGAATAAAAATAAGAATCCAGCAGCAAGAAAGCTGCTGATCGTGATGGGGGTGTTTTTTGCGGTGAACGTGGGATTTGCTGCCATCGGAATGCTTACAAGTGGAAAGCGGATTGAGAAGTACCTGAAAGAAAACAGCAGTGTGTATTCCTATGAGACCTCAATTACAGGAAATAACGAAGAAAAAGCAGATGTGTACCGTTCAGCATACGATCTGGATATGACGGTGAGGGATATTATCGACGGAATCGAAGGACAAACGGAGGATGTGCAGCAGAATACGGAGGATGGAGACGACAGTGTGGCGATCCTCACATCGGATGAGTATTGTCTGGTGTATGTTTCTGAAGAAAATGAGGTTCTGGTGCAGGTTTGCAGCCGCAAATATGCGTATACCACGGATAAGGTGCCGTATCACGCCCGAAGCCATACCCACAGATATTTCCGGCGGTTCTATTTTACCAGAGGATACGATCAGGACAGGAATACGTTTGACAATTACGCGACACCATACACAGGTTTTGACGATACGACGGTTGACAAGGCGCCGGATCCGTACCAGTCCTATTCGACCAGCGTGAGGCAGTCCAGTATCAACAGCCGTTCCTCCTCGGGAGGCGGTATCAGCAGCGGTAAATAAAGGGAAGGAGAAAAAAGAATGGATTTTTTGATGGAAATTGTAAATGTAGCTGTTTATTCAGTATTGGGGATTTTACTTATGATGCTGGGGAATTTTCTGATCGACCTGATCGTACCCTGCCATTTTCCCACGGAGATAAAAAAGGGAAATCAGGCGGTGGGATGGCTTAGCGCCGGATCATTTATCGGAATCGGTGTGATTTTGCGAACCGCGATTATGTCACCGGCAGTACAGGAAGCGGAGGAGACACTGCTTTCCGGAGTGATTGACAGCGCCGTATATTTTGCTCTGGGCGTGTTATTTTTCATGGTTGGGTATGTGGTGATCAGTCTTTTGAACAAGCGCTATAACCTGAATGAAGAGATCGGTAAAGGAAATCAGGCGGCAGGAATCATGGTATTCGGTATTTTTGTGGGACTGGCCTTTGTGATCAGCGGAGTAATCAGCTAATGAAAAAATATAGATTACTGATGCTTACCACGCTGATCATTTCCGGGTGTTCCATCTGCTATGAACTGATCATCAGCGCGGTAAGCTCCTATCTGATGGGGGACAGCACGCTGCAGTATTCCATCACCATCGGTCTTTATATGTCGGCCATGGGGCTTGGCTCCTACCTGTCAAAATATATGAAGGAGCATTTGTTTAACTGGTTTGTACTGATTGAAATCGGAGTGGGGCTGGTAGGGGGAACCAGTGCGCTTGCGCTGTTTTATGCCAACCTGTATCTGGAAACGTACCAGATCGTCATGTATCTGGAAATTATTGTGATCGGAACCTTTGTGGGAGCAGAGATTCCACTGTTGACCCGTATCATAGAGGACGATCATGAAAATCTCAGAATTACCCTGTCATCCATTTTCAGTTTTGACTATATCGGCGGACTTGTGGGTTCGATTGCATTTCCGCTTCTCCTTCTGCCCCAGCTTGGATATTTTGCGACGGCATTTCTGACCGGGTGCATGAACCTTGCGGCGGCGGTACTGATTATTTTCCGGTATTCCGGGCGGATCAGAAAGGTTCGGATCTATAAGGCGGCAGTGCTGGTGAGTCTGTTTTTTATGGTGGGAGGGACCCTGTTTTCGGATAATATTTCCAATCGTGTGGAAAATGGTCTGTACAGGGACAAGGTGATCCTGTCGGAGCAAACCCAGTATCAGCATATCGTGATGACGAAGCATAAGGATGATCTGCGGCTTTATATCGATGGAAATGTACAGTTTTCTTCGTTAGATGAATACCGTTATCACGAAGCTCTGGTTCACATTCCCATGGCGAAGGCGGCAAAAGGGGATAAGGTGCTTGTGCTTGGCGGAGGGGATGGGCTGGCAGTGAGAGAGCTTCTGAAGTACGAGGAAACAAAGATCACGCTGGTGGATCTGGATGAGCAGATGGTTTCCCTGTGCAGCGAAAATCCCAATATTACGGAACTGAACGAAGGAGCTTTAAAGAGCGACCGGCTGACCTTGGTGTGCCGGGATGCCTATCAGTTTTTGGAGGAGACGGAAGAAAAATTTGATGTCATCCTCGTGGATCTGCCGGATCCCAATAATGAAGCGCTAAATAAGCTGTATACCAATGTCTTTTACCGTCTGTGCGGCAACGCCCTGACAAAGGATGGAGTTATGACGGTGCAGTCCACCAGTCCCTATTATGCAGCCGATGCGTTTTGGTGTATCAATGAAACGCTGAAAAGCGAAGGGTTTTATGTGAAGCCTTATCACCTGCAGGTGCCTTCCTTTGGGGATTGGGGCTTTAATCTGGCATCGAAGAGGGAAATGAGTGAGAAGATTTCCCTTGAAGCGGATACCAGATATCTGAGTGAAGACAATCTGGAGGCGCTCTTTGTATTTGGTAAAGATGAATTGCCGAAGGGGGAGGTGGAGATCAATTCTCTTTCTAAGCCGGCGTTGATGGCGTATTATGGGGAGGCGGTGAGGAATTGGGAGTAGATGTATTTTTGTATTGACAAGTAGCCCCAGTATTAGTATTATTACTAATAAGTAGAGATGAATTAATCAATACTACTTATAAGTATAACTGATAAATATTTATGAGCAAAGGAGAAAGACAATGGCTAAAGTAGGTATTGTTATGGGAAGTGACTCTGATATGCCTGTTATGAGCAAGGCAGCAGACATGTTGGAGAAATTAGGTGTGGATTATGAGATGACGATTATTTCAGCACACAGAGAGCCGGATGTGTTCTTTGAGTATGCAAAGTCCGCAGAAGCGAAAGGATTTAAGGTCATCATCGCAGGCGCCGGTATGGCGGCTCATCTTCCGGGTATGTGCGCGGCTATTTTCCCAATGCCGGTAATTGGTATTCCGATGCATACAACTTCTCTGGGCGGAAGAGATTCCCTGTACTCCATCGTACAGATGCCTTCAGGTATTCCGGTTGCAACCGTAGCGATCAACGGAGGAGCAAATGCAGCGATTCTGGCAGCCAAAATTCTGGCAACATCTGATGAGGAGCTGCTTGGCCGTTTGAAAGCCTATTCCGAAGAAATGAAAGAAGAAGTGGTTGCAAAAGATGCGAAGCTTCAGGAAGTAGGCCATAAAAATTACGTTAAGTAATTTAAGCTGTTTAACATATATATCGAACAAATAACAGGTTAAGGACAACGGAGGATAAAAATGGATTACAAGAAAGCTGGAGTAGATATCGAAGCAGGCTACAAATCAGTAGAACTGATGAAAGAGCATGTAAAGAAAACCATGAGAGAAGAAGTGCTGGGAGGTCTGGGCGGATTTTCAGGCGCATTTTCTCTGGCTAAGATCAAAGAGATGGAAGAGCCGGTTCTGCTGTCCGGTACAGACGGATGCGGAACAAAAGTAAAACTGTCCATGATTATGGACAAACACGATACCATCGGTATCGATGCGGTGGCTATGTGCGTAAATGACATTGCATGTGCAGGCGGAGAACCGTTGTTCTTTCTGGACTACATCGCATGCGGCAAAAACTATCCGGAAAAGATCGCTTCTATCGTAAAAGGCGTTGCAGAAGGCTGTCTGCAGTCAGAAGCAGCTCTGATTGGCGGAGAAACAGCGGAGCATCCGGGACTGATGCCGGAAGATGATTACGATCTGGCCGGATTTGCTGTTGGCGTATGTGACAAAAAAGACATGATCACAGGTGAAAATCTGAAAGACGGAGACATTCTGATCGGTATGGCTTCCACAGGCGTACACAGTAACGGATTTTCTCTGGTAAGAAAAGTATTTGAGATGACAAAAGAATCTCTGGATACCTATTACGACGAACTGGGCAAAACTCTGGGCGAAGCGCTTCTTGCACCGACCAGAATCTATGTAAAAGCATTAAAGAATATCAAAAAAGCAGGAGTGACCGTAAAAGCCTGCAGCCATATCACAGGCGGCGGTTTCTATGAAAATGTACCGCGTATGCTCAAAGACGGCGTTCACGCAGTAATCGAAAAGAACAGCTATCCGGTTCCTCCGATTTTCACCCTGATGGCAGAAAAAGGTGATATCGAAGAGACGATGATGTACAATACCTTCAACATGGGTATCGGCATGATGGTAGCAGTAGATCCGGCAGATGTGGAAAAAACTATGGAAGCAATCAAAGAAACAGGAGATACCCCATACGTGATCGGTAAGATCGAAGCAGGTGAAAAGGGAGTGACCTTATGTTAAAAATGGCAGTTTTGGTATCCGGAGGCGGAACCAATTTGCAGGCCATCATGGATAAAATTGATGATGGAAGCATCACCAACGCAGAAATCTCTGTGGTGATCAGCAACAATCCAAATGCTTACGCTCTGGAGCGGGCGAAAAATCACGGAATCGAAGCCAGATGCATCTCTCCGAAACAGTATGAAAACCGGGCAGCTTTTAATGAAGCGCTGTTAGCTGCCATCCAGTCCTATGATGTGGATCTGGTAGTTCTGGCAGGCTGTCTGGTAGTCATTCCGGAGATCATGGTAAAAGCTTATCCGAATAAAATCATCAATATCCACCCGGCTCTGATTCCATCTTTCTGCGGTACCGGATATTATGGACTGAAGGTTCATGAAAAGGTACTGGAGAGAGGGGCAAAAGTGACAGGAGCAACCGTGCATTTTGTGGATGAGGGAACCGACACAGGTCCGATCATTCTGCAGAAGGCTGTGTATGTACAGGAGGGAGATACCCCGGAGGTACTTCAGCGCCGTGTTATGGAAGAAGCTGAGTGGGAAATTATGCCGAAGGCCATCGACATGATTGCCAACGACAGAATCCAGATTGTGGATGGACTTGTAAGAGCCAGATAAAGAAAAGAAAACAGCGGACTGTGGCGAATCAGATTTTGCGGCAGTCCGCTATATTGGATTATACGATTTAAATAGGAGGACGAGATAAGATGAAAGTTTTAATCGTAGGAAGCGGCGGAAGAGAACACGCAATCGCATGGAAAGTAGCTCAGAGTCCGAAAGTAGACAAGATTTACTGTGCTCCGGGAAATGCCGGTATTGAAGAATATGCAGAGTGCGTACCGATTGGCGCTATGGAATTTGAGAAACTGGTGGCATTTGCGAAGGAGAAAGAAATTGATCTGACAGTCATCGGTATGGACGATCCGCTGGTTGGCGGTGTTGTTGACGCATTTGAAGCAGAGGGACTCCGTGTATTCGGCCCCCGTAAAAATGCAGCGATCCTTGAAGGCTCCAAAGCATTCTCCAAAGATCTGATGAAAAAATACAATATTCCCACAGCCGGTTACGAAAATTTTGATAATGCGCAGGCGGCTCTTGACTATCTGGAAACAGCAAAATTCCCCATCGTTTTGAAAGCAGACGGGTTGGCGCTGGGAAAAGGCGTTCTGATCTGCAACACGCTGGAAGAAGCGAAAGACGGCGTAAAAGAAATTATGGAAGATAAAAAATTCGGCAGCGCGGGAAATACCATGGTTGTGGAAGAATTCATGACAGGCCGTGAGGTTTCCGTTCTGAGTTATGTGGATGGAAAGACCATCAAAACGATGACTTCCGCTCAGGACCACAAACGTGCAAAAGACGGAGATCAGGGACTGAATACCGGAGGAATGGGAACATTTTCTCCAAGCCCCTTCTATACCGATGAAGTAGATGAATTCTGTAAGAAATATATCTATCAGGCAACCGTAGACGCCATGGCGGCAGAAGGAAGAGAATTCAAAGGAATTATTTTCTTCGGTCTGATGCTGACTCCGGAAGGCCCGAAGGTGCTGGAATACAACGCTCGTTTTGGTGATCCGGAAGCGCAGGTAGTTCTGCCGAGAATGAAGACTGATATCGTGGAAGTTTTTGAAGCATGTATCGACGGAACGCTGGATCAGGTGGATCTGCAGTTCGAGGACAATGCGGCAGTCTGCGTGGTTCTGGCTTCCGACGGATATCCGGTATCCTACCAGAAAGGATTCCCGATCAAAGGTCTGGAAAACTTCAAAGAAAAAGAGGGATACTATGTATTCCATGCAGGAACCGCGAAGAAAGACGGAGAAATCGTGACAAATGGAGGCCGTGTGCTTGGGGTTGTGGCAAAGGGCGATGACCTGAAGAAAGCAAGAGCCAATGCATACGAAGCAATCGAGCTGGTAGAATTCGATAACAAATATTATCGTCATGATATCGGTAAAGCAATCGATGAGGCGTAAGAAACATCGGCTGTGATAGAAAGTAAAAATGCACCGTATACAGGATGGAAAAGTCAGGTATACGGTGTGTTTTTGTGCAGGAAAACATCCGATTTTAACGGCAGTGTCCGGTAAACATTATTTCTTAGCGTTGCCATTGGGAAAATCAGGTGCTATAATGTGTAATGAAATGAAAAAACAGGGCTGGAGGAAAATATGAATACAATTATCGATTTAATTTCTGAAGAGGTAAAATCTGCATTTGAGCGTGCAGGCTATGATGCATCCTATGGAAGGGTGACATTGTCCAACAGACCGGATCTGTGTGAATATCAGTGTAATGGAGCCATGGCAGCAGCAAAAGCCTACCGAAAAGCTCCGATTATGATAGCAAATGATGTGGCTGCCCTGCTTACTGAGAGCAAGGCGATGGAGATGGTAGAGGCAGTCAATCCGGGATTTATTAATCTGAAGGTGTCAGGAGAATATCTGACACAGTATTTGACGGATATGTACCGCTCCGGAAATCTGGGAGTGGAAAAAACAGCAGAACCGAAAAAGATGATTCTGGATTACGGCGGACCAAACGTTGCAAAACCGCTGCATGTAGGCCATCTGCGTTCTGCCATTATCGGTGAAAGCATCAAACGGATGGGAAGATTTCTGGGACATGAGATCATTGGAGACGTACATCTGGGAGACTGGGGTCTGCAGATGGGACTGATCATCACAGAACTGAGAAAGAGAAAACCGGAGCTGGTGTATTTTGAAGAAGGATTCTCTGGTGAATATCCGAAAGAACCGCCGTTTACTATTGGTGAACTGGAGGAAATCTATCCTTGTGCAAATGCAAAATCCAAAGAGGACGAGGCGTACAAGGCAGAGGCACTGGAAGCTACCCACCAGTTACAGATGGGAAATCCCGGATATCGGGCGCTGTGGAGACACATTCTCAATGTTTCCGTAAGCGATCTGAAGAAAAACTACGCCAACCTGAGTGTTGATTTCGATCTGTGGAACGGTGAGTCCGATGTGCAGGATTACATTGCGCCTATGGTGCAGGATCTGCGTGAGAGAGGACTGGCCTATGAGGATCAGGGTGCTGTTGTAGTAGACGTAAAGAAAGAGACCGACACGAAAGAAGTTCCTCCGTGCATGATTTTAAAATCTGACGGGGCAGCTCTTTATACCACAACGGATCTGGCTACCATCGTGGAACGTATGGAAAAATATCAGCCGGATGAGATTCTGTATGTGGTGGATAAACGTCAGGAGATGCATTTTGAACAGGTATTCCGCTGCGCCCGGAAAGCAGGCATGGTAAAAGAAGATACCAAACTTTCCTTCTTGGGATTCGGCACGATGAACGGAAAAGACGGAAAGCCATTCAAGACCAGAGACGGCGGCGTAATGCGTCTGGAAAATCTGATCCGGGATATCAATGAGGAGATGTACAAAAAAATCGTTGACAACCGGAGCATCCGGGAGGAGGATGCCCGTGAGACTTCCAGAATCGTGGGAATGTCAGCAATCAAATACGGTGATCTGTCCAATCAGGCCTCCAAAGATTATATCTTTGATATCGAAAGATTTACATCCTTCGAAGGAAATACCGGACCGTATATCCTGTATACAACAGTGCGTATCAAATCCATTCTGAGCCGTTATACAGAAGGCGGAGGAGTGATCGAAGATACCGCCATGATCACACCGGCAAGTGAAAGTGAAAAGGCGCTGATGCTGGAAGCTGCAAAGTTTAACGGGGTGGTTGTAAATGCCTTTGAGGAGAAGGCTCCTCATAAAATATGTTCCTATATTTATGAGCTGGCTAATGCCTTCAACCGTTTCTACCATGAGATCAAGATTCTGGCAGAGGAAAATGAGGAGCAGAAAAAATCCTATATTGCCCTGCTGGTATTGGTAAAGGATATTCTGGAGGCATGTATCGGTATGCTGGGATTTGAAGCGCCGGAGAGAATGTAACGGTAGGTTTGGAGGGATAATATGAGCAAACCTTCGAAAAATAAAGCAAAATTTCTGATTCCGCTGATTGTCTTTCTGGTACTTTTGCTGGGCGCAGGGACTGCAGTGGGCATTTGGAAAAAACAGAAAGACCGGGAAGCGGCAGAGCAGCAGGCAAAGCTGGAAGCAGAAACCACACCGGAGCCTACAAAGGCTCCTACGAAAGAACCCACCCCCACGGTAACCGAGGCTCCCGAGGAAGAACCGGAACTTCTGATTCCGGAGGAGGTGGAGTCTTTGGGAAACGGGAAATTGATCGCCATTGATCCGGGACATCAGGGAAAGGGAAACAGTGAACACGAGCCTATCGGCCCGGGAGCTTCCCAGACGAAACCGAAAGTGGCTTCCGGTACCTCCGGGCGGACAACAGGGGTTCCCGAGTATCAGTTGAATCTTGACGTTTCGTTGAAACTGAGGGATGAATTGGAGAACAGAGGATATGAAGTGTTCATGATCCGGGAAACCAATGAGGTGGATATCAGCAATGCAGAGCGGGCCCAGATGGCAGCAGATGCACAGGCGGATATTCTGGTCCGCATCCATGCCAACGGTTCGGAGAATTCTTCCGTATCCGGCGCGCTGACCATGGCTCCATCGGTCAATAATGCTTTTGTGGGAAGTGATCTGGTCGGGCAGTGTCAGGTGCTGTCCAAAGTGGTCATAGAAGAATTCTGTGCAGCCACAGGAGCAAACAATCAGGGAGTTTATGAGACGGATACGATGAGCGGACTGAATTGGTGTACGATTCCGGCTACCATCGTGGAGATGGGATATATGACCAATCCGGAAGAAGACACAAAAATGCAGACGGAAGAGTATCAGGAACAGATGGTACAGGGAATTGCAAATGGTATTGATAAATATTTTGCAGAGTAACAGAAAGAGAGCAGTAATTTATGTCACAAGTGATATTATTTGATCTGGACGGCACCTTGACGGAGTCGGGAGAGGGAATAACAAAATGCGTGCAGTATGCGCTGGGAAAATTGGGAATCGAAGAAAATGATCTGGACCGGCTGCGCTGTTTCGTAGGCCCTCCGCTGAAGGAGCAGTTCATGGCTTACGCCGGTCTCGATGATGAGCAGGCGGAACAGGCAGTGGAATATTACAGGGAAAGATACACCACAGTGGGGATTTTTGAGAACCATCTGTATCCAAAGATTCCGGAACTTTTGGAAGTTTTAAAGATCAATGATAAAATTCTGGGAGTGGCCACCTCAAAGCCGGAGAAATTCGCAAAACAGATTCTGGAGTACTTCAATATCGAACAGTATTTTCAGGTGATCGTGGGGAGCGAGATGGACGGAAAGCGGACCAATAAAGCCGAAGTCATAGAGGAAGCCCTGAACCGTCTTCAAATGCAGGAGGAACGGGACAAGATCCTGATGGTAGGGGACAAGGAGCATGACGTTTTGGGCGCTACAAGCTGCGGAATCCGTTGTGTGGGCGTGACTTACGGATACGGAAGCCGGGAGGAACTGGAGGAGGCCGGAGCGGTCTATATTGCCGATACGGTGGAGGATCTGGGGATTCTGGCAAGCCCCAATGATGAGGAGACCACAGAACATGTGGAATCCGTAAGGAAACCTCTCAGGATCAGAAAAGAAAAACGAAACAAAGGAAAACAGGAGCCATCCGGACAGGAAAAAAAGGAAACTGCGGAGGAACCGCAGGAAGCAGACCCTCTTCCGGCAGTGACTGCAAGGCCTATGCACCCTTTACTGCAGTTGTGGCGGGTGATTTATCCCATTTTTCTCCATGGAGGAGCAGCCTTTCTTGTGATGTTTGCCTTCACCTACTATTATCTGGAGAGAGTAAAGGCCGGGGCACAGTTTGATATTCTGGAACAGGTAACGAAAAGCAGTTTGCTGCAGTTGATTCCCACCTCCCTTATCGCAGGGGGAGCAGCCCTGTTTTTCTATCAGAGGGATCAGAAAAAGAGAAAGGCCGGATTTTTGGGAAACGGTGCGGATTTTGTGTGGAGCCCCCCGGTTATCTGGTTTTCTGTAATAGTGCTGGCAATCGCCGGCAGCCAGATTTTGAATGACCTGATACTTATTTTCCGCCTAAATGAGATTTTTCCGTCCTATGCAGAACTAACGGATGAAACCATGGTAGACCAGCCGATCTGGCTTTTGATGCTGACCATAGGAATCCTTGCGCCTATTACGGAAGAACTGATTTTCCGCGGACTGATTTTCAGACGGCTGAAGGATTTTATAAAACCGGTTCCGGCGATCATCATTTCATCACTGGTTTTCGGTTTGTATCATGGAAATATGGTGCAGTTTCTATATGCGTCCCTTCTGGGAAGCCTTCTGGCGATCATTTATAACCGTACGGGAACGCTGTGGACGGCCATTGTGGCTCATATGGCTGCAAATCTGTGGAGCTTATTCGGCGGGGGATGGTGGTATCTGTTTATGGAACGCCTGCCCTTTGGAATCTGGTTGGGTATTCTGATCGAATTGCTGCTCTGTGTGATTCCGGCATATTGGATTTTCGGAAAACGTTCCGGGAGATAAGATAACGCTGGCTGCTGTGAACAAACAGTAACCAGCGCTAAGATAACAGGCGGATTTTTGAAAAAAGTGCTTGTATCCCGATTTTCTTTGTGATATAATTTGAACGTTGCAAAAAACACCCATATTGATTCCGAGAAGGTGCCTGTCCGTCAGGTCTCGAAAAGAATGAGAAGTATGGGGAAGATTAAAACCAAAAAAAGGAGATTGAAATCATGAGTGTTATTTCAATGAAGCAGTTACTGGAAGCAGGTGTACATTTCGGACACCAGACAAGAAGATGGAACCCTAAAATGGCAGAATACATCTACACAGAAAGAAACGGAATCTACATCATCGACCTGCAGAAATCCGTTGGAATGGTAGATGATGCTTACAAAGCTATTTCTGATATCGCAGCAGAAGGCGGCACCATTCTGTTCGTAGGAACAAAGAAACAGGCTCAGGACGCTATCAAAGTAGAAGCAGAGCGTTGTGGAATGTACTATGTAAACGAGAGATGGTTAGGCGGTATGCTGACCAACTTCAAAACAATCCAGAGCAGAATTGCAAGACTGAAAGAGATCGAAGCTATGGAAGCTGACGGAACATTCGATGTTCTGCCTAAGAAAGAAGTTATCGCTCTGAACAAAGAGCTGGAAAAACTTCAGAAAAATCTGGGCGGAATCAAAGAAATGAAGAGAATTCCGGACGCTATCTTTATTGTAGACCCGAAAAAAGAAAGAATCTGTGTTCAGGAAGCTCACACACTGGGTATTCCGCTGATCGGTATCTGTGATACAAACTGCGATCCGGAAGAACTGGACTATGTAATCCCGGGTAACGACGATGCTATCCGCGCTGTAAAACTGATCGTTTCCAAAATGGCTGACGCTGTTATCGAAGCAAATCAGGGAACAACAGCAGATGTTGAATTCGTTGAAGAAGCTGAGGAAGCAGTAGAAGAATAAGAAACCGATGTTCAGCCTTTCAGTTTTTGCGATAAGAAATGAAAGGCTGAATTATTGTAACTATTCAGAGGATTACTGTGACTATGAAGGACGGAGTCCCGAATAGTTACGAACTATTAAAACTAGGAGGAAATCACAATGGCTATTACAGCAGGAATGGTAAAAGAATTAAGAGAAATCAGCGGCGCTGGTATGATGGATTGTAAGAAAGCTCTTACAGCTACCGATGGCGACATGGACAAAGCTATGGAATTCCTGAGAGAAAAAGGTCTTGCTACCGCTCAGAAGAAATCCGGAAGAATCGCAGCAGAAGGTATCGTTAAACTGAACGTTACAGAAGATGGCAAAAAAGCAGTAGCTGTTGAAGTAAACGCTGAGACAGACTTTGTTGCTAAAAACGACAAGTTTCAGGAGTACGTTGCACAGGTTGCTGAACAGGCTCTGGAAACAACAGTATCCGATATCGACGCTTTCCTTGCTGAGACATGGAAATTCGATGCAACAAAAACTGTAAACGAAGCTCTGGCAGCAGAGATCGCATTCATCGGTGAAAACCTGAAAATCCGTCGTTTCCAGCAGGTTGAAGAAGCAAACGGTTTCGTAGCTTCCTATACTCATATGGGCGGAAAAATCGGTGTTCTGGTTGATGTTGAAACAGATGTTGTAAACGATGATATCAAAGAGATGGCTAAGAACGTAGCTATGCAGGTAGCTGCTCTGAAACCTCAGTACACAAACGCTTCTGAAGTAAGCGCTGAGTACATTGCTCACGAAAAAGAAATTCTTCTGGCTCAGATCATGAACGATCCGAAAGAATCCCAGAAACCGGAAAAAGTTATTCAGGGAATGATCAACGGACGTATCAACAAAGAGCTGAAAGAAATCTGTCTGCTGGATCAGGTTTATGTAAAAGCAGAAGACGGAAAACAGTCTGTTGGAAAATACATCGAAGAAGTTGCAAAAGCTAACGGCGCTAACATCACTGTAAAAGGATTTGTTCGTTTCGAGACAGGTGAAGGTCTGGAAAAGAAAAATGAAGACTTTGCAGCAGAAGTTGCAGCTCAGATGGGAATGTAATCCCGATTTTGCAAATCTTAAATAAGAACCTTAAAACCCTTGGAAATCCAGTATTTTCAAGGGTTTTTCCTTTCTAGGGCACTTCATATATTGCATTATAAATTCATGTAACTTTTTAGGTGATTTTTCGTAATTCGTTCGTCAGTGTTTTCGTAATGATCCTGTACGAACTTCTTAACGCAAACTTCGCATGATTTTTAAGAAAAATGTGGCGATTTCGGTAGCTATCTATAATGCGATTTATAATGCAACTTTTCATTTTCGTAATCTTCGTAAAAAATCCACTATTATTTCTTACTATTTTTCCTTCCTGATACCGGAAAGGAATGAATATGGCAAAAATTATATCAGTAGTAAACCAGAAAGGCGGAACTGGAAAATCCGCATGTGCAGCAAATCTTGGTGTAGGGTTGGCTCTTATGAATAAGAAGGTGTTAGTCGTGGATGCTGATCCTCAGTCAGATGTGTCTGCTGGATTTGGATTCCGTGACTGCGATAATAGTAATGAAACATTAACAACGCTGATGGAAATGGTGTTGAATGATGAAGATATTCCGGAAGACTGCTTTATCCAGCATACAGAGGAAGGTATTGATATTATCTGTTCCAATATTGGATTGGCAGGAACAGAAGTACAGCTTGTGAATGCAATGAGCCGTGAGTTTGTCCTGAAACAGATATTAAACAGGGTAAAAGACAGGTACGATACAGTTTTGATAGATTGTATGCCATCTTTGGGTATGATCACCATCAATGCCCTGGCAGCATCGGATGAAGTATTGATTCCGGTAGAAGCATCTTATCTTCCAATCAAAGGACTGCAGCAGCTCTTGAAGACAATCGGTAAAGTAAGAAGACAGATTAACCCGAAACTACAGATTGCCGGTATCCTTTTCAGTATGGTGGATGCCCATACAAATGATGCAAGAAACAATATGGAATTGCTTCATAATGCCTATGGAAATCGGATTCATGTGTTTGACAATTATATTCCATTTTCTGTCAGGATGAAAGAAGCGGTCAGAGAGGGACAGAGTATTTTTAAATACGAACCAAAAGGTAAAGTTGCGAAAGCATATATGAGTTTTACGGAGGAGGTCCTTGAACATGGCAGGTAAAAAGAAATCAACGCCAATCCCGTTACAGTCATTAGATGCCCTGTTCGGAACGACAAGTGAGGAACAGGCAGGCATCCAACAGATTGCTCTGGATAATCTGCATTCCTTCTCAAATCATCCGTTTAAGGTTCTGGATGATGACAAGATGATTGAGTTGTCTGAAAGTGTGAGGACGCATGGGGTTTTGGTGCCTGGTATTGTGAGAATAAAGGACACCGGTGGTTATGAAATTATAGCGGGGCACCGCCGTAAGAGGGCGTGTGAGATTGCTGGTTTGAAAACCATGCCAGTCCTTATTAAGGATCTGACAGATGATGAATCGACTGTGATTATGGTTGATTCAAACATTCAGCGTGAAGAACTGTTGATCAGTGAAAAGGCATTTGCCTATAAGATGAAATATGATGCATTGAAACGTCAGGGCAAACGAAGTGATTTAACTTCTTGCCAAGTTGGCAAGAAGTTGGCGGCAGAGGATATCAGCCAAAATTCAGAGGATAGTACACGGCAGATTCTCAGATATATCCATCTGACGGAATTACATCCGGTTCTTCTGGATATGGCTGATCATAAACAGCTCCCGTTTAATACAGCTGTTGAATTATCATATTTGAAAAAAGAGGAGCAGGATATATTGCTGCAGTATATGGGTAACCATGAAATGGTTCCATCCATGAAGCAGGCACAGGAAATGAAAAAGTGTTCTAAGGAACATTTACTGACATATCCGGAAATTGATAGTATCTGTTGCCAGGGTAAAACAGAGAAATTACAGGTGAAACTGCCGGAAAAGAAGCTCCGGATGTTTTTCCCGGATAGTTATACAAAAGAGCAGATTCCTGGATAAAGTAACGCTTCTGGATAACGCAAAAGGCACGGTGGAGCATCTGTTTGAGTATATCACCGGAAGCCTTACCGAAGTTACCTTTCACGTTTATGCCGCTGAAGATATCAAAGCGGCAGATGGTGTCAGCGAGGATTATTTTAAAGCAGATGAACTGGTGGGAACCATTACCACCGATACCAATGGTATTGCACAGCTTGGGGATCTTCCGGTTGGAAAATACTATGTGAAAGAGGCAGAAACTGCCCATGGTTATGTGCTGGATGGGGAACCGAGATATGTGGATTTAAGTTACCGTGACCAGGATACCCCGGTGGTAACGTATGATGAAGCATGGCAGAATAACCGCCAGAAAGTCAAAGTGACCGTCCTGAAAAAGGAAAAAGACACCGAACGAGTTCTGGCAGGCGGTATCTTCGGATTGTTTACAAGGGAGGATATCAAAAATGTGGGCGGTGATGTCCTGATGGAAGCAGATACGCTCATTGAGCTTAAGACCACGGATGAAAACGGTCAGATCACCTTTATGGCAGACCTACCGGTAGACGGCAACTATTATGTGAAGGAGCTGTATGCCCCGGATGGTTTTGTGACCACCAATGAGGAACAGGATTTCACCTTTGAATATGCCGGTGCGGACCAGGCAGAGGTAAGCTATGATTTTACCTTTGAAAATGAGGCAACAACCGTGGAATTGACAAAAACCGACCTGACAACAGGGGATGAACTCCCGGGTGCCCACCTGAAAGTGACCGATGAGGATGGAAATGTTGTGGATGAATGGGTATCCACAGAAGAAGCCCATGTGATCAAAGAGCTGGTAGTCGGCAAAACCTACACCATGACAGAAACCAAACCTGCAGATGGATATGTAACCGCAGAAAGCATCGAATTTACCATCGAGAATACTGCGGAAATCCAGAAGCATGAAATGAAGGATGATGTGACAAAGGTACAGATCAGCAAGACAGATATCACCGGAGACCAGGAGATCCCGGGTGCGAAGCTTACGATCCTGGATGAAAATGACCAGGTAGTGGAAAGCTGGACTTCCACAGAGGAGCCGCATTATGTGGAGAAGCTGCCGATTGGCAGATACACACTCAGGGAAGAACAGGCACCGAAAGGATTTATCCTGACAGCCGATGTCTCCTTTGAAGTGAAAGATACCGGCGAGATCCAGACGGTTGTTATGAAGGATGATACCGCAAAAGGTAAAGTGATCCTGAATAAAACAGATAAGGAAACCGGAGAGCCATTAAAAGGCGTGGAATTTGAACTCCGTGACAGCAAAGGGAAGGTACTGGAGACCTTAAAGACGGATGCTGCCGGTCATGCGGAAAGCAGCCTTTATGAGATCGCTGATTACAAAGACGGTAAATATGCCGGTGAGAAGAAGTATTATCTGGTGGAAACCAAGACACTGGATGGATATACACTGGATGAGACCGAGCATGAGGTGGTATTTGCCTACAAAGATGACAGTACACCGATTGTGGAAGTGACTTTCGACCTGACAAATGACAAGCCGGAAGTTCCACAGACAACGGAAGGCACACCGGGAACACCGTCAGCCGGTAATCCGAAGACCGGGGATGAGACGAATCTCTGGCTTCCGGTGGTACTGCTGGCAGTATCTGTAAGCGGCATTGCCGGACTTCTGGCAGCCAGAAGAAAGAGAAAAAGAAAATAGTAACCTTATATGAGCAGGGAGCCTTAATTCAGGGCTCCCTTTTATCATAGCAAAAATCAGGAAAGGACAGGTAAAGAATATGAAGAAAACAATGAACACAGTGCAGGCTGGGAGAGAAATGCAGGAGAGATCATTCAAGAGAATGATGGCATACCAGAAAAAAGCAGAGCAGGCAGTCAACAAAAAGAGAATGAATCAGCACATGATCAGAAGGGGGTAATTGCGTATGATGAACAGAAAAGACTTTTTTGAATATGTAAAAGACAATGTGAGGGACTATCTTCCGGAAAAATATGCGGATGCCAACATCCATCTGCAGGAAGTGGTAAAGAAAAACGGGCTGACCTTGACGGCGATGGTTATTCCTTCAAAAGACACCAATATCACACCGAATATTTATCTGGATTCCTTTTATCAGGAATACCGGAACGGAAAAAATCCGGATGCCTGTGTAGGGGATGTGGCAGACCTCTGGATTGAAAATATGGATACGGATTTGTCAGTCGATGTAAATGGCATGTTGGATTATGGAAATGTCAAAGATAAGCTGCAGATCAGGATGTGCGACCCGGAAAAAAATAAAGAATGGCTGGAAGATAAGGCTGTGACCATGCATGGGGATTTCGCTGCTTATTACACGGTCAACCTGTCGGAAAATAAAGACGGTATTGCTTCGGTTTTCGTGACAAAGGCTCTTTTGGAGGCATGGAAGATAGATGTCCAGACTCTCCATCAGGATGCGATGGCATCAGATAAGAGCCGTGGACCGGCTTTATACGCAATAAATGATCTGATGGAGTCCTCCATTATGGGAGAAAAACCCCAGAATCTGTTGAACGGGGACAGAAAGGCAGAGGAATTTTTCATGCCCATGTTTTGCCTGACGAACGAAACAAAAATGAATGCGGCATCCCTGATCTTGCATGAGGATATCCGTAAACAGATCGGGGAGTTTATGAAGGGTGATTATTATATCCTGCCTTCTTCCATCCATGAAACACTTCTGTTGCCGGATAATGGGGATTTCGATGTGAAAGCCCTGAATGCCATGGTAAAAGAAGTCAATGCAACAGAAGTAGCACTGGAAGATATTCTTTCGGATAAAGTGCAGTTCTGTGATGGCAGAACAGCCGTGATGGAAAATGCGGAGAAACGGGAAGCACGTCTGGAAAAAGAAAAAGCGGCTGCGGCAGAAAAGCCGGTAGAGAAAACCGGGCTTCATGGAAAGCTGGAAAAGGCGAAGGAAGAGGTGAAAGCCGGGAATGTCCTGGGAAAGCCACAGGGTAAAACGAGAGATACGGCTATGGTAATGTAGGTAAATAATTTGGGGCGGGAACTGCGGTTGTGGTTCCCGCTTTGTTGAAAGGAGAATGTATATGTCAGGATGGTGCTTATTCGGAGATGAAAAAAGAGAATCATTTGAAAGAGACTTGAAGCCAGAATATCTTTTGGATGATATGAGAAGGTATCAGAGGGTTTTTGGCGAAGAATTTGGTATCAAAGAACTTCTGACTATTCAGGATTTAAGAGTAAAGGCATTGATAGCGGAGGCAATCAACAATGTACCGGAATTTTTATTGGATCAGATTGGAAAAGCCAGGAACAGTTATGAGTTCCCTTCCCTTGTAACGGAACTCGGGCGTATTGCAGATGTGATGGAAGAGGTTGTGGAGGGAGAAGGGGAATGAGCAGCAAAATGAAAGTGGAAGAAAGAAAAAGGTTATCCGGATATCTCCGGAAATGCCTGGAGTCACAAAAAGACCAGGAGTTCATTCTTCAAATCCCCTTAAAGAGAGGAGTATCGGAACGTGAAAAGAAAATACGGAATTGACCAGGTATCGGTTCGTCTTGTGAAAGAAGCACCGATCCTGAGTGAGGAAGAAATCTCTACACCGGAAGATGCGATCCGGGTATTGGGAGATACCTTTAAAGACTATGACCGGGAGGTGGTAGGAGTGGTCCATCTTCGGAGTGATAATGTTCCCATTAACATGACCATCATCAGTATGGGGACACTGAACCAGTCACTGGTGCATCCGAGGGAAGTGTTAAAAGCGGCGTTCTTATCGAATGCCGCTTCCATCCTTTTGTTCCACAACCATCCAAGTGGCAGCCTGAAACCGTCGAAGGATGATATTGCACTCACGGGCAGAATGCAGCAGCTTTGTATGCTGGCTGGGATTCCTGTGATTGACCATGTGATTCTCGGCAATGACCAGTCCTATTTTTCTTTCCGGGAAAAAAAGATCCTTCCTATGGAGCAGGTTCAATACTCTGTGGATTTGAATGATATCAATTTGAAAGTGGCAGAAAAGGAAGCAGAGAATTACGGATATGAAAAAACACATAAAAAATCAATCAAGGAATCACTGGAGGAAAACCGGAAAAAGATCGCATCCGGTCAGAAAACATCCGGTGTGAAGAAAAAACGGGAAACGACGATAGAATGAGAGGAGGATGAATGGGTATGGCAAATAAATTATATGCCATGGAACAGCTGACGGAAGAAGTCGCAAAGGACATTGCAGCAAAGCCGGAAGAGTGGATGCGTTTTCTGGATACCGCATCCAGCTTATATAAATACACCTTTGATGAACAGCTTCTGATCTTTGCCCAGAGACCGGAAGCAACGGCAGTGGCATCCATGGAGGTATGGAATAAGCGGATGTACCGATGGATCAGGAAAGGGTCAAAAGGGATTGCCCTGATTGATTATACATCCGGCCCGAAGAACCGCCTGCGGTATGTGTTTGATATTTCGGATACTTATAAGGTGAGGAATCTGGGGAAAGACCCGGCTTTATGGGTGCTGCCACAGGATGACCGTTCCCTTGCGGCAGATTATCTGCAGAGAGCGTATGGATTGGACGAAGGAGATGGCGGGCTTGCCGGAACCCTGTATCAGGCAGCACAGGAAAGTGTACGGGAGTGGCTTCCGGATGCGTTTGATGAACTGAAACAGGATGTGCAGGGGACATTTCTGGAAGAACTGGATGAGCAGAACCAGGAAGTGGAGTTCCGGGACCTTATGACGGACAGTGTATGGTATGTCCTATTAAAGCGGTGTGGCATGGATACGGAAGCGTACCTGTCTGCGGACAGCCTGCGGCATATCACGGATTTTAATGACCTCCGTGTGCTTGGACACCTTGGCACAGCGGTCAATGAGATCTGCCGACCGATTCTGATGCAGCTTGGACGGTATGTCCTTATGGATATGGAAAATGACAGGAAAACGGTTGCAAAAGAATCGGAAGTGGTCTATAATGAATTTAACACGTTAATTCGTGAAAGTGGAGAAATTACACCAGAACCAGAGATAGAAGAAAACAAGGAGGAAACAGAGCATGAGAGAGATCACTTACAGCAGGAACGGGGATTATCTGATCCCGGATATCGAACTGGAGGAGACCAGGGGAACCATCGGGAAATACGGGATGATGCGGAAGGAATATCTGAGGAACCACAAGAAAGCCAGGTTCAGCATACTGGCACTGCAGAACAGGCTGGACAGCCATCTGATGGAAGTGGACAGCGAAGCCAGACAGAAAGTGGAAGACCTGACCATGCAGCTTCTGGAGAAAGACCCGGCACCGGAGAAATCAGCCGACAGCATGGCTTGGACACGTCACATGAACCGGATCCGGGCACAGGCAGAGGAACTGGTAGTTCGGGAGATTATATACAATTAAGCCTGTTCCCCACAGAGGAAGAACAGTTTGGAGAGATCAGGAAAGCGGCAGCTGCACTCACACAGCCAGCCGCTTTTTTTGTTTCGGATGAGATCGTGGATGATGTGCTTCGTACCGGAAGCGGACGGAAGAATACGTTATTCCATATCACTGCAAAGCTTGTAGAGGGAATTGACCATGAGGAGCTGAGAAGTTTTCTCATCCAGGAATATGGTACCGGCGGGAAAGGGTTTGAGTTTTCCGGCCAGAAATTCAGCGTCTGGTATGACGGGGACGGGATGCGATTCCGACGTGGGGAATCTGCAAGACGAGGTTATGACCGTATGCTTACCTGGGAAGAAGCGGCAAACCGCATTCAGGATATGTATGATGCGGGGACTTATGTCTCCAACGTGATTATGCAAAATTCCATTAAAGTGGAATGCGATGAGCTTTCCAGCCTGCTGGCACTCCATTTCCGGGATACCGGGGCTATCCGGGGAATATACAGCCATACAGAAACGACCGAAAGGTTCCGTGCAGGTCTGGATGACCGAGAGCAGACAAGGGAGTATTACCAGATGCTTGTGGAACTGGAACGGGATATGGAACGTCATCCGGAAAACTATATGAGGTACCAGATCCGGAATAATCCGATATACAAGCAGAGGGTCTATGACCTTGGAAGGACGCTCGATTGGAGCCGGCAGAAAGAAACTGTAACACCGCCGGAAATGGCTTTTATTACGCAGGATGAGATCGACTCTGTTTTACGAAGAGGCGGAAATATAGCTGGTGGAAGGAACCGTATCTATGAGTTTTTCATGGAACACCACGATGAAAAAGAAACCGCCGACTTTTTAAAGCATGAGTATGGAGACGGAGGATGCACGCCGGGCATTCAGGGAAGCGATCTTTCCGATGAGTGGCATGACGCAAAAGGAATCCGTTTGAGCAAAGGGCAGATTTCCAACCCGAGCCTGAGAACAGTTATCAAGTGGAAACAGGCAGCTTTAAGGACAAGGCAGCTGATCCGGATGGATGATTTTTTGTCACCGGAAGAACTGGAAAAGTATGAAGAACGGCAGGAAGCACAGCGGCTTGCTGATATGGAGGAAGTAAAGCAGTCACTGGGAACGGAGGAAGTTCCGGAAGAGATTGAGGAAGTTCATGAAGAGGTTCCTGCGGAAGAAAATGTGGAAGATAAGCCGGAAGAAAGCGGGCAGCCATTAAGGGCAGAAGACGTGCAGAACCTGGTCTTAGTAAACCGCCAGTATTCCTCTGTGAGCAGGACAACGGAGTATGACTTTACCTGTGAGATACGTGGAGAGCAGGATATCCTGCATTACACTGTGGAATACCATGATGACGGGGAAGGGTTTACCATCCATACGGAAAAAGATGATATCTGGGAGAGGATGTCCGAACCGGAACTGGAACGGCTGGAGATGGTACTGGAACGGGAAGCCCTTTATTTTCAATACCATGAGGATATTGAAAATGCAGCAAATCTGGAAGAACTCCGGGAAGTCAGCTACAGTATCATGGAAAATGAATCCGTTTATTTTCAGCAAATATCGGAACGTGTCTGGAATGAGTATGGGGAAAGGGAACGTGCATTATCTGCGGAGATACCGGCTGTCAATTTTCATATCACGGATGACCAGCTGGGCTATGGAACGGCAAAGGAAAAATTCAGAGCCAATGTGATGGCAATCCAGGTTCTGAAAAAATGTGAAAGCGAGAACCGTTATGCATCACCAGAGGAGCAGGAAATCCTGTCAAACTATGTTGGCTGGGGAGGCTTGCCGGATGCTTTTGATGAAAACAAAGCTTCCTGGAGTGACGAGTATCAGGAACTGAAAGATCTGCTTACCAAAGATGAATATGCGGCGGCAAGGGAATCCACGTTGAATGCCCATTATACCCAGCCTGTTATCATCGAGAGCATGTACCGGGTGCTTCAGAACCTGGGGTTTGAAAAGGGAAACATCCTGGAACCGTCCATGGGCGTAGGAAACTTTTTTGGAATGCTTCCGGACAAGTTACAGCAGTCCCGGCTTTATGGAGTGGAACTGGACAGCATCAGCGGCAGGATCGCAAAACTGCTTTATCCGAACGCTGATATCCAGATCAAAGGATTTGAAAAGACCGATTATCCCAATGACTTCTTTGATGTGGCAATCGGAAATGTCCCTTTTGGTTCCTATAAAGTGAATGACCGTCAGTATGACAAGTATCATTTTATGATTCACGACTATTTCCTTGCAAAGACCATTGACCAGTTACGACCGGGTGGCGTGGCTGCCCTGATCACAACCAAGGGAACCATGGATAAAGCATCGCCGGAGGTAAGGAAGTATCTTGCAGAGAGGGCAGAGCTTCTCGGTGCGATTCGTCTTCCGAACAATGCCTTTAAGGCGAATGCAGGAACCGAAGTCAGTGCAGACATTCTATTTTTCCAGAAGAGGGAGAGCATTTCCATGGAAGAGCCGGAATGGGTTGCTCTTGGAGAGGATAAGAATGGGATTACCATAAACCAGTATTTTATTACCCATCCGGAAATGGTACTTGGAACGATGGCAGAGGTATCCGGACCATATGGCATGGAGACTGCCTGCCTTCCGCTGGAAGGGGCAGATCTGGCAGAACAGCTGGAAGATGCCGCATCGAAAATCCATGGAACGATGGTTCCCGCAGTAACGGCAGAAACAGAACTGGATGAGATCATGGAAAGCATTCCTGCAGATCCAGCTGTCCGGAACTACAGTTTTACTGTGGTGGATGACCAGATCTATTACCGGGTAAATTCCCTGATGAATCCGGTGAAACTGCCGGCAGCTACGGCGGAACGTGTAAAGGGTATGGTAGAGATCCGTGAGGTAGTCCGGGACTTGATCGCCCTGCAGATGGAGGAAGATGCAACGGATGAGGAGATACAGGAACTTCAGGTTAAACTGAATCAGGTCTATGATGCCTACACGGAAAAATACGGGGTCATCGGAAGCAATGCGAACAAACGGGCATTCTCCGATGACTCTTCTTATTGTCTGCTTTGTTCGTTGGAGGATCTTAATGAAGATGGTACGTTGAAACGGAAAGCGGATATGTTCACCAAGCGGACGATTAAGAAAGCAGTAGCTGTGACCAGTGTGGAAACTGCGGCAGAAGCCCTGACGATTTCCCTGAATGAAAAAGCCAGGGTTGACCTTCCGTATATGGCAGGGCTGACAGGGAAGCCGGAAGAGAAAGTTGCAGAAGAACTGACAGGAGTAATCTTTCGGGATCCGGTCAATGGACAGTGGGAGACTGCAGATGAATATTTATCCGGTAATGTCCGGGAGAAGCTGAAAACGGCAAGAATCTTTGCGGAAAACCATCCTGAATTTACCCGCAATGTACATGCTTTGGAACAGGTGCAGCCGGTAGACCTGGATGCATCAGAGATTGAAGTCCGTATCGGAGCCACATGGATCGCCCCGGAAATATACCGGGATTTTATGGAAGAACTATTTGATACCCCAGGTTATCTGGTTGAAAGGGTAATTGATATCCGGTATTCGGAAGCCAGCGGTGCATGGAATATCAGCGGTAAAAATGCGGACAGTGACCGGAATGTGCTGACCATAGCGACGTATGGAACCAGCCGGATCAATGCCTATAAGATTCTGGAAGAAACCCTGAACTTAAAAGATGTACGGATCTATGACACAAAGATTGATGCAGAGGGAAATGAAATCCGTGTATTGAATAAAAAAGAAACCATGCTGGCAACCCAGAAACAGGATGCAATCAAGGAAGCATTTAAGGACTGGATCTTCAGGGACCAGGAACGGAGGGAAAAACTGTGCCGGATTTATAATGAACGTTTCAATTCCATCCGTCCCAGGGAATACGATGGCAGCCATCTGACCTTTCCGGGGATGAATCCGGAAATAGAGCTCCGCCCGCACCAGAAAAATGCGGTAGCCCATCAGCTTTATGGGGATAATGTCCTGCTTGCCCATGTAGTGGGAAGCGGAAAGACCTATGAGATGGTAGCCGCAGCTATGGAAAGCAAACGCCTTGGCATTGCCCAGAAAAGCCTCTTTGTGGTTCCGAACCACCTGACAGAACAGTGGGGAGCCGAATTTCTGCAGCTTTATCCGGGAGCCAATATCCTTGTGGCAACGAAGAAAGATTTTGAACCGGCAAACCGCAAGAAGTTCTGTGCCAGAATCGCAATGGGCAGCTACGATGCTGTGATCATCGGGCATTCCCAGTTTGAGAGGATTCCCTTATCGGAAGAACGCCGGAAAAAGGTCATCGAAGAGCAGATTGAAGAACTGGAAGCAGGGATTCAGGCGGCAAAGTATGAGGTTGATGGAAGCCGTTTTACAGTAAAACAGTTGGAAAAGACAAAGAAAAGTCTCAGGAGACGTCTGGAAAAACTGGAGAACAAAGAGAAAAAGGATGATGTGGTCACGTTTGAGGAACTTGGGGTAGACCGTCTGTATGTGGATGAAGCCCATTATTACAAAAATGCGTTCCTTTACACAAAAATGAGGAATGTGGCAGGCATTGCCCAGAATGAAGCCCAGAAATCGGCGGATATGTTCAACAAATGCCAGTATCTGGATGAGATCACCGAAGGGAAAGGTATTACATTTGCAACTGGCACACCAGTCAGCAACAGTATGACGGAACTTTATACCATGCAGCGTTACCTGCAGTATGGCAAACTGAACCGGATGGGACTGGGGCATTTTGATTCCTGGGCATCCACCTTTGGTGAAGTTGTGACCAGTATCGAGCTGGCTCCGGAAGGTACCGGATACCGGGCAAAATCCAGGTTTTCCAGATTTTACAATATCCCGGAACTTATGAGTATGTTTAAGGAGATTGCCGATATTAAGACGGCAGACCAGCTGGAACTTCCGGTGCCGGAAGCAGAATATGAAACGGTGGTACTAAAACCATCCGAGCATCAGAAAGAGATCGTGGAAAGCCTTGGAGAACGTGCGGAAGTAATCCGGGATGGCGGTGTGGATTCCTCTGTTGACAATATGCTGAAAGTGACAAATGATGGAAGAAAGCTGGCACTGGATCAGCGTCTTGTGAATCCATTGCTCCCGGATGATGAGAACAGTAAAATTTGTGCCTGTGTAGAGAAGAGTTTTGCTATCTGGAAAGAGACCGCATCAAAACGGTCTGCCCAGCTCATTTTCTGCGACCTCAGCACACCGAAAGGGGATGGAACCTTTAATGTTTATGATGATCTGAAAAAGAAACTCATGGCAAAAGGAGTACCGGAAGCAGAGATTGCATTTATCCATGATGCCAATACGGAAGTGAAGAAAACGGATTTATTCAATAAAGTAAAATCCGGACAGGTTCGCTTTTTACTGGGTTCTACTGCTAAAATGGGTGCAGGAACCAATGTGCAGGACCGTCTGATTGCCCTGCATCATCTGGATGTGGGCTGGAAGCCTTCTGACCTGGAACAAAGGGAAGGGCGTATCATCCGTCAGGGCAATATGAATAAGAAAGTGCATATCTATCGCTATGTGACGGAAGGAACCTTCGACAGTTACATGTGGCAGCTGATCGAAAGCAAGCAGAAATTCATTTCCCAGATCATGACCAGCAAATCCCCGGTGCGAAGCTGCGAAGATGTGGACGATACGGCATTGTCCTATGCGGAAGTAAAAGCCCTGGCAACGGGAAATCCGGCGATCAAGGAAAAGATGGCACTGGATGTGGAAGTATCGAAGCTGAAGCTGCTGAAAGCAAATTTTGTGAGCAATCATTACCGGCTGGAAGATGATATTGCGAAGAATTTCCCACAGCAGATAGCAGTACTTAAGGAAAGCATCGAAGGATATAAAGCGGATCTGGAACAGTATCAGGCAAATAAGATCACGGATCCGGAGAGATTTGTGATGGAAGTCGGCGGCACTGTTTTTTATGAGAAAAAGGAAGCGGGAGCAGCCCTTCTTGCTGTCTGCCAGTCCATGAAACAGGCGGATGCCATGATCAATGTCGGACAGTATCAGGGATTTTCCATCCGCTTAAAGTTCGATTCCTGGAATAAGGAATTTATCCTTTCCCTGAAAAATGAAAATGTATATCGTGTCAGCCTTGGCTCCGATGAAAACGGAAATATCATCAGGATCAATAACGCATTGGAGGCAATCCCGCAAAAACTGGCGGAAGCAGAGCAAAAGCTTGAGACGGTACAGGGACAGCTGAAAAATGCGATGGAAGAGGTGAAAAAACCATTCCCGAAAGAGGAAGAACTGAACCAGAAACTGGAGCGTCTGTCAGAACTGAATGTATTGCTGAACATGGATGAAAAGGAAACTGTGATGGAAGAGGAGGAGGAGCAGGACGAGCCTGGAAAAGAAAAACGTTCTATTCATGAAAAAATCAGTGCATATAAAAAGAGTACTCAACTGGAAAATACTGAAGAAAGAATCGGGATATCAAGCGAGATTTGTATTGGCTAAATAATGGTATGCAAGAGAATGAAAATAATGTAAAATAAAGGCAGGTTTTGAAAAAAATGAATGTATCGGCTTGAAGTGCCAAACTTGCATTTCAAGTTGAGTAAGGAGATTATATGGCTGATCAAATGACAAATGAAGTGATAGACCAGGAAACTGCGGAAGCACAGATGGTAGAAGTTGTACAGCCTGCTATTGAAAAACTAATTTATGTCATCCGTGACAAACAGGTTATGATAGATAGTGATCTTGCAATGCTTTATCATGTGGAGACCAAGCGGTTGAATGAGGCTGTAAAAAGAAATATCGCCCGGTTTCCAGAAGAATTCCGGTTTCAACTGACAGAAAAAGAAACAGAGAGTTTGAGGTCGCAAATTGCGACCTCAATGGAAAGTAACGGGAACAATGAGAAAAAAGGCGGAAGAAGATATCTGCCATATGCCTTTACAGAGCAGGGAATTGCTATGCTTTCTGCAGTACTCAGAAGTGACGTAGCCATTCAGGGCAGTATTAATATCATGAATGCTTTTGTAGAGATGAGGCGTTTTATTGCCAATAATGCTCTGCTTTTTGAGCGTATCAGTAATGTTGAATTAAAAAGTTGGAATACCAGAAAAAAACTGATGAAAAGCTCGAGCAGATATTTGAGTACATAGCTGATCATGAGGAGTCAAATCAAAAGGTATTTTTTGATGGGCAAATATATGATGCTTTCAGCTTGATTGTAAGTCTGATTCAAAAAGCAGAAAAAGAAATTACTTTAATTGACGGCTATGTCGATGTAGGAACGTTGAACCTGCTTTCAAAGAAAAAAGATAATGTAACCGTTACAGTATATACGTTAAAAAGGACAAAACTGTCAAAAACGGATGTTGATAATTTTAATATGCAGTATCCAACATTGGATGTGAAATATACGAACGTATTTCATGACCGCTTTTTAATCCTTGACAGGAAAACGGCGTATCATATAGGAGCATCGCTAAAAGATGCTGGAAAGAAGTGCTTTAGCATTAACCTGATTGAAGATGCCGGTATTATAAAAGATATTTTGCAGAGATTGGAGTTAGAAACGGAAGAATAGAAGGGAGATGGTTCCGCTGTCCCGGAAGAACCATAAAATGATTGATGGCAAACTTCTTCAGACGGATAAGAAGTATTCTCATCTGAAACTGAAACAAAAGGAAAAAATAGCTGAATGGATGTATCTGGAGACAAAGGCATATTATGAGAAAAACTATACATTTCCTGGGGATAAGCAAATCGGGGATGTTATCTCAAAAGTATATGATCGGATCACCGACGCAGACATATGGATTCCTTATGACGAAGTTGTAAAACATTATAAGAAAAAGAGGGCTGATATTAACAAACGTGTGAGACGATCCCTTAACCAGCATGAAGAGCAGAAAACGGAAACGGTCTGCTTTATGAATCTATGTATGTTGCAGGATGGAAAAGGGAATGTACTTGCATTAGATAAAGTAAATGACAGTTATACCGGAACGACGTTCCCCGGCGGACATGTCGAAAAAGGAGAAATCTTTACAGATGCTGTTATCCGTGAAGTATACGAGGAAACTGGACTTACGATTGAAAACCCTCTGTTCTGTGGCATATATCATTGGAATAAATCAGGTACTCATCATGTGATATTCTTGTATAAGGCAGATCGGTATTCAGGAATCTTACATAGCTCTGAGGAAGGAAGCGTTTACTGGATTCCGATGGGAGAGTTTAAAGAAAAGGAACTTGCCACTGGGATGGAATACGTTTTGCAGATGATGGAATCTGCACAGATGAATGAGTGCTATATGCATCTGGAAGATGGGAAATATATAGGAACTTTATATTAAGTTATGGCGTTTGCCGGCAGTGAAATATCTGCCGGTTTTTTCATGCCCGGAAGGAGGCGCTATGTGAGGAAAGCAGAAAAAGTAATGTTAATTGTGTTTCTGGTAATTTCGGTGATCTGCGGGAAATTCCTCTTGGATTACTGGAAAGATTCTTATGACAACAGACAGAATTACCAGCAGGTGGAAGAGATTGCGTTTCCGGAAAAAGATACAGAGGATGAAAAATCAGAATCCAACGAGGATAATACAATGACAGAGATAGATGATTTTGATTATCAGGCATTGCTGGATGAAAATGCGGACTGCATCGGTTGGCTGAAGATTGCTGATACCGATATCAGTTACCCGGTTGTGCAGGGAAAAGATAATGAGTTTTATCTCCACCATGATTTTCAAAAGAACTATGCTACTTGTGGAACACTGATGCTGGACTGCCGAAATGATATTGATGCCGGGCAGGAACATTTAATAATTTATGGACATCAAATGAAAGATGGCAGCATGTTCAAGCAATTAAATGGGTATAAAGAAGAAGCGTTTTATCATGAGCATAAAGAGATCACGCTATATCTGGAAAACCAGAAATACCAGTATGAAGTGGCTGCTGTGTATGTGACGAATGTGGCACAAAGCGGCGGTTATTATGATTATTTACACAAAGAAACACGAAAACAACAGATGGATTATTTGCAGAAAATGGCAGCTTATCAGCTTTATCCGACGGGAGTTACCGTCCGGGAAGAAGATGAGCTGCTTTCTTTATCTACCTGTGAATATTCCAGCACCAACGGCAGGCTGATTGTCCTTGCAAGAAGAATTGGACAGTAGGAGGAGAATGAATATGGCAATGAACAGGAATATGACAATGGCAGAAAAAGAAGTCCGGGATTATGCCAAAAGACAGATGGAACGGGCAGAACAGCGGGAAAACATTTTATTTACAGAGGAACAGAAAGAACAGGTCCTGGAATATACGGCTATGACCGGGGATGATTATGATATCAGGAAAATGGTCAGAGATCTTGCAGCCGCTTTACGTTCCTCGGATGAAGAGAAAGTGAATGATATTCTGGGGGATGCCAGAGAGAAAATAGATAGCTTCCCGGACCGTTCTGTTGGTATGGCAGAACTAAAGGGATATGGCTATACCGCAGATGATATGTTTCCGCTTCGTCAGGAGATGGCATTGGAACTTCATCGTGTCGGTGAAAAGGTGTACTGCCTGCAGTCAGATGGATCCCATGGAGACTATGCCAGCAGGGAGATGATCCTGGAACATGAAGGTCTCTATGGAATTGAAAAAGAGGCATGGCAGCATATGCAGGAACAGGAGGACGAAATAGATTTTGAGGAAGCTGGATTGTATCAGCCTCCAATGACAGATCTTGATAGAGATGAAGCATTAAGGATGTTCGATGCGGGGGAGACAGTATTTCTGGTTACCACATATCCAAGACCGATTGCGGTGCGTGAACGGATGGAGATTGAGAGAGGACCGGAGCATTACCAGATGGAGCGGGAGGATGTGGAACGAATCAGGACGTTGGAAAAACGGATGCAGGACTATCCACAGATAAAGTCACTGAAAGAGGCGAAACTTCTTCTGGGAACAGAAAACAGGTATGGAATATACCAGATCATAGACGACAGTCCTGGCAGAGAGTATGAATTCATGGATCTGAATTTCATTGAAAGACGTGGATATCAGGTGAAAAAAGAGGACTATGAGCTAATCTATTCTGATAAATTGCTTTATGGAGATACCTTAGATTCCCTGTATGAGAAGTTCAATATTGCCCATCCGGAAGATTATACAGGGCATTCCTTATCGGTCAGTGATATTGTAGTGCTCAATGAAAACGGGAAAGTAAAAGCCTATTTTGTAGACAGTATCAGTTTCCGTGAATTGCCTGATTTCCTGCAATTAGAGCCGGAACTGAACCAGGAAGAATTGGCTTACCGGATCGGGGATCAATACTTTGCTATTCAGATAGTAACGGAAGGGTATGATTATTCCTTTTATGATAAGGAGTATAAACTCATGGACGGAGGTATTTTGGATGATCCGAATATCTCTATGGGACAGGCTGTTCAGGATATTTTAGTAGATGAAGGTCAGGATCGGTTAGAACGGATACCGATAGATTATGATGAACTGCTGGAAAAAGCGAAAGAAGTAGAGGCAGAGATCCTTCTGGAAGCAAGAAGCCAGAGTAATCGGGTACCGGTTATTTCGGATCATACGGAAGCGGAAGCCGGATTAAATGGAATGAGCAGGTCAGAAATCGAAGAAACTGTATGGGCGATTGCACAGGCAGAGATTATTGAAAATGATCTGGATGTCAGGATACAGGCTGTGCGTGTGTACGGAAGCCGTACAAGGGATGGATTTTATCATGAGGATTCTGATGTGGATGTGGTAATTGCTTATGAAGGAACTGCCCGGGAGGATGATTTGTTTTCCGTATTGAATGAAGCAGGGTATAAGGTCGGAAATATGCGTGTAGATATGAACCCGATCAGACCGGACAAAACTGGCACATTGGAAGAATTTCTTGAAAAATCAGACCGGTATTTGGATGAAAAAACGGAGCAGATGAAAGCCGGAGGGGAGTACAAGCCATTGGCGAAAGTAGAAGAGCTGGAGGAGGCAAACTACAATATGATCGATAATGTCCTGAACAATATGCCACCGAAGAAAGAGCCGTATCTGGAATACTATGCTGCAGAATGTGATGAATACCATAGCCTTGGCAACATTTATAAGAGTACCAATCTGGATGAGATCCTTGCAAAATACCGGGAAATTATTGATGACCCAACGTTAAGCTACTATGGAAACGGCATGGGCATTATTTACCGTGACCCGAATGATACTTTTTATGATGAGGCGGAGGTATCTCTGGTCAGCCGGAAAACGATCCGGGGAGACAACCTGGATGATGTGGCATTTCTGGCATCACTTCCAATGGTACATGAAGCACTGGAAAAGATTGTAGAAGCGTTCCCTGATTTTCGGTATTATCCTCCAAAAGAATTGGATGTTCATTATTATCCGGAGAAAATGAATGCGGATGAACTGGCTGCAGCACTGGATCAATTAGCGGAAGACTTTGACCATTATGATTATCATGATAACTTTAGCCCGGAGGAAGATATGGTGGAAACTGTCGCATTGGAATTAAGATGCGGATATGCCCATAGGTATATTCCGTTTTTGAAAGATATTATTGATGAGGAGTGCGAAGAGTCTCCACGGGCAGAAGAACTTCTGGAGAAACTGAAAGCCTATCAGCCTGAAATACCGGAAACAGCAGTACCGGTTGTCCGCATCAATTTCTGTGAGGATAAGGAAATGGATATTTCGGGTTATCAGAAGCTGGGAAGCGTGGATGAAATAACAGCCAAAATGGATGCAGAACTGGCTTCACAAGCAGATCCAAAGAATGGAATGTCGGAGAAAACAGTTCAGATGTACTTCACAATTTACTATCCGGATCGTGACCAGATGCAGGAACTAAAAGGGAAAATCAATATCGGAGATGGAAACGGCGGTATTGTGAGCCAATTGAAGAACCAGAATGAAATGAAGCTGCATGATGAAAGCTGGCTGAATTACCAAAAAGGTAAGGGTGAAGAATCCTTTCAGGCATATATGGCGGATCTTACGGATATGCAGGAGCATGTGTTACCGTATTTGCAGAGTTTCTGCAGTTTGGAAGAGAAAGCACCTGAACGAGTAGAAGGAGCAGTTCAATTATCGGTGGATGGAGAAAAGAAGTTTGCTGAAAGAGCAGTATCTGATAAGGGCGCCCTAAAACAGGGCTCCCTTGTAGAGGGCAAAAAAACAATGGAAAAAAAGGAAAAGAAATCTATTCATGAGCGGTTGAAAATCAATAAGGAGATTATTGCGAAAAAGCAGGGAAAAGATAGCAAAGAGAAAGGGGTTGAGCTTGCATAAGTACTGAAGAGTAAGAAGAGTTCTATAAGTTATATTGCAGAAGAAAAATACTGCAGGGGGAGAAATGTTCAAATGATGAATGTTTCTCCTTATTTTAAGGAAATTATTGTAGTTTATTTGTTATGGCAAAGTTTCATGAAACAATGATTTAAAACTATTAGACATACCTTGTATGAATGTCTATTTTTTTAACATAGCAAAGGTGTTTGCCTATTGTCGTTGGGAGGATATCTGATATGCTGTAATAGAGGATACTTGAAATAATGCATAGGAAATTTAAAAATATATTTCTAGAGATAAGAAACAAGGAGGCAGTATAATGAAGGAATTATATATACCATCCACAGATGGAAAGAATCAGTTGCATGTTATTATTTGGGCTCCCAATATTACAGTAATTGGAATTGTTCAGATTTCTCATGGAATGATTGAATACATAAAACGCTATGATGAATTTGCAAGGTACTTAAACCAACATGGTATTCTTGTAATTGGGAATGACCATCTTGGTCATGGAGAAACGGCAAAAACAGATGACAATTTGGGGTATTTTTGTCCAAGCAACATGAGTGAAACT
>JAHAFI010000033.1 GCA_018374355.1 Clostridiales bacterium
ACACAAAATGTGATTTCATCACATTTTGGCGCTGTATGTCTCGGGATTTCCGCGCAATCTGCGCGAAAACACCTCGCGGAATATTACCAGTGAACAGTAACCTTTTTTCCTCTTTATCATGCAAAAAAGCTGATGTTTTCTGCATAAATAGAACGCAGAAGTCATCAGCTTATCAAAAGCGGTTTTAGAAATATCTACGGGAGAACTTCATTCCCATATGTTATTATACCTGAATTTTTATTGATTGCAAGAGGTTCATAAAAATTTCAGATTTCATATCTTGCTATTTTTCTCATATCTACATATAATATAGATAAGCAAAGATGCTTGTCGGTCATCACGGCCAGAATATGATGAACGTGTATGTTTAACTTCCGAAAGCGACGGGGTGCTGATTTAGCGTAGAATATCGCTTACGTGTTATACGGGACTTGTCTCAGGGCATGTCCCGTTTTTTGACAAATTTTCAAAAGAATTCTTTGCTAAAATGTCTCTCATATTTGAAAGGATAAATTTTATGAAACTTGTAACAATAAGTGCTGCCCTACTGGAAAAGTTCTGCGATGATTCAGAAGTTCTTTTAAAATCACAAAGACCATACGTCCTAATTATACGTTTGAAATACAAAGAAAAATTTCATGATTTTGCGGTGCCAATCCGTTCTAACATTCCTGCTGCCACGCCTAAGCGGCAATACTTTGCCTTACCGCCAAGGCCGACAACCAGACCACATAACCGACATGGTCTCCACTACATAAAAATGTTTCCGGTAACTAAACAATATCTCATTCGCTATCGAACAGAAGGCAATACATTTGCTATAATGCTTCAAAATATCATTGAGAAAAATTCCAAACAGATTATTGCTGAATGTCAGGCATATCTGGATGACTATGCTGCTGGTATTCACCCTGTCTATTCTACTAACATTGATTATTTATTATCAAAACTTTATGATTCCCCCAGTCATATTCACTGCTCTGACAGCATCTCTCTCAACCAATCCGCACTCATCCATTTTTCCACAGAAAAACCAAAGACAGAATCAGATACTTCCCACCTAAGACAAAATAAACCCCCGGAAGCCCCAAAATCCCTCCCAAAACAGCCACACCAGCAGAAGCCATGACAGTAGAAATCACCGCACTTCCCAAAACATATTTTTCCTTTCCAATCCCCTGAAGATATCCCATCCGGAACTGATAAACCACTTTTGTCAAAGCAATTGCCACAATCCAGAACAGAAATTCCCCTGCGCGAAAAACCGTAACATCATCTGTCACAATCCAGTGAAATATCTGTTTTTGCCAGACATAACAAATGCCTCCCAACCCGGCGATCACGAGCATCGTAATTCTCTGCCCGCTTTTCAGATAGCTTTCTGCCTCTTTTCCCCTGCCAGCTGACTGATGCTGCAGCGCATAGGTCTGAGCTGCCGATGCGTATGCGTAGATCGGCTGTTCTATCATATTTGCCACTGTATCCAGCAGACTGTAAACTGCCATATGCTGCATACCCATGTTTGCCACTGTACCGGAAAGAATCATAACAAATAACGTATTTTCCACAAACTCCTGCCCCGCCAAAGACGGATAAAGTGCCAGAAGCTTCTTTCTGATCTTTCTCTTTTCTGCACCATTGCTGTCATTTCCTGCTTTTGTTCTACCGGTATAATATGGAATCTGATACACCAGCAGCCCGGCAAATAACCCAATCACACTCCCCCATGCTGCACCCGCCGTTCCCATTCGCGGCATTCCACATACCCCGTATACGAGGGAAACGTCAAAAAACAGATTTACAAACGTAGATACCGCCGTACTGAAAAAAGAAATTTTTGTGTTCAGACGGTTTCTGTTATAAACCGAATACTGAAACAGAAGCATGTTCTGCACCACGGTAAATGCAGCAGGATAGAAATAGCTTAACAGCTCCGTTAATGTTTCACCTTTGATTCCGTACCCCCGCTGAAAGAAGAATTTTCCTCCTGCAAGGCTGACCAGAAAGAACGCAATTCCTATCATACATGCGAGCTTTTTGCTGACTGTAAAAGTCATTTCAAACCCATCGTAATCCTTTTTACCACATGATTCAGCTCCGACAATATGAAATGCCGATGACAAAATACCAAGAGCGCCTGTAATTGCATAGATGGGAGCTGCCGCAATTCCAACAGCCGCAAATCCCTGTACCGAATAATGCCCCACAATGGCTTTATCCAGAATTTCAAACACACTCATTAAAAGATAATTCATCAGAACCGGATACGCCATCCGATTGATATTTCTTAATTCTATTTGTTTTTTCATAATTATTCTCTCTTTCAAAATATTTTTTCAAAAGGGAGAAATCTGCATCAGCCTATTCTCCCAATAGGCTGTATTCACACGCATAAACCATGTTTTCACCTCTTTCCCTACACATCTTCTATTTTCAGTGTTCCCCATCTATTTTCCTTTTCCGGTCATATGCTCAATTTCCAATACAATCATACAGAAACTGTTGTTAAACTTTTCAATTTCTTTTTCTATATTTTCCTCATCGTCAAGAACATATTTTTCAGCAAGCTTTTTGATTGCCCTGTATTTTATCTGTTCATCCTCAACGATTCTGATTCTGCCAAAGGCAATAGCGCTCCGGTAATCGGTGGTATATTTTTCCGGAATCACGCGGTCTTTGGCAATCACACAAAAAGAAGCTTTCTCATGTTTTTTGATCGCATCTATTTTGTGGCCTTCCATCGCGCTGTGAAAAAAGATTTTTCCATCCGCATATACATAGCTGATGGGAACGGCATATGGATAATCGTCCTCCCCCAGCAAGGCCAACGTACCGGAAGTGGCATTTTCAAAAACCCTGACCGTCTCCTCCTCGGATAATAACTGCTTTTTTCTTCTCATTTCTCTGAACATATCCTTCTCCTCCTGAAAGTTCTCATTGTCTTTTCAGTAACCGCTTCTTAAATGCCCGGATTCTCTGATTGTAACGGCTGGTTACGAAAATTCCGCAAATTAACATTCCCCATGCAGCGCCTTCCGCAAAATCAGAAATATTTCTCATAACAACAAGCTCTGCAAGTTCCGTATGATTAATGATTTGTGAAACAACCACCAAAATTGCCCCTACTAGTAATAACCCGTGTATTCGTTTCATGTGGCGTTCTGTTTCGTCATATGTGTAATCTACTGCTTTTAATACTGTTTCATCCATTTCCTTATTCATTTTCTCACTTTTCCTTTCTCCGTTAAGAAGCTCCCGAAGGTCAATCTCATAGTAATCGGCTATCTCAATCAGGACATCCAAGTCCGGCATATTGTTTCCGTTTTCCCAGCGGGACACGGTTCGGTTTGACACCTGAACAATCTCTGCAAATTGAGCCTGTGTAAGTCCTTTCTGCTTTCGGAGTTCCTTTAAGAATTCTCCTGTTTTTTGTTGGTTCATAGAACACTTCCCCTCCTTTCAGGCAAAGACTATCACAAATTTATGAGAATAAACACGACGCAAAGTGAGAAACGTCGTATTCATCCGGTAGACAGCCCGTGTCTGCTCCTGATACACCAGAGTATCATCCTTTTCCATCACGCGAACCCGATATTTGGCATAAAAACAGGCGGTATCCAATCTGTTTGAATACTGCCTGTCACTATTATCTTTTTCTGTATATCCTATGCTTTTTCCCGCAGCCATCGATTGTGTAAGTTGTTTCACGAGATTTTGTTGCCTGTGCCAATGCCATAACCATCACGCTTTCTTAAAATAGCACTCCGATTTCCGTTTTTATCATATCACGAATCACCGCAAATATCTATCATTTTTTGATAGTCATGCAGCACTGGTCCGATTTAATTATTCGCATACTTTTTAATAAATAATTTTATTTCTAGACAAATCATGCTTTTCTGTAAATTTATAAAATGAAAATAAAAACACGAAATTTTTCGTCTTAATTTATTGCACAGGGTATTTGAACATGATATACTGATTTTTGTCAAACACTTACGGAACTTAGCTATACACAGAAAGGAGCATCCTATGAAAGAGATCGATTACTCAAAATATTACTGGAAAAATGATTTTATCAGCCTGCGCCAGCCCGTTGAGAGTGACTGGGAATCTCAACTACAGAATATGTATGACAGCAACAACCGCTTTTTCTTTAACGGAGAAATCGACATGCCTGTTGATGTTGATAAATACAAAAAGGAATTTGCAGAAAGCATAGAGTCAAATGGGAAAGATTATATGTGCTTCGCAATTGAAAACAGCGAAGGCAAGCATGTTGGAATAGCAAATTTATTCGGCATTGACGAAAAGAATGGCGTATTCGGGCCGATCGGTATACAGATTAATGTGGAAGACCGCCGAAAGGGCTATGCAGAAGCTGCAGCGCGTATGCTGGCTGTATTCATGTTTAATGAAAAGAGAATGCACAAATGGAACAGCGGTTATATGGAGGATAACACGGCCTCCGCCAATCTTCATAAGAAGCTTGGCTTTGAAATTGAAGGAATCCGAAAGGACATTGCCTTTCACGATGGAAAATACTGGAATGAGGTTATATGCGGAATAACTGAGAAACAGTTTTTTGAACGTTAAAAAAATAGACGCTTGCACCATGCTGCCTGAAAGCGAGGCTTACATGGTGCAGCGCCAAACTGCCATCTGAAGCTTAAAGCGGCTGCCTGTTCGGAGTACAGCAGCCTGCTGTCACATCTTTCTGCGGGCTTATATCTCTCCAAAAGTTTTCTTGCCTTCTGTGCTATTTCCCACTCTCAAACCTCTTCCCATGCTGAATATCATTCTCCGCAAACCCATCCAGTTTTGCCTTTTTATACTCCTGATACCGTCCCTGCTCAATGGCTTCCCGAATCTCCTCCATCATATGATTGTAGAAGTACAGATTGTGCAGCACACAAAGCCGCATTCCCAGCATCTCCTTCGCCTTCAGAAGATGTCTGATATATCCCCTGCTGTAATTCTTACATGCCGGACACTGACAACCCTCTTCGATAGGCTGATCATCCAGTTCATACTTCGCATTGAAAAGATTTAATTTCCCTTTATTGGTATACACATGTCCATGACGTCCGTTTCTGCTGGGATACACACAGTCAAAGAAATCCACGCCCCGGTCTACCGCCTCCAGAATATTCGCCGGAGTGCCAACCCCCATCAGATACGTGGGCTTCTCCTTCGGCAGGTGAGGAACCACAGCATCCAGAATACGATACATCTCCTCATGAGTTTCCCCAACGGCCAAACCGCCTACCGCATAGCCGTCCAGCTCCATCTCACTGATTCGTTTCGCATGGTCGATACGGATATCGTCAAAAATCGCTCCCTGATTGATACCAAACAGAAGCTGGTTCTTATTAATCGTATCTTCCAGACTGTTCAAACGGTTCATCTCCGTCTTACACCGTGCCAGCCATCTGGTAGTCCTTGCTACCGAATTCTCCACATAACTTCTCTCTGCCACGCTGGAAGGACATTCGTCAAAGGCCATAGCGATCGTGGAAGCCAGATTGGACTGAATCTGCATACTCTCCTCCGGTCCCATGAAGATTTTTCTTCCGTCAATATGAGAGTTAAAATACACGCCCTCTTCCTTGATCTTTCTCAGTCCCGCCAGAGAAAATACCTGAAATCCGCCGGAATCTGTTAAAATCGGGCGCTCCCAGTTCATAAACTTATGAAGACCGCCCATTTTTTTTATAACCTCATCACCCGGACGTACATGAAGATGGTAAGTATTGGATAACTCCACCTGCGTTCCGATCTCGTATAAATCAGTGGTTGCAACTGCTCCCTTGATTGCCGCCGCTGTTCCCACATTCATGAATACCGGAGTCTGGATTGTCCCGTGGACTGTCTGAAACTCCGCTCTCTTTGCATTGCCGTCTTTTGCTAAAATTTTATACATAAATACACCTTTCTGATATTTTCAAATACACTGTGATATGCCTATTGCGAAGGGCACATGATGCTGTGCATGATCGCTGTATCTGCTCTAGTATATCCTTTCCCCTGTTGTTTTTCAACAAATTTTTTACTGGAGCTTATGAAATTTTTTCATTGCCATCTGTCAATAATTGTCGTATAATTGCTTCGTCTGGATTTCCCAGTACTTACTTATTATAATGCATTCCACAAATTACCATGGAATGCTCCATATGAAAAAGGAGGTGGCAGTTATTACTGCTGCAGAAAACACAACAAATACATACACTTTGGGAATCGATATCGGCTCCACAACAGTGAAAATTGCAATTTTAGATAAAACTCATGAAATCCTTTTTGCGGATTACAGACGGCATTTTGCCAATATTCAGGAAACTTTAGCTCAGCTCCTTGAAGAAGCGGTAGAAAAGCTTGGAGAGCTGACCGTTCATCCGGTCATCACCGGTTCCGGCGGCCTTGCTCTGGCCAATCATCTGGAGGTTCCCTTTGTGCAGGAGGTTATCGCGGTATCTTCCTCCCTTCAGGAACGTGCACCGAAAACCGACGTAGCCATCGAGCTGGGCGGTGAGGATGCCAAGATCATCTACTTCGAGGGCGGAAATATCGAACAGCGGATGAACGGAATCTGTGCCGGAGGTACCGGTTCCTTTATCGATCAGATGGCTTCCCTTCTTCAGACCGATGCTTCCGGCCTGAATGAATATGCGAAAAATTATCAGGCCCTTTATCCCATTGCAGCCCGCTGCGGTGTATTTGCAAAATCCGATATCCAGCCCCTGATCAATGACGGCGCTACCAAAGAAGACCTGTCCGCATCCATTTTTCAGGCTGTTGTCAATCAGACCATCAGCGGACTGGCCTGCGGAAAACCTATTCGCGGACATATTGCATTTTTGGGAGGACCTCTTCATTTCCTCTCGGAGCTGAAACAGGCTTTTATCCGCACGCTGAAGCTGGATGAAGAACACACCATTGTTCCGGATAATTCCCATCTGTTTGCAGCCATCGGTTCCGCTTTGAATGCCAAAGAGGAAGTAGCCGTTTCTCTGACAGAGATGAAAGAACGGCTTGCAAACTCTGTAAAACTGGATTTTGAAGTGGCGCGTATGGAGCCGCTGTTTGCATCCCAGAAAGAATACGACGATTTTAATGAGCGCCAGAGCCAGTACAATGTGGCAACCGCCGATCTGGAATCCTACGAGGGCAACTGCTTTTTGGGAATCGACGCAGGCTCCACCACAACGAAAGCCGCTTTAGTAGGCGAGGACGGTTCCCTGCTCTATTCCTTTTACAGTAACAACAACGGAAATCCTCTGGCCACCACCATTCGGGCCATTCAGGATATTTACCGCCAGCTTCCGGAAACCGCCCGGATCGCTTACTCCTGTTCCACAGGTTACGGGGAAGCGCTTATTAAGGCAGCTCTCCTTCTGGATGAAGGGGAAGTTGAGACCGTTTCCCACTATTATGCCGCTGCATTTTTCAATCCTCAGGTAGACTGCATTCTGGATATCGGCGGTCAGGATATGAAATGCATCAAAATTAAAAATAATACCGTAGACAGCGTGCAGTTAAATGAAGCCTGCTCTTCCGGCTGCGGCTCCTTTATCGAGACCTTCGCAAAATCCCTGAACTACAGCGTGCAGGATTTCGCAAAAGCGGCTTTATTTGCGGAGAACCCCATCGATCTGGGTACCCGCTGTACCGTATTTATGAACTCCAAAGTAAAACAGGCTCAGAAGGAAGGTGCTTCTGTTGCGGACATCTCCGCCGGTCTGGCTTACTCTGTCATCAAAAATGCTCTTTACAAGGTTATCAAGGTTTCCGATGCCTCCGAACTGGGCAGACAGATCGTTGTTCAGGGAGGAACCTTCTACAACGATGCGGTACTGAGAAGTTTCGAAAAAATCGCCAACTGTGAAGCTATCCGTCCCGATATCGCCGGAATCATGGGAGCTTTCGGCGCCGCGCTGATCGCCCGGGAGCGTTTCGAGGACGGAAAAGACACCACCATGCTGCCGATTGAGAAAATCAATGACTTGAAATATACCACCAGCATGGCGAACTGTAAGGGCTGTACCAATAGCTGCCGTCTCACCATCAACCGTTTCTCCGGCGGCCGTCAGTATATCAGCGGAAACCGCTGTGAGCGGGGAATCGGCAAACAGAAAAACAAAGAAAACATCCCGAATCTTTTCGACTACAAATACAAAAAGATCTTCGGTTACACACCACTGGAGGCTGACAAGGCTGTTCGCGGGCAGGTGGGTATTCCCCGTGTGCTGAATATGTTTGAGAACTACCCGTTCTGGTATACCTTCTTTACACAGTTGAAGTATCAGGTAGTCCTCTCCCCTACTTCCACAAGGAAGATTTATGAGCTGGGCATTGAATCCATCCCCAGCGAATCTGAATGCTATCCGGCAAAACTGGCTCACGGCCATGTGACATGGCTGATCAAGCAGGGTGTAAAGTTTATCTTCTATCCCTGTATTCCGTACGAGCGGACAGAATTCCCGGATTCCGTGAACCACTATAACTGCCCGATTGTAACCTCCTATGCGGAGAACATCAAAAATAACGTGGATGAGCTGAATGACCCGTCCATTATTTTCAAAAATCCATTTATGGCTCTTACCAGCGAGGAGACCGTTACCCAGCGTCTGCTGGAGGAATTTTCCGATCTTCCTGCCAAAGAGGTAACGGACGCTGCCCACGCTGCATGGAAGGAAATGGAGCATCTCAGAAATGATATCCGCCGGAAAGGTGAGGAAACTCTGGATTATCTGGAAAAAACAGGAAAACGGGGAATCGTTCTTGCCGGACGTCCGTACCACATCGACCCGGAAATCCATCACGGAATCCCGGAGATGATCAACTCCTACGGGATTGCAGTGCTGACGGAGGATTCCGTTTCCCATCTGGCTCCCATTGAACGGCCTCTCCGTGTCAATGACCAGTGGATGTACCATACCCGGCTTTATGCTGCTGCAAACTTCGTCAAAGAACGGGACGATCTGGATCTGATCCAGCTTAACTCCTTCGGCTGCGGTCTGGATGCCGTAACCACCGATGAGGTACAGGAAATCCTGTCCGACAGCGGCAAGATTTATACTTGCCTGAAAATTGACGAGGTAAATAATCTGGGAGCCGCCCGTATCCGTGTCCGTTCCCTGCTGGCTGCCATCCGCACCAAAGCAATGCAGCATGAGAAACGAACTATCCGTCCGTCTTCCATCAGCCGTGTGCCGTTTACTGAGGAGATGCGGAAGAAATACACAATCCTCTGTCCACAGATGTCGCCGATCCATTTCAGTATTTTACAGGCGGCCTTCAATGCCAGCGGATACAATCTGGAAGTCCTGCCCAATGACAACAAGGAAGCGGTAGATGTGGGTCTGAAATATGTCAACAACGATGCCTGCTACCCCTCCCTGATGGTTGTAGGCCAGATTATGCAGGCTCTTTTATCCGGCAAATATGATCTGAATAAAGTAGCCATCATCATGTCACAGACGGGAGGCGGCTGCCGGGCTTCCAACTATATCGGATTCATCCGCCGGGCTTTGAAGAAAGCCGATATGGCGCATATTCCGGTAATTTCCATCAACCTCAGCGGTTTGGAGAGCAATCCGGGATTCAAGATCACTCCCGGTCTGGCACGCCGTCTGGCTTACGGATGTATCTTCGGGGATATTCTGATGAAATGTCTGTACCGGATGCGTCCTTATGAACTGAAAAAAGGCTCAGCCAACCGCCTCCACAGAAAATGGGAAAAGATCAGCATTGACTTTATTTCCGGCAGACACCTGACTCATACAAGGTTCAAACAGATTTGCCGGACTATGATCCGGGATTTTGATCATCTTCCCATTGATGAAGAGTTGAAAAAGCCGAAAGTAGGAATCGTAGGAGAAATTCTTGTAAAATTCCTTCCCGCTGCCAACAATTATCTGGCTGAGCTTCTGGAAAAAGAAGGAGCCGAAGCTGTAGTTCCCGATCTGCTTGATTTTATGTGCTACTGCTTCTACAATCAGAATTTCAAGTACCAGTATCTGGGATTCAAAAAGAAAGCCGCTCTGACGGCCAATGCGGGAATCGCAGCCGTAAACTGGCTGAGAAGCGCTGCTACGGAGGAGTTTAAAAAGAGCAGACATTTTGATCCTCCTGCAAATATCGAGGATTTGGCTAAGATGGCTTCCCCCATCGTATCTGTAGGAAATCAGACTGGAGAGGGATGGTTTCTTACCGGAGAGATGATGGAGCTGATTCACAGCAACGCTAAAAATATTGTCTGCGTACAGCCTTTCGGCTGTCTTCCTAACCATGTGGTAGGAAAAGGTGTCATTAAGGCCATCCGCAGAACCCATCCGGAGGCCAATATCGTGGCAATCGACTACGATCCGGGTGCTTCTGAGGTCAACCAATTGAACCGTATCAAACTGATGCTTTCTACTGCACAGAAAAATTTGTAATTTTAAAAGGCGATGCTCCAATAGAAGAATTACACTTCTATGGGCATCGCCTTTTTTTCATCAAATTTTTTAAAATCCTTCTTTTCTGCGCTGTTTCCGCAAAGCGTACCGCTTCTGTCCGCCTTCCCATTCCGCTTTTTCATTTTCCGTTTCCACCAGAAGCCCCGGAACCTGTACCGGATGGTGATTCCGGTCTACGGCAACCATCACCACATAGGCACGGTTGATCATTTTTCGCATTCCCCGGCGGTTCTCTACATAAGTATCTACCCGCACCTCCATGGAAGTCCTTCCTACATAAGTGATTTTTCCCCGGAGGACAATCACATCATCTACGGTAGCCCCTTCCTTAAAATTCAGGTTGTCAATAGCCGCGGTTGTAATATCCGACTCGCTGTGGCGCATGGCAACAATACTGGCAATCTCGTCAATCCAGCTCATCAACTGACCGCCGAACAGGTTGCCGTACCCATTTAGATACATCGGGCGCATCAGGTATGTCTGCTCGGTCTGTGATTCGGACACCCTTTTATATCTTTTTTCCATTTTTTTGCTCCTGCTCTGTTTTTTATTTTACCGAAATACTTTGATCATTTTCAAAATTTTCACCATATAACTTCCCATGGGGAATTTTCTCATCTGTTCCTCTGTGGTTTTCGTAACTACCACATAGAGAATCAGGTATGCCATTGCACCTCCTACCACGGCAATTCCCAGACAGACAATACGAACCGGTATCACCAGATGCAGGCCATAATACAGTATCCATGCCGCAGCACCCATTCCTGCTGCAGCCAGCAGCGGCTTGCCGTATCCGTCCACAAAATCATTTTTGTGTCCCAGATATTTTTTCAGTGAAACAGCATTCAGCATACACATACATACCGCAAACACCAGACTTGCCACCAGAACTGAAAACACACCCATCTGCGGAAAGAAAAAGGAACACAGGGCAACGGTAACAACATTCAGCGCCAGAGAAATGGCGGAGTTCCTAAGAGGAATCTTAGGCTGACCGATGGCCTGTAAAACCCCATTGGTAATCGTGGACAGGGCTGAGAAGACAACTGTCACAGAACCAACCACCAGAAGCATCCCGGACAGATCTGTACATTTTGGGAACAGGATTTTTGTGATCGGGAATGCCAGTACCGCCAGTCCCACCGCTGCCGGAATACAGAGGAACATGGTGAGACGGATACCCTCATTGATCTTCTTATTGGCATTTTCAAATTTTTTCATCACATACAGAGAGGCAATCTCCGGCATCATAGCCGATGAAGTCGCACTGGACAGTGCCAGAGGGATATTGATAAGCGTCACATAGGAGTTGCTGTACTCTCCCCACTGGCTGCTGACGGTTTTATCTGCCACACCTTTTAAAGCAAGGATGTCCGAAAAAATCTTAGAATCCAGATAACTGCTGGCATTGTAAATAAAGGTATTGAAAATAATCGGCGTAACCATAAGGAAAATGATCTTCATCACATTTCCCAGCGTTTCCTCCTGTCTATGGCGGTCGGAGGCTATCTTGCGCATCAGTGTTTTCCTGTTCAGGGAATACACAAAGCACATAAACAAAAGAGCCACAATTACCCCGGCTCCCGTACCCATGGTACCGCCTGCCGCACCGTAAATGGCGCTTGACACCTCATCCGTTCCAAAGCTTTTTATCAGAAGCCAAGCCGCTGCAATGCTGACGATGGCGTGGGCAATCTGTTCCAGAATCTGTGAGATGGACGTGGGCATCATAGTATTATGGGCCTGAAAATATCCCCGCATAACGCCCAGAATCGCAGACAGAAAGATGGTTGGCGCCAGCATCTGAAGAGCCAGAAGAGCCTCCTGCTGATTTCGGGGAAGGAGATATTTTCCCAGAAAAAGCGCTGCCAAGGCTGCAAGGCCGCCCACGATTGCCGCATAAATCAAGGCTCCGTGAAAAACCTTCTGGGCATTCCGATACTGTTTGAGCGCAAGTCTCTCGGAAATCACCTTGGAGACTGCCATAGGGATACTATAAGAAGAAATCAACAGCAGGATAACGTACACGCTGTTGGCATACCCGTAATATCCCAATCCTTCATTTCCCAGAATCGAGTTTAACGGACTTCGGTAAAGAAGGCCGATGATTCTGGATATCAAAGTAGCCATCATTAAAAATGAGGCGTTTTTTACTAATGCATTACTTTTACCCATGTGCTCTCCTGCCTTTATCTGTTTTCAATCTGCCAGTCTATCGGCTCCAGACCGTGACTGCTGAGATATTCGTTTGTCCTGCTGAAGGGACGGCTGCCGAAAAATCCCCGGTATGCCGACAGCGGACTGGGATGAGGCGCCTCCAGAATCATATGCTTCTCAGGATTCAGCATACTTTTTTTCATCTGCGCAGGACGTCCCCAGAGAATAAATACCATGGGACGGTCCTGAGCAGCCAAAACACGGATTGCCGCATCGGTAAACTCCTCCCAGCCGATTCCCCTGTGGGAGTTGGCCTGATGAGCACGCACCGTGAGCACCGTATTTAAAAGCAGTACCCCCTGCCTTGCCCATTTTTCCAGATACCCGTTATTTGGAATATAACATCCCAGATCGTCTTCCAGTTCTTTATAGATATTGACCAGAGACGGAGGAATCTCCACCTCCGGTTTTACGGAAAAGCAAAGGCCGTGAGCCTGTCCCTCTCCGTGATAAGGGTCCTGTCCCAAAATCACCACCTTCACCTGATCCAGCGGTGTAAAATGAAAGGCATTAAAGATATCATTCCCTGCGGGAAAAATCTGATGCGAGGCATATTCCTGTCCAACAATTTCAAATAATTTCTTATAGTACGGCTTATGGAATTCTTCTTTCAAAGCCTGTGCCCATGCTCCTGTAATCGGCGGCATACGCTTCCACTCCTTTCCTACAGACGTACCGGGAGTCCCCGGTCCTGCAGATATGTTTTTACTTCTTTAATTTCCAGTTCTTTATAGTGAAACAGGGATGCAGCCAGCGCCGCATCTGCCCCGCCTTCTGTCAGAGCCTCATAAAAATGCTCCAGCGTACCTGCGCCGCCGGAAGCGATCACCGGGATGGAAACCGCATCCGCAATAGCCCGGGTAAGTTTCAAATCATACCCTGCCTTCGTTCCATCCCCGTCCATACTGGTGAGCAGAATCTCTCCCGCTCCCAAAGCCTCCGCTTTTTTCGCCCATTCCACGGCATCCAGCCCCACATCGATACGGCCGCCGTTTTTGTATACATTCCAGCCGCTTCCGTCTGGGCGTTTCTTTGCATCAATGGCTACCACTACGCACTGACTGCCGAATTTCAGCGCCGCCTCCCGAATCAGCTCGGGACGGTTCAGAGCGGAGGAATTGATGGAAATCTTATCCGCACCTTCTCTCAGCAGCAGTTTAAAATCCTCCACTGTGCGGATACCGCCTCCTACCGTGAAGGGGATAAATACATTTTCTGCTACCTTCCGCACCATGTCCACCACGGTATTCCGGTTGTCGGAGGATGCAGTGATATCCAAAAATACTACTTCATCAGCTCCCGCCGCATCGTAGGCCTTCGCAATCTCCACCGGGTCTCCCGCATCCTGAAGGTCAACAAAATTGACCCCCTTGACCACTCTTCCATTATTTACATCCAGACAGGGAATAATTCGTTTCGTCAACATTCTAACGCCCTCCTTTTCCTGAAATGGCAGCAAAATTTCTCAAAATCTGCAGTCCCACCTGAGAACTTTTCTCCGGATGGAACTGGCAGGCAAAGATATTGTCTTTCTCCACGGAGGCATGGATGTACGTTCCGTATTCCGTGGCCGCAGTCACGATTTCTTCCTCCTCGGCCTTCAGATAATAGGAGTGGACGAAATACACGCAGGAATTTTCTTCAATCCCTTCAAAAAGCCGCCCTCTATTTGGAAAGGTCAGATGATTCCATCCCATGTGGGGAATCTTCAGCCCCGGCTTCGACGGAATTCTGCAAATCTCTCCTTTTAAGATTCCAAGCCCTTCCACTCCGGGGCTTTCCTCACTTCGTTCAAACAGTAACTGCAATCCCAGACAGATCCCTAAAAACGGGGTTTGCCGCTCTGTTACCTCTTTTATCACAGACACCAGACCAAAGCTATGCAGATTCTTCATGGCATCCGCAAAACATCCAACCCCGGGAAGAATCACTTTATCTGCACGTAGGATTTCCTGAGGATTTCTCGTTACCAGTACCTCTTCCCCGATAAGCTGCAATGCTTTCTCTACACTTTTCATATTGCCTGCATCGTAATCAATCAGCGCTATCATGGTATTCCCTCCTCTTTCCGTACTTTCTATAAATCGACAAAATTTCAAACTTTAGTGTACCACAAAATCTAGCCCAATGCCACATCTAATATCATCATTAGCAGAAATCCCGCAGAAAATCCCACTGTACCGATATGATACTTTCTGTTTTCCATGGCATCGGGAAGCAGCTCCTCGATTACCACATAAAACATCGCCCCTGCGGAAAATGCCAGCAGATACGGCAGGAGCGGCCGAAGCCATGCACCAAGAAGAATCATGCAGAAGGCCGCCGCAGGCTCTGCCAAGCCGGATAATGACCCCAGAAAAAAAGACCTGACTCTGGAGCAGCCCTGATTTCTAAAGGGGAGAGCTACGATAAAGCCTTCCGGAATATTCTGGATGCCAATCCCCACTGCCAGAGCAAAGGCTGCGGCTTTTGTAATTCCTGATTCCCCGTTTAATAATCCGGCAAAAGCAGCTCCCACAGACAGTCCCTCCGGAATATTGTGGACAGTGACTGCAAGAACCAGAAGCCTGTTCTTTTTCCTGCTCCCCTGCTCTCTTTTATGAAACCACAGAATCAGCCGGTCACCGGCAATCAAAAACAGAATCCCTCCGACAAAGCCTATCACTGCCGGAACAAAGGAAAACACACCCAGATGCCCCTCCAGTTCCATCGCCGGGATCAGAAGGGACCAGATGGAAGCGGCTACCATTACGCCGGACGCAAAACCCGTGAGACTTTGTTCCACCATCCGACCGATTTCTTTTTTCAGAAAGCAGATAAAAGCCGCGCCCAGTATGGTACCCAGACAGGGGATCATAATTCCTGAGAAAATTTGCATACAGTCATACCTTATTTCCAGTCGTTACTGTTATCATATGAAACAGCTTCCGGTTCGGTTCCTTATCCCTTGAAATGCAGAAACGGAGAAATCCTTTGGATTCTCCGTCTCGCCCTTTTCTTCCTGAAAACTACCGGCCACACTGCTGCAAAATCAGTTCAGCAATTCTGCTTCCACCTGTTCAAATCCCAGCCGCTCGATGGTATCTGAAAAGCGCTCACCAGCCACTCCCTGATCACGGAACAGAAGGATGGCTTTCTCTGTCACTGCCAGAACCTCTTCTTTGGAAGTAAAAATTTTATTTAACGGGGTACCCCGTTTCACTTTCTTTCCCCAGCGGCCGCCAATATAGATTTTATAGCCGTATGTACCGCCTTTCAGTGCGTCAAATCTGCATTTTTCCCTGCATCGTCCGCAGTGAATGCAAAGACTTTCATCAATTTTCAGAACTCCGTCCTGCACTTTGGCTGCATCCACGGGACAGGCCGTTTCCATGGAACATTTTTTGCAGCCCTTACATTCCTCCTCATGAAAATCGGGAATCCACTGTCCCACGATCCCCAGATCATTCAGATCCGGCTTTACACAGTTATTGGGACAGCCGCCTACCGCAATTTTAAACTTGTGGGGCAGTTTTACCGTGTGATAGCCCAGATAAAATTTCTCATGAATCTCCTCGGACAACCCGAAAGTGTCCAGAAGACCATACTGGCAGGTAGTTCCTTTACAGGACACCACCGGGCGCACCAGAGGACCTGTTCCTCCGGTAATCAGCCCCTCTTTTCCGATAAATTCTCTAAATTCTTCGATTTTATCAAAGGGAATCCCCTGTACCTCGATGGTCAGCCGGGTGGTAAAGGTAATATTCCCATTTCCGAATTTTTCCGCAGCCTCCGCAATCACTCTCTGCTGCTTTGCCGTTATTTTTCCATTCACCGTAATGACACGGGCGGAAAAATTATCCGTTCCTTTGTTATTTAAAAATCCAAGCCCTTTTACCCGTTTTTCTTCTTCCGGGCTGACGGTTAATGCTGCCATCTTATCTCCTCCTGTTTTCCTTTATTGATTTTTCTTTATTGGTCTTTTTCCAGAGTAAACCAGAATGCCACACCATTATCAAAATTTTTCACTCCGCATTTCTGGTTCATGGATTCCATAATTGCTTTTACAATAGACAGCCCGATTCCGCTTCCCCCGTATTCCCGGGTTCTTGCCTTGTCCACCTTGTAAAATTTGATCCAGATTTTTTCCAGCTCTTCCTCCGGAATCGGGTCCCCGGTGTTGAATACCACCGTCTTTACGGTTCCCTCTTCCTGAATGCACCGGATATCGATTTTATTTTCATGCTTTACGTGGTGGATGGCATTGGTCACATAGTTGGTCAGTACCTCTTCCACCTTAAACTCGTCTCCCCATACATACAGGGGTTCTTTCTGCCTGCAGATGATCTCTGCCCCTGCCTGCTCCGCCAGAATTTTAGAGGACTGCAGAATCCCCTGAATCAGGGCGGTCAGATCAAAACGCTCCATATTCACCTGATCGTTGCCAAATTCCAGTTGATTCAGACTGAGAAGCTTTTTGACCATCTGATTCATTTTATTTGCCTCGTCGATAATGACCTCGCAGTAAAACTCCCTGCTCTCCGCATCATCGCTGATATTGTCCTGCAGCCCTTCTGCATACCCCTGAATCAGGGCAATGGGAGTCTTCAGTTCGTGAGATACGTTGGACAGAAATTCCTTGCGCATCTCGTCAATCTCTTCTTTTTTTTCTATGTCCTTCTGAAGCTCATTGTTTGCTGTTTTCAGCTCGGAGATCGTCCTCTCCAGAGTCTCCGACATCTGGTTAAAATTATGTCCCAGAATCCCGATTTCGTCCTCTCCGCCACTGGTGTATTTTGCGTCAAAGTCCAGATTTGCCATGCGCTGGGAAATCCGGGTAAGCTCGATCACCGGACGGGTAAGCCTTCTGGAAAAAATATTGATAAAAATCGCCCCGATCACTGCGACCACTGCGCCGATGGTAAGGTAAAAACGGTTAGACAGCATAATACTGTCCCGGATTCCTTCAATCGGTGACCGGATGATCACGGAGAGTCCTGTGTCCGACTCACCCCAGATTTCCAGAAAATCCATCTGAACCGTTTTGTCCCGGTTCCTCTGTATGGTGTAATCCTTATTTTTTTCAAGAATCACACCTTCCTCTTCCAGCAGATCATAGGTGTAACCAAAAAGGCGGATGGCCAGATTGCTTGCATCCTCCTTGCTCAGGTTCATGGAAAAATTGATGGGCTCCTGTACATCCGTATAATCCGCCACAACAATGGCAAGATTGTTCACCGAACAAAACTGCCGCAGTTCAATATAATTCAGGGAGTCGATTTCCTTCAAAACCTCCTGATATCCCGCCTTCAGCGTTTCCTTCTTCTCTTCCATATAATATTTTTCCATAAATCCTACGTTGAACAGCACGATCAGCAGGAAGGCTGACAGTACAAATCCCAGAAAGGCTGCTACGATCTGCCGTCTGACTGATTTTTTCATGATACCACCTCAAATTTGTACCCCATGCCCCAGATGGTTTTGATGTAATCGCCTTTCTCTCCCATCTTGCTTCTCAGCTTTTTCACATGGGTATCAATCGTCCGGGCATCCCCGAAATAATCATAATTCCACACATGGTTCAATATTTTTTCTCTGGAGAGAGCAATTCCCTGATTTTCCATAAAATACGTCAGAAGTTCAAATTCCTTATAACTCAGTTCGATGGATTTTCCGTCTACCGTAACCAGATGAGCCGTCTTGTTCAGCACGATGCCCCCGATGTTCAGCACTTCCTCCTGCTCTCCAATCCCGCTTCTTCTCAAGATCGCCTCTACACGGGCTACCAAGATCTTCGGGCTGAAGGGTTTCGAGATATATTCATCCACTCCCAGCTCGAATCCCAGCAATTCATCCCTCTCGTCGCTTTTTGCCGTCAGCATGATAATCGGGATTTTGGAATGAGAACGGATTTCCCGGCATACCTGCCAGCCGTCCATTTTCGGCATCATTACATCCAAAATGATCAGCGCGATATCCTTCTCTTCAAAGAATAGGTCTACCGCCTCTTCACCGTTTGCCGCTTCCAAAACCACAAAATCTTTTTTCACAAGGAAGTCTTTTACCAGCTTCCGCATTCTGCTTTCATCGTCTACCACAAGGATTTTTAACTTTCCCATTTCGCTGCCTCCTGCCTGTACTTAACGGTTTTATACCATTTTCTTTAAACAGTATACCCGGTAAATATGTTTCTTCTGTGTCCATTTACCGGTTTCACTCCATTTTTTTCGTTGTGTTCCACTGAAAAATCATTCCACAGACTGAAAAAGCTGCTCCCATTCCCAGCATATACAAAGGATTGTCCCATTTTAACAGTCCTGTGATTCCCGATGCCACACTGATACCGCCGCTGATCGCCGTACTGAGAATAATACTGGGACGGGCAAACTTTACGATCAAAGCTCCTACCCCAATTCCCGCCACTGCTCCAAAAGCCAGCAGCAAAAGCTCCGTCTTGTCATTCATTTCTATGAGATTTTTCACGGAGAAGCATGCGGAGACCGTCATCAGCCAGCCCAGCAAAAACGCTCCCACCAGATAGATTTCATAGGCCAGCACGCCCAATACCACTCCGCAGCCTGCCCCTGCTGCAAGGATAACGCCGGTTTTATCCGAAAAAATGCTGCCCGCCGCCAATCCGCCTAAAAGTCCGATCAGAAATCCACAGCCTGCGACCCAGAATTTCAGCAGCTTATAGCCCAGAAAGCAGTTTAAAAGACCGAACAGCAGCTTCACCATCAGCCACAGGGCGGCTATTTCTGCCAAGATTCCTGCAATTTCTGTATATTTTCCCAATACTTCCATCCTCATCTCTCCTCTTCACTGATTCCCAGAATGTCCAGAAGCTTTGGATGTCCATAAGCCCCGTCTGCCTGAAATACATCCACATGCTCCTGATCCTCGCTCCGGTCCGAGTACGCCGGAAACAGAAAACCGCATTCCGGTTTTCCCGGCTCAAAATCTCCCGTCACCGGACAGACCGCACAGATCAGATACTGGTACACCTCTTCCGATTCCCACAGTCTTTCATGGTCTGCTGCCTTTCTGGGAATATCGTAGCAGTCATGGAAAACAAACACCCCATATGCATGATTTGATTTGTATTTTTCTGCAAACAGATCGTAAAAGGTGTCCATCAGAGCGTCATTTTTCAATCCGCAGGACCGCATTCCCATAAGAAGCTGCCACATCCCGCCTGCACCCTGTCCCTCCGGGGAAAATTTGTATCTTTTCAGATTCCGGTTAGTGTCGGAGAATGGAATCGCCTTGGCAATCCCAAGATTCTTCTCCTTGTCCTTAGCGGAGAGCTTCAAAAAGTTTATATTAAACGTTCCATCGATAAATCCGTCAGCGTCCATATAGCTTCCGGCGATTCTTGTCATGGAGGTTCTTTTTACTGTCATTCTTCTGGTCAGTTCCAGCATATCTTCTCTGTTTATCATGGTCATTCTCTTTTCTTTCCTATCTGTGAATTATCTATTTTGATGTTTTGAAATACTTTTGGATTTTCACAGCTTATATTTTACTGCATAATCCCGCAGATTACAACGAGGAAAGATTTTTCCATTGTGTATATTTGGGAATTCATTTAAAATAATAATAGATAATCACGAAATCCTAAAAACAGGAGGTGCTGCAGAATGGCTCACCGAATTTATCTTGCCATCGACTTAAAATCTTTTTACGCTTCCGTAGAGTGCCGGGAACGGGGGCTTGATCCCCTGACTACAAATTTAGTGGTCGCTGACCCGGAACGAACGGAAAAAACCATATGTCTTGCAGTTTCCCCCGCCATGAAGGCGCTGGGTGTGCCGGGACGATGCCGCGTTTTTGAAATCCCAAAGCATATCGACTACATCATGGCGCCGCCGCGGATGCAGCTTTATATCGATTATTCCGCTGAAATTTACAGCATTTATCTGAAATATATCGCCAAAGAAGATATCCATGTGTACAGTATTGACGAGATTTTTGCCGACGTAACGGATTATCTGGCTATGTATCAGATGACGGCAAAAGAACTGAGCATGCTCATGATGGATGATGTCTGTCAGCAGACAGGCATTACCGCAGCCTGCGGCATCGGAACCAATCTGTATCTGGCAAAAATTGCTTTGGACATTACTGCAAAGCATTCTCCCGATCACATTAGTTTTCTGGACGAGATGACTTATCGAAAAACCCTGTGGAATCATAAACCCCTCACGGATTTCTGGCGTGTGGGAAAAGGCATTGCCGCCCGGCTGGCAGGCTGCGGCATTTATACCATGGGGGAGCTGGCCCACGCCGACGAAAATCTGCTTTACCGGATGTTTGGCATTGATGCTGAACTTCTGATCGATCACGCATGGGGAGAGGAACCTGCTTTAATGTCCGATATTAAAAATTATAAATCAAAAACTAATTCCATCGGAAGCGGTCAGGTGCTGGGATGCGACGTAAATTTTGAGGGCGGAAGACTCATCGTAAAGGAAATGGCTGATATGCTCAGTCTGGAACTTGTAGACAAAGGCCTTGTGACAGATTCCGTCACCCTGCATATCGGTTACAACCTCCGTTTCGAGAGTAAACCTGCTCACGGCACACAGACCATGACCCTCACCACAAGCTCTGCCAAAAAACTTATGGAATGCACCGAAGCCCTTTATGAACGGATTGTCAGCCGTCACCTGCCCATCCACCGGATCACCCTCACCTTTAATAACGTGGTGGATGAAAGGTATCAGCAGTACGACCTTTTTACCGATCCGGCCCAACTGGAACGGGAGCATAAGCTCCAAAAGGCAATGCTGGATATCAAAGGAAAATTTGGAAAAAATGCCATCCTGAAAGGAATGAATCTTCAGGAAGGCGCCACCGCTATGGAACGGAACCGTCAGATTGGAGGACATCGAAGTGGAGAATAAATATACGGAGGATTATTATATAAGACCCGCCCGCTCCCCTGTACGGGCAAAAATGGACCGTCTGGAGCGAGCCAAACAGTTTGCTCCCTTTGCCGCCCTGAAAGGCTATCCCGACGCCCTTCGGAAAAAGGAAAAGGTTGTTGTGGAAAAAATATCTCTCTCAGACGAAAGTTCCCGCATTCTGAACCTGAAAATGCAGCAGATTCAGAAGCGGGACATGATAACGGTTGTATATTTTTTTAAAAACGAATATTTGAAGCTTACCGGTATGGTCTCTCGGATAGATTCTACTTCCCGGATTTTGAAAATCGTCAATACGAATATTCCCTTTGACGATATCTATGATATTTCCGGAGAAAAGATCCGTATTGACGATGTTTAAAAGAAAATGCAGCTAAAATATGTCACGGTGTCTTTTCCGTTGATATAATGGATCCCTGCCGTTTTTGCCAGACGGTTCACTTCCACTCCGTAGCTTTCGATGGAGGGATGCAGCTTGTCCGGAAATCTGCAGGGTTCCTCCGGGTATGTACAATTTTCGCATCTTGCACAGCCTTCGGTGGACAGCACCATCATATGCTCAAAATGTTCCCGGAACAGTTCTACCACTGCCGGTTCCATTTTTTCATGCTCCTGCTTTCCGCTGATCATTCCCTCCCAGTCGAAGGAATCCTCCAGCTCGTGTTTGGTGGTAAATACGAAAACGTTTTCATAGGCTTTCATCTTTTTTTCGCATTCCTCCAAAGCCCCTACTCCCGGCGGGCACGCCCATGTTTTTCCGTAGCATCCGCAGACATTGTCTTCACATAATTTCCGGACGCCTTTTGATACGACGAGATCCTCTGTTTTTACAAATCCGTATTCGTGGATGCCCAATTTGTTTTTTTCCTGCGCAATAGCTTCCTGAATCGTCATTTCGTTTCTCCTTCTGCTTTTTTCGTACAATTCCTTTTTCATATATAGCTTGATTATTGATAATGTAACACGGCTGTGTAAAATAATCAATTGAAAAAAGGCAAAGTAGCACTGTTCAGGTAACAGTTCAGCCTTCTACTGTCCCACGAAGCGTTGACTTGCCAAAAATCAAACAGCAGGGCACTGTCATATCACCACAGTGCCCTGCCATCTTCCTTTATTTCTGCAAAAAATTTTAATAGTTCTCACAGTTAATCTCAAAATATGCCTGTGGGTGCGCACATGTCGGGCAGATTTCCGGCGCTTCTGTGCCTACCACGATATGTCCGCAGTTGCGGCATTCCCAAACTTTTACTTCGCTCTTTGCAAACACCTCTGCCATTTCCACATTTTTCAGCAATGCACGGTAACGCTCTTCATGATGCTTCTCAATAGCCGCTACCATACGGAATTTTGCTGCCAGTTCTGCAAATCCTTCTTCTTCTGCTGTTTTTGCAAAACCTTCGTACATATCCGTCCACTCGTAATTTTCGCCTTCTGCTGCCGCTTTCAGGTTTTCTTTGGTATCGCCAATTCCTTCCAGCTCTTCAAACCACATTTTTGCATGTTCTTTTTCGTTGTCAGCAGTCTTCAGGAAAAGAGCTGCGATCTGCTCAAATCCTTCTTTTTTCGCTTTGGATGCAAAATATGTATATTTATTTCTTGCCTGTGACTCCCCTGCGAAAGCTGCCTCCAAATTTTTCTCTGTCTGTGTTCCTGCATATTTGCCCATTGTTTTTTCCTCCTCTGTTTTGTCATTACATGGTAGCAATTTTAGTAATTTTTTTGCTGTCTCCGCCGGAAAATCTTCCGTCGGTGGATTTTCAATAAGTTCTCTGAGAAGCCCGTGTGTATTTCCACTCTGGGGGAGCATATATCCCGCCTCCCGGAGCAGATCTTCTCCTATCAAACGATTGGATTTTTCAAACGCCTTCATAAGACGGAACAATCCGTTTTTGTCAGTATCTGCCGCTATCCGGCGCGCAATTGTTTCCTGTTTTGCTTTGCTTTTTGCCATACTGTTCAAAACAGCAACAACCTCCGGCTCTTTTTTCTGCTGGGGCGGCATTTCCACCGGAACCATACTGATTGCGCCGCTGGGACAGGCCTCAGCGCAAATACCGCATCCGGTGCATTTCTTTACATCAATGATACTGTCTTCTGTGTCTGTTGCTCCCACGGGACATACATAAAGACACAGGCAGTCCTTTGTACAAAGACGCAGGTTCCTTACTGCTATCTTTTTCATGAGAATCCCCTCCCTTCCACTTTTTCAAACTTCCAGTCGGGAACCTTACATACCGGGCACAGCTTAGGAGGATTATCCCCTGCATAAACAAATCCGCAGGTTGTACATACCCATATTTCCGTATTTGCAAGAAATGCTTCTCCCTCTTTTTGATAACGCTGCAGCAATCCCTTCATAATAAGGCTTACCTTTTCTCCCCATACACAGACACGCATTGCCCCTCTGTCCTTTTTGTCCTCTGCTGCAGACCGAACATTTTCGTATCCATCCCCTACATCCTTTTGAAGCAGTTCAGACAATGCTTCCATATCTGCTTTCTCCGCTTCAGGCGTTATCCCGGCAAAATAATCTGCCAACTGCCCGAACAGCTTCGCCTCTTCCTGCCTGTACTGCTTCTCACAGCCCCGGGCAAGATTGGAGCACACTACTGAAAGCTCACCAGCCGACAATTTATACATATCTTCGTCCAATTGAACAGCTTGTCTGGGTTTTGCAGTCTGCTGCGGTTCTTCCTGCGGCTTAAAGTCTGACTTTGCAGCTTTGCACAGCGGACATACCCAGCTATCCGGCAATTCTGCAAAAGGAACGGCCTGTTTTTCATCATCGTAAACGTAGCCGCAGATTTTACATACATACTTCATATGCTGCCTCCTCCTTTTTGTAATATCATGATTTCCCTGTAATCATGTCCTCCGTAGGATGCGCAGCGAATTTCTGCGGTTGTGCAGAAATCGCTTATGCACAGATTTCGTACCTGTTGATATGTATCATACAGCAAATCCAAGTGTAAGTCTGTGACTTTATCACAAAACCTTATCTTATATTTTTGGCATATGTCAATTATACCATATGATTTTTACTGTTTCAATCTGATTTTTGTATGTTTTTTGCTGTTTAATTGTTAACTTTCTCTTTCATCCGGTAACGTTTACGGGTGATTGCCCGTTTCATAACACCATATGGCTATTTGCGCAATCAACTCCAAAGGCATCGGTTCTTCGTAGGGAATCTGAATAGTTCCCTTACTGGTCTTATATGGTGACAATTGTTCTGCAAACTCAATCACGGCCTGTGTGCCAGCATAGATACCGATGTGCTTTTTGTTTGCAGCAAAATGAATGATATTATGCTGCTTCCAAAAAGTCGGCATACTCCATGAAATTTTCTCTTCAGCTTCCGGAATGGCTTTGTGAATTGTCTTTCGTACCTGTGTCAGATATACCTGTTGTTCTTCGTCCTGCGCAGAAATATATTCATCTATTGTTTTCGGCTTTTCGCCACAATAATGAGATTGATTCATCTTCTTAAATGAACGTCCACATTTTGGACATACCCACATAATCTGATTCTCCCCTCTACACTCAAAACTGATCGATAATGATTCTCCTCTACTTGACTTGTGCAAAATGATACGCTTTCCGAAACCAATCCATTAATTCATCATCAATTTCCTCAGGATGTTCAATCAGGATATGATGTGTCCATCTGCCGGGGTACGGTTCCGTAACAATATCAATTCTGGCAGACTGCATCTGCTTATCCAATCCTAACGTGACCACGATATATTCTTTTGGACGTTCTTTCGCCTTTCTCACTTTTGCAAATGAAATGCAGGCAAAAACCTTTGGGTTTGTAAAAGTGATCTGCGTCTTTTGCACTCTCATACCGATATTCGGAAACTGCGCAAAAAGCTTCTCAGTCAAAGTTTCATACAACTCAAGTGCAACTGGTTTTTCATTAAAAAACATCAGCTCATCTAAATTCGGTTCATATACCATATTTACTACCTCAATAATTACAAAATCTCATTCGTGCAAACCAGAATTTTCCAGTCCCACAAGCTCTATATCTCCAATACTGTTTCACATCATCATAACTCTGCTTCTTTCAAAATAAGAATCATATTCTGTTCCATCGTGTCCGACTAATTTTTCACTGCTCTCAACAAAGCCAGCTTCCACTAAAGCATTTCTCCTCTCTTTAGCAGTTTTTATTGCTTTCGTAGCAATCAAGTTACAGCCAAATAAATCATATGTCGGTTCTGTAATCAATGATAAAATGCTTTTGATATCCGTAGCATTTTCATAGTCGCTGCGGAGATCCAAACGAAGGATTCCACAGTTATTAAAATAGTCTTTGGATATTCTGTTAAACAATTCTATGGTTCCTACTGCTTTCTGCACTGATTTATCAATAATGGCCCATCTCACAAAATAGCAGTTTTTATATGAAAAGCTCCAAAAATCTATAGCCTGCTTCATACGCTCAATTGTTTTATAATGAAAATCGTCACCATGACAGTTATCACTATTAAACAAAGGTACTGCCTGAATATCTGAATACACCTTTAGCAAATCAATCGCATCCTCATCTGTGACCATCCTCAGAAAATATTTTTCATTTTCAAAAACAGGACATTTTTTATAGACATCTGTCATTGGCTTTCCCTCCATTGTAAAAATACATTCTAAATGCTCTGCCCAATCTTGTATTGTCATTGTCTGTTCCCATTCAGCCTGACGTTCCGCAAAATCCAGATATCCGAAAACAAGCTGTTTCTGTTGTGTAGATAATAATGTTTGATTTATTGTTTGTATCTCTCTGACTATTCACACCATTCACCTCGCACTATCCATGCCAACTGATTGCATTATAGCATTTTTCGCCGCAAAGAACAAGTGTTCTGATTAATTTTTATTAATTCGCATTATCAAATGCATTCCACATGTGACACAAAAAGAGCAGAAACTTAAAGAAAAATCTGTCTTTAAATCTCTGCTTCTTTCATTTTGTAATTATTCCTTATTCTAAATATACTTCTATTATTCGACAACCTTCTCAGGGTTTCTCTTTTCTTATCTATTATACTACAAAATAATCATGGCATCCCCAAAACTAAAGAACCGATACCTCTCCCGCACCGCCTCTTCATAGGCATGCATGATCTTCTCCTTCCCTGCCAGCGCTGACACCAGCATCAAAAGAGTGGATTCCGGTAAATGGAAATTGGTGATCAGGGCATCGATCATTTTGAACCGATAACCCGGATAAATAAAGATTTCCGTCCATCCGCTTCCTGCCCGAAGGATACCATCCTCACCGGTTGCAGATTCCAGTGTACGGCAGCTTGTAGTTCCCACGGAAATGACTCTGCCCCCGTTTTTCTTTGTATCGTTGATCAATTTTGCCTGTTCTTCCTCCACCACATAAAATTCCGAATGCATATGATGGTTTGCCACATCATCCACCTTTACCGGACGGAAGGTACCCAGTCCCACATGCAGAGTCACATGGGCAATCTGTACACCCATAGCCTTCACCTGCTCCATCAAATCCTCCGTAAAATGAAGTCCTGCGGAGGGTGCGGCAGCGGAGCCTTCATTTTTTGCATACACTGTCTGATAACGGTTCTTATCCTGTAATTTGTGGGTGATGTAAGGAGGCAGAGGCATCTCCCCCAACTGATCCAGAATCTCCTCAAAAATCCCTTCGTATTGGAAACGGATCAGGCGGTTTCCTTCCTCCACCACATCCAGAATCTCTCCGGTCAGAATTCCGTCGCCAAAGGTGATCACAGCGCCGGGACGGGCTTTCTTTCCCGGTTTCACCAGACATTCCCAGATATCATTTTCCCGCCTTTTGAGAAGCAGAATCTCGATCACGGCTCCTGTGTCCTTTTTATGGCCATACAGTCGTGCCGGAATTACCTTCGTATCATTGATCACCAGACAGTCTCCTGCCTTCAGATATTGTAAAATATGTTTAAAGTCCGTATGCTCCAATTCACCCGTTTCCCGGTCCAAATGCATCAGACGGGAAGCGGAACGGTCCTCCAAAGGATCCTGTGCAATCAGCTCCTGTGGAAGCTCATAATAAAAATCCGATGTTTTCATGGATAAATGCTCCTTTAAAATCTGTTTTCACTGCTGCTCAAGGGTTGACCAGCAATCTTTATACACTATAGCACTTCATAAAATGGGATGCAACCAAAAGATACATCCCGCGGGGCAGCAGCAAGCTGAACTGTAATCTGTAATCCGTAATCCGCCTATCTAAGGTTCAGCATCTCCTGCATTTCCTCTCTGCTGCAGTTTTCTTTCGCATACCTAGCCTTTTCGTAATAATCATGAAATTTCTTTTTATCCTCTTCCGGCAGTTCCACCCCTTCTTCCATCTGGCTAGGCGTCCAGAAAGGCAGCGGTGCCTCCTGCAGATCGTGAAGCACTTTTTTCTTATAATATTTTCGTATCCTTGCATCGGCAGACCTGTCCCAAAACAGATTTTCCTTCTTTTCTCTTGCAAGATTCCTTTTTTTCACCATAGAGGGAGAAGCAATCAGCCGTTCAATCTTATCTCCATTGTCCTCCGTATGTGTATAGAAACTGCGGTACAGCAGATAAATCCGTTTCAAAACCAGCCAAATCACCAGAAGCACCAGACCTATTGCCAGCATCCATCCTAAAAGATCCAGAAGCTTATAAAACAACACCCAGAAAGCCGAGGGCGCTCCGCTCTCACCCATAGGCATTTGAGGCGCACTTTCAGCAGCCGTCTCCAAAGCAACGGTTCCTCCCGAAGGAAGAAGGCTGAACAGCCATGCAATTACCCATCGAATCGCCCGACCTGCCTGACGGATCATTTCCTCAATTCCCAGATGTGGGGATGCAATCATGGCTGCCACAGTGATTCCTGTCAGCATCCACATCATTCCCTGATTAATTCTTCCCAGCCGTTTCACCGGAAGGCGCTCCAGACTGGAATGCGTTCGTACAAAAATTTCTGTTTCTTTCAGATTGATGTAAAAATTGACTGTGAGAAAATACAGGCCTGCTCCCATGGAACTATATTTCATCAGGAAATCATTTTCCAAATGACTTCCCAGAAGATACAGAGCCAGATAAATAATCAGCCACGGATATACAGGAATGTCCAGCCAGCAGTTCTCCCCTTTTGCCCTTGCAATAAAATAGGAAATCGCTGCGCCTCCCACACAGGTGCCCACAAGGATTCCAGAAAATCCCTGTCCTGCTGCCAATACAGCCAGAATTCCTCCGAAAAGCGCCAGTAAAAAATACTGCCATAAAAAGCGGACCTTCTTTATGGAAATAGAAAGCACCGCCACAACGGGAATGAATATCAGACTTTTATAGAATACCGTTCCCGCCTGACGGTTCACCGCCTGCATCACTCCACAGTAAAAAGCCGATAAAAGAAGAAATCCATGGAAAATTTCCAGACCCTTCAGCCCATATCTCCTCATTTTTCCACCTCCCAGCGAAGAACCGGCAGCTTTCCATTTTCAGGAATCGTCAGTTCCATTTCACGATATAAAGTCGCAATCCAGATACCTGCCGCTCCTTGTCCCAAAAGCTCCATAAATCCTTCATAGCAGGTATTTCTCTGATTTTTGGAAATCATCACATACGTTCTGTGGGTTTTATCCATAAATTCCCGCTCCCTGCTGAGGAGGATTTCCATTTTTTCTGCTTTCTGTACCAGATCGATCCGGCTTAGGCCTTCATTGACGGTTCGCACCTGCTGCTTTCCGCTTCCTGCCTCCAAACGGAATAATTCCCGGGTTTTCACATCTCTTCCATTGGTACGGATTCCCACCGGAATACCGTTTTGGATGCATTTTGCTGCAAGGGAAGCCGCCAGACGGATGCCCTCCTCATGAATATCGTCAAATTTCCAGATGGTTTCGTCCTCCACATCCAAAATCAGGAGCACTTCCTGCGCCGATGTGGAGTCAAAGAGGTTGACCATCCACTGATCTGTCCGGGCAGAAGCTTTCCAGTTGATTTTACTCATAGGATCTGTGGGACGGTACTCCCGGATTCCACGGAATTCAAAGGGGTCTTCATAGAGATTCCTCTGGGTCACCACAGATCCCATTACCTTCTGAAAAGGAATTTCCAGAAGCCTTTCCTCCACCAGCCGGGGATATACATAAAAATGATCCGGGTGCTTCAATGTTTCATAATATTTTTTCGTCATCAGGGGACTTCTCGTGACAAGCTCCACATTTTCCAGCTCGTAATATCCTCTTTTGGTACAGCGGAAAGGTATGGTTCTGGTGATTTTCTGATAGCTGCCCACGGAAAAAATATCCCGCTTATAGCACTGATCCGATACACTGGTATTTTCCCCGTCCGCAAACCACAGATTGCGGTGTATCTGAAATCCCACCTGCAAAAGGGGAAGAAACAGCCATTTTTTGTTGGTGATGGTCTCTGTGAGAAAGGCTTCCCCTCCCTCCAGAGCCGGTTCCTTCTGAAATTCCACACTGGCATCCAGCTCTCTTTTCCAGAACTCACGAAACGCTGCATTTAGGAGGTAATTCATCAGAAAAGCCCCTGCTAAAATTACCACGATCGTCATTTATCTTTTCTCCCATTCCTCTGTAGGCACCGGGATTTTCTCCAGAATTTCCCGGATTCTGTTTTCTCCCGTCAAAGCGCTTCCGTATCCTCTGGACAGCACCAGACGGTGAGCCATCACGGGAACAGCCACGCTTTTGATATCCTCCGGCACAACGTAGTCCCTGCCCTGAATCCATGCATACGCCTGAGACGCATGAAGCAACGCCAGCGTTCCTCTGGGGCTTACTCCCGACAGGATTTCTTTGTCTTTCCGGGTTGCCTGTGTAAGGGCAACCATATATTCCAAAAGCTCATGATGCACAAATACCTGCTTCACCGCTTCTCTAGTCTCCAGAATTTTTTCCTTTGTGCATACCGGCTCCAGCCCTTCGTAGGGCTGCTCCTTCAGAAACCGTTTTAAGATTCCCAGCTCCTCTTTTTCTTCCGGAAGTCCCATGGATAATTTCATAAAGAAACGGTCTAACTGAGCTTCCGGCAGGGGAAAGGTTCCCGTTGTCTCCAGCGGATTCTGGGTGGCAATAACAAAAAACGGCTCCTCCAGCTTTCTGGTAACGCCATCCACCGTCACCTGACGCTCTTCCATACATTCCAGAAGGCTGGCCTGTGTTCTGGGGGTGGCACGGTTAATCTCATCCGCCAGAATGATATGGGCAAAAACCGGTCCCGGACGGAACTGGAATTCGCTCTCCTTCTGATTGAAATAATTCATTCCGGTCACATCGGAAGGCAGCAAATCCGGTGTGAACTGAATTCTTCCAAAGGAGGCATCCAGCGAACGGGCCAGCGATTTTGCCAGCATGGTTTTTCCGGTTCCCGGCACATCCTCCAACAGCACATGACCGCCCGCTGCGAGAGCCGTAAGCACCAGATCAATCACCTTCTCTTTTCCCACCAGAACCTTTCCGATATTCTCTTTCATTGCCTGTATCCAGACTCTTTTTTCTTCCATATTTTCCCTTCCTTCCCATGTTTCCCCTGTTACCGTCTGAAAGACTGCCCCGGATCTACCTTTTTGTACTCCATTTGGAGCAGTCCCATACGCTGGTAGCCACATCCTCATAAAACTCCGGTTCGTGGCATACCATCAAAATGCTTCCTTTATAATTTTTCAGCGCTCTTTTCAGTTCCTCTTTTGCATCCGCATCCAGATGGTTGGTAGGCTCGTCCAGCACCAGAAGATTCGTCTCCCGGTTGATCAGCTTGCACAGGCGCACCTTTGCCTGTTCCCCGCCGCTTAACACTCTTACCTGACTTTCGATATGCTTTGTGGTAAGACCGCATTTTGCCAGAGCAGAGCGCACCTCATACTGGGTATAGGACGGAAATTCCTGCCAGATTTCCTCAATACAGGTCTGGGTATTATCTGTGGAAGATTCCTGTTCGAAATATCCGATATAGAGATAATCCCCTAACTGAGCAAAGCCCTCCAGCGGCTTTATAAGCCCCAGAATGCTTTTCAGCAATGTGGTTTTTCCGATTCCGTTGGCTCCCGTAAGAACCACCTTCTCCCCTCTCTCCATCTCCAGATTCAGCGGAACGGACAGAGCCTCCTCATATCCGATCACCAGATCCTTCGTACAGAACAACTGCTTTCCGGCGGTTCTTGCCTCACGGAACAAAAACTGCGGTTTCGGTCTCTCCTGCACCAGTTCAATTTTTTCCATTTTATCCAGCTTTTTCTGTCTGGACATAGCCATATTTCTGGTGGAAACTCTCGCTTTATTTCTCGCCACAAAATCCTTCAGCTCACTGATTTCCTGCTGCTGTCTCTTGTAGGCCGCCTCGAGCTGGGCTTTCTTCACCTCATACACTTCCTGAAAATGCTCGTAATCGCCCACATACCGTTCCAGCTTCTGGTTTTCCATATGATAAATGATATTTACCACGCTGTTTAAAAAGGGAATGTCGTGGGAGATCAGGACAAAGGCATTTTCATACTCTGTCAGATAGCGTTTCAGCCATTCAATATGCTGGACATCCAGATAGTTGGTAGGCTCGTCCAAAAGCAGAATATCCGGTTTTTCAAGCAGCAGTTTTCCCAGAAGGATTTTTGTTCTCTGTCCTCCTGACAGCTCCGTTACGTCACTGTCCAGCCCCAACTCAAGAAGCCCCAGCGCTCTCGCCACTTCCTCCACTTTAGAATCAATAACGTAAAAATCGTGCATGGTGAGAAGGTCCTGAATAGTTCCCAGCTCCTCCATCATCACTTCCATCTCCTCAGCAGATGCCTCTCCCATCCGGTCGCAAATCTGGTTCATCTTCTCTTCCATCTCAAACAGCCAAGAAAATGCAGAGGAAAGCACATCGCGGATGGTCATCCCTTTTTCCAATGCGGCATGCTGATCCAGATAACCTACCCGCACATTTTTTGACCATTCGATTTTTCCCTCGTCCGGCATCATTTTGTCAGTTACTATTTTAAAAAACGTAGACTTTCCTTCTCCATTCGCTCCTACCAGACCGATGTGTTCCCCTTTCAGCAGCCGGAAAGACACATCATGAAAGATTGCCCGGTCACCGAATCCATGGGAAAGATGTTCGACGTTTAATATACTCATACTTTTTCTACTCCTTTTCTTTTGAACAGTTACCAATTATTTTACATGACTCCCGACATTCTGGCAAGAATGGAATCTGCTCTTTCCCAAAAAAGGGTGAAAAAAAGTTACTGTTCACTGGTAATATTCCGCGAGGTGTTTTCGCGCAGTTTGCGCGGAAATCCCGAGACATACAGCGCCAAAATGTGATGTAATCACATTTTGT